>NZ_JAMQTH010000010.1:0-281642 GCF_032883035.1 Mycobacterium appelbergii
GACGAGTACCCCGACCCCTGGCAGAGCATCGGCAACGATTATGCCCACGGCGGCAAAGGAATACGCGGACCCTGAGACCTACGCAAGCCCGGGGCTTGCCCCCGACGCCGCATCCCACCAGCTGTCGATGACGCTACCCAGATCCAACCCGGTAGCCACCTCAACGAGCGCCGCCGCAACGATCGACGCAGGCGCACGGTCGAGCACCACCAGCCCGATCGACGGACGCGGACCATGCTGCACCATTGGCCGGGCAGCGAAACCCGGCGGTACACCGAGCTGTGGCAACCATGCCGTGGAGGCGATGGTGGCCCGCGGCGAGTTCGTCAGGTGCGCATACAGCGCATCGACCGAGTCAGCTTCCACCACCGGGCGGTAGCGCACCCCTTCGGCGGCCATATTGGCGTCGATGATGCGCCGGTTGCGCATCGTGGTCGTCAGCACACAGAGCTCGAGATCGGCGGCATCGGACCAGGTGACCTCCGGTTCCCGCATCAGTGCATGGTCCGCCGGTGCCACGAGGACGTACTGCTCCCGGTACAACGGCACCGACCTGGTCCCGGGCGGGGTTTCGTCATCGAGGTAGGTGAGTCCGGCGTCGATCTCGAAATCGGCCAACCGCCGCGCGATCTCGCGTGACGACAAGGCCTCGATACGCATCGACGCCGCCGGATTGCGCCGAAGAAACTCGGTGGTGATGAACGGGCCCGCGGGTACTGCGGTCGGTATCGCACCGATCCGGGCCGTGACCGTCAGCCGTCCCCGCATACGGTCGATGTCGGCGAGCATGTCATCGCGTTCCGCGACGATCCGCTGGGCCCACGCCACAACCCGATGACCCTCTTCGGTGAAGCCCTCGAAGCGTTGCCCCCGCTGGACGATGACGATGCCCAACTCGTGCTCCAGCCGGCGGATCGCCACTGACAGCGTCGGCTGACTCACATGACAACGCGCCGCCGCCCGCCCGAAGTGGCGCTCGGTCGAGAGGGCCAGCAGATAGTCGAGCTGCTGCAGTAGCACGTCACTCGCCATGACTCCCCATATTCGTCGACGCTCGATAGTCAGCATCTATCACTGCATGTGAAATATCGAATGCGGACGCCCGCCAACCGGCGCGTCCCGAGGATCTGGGCGACTAGATTGGAATCATGACGAGGGCCAAAGATGTTGACGCCAGTTACGACGACCATGACGTCATCATCTCCGGCGCCGAACATGAGGCTGCAGGTGTCAAGGCCGTCATGGTGTCGATGCAGCGCGGGCTCGAGCAGATGGGGCCGCTGCGCACCGCGGCCACCCTGACCCGGCTCAATCAACGGCACGGTTTCGACTGCCCCGGCTGCGCCTGGCCGGAAGAACACGGTGGCCGCAAGCTGGCAGAGTTCTGCGAGAACGGCGCCAAAGCCGTCGCCGAGGAAGCAACGAAACGCCGCGTCACCCCCGAGTTCTTCGCCAGGCACAGCGTGGCTGACCTTGACGCGCAGCCCGAGTACTGGCTGTCGCAGCAGGGCCGGCTCACAGAGCCGATGGTGTGCAGAGACGGGGACAGCCACTACCGCCCGATCTCCTGGGACGACGCCTACCGGCTCATCGCCGACGAGCTCAAAGCCCTGGACTCCCCCGACGAGGCACTGTTCTACACCTCGGGACGCACCAGCAACGAGGCTGCGTTCCTCTACCAGCTGCTCGTCCGCAGTTACGGCACCAACAACCTGCCGGACTGTTCGAACATGTGCCATGAGTCCTCGGGCACCGCGCTGACCGACGCCATCGGTATCGGGAAGGGTTCGGTCACCGTCGAGGACGTGACCGAAGCCGACCTCATCCTCATTGCCGGGCAGAACCCGGGCACCAACCATCCCCGCATGCTGTCGGTGCTGGAGAAGGCGAAGGCCAAGGGCGCCAAAATCATTGCGATCAACCCGCTGCCCGAGGCAGGTCTCATCCGGTTCAAGGATCCGCAGAAGGTGCACGGCGTGGTGGGCGACGGCGTCCCCATCGCCGACGAATTCGTGCAAATCCGCATCGGCGGTGACATGGCCTTGTTCGCGGGTTTGGGACGGCTGCTGCTGGAGGCGGAGGACGCCGCTCCTGGCACAGTGCTCGACCGCGCGTTCATCGGTGAGCACTGCGCCGGATTCGACGAGTACGCATCCCGGACCCGCGGGGTCGACCTGGACACCGTGACCGAGGCCAGCGGCGTAGATGCGGGCCAGTTGAAGCGCGTCGCCGACATGCTGATCGCCTCACAGCGCACGGTGGTGTGCTGGGCCATGGGCCTGACCCAGCATCGTCACGCCGTCGCCACCATCGGCGAGGCCACCAACCTGCTGCTGATGCGCGGCATGATCGGAAAGCCCGGTGCGGGTGTGTGTCCGGTGCGTGGGCACTCGAATGTGCAGGGTGACCGCACCATGGGCATCTGGGAGAAGATGCCGGAGGCCTTCCATGTCGCGCTGGACAGGCGGTTCGGCATCACCACCCCCCGGAAACACGGCCATGACACGGTCGACGCGATCCGCGCCATGCGCGACGGGCGGGCCAAGGTGTTCATCAGCATGGGCGGCAATTTTGTCTCCGCCACCCCGGACACCGAGGTCACCGAAGCGGCTCTGCGCAGTTGCGCTCTGACGGTACAGATCTCGACGAAACTCAACCGCAGCCACGTGGTGCACGGACGTACCGCACTGATCCTGCCGACCCTGGGCCGCACCGATAAGGACTTCCAGGCCAGTGGGAAACAACTGGTTTCCGTAGAGGATTCGATGTCGATGGTGCACCTGTCACGCGGCAGCCTGACCCCGCCCAGCGAACATCTGCGCAGCGAGGTCGCCATCGTCTGCCAGCTGGCCCGCACGCTTCTCGGCCCGGACCATCCGGTGCCGTGGGAGCAGTTCAACGCCGACTATGACCGCATCCGCGATGCGATCGCCGACGTGGTTCCCGGTTGCGCCGACTACAACCGCCGCGTCCGGCAACCCGACGGCTTCCAACTGCCCCACCCGCCGCGCGATGCTCGCGAATTCCATACCACCACAGGCAAAGCCAACTTCGCGGCGTATCCCTTGGAGTGGGTGCCAGTGCCTCCTGGTCGATTGGTTTTGCAGACCCTGCGCAGCCACGATCAGTACAACACCACCATCTACGGACTCGACGACCGTTACCGCGGTGTGAAGGGTGGCCGGCGGGTGGTGTTCGTCAATCCCGCGGATCTGGCCGCGTTCGAATTGGCCGAGGGTGACCGCGTCGACCTGGTGTCGGAGTTCGAAGGCCAGGAACGGCGCGCGAAAGATTTTCTGGTGGTGCCCTATTCGACGCCGATGGGTAACGCCGCCGCCTATTATCCCGAGACCAATGCTCTGGTGCCGTTGGACCACACCGCCAAGAAGTCGAACACGCCGGTGTCCAAGGCGGTGGTGATCCGGCTGGAGAAAATCTGATGGGCAGGGTGACCGCACGCCGGCCTGCACACCATCTGACCGCGGATCACACCGTGACGCGACCGGAGACGCTGGTCGTCGAGGAACCACTGGAGATCCGTGTCAATGGCAGTGCGCTGACTGTCACCATGCGCACCCCCGGATCGGATGTGGAACTGGCGCAGGGATTCCTGCTGACCGAGGGTGTCATCTCCCAGCGCGACGACGTCGCACGCGTTCAGTACTGTCGCGGTGCCGGCGAGGACGGCATGAACACCTACAACGTGCTCGACGTGTCCCTTGCCGAGGGGGTGCCGCCGCCCGCCGTCGATGTCACCCGCAACTTTTACACCACATCATCGTGTGGCGTGTGCGGCAAGGCATCACTGGAAGCGGTGCGCCTGATCAGCCGCCACTGCCCCGGTGATGATCCAGCGACCGTATCCTCCGACACCCTGGCCTCGATGCCCGCGCAACTTCGCAACGCACAGAAGGTTTTTGCCAGCACCGGTGGCCTGCACGGAGCCGCACTGTTCAGCGCCGACGGCACCATGCTGGCGGCGCGTGAAGACATCGGCAGGCACAACGCGGTCGACAAGGTGATCGGCTGGGCACTGGAACAGAATCGGGTCCCGTTGACCGGAACTGTGCTGCTGGTCAGCGGCCGGGCCTCCTTCGAACTCACCCAGAAGGCAGTGATGGCAGGGATACCGGTGCTGGCCGCCGTGTCCGCGCCGTCGTCACTGGCGGTGGACCTGGCCGGCCAGTCAGGCCTGACCTTGGTGGCTTTCCTGCGCGGCGAGTCGATGAACGTCTACACCCGGCCCGACCGGATCCAGCGCTGACGGCACGCCGATCTGTTCGGCCGACCGCCGCAGTCCGTCCTCGGATCCGTCGGTCGACACCCAGGCCACGTGACCGTCGGGGCGGATGAGCAGCGCGGCGGGAACAGTCACCCAACCAACCACCGGCAGCCGCCACCGGCGGACCGGACAGTCGGCTCGCACGACCAGGATCTGCTCATCGAGGGCCGTCTCGATCCCGGCGCCAAGGTCGAGCAGCACCGGCCGCGCCGGATGCAGCAGCTCGTAGATCCGGCTCGGCCGGGTACCGATCACGATGTCGCCATCCGGTATTCGACGGCCCACCAGCGGATGCCCACCGGTTCCGTAGCAGGTGTCGAGACCCGAGATCTCCGCGCTCAGTCGTTCGTTGGCCGCGTCGACGCGCAGTATCTCCTCTAAGGTCTGCCGCATGGCAGTGACGTCGGCGCCGCCGTCGAGGAGGCCGGTCTGCGCGCGGGTGTTGATCATCACCCGCGCGGCAACGGGATGCCGTTCCTCGTGATAGCTGTCCAGCAGACCGTCATCCGCACCGCGCAGTACCGCCGCCAGCTTCCAACCGAGGTTGACCGCGTCCTGCATGCCCATATTCATGCCCTGCCCGCCCAGCGGCGGATGGATGTGTGCGGCGTCGCCGGCGAGGAAGATCCGTCCGGAGTGGTATCGGCCGGCCTGCCGGCTGGCATCGGCGAATCGCGACAGCCATCGCGCTGAGTGGATACCGAAGTCCGTGCCGGCGACGCGCCGTAGCGCACCCCGCATCCCGTCGAGCGTCACCGGATTCGAATCATCGAGCGACGCACCATATTCGGTGACCATCACCCGCTTCCAGCCACCGCCGGACAATTCGCCGAACGGCAGGAACGTCACGATGCCTGCGTCATGTCGCGACAAGAAGGTGCGTTCGGCCGGTGGGCTGTCGACCTCCACATCGCCGAGCAGCGTGATGCGCCTGGCGGGCGTCCCGTCGAACGGGATGCCCGCCAGGCGGCGCACCGCGCTGCGCCCGCCGTCGCACCCCACCACGTAACGGGCGCGCCGACGGGTAACCCCTTCGGCACCAACGATCGTCACCCATACACCGGTGTCGTCCTGCTCGACGGCGGTCGCCTCGGAATCCCACTGAACAGGCACCGCGAACTGTTCGAGCACGCGTTCGGTGTCGGCCTGCATGATGCCCAGCGTGTAGGGCCGCCGCGTCGGGAGACTCCCGGTATCGAGGGCAATTCCCGAGAAATGCCCGGCAGCCATGGGCCGGCCCACCGCCTCGAACGCGTGGAGCATGCCCCGTTGGTCCAGGACCTCCATGGTGCGGGCATTCATTCCGGCGGCACGCGAGGCCTCTGAACGCTGCTTGGCACGGTCGAAGAGTTCGACATCGACGCCGGCTCTGACGAGCTCGGCGGCCAGCATCAGTCCCGTCGGCCCTGCGCCGACCACGATCACATCTGACATCGTCAATCCTCTCTAACAGTGTTAGAGACCACTCTAACACTGTTAGAGTGCAGTGGTGGCGCCCAAACTTAACCGCGAGGTCATCGCCCGCACCGGGCTGGGACTCCTCGCCGAACATGGACTTGACGGCTTGTCGATGCGGACGCTGGCCACCGCGCTCGACGTGCAGGCCCCCACGCTGTACTGGCATGTGAAGAACAAACGGGAACTGCTCGACGAGATGGCCGACGTCATCGCCGTCGAGGCCCACCACATGCTGCGTCCCCGCCGCGCCGGCGAATCCGTCCCCGACTGGCTCGGCGAGGTCGCACGGGCGCTGCGATCGGCGATGTTGCAGTACCGCGATGGCGCCCGCGTGTTCGTCGGCTCGGCGACGCCGTCCGCCCGGCCCAGCACCGAGTTGGTGCTGACGGAACTACAGGCCGCAGGCGTGCGCCCCGACGCCGCTGCCGTCGCGCTTCTGACGGTGTTGCACTACGTCACCGGTAGCGCGATCGAGGAACAGGCCCGAAGTGGTGTCGACTACGAGAACAATCCGTACGCCAACGCCGAATCGATCAACAGCCAAGATTTTCCGCTTGCCACGCAGGTACGTCGCGTGATGTTCAATCCTGACGCGGACGCGTCGTTCGAGGCAGGCCTCGCGGTCGTGCTGGCCGGGATCACGGCCAGCTTCTCAAGCTGAGCAGTGCGCTCGCAGAGAGCTACGCGCTCTTGTCGCGGCGCTCGGAACGGGACGGCTTGCGCGGCACGATCGTCGGCAGCACGTTGTCCTGCACGGTCTCCTTCGTCACGACGACTTTGGCGACGTCGTCGCGGCTGGGGATGTCGTACATCACCGGCAGCAGCACTTCTTCCATGATCGCGCGCAGCCCGCGTGCGCCGGTGCCACGGTGGATGGCCTGGTCGGCGATGGCGTCCAGGGCGTCCTCGGTGAACTCCAACTCGACGTTATCCATGTCGAACAGCCGCACGTACTGCTTGACCAGAGCGTTCTTGGGCTCCGACAAGATCTTGACCAGTGAATCCTTGTCCAAGTTGGTCACCGAGGCCACCACCGGCAACCGGCCGATGAATTCGGGGATCAGACCGAACTTGATCAGGTCCTCCGGCATCACCTCGGCGAAGTGGTCCTGCGTGTCGATCTCCGCCTTGGAGCGCACCTCGGCACCGAATCCCAAGCCGCGCTTGCCAATCCGGTCGGAGACAATCCGCTCCAGACCGGCGAAGGCGCCGGCGACGATGAACAGCACGTTGGTGGTGTCGATCTGGATGAACTCCTGGTGGGGATGCTTGCGCCCACCCTGCGGCGGCACCGAAGCCTGGGTGCCTTCGAGGATCTTCAGCAGCGCCTGCTGCACACCCTCACCGGAGACATCGCGGGTGATCGACGGGTTCTCACTCTTACGGGCGATCTTGTCGACCTCATCGATGTAGATGATGCCGGTCTCGGCGCGCTTCACGTCGTAGTCAGCGGCCTGGATCAGCTTCAGCAGGATGTTCTCGACATCCTCACCCACATAGCCCGCCTCGGTCAGCGCGGTGGCGTCGGCGATGGCGAACGGCACGTTGAGCATCTTCGCCAACGTCTGCGCCAGATAGGTCTTACCGCAGCCGGTGGGGCCCAGCATGAGGATGTTCGACTTGGTCAGCTCGACCGGCTCGGCACGCGAATCACGGGACTTCTCCTGCGCCTGAATTCGCTTGTAGTGGTTGTACACCGCCACCGCCAGGGTCCGCTTCGCGGTGTCCTGGCCGATGACGTAACCCTCGAGGAAATCGCGGATCTCGGCGGGCTTGGGCAGCTCGTCGAGTTTGACATCGTCAGCGTCGGCGAGCTCCTCCTCGATGATCTCGTTGCAGAGGTCGATGCACTCATCGCAGATGTACACGCCAGGACCGGCAATGAGCTTTTTAACCTGCTTTTGGCTCTTGCCGCAGAACGAGCACTTCAGCAGGTCACCGCCGTCTCCTATGCGCGCCATGGTGGTGAGGCCCTACTCCCTGTTCGCAGTCGGTGTGATCGGGTGGTACCCCGGGTGTGATCCCGACGCTACCCGCTTGCTCCGGCGCGAGGCGACCGATAAAGCCGAATCGCGTCGGTGGTATTTAACTGTGTTCGCGACAACATATCGCCTGACCCGGCCCGCCGCCGTGTGTACGGCCAACCAAGTCTTTGGCGTGTCGCACACCCGACGCCTGCCGATACCGCATCCTGTCAGGCGGTTTGCGCAGAAAGTTTGCGGTATTCGAGGACCGTGTCGATGATCCCGTACTCCTTGGCCGCCTCGGCGGTCAGGATCTTGTCGCGGTCGGTGTCCTTACGGATTACCTCCGGATCCTTGCCGGTGTGGCGGGCCAGGGTGGTCTCCATCAGGGTGCGCATCCGCTCGATCTCGGCAGCCTGGATCTCCAGGTCGGAGAACTGCCCCTGGATGACGCCGCCCAGCGCAGGCTGGTGGATGAGCACACGGGCATTCGGCAATGCCATGCGCTTTCCGGGCGTTCCGGCGGCGAGCAGCACCGCGGCCGCCGACGCCGCCTGGCCCAGGCAGACCGTCTGAATGTCAGCCCGGACGTACTGCATGGTGTCGTAGATCGCCATCAGCGAGGTGAACGAGCCACCGGGCGAGTTGATGTACATGGTGATGTCGCGGTCGGGATCGAGCGACTCGAGCACCAGCAACTGAGCCATGATGTCGTTCGCCGAAGCGTCGTCCACCTGCACACCGAGGAAGATGATGCGTTCCTCGAACAGCTTGTTGTACGGGTTGGATTCCTTGACACCGAAGCTGGAGTGCTCGATGAACGACGGCAGGATGTAGCGGGCCTGCGGTTGTAGACGGGGGTCCGTGTGATCGGTCATTTGTCTAGTCCTGCTCCTGGTCCTTCGCCGTTGACAGAGGCGCTGGTGATGATGTGATCAACGAACCCGTACTCCAGGGCTTCCTGAGCGGTGAACCAGCGGTCGCGGTCGGAGTCGGCCTCGATGCGCTCGACGGTCTGCCCGGTGAATTCGGCGTTGAGCCGGAACATCTCTTTCTTGATGACGGCGAACTGCTCGGCCTGGATGGCGATATCGGCCGCGCTACCCGTCACACCACCCAGCGGCTGGTGCATCAGGATCCGCGCGTGCGGCAGGGCGAAGCGCTTGCCCTTGGTGCCCGCGGCGAGCAGGAACTCACCCATCGAGGCGGCCATACCCATGGCGTAGGTGGCGATATCGCACGGTGCCAACACCATGGTGTCGTAGACCGCCATGCCGGCGCTGATCGAGCCGCCGGGAGAGTTGATGTAAAGGTGAATGTCCTTGGTGGGATCCTCCGCGGACAACAGCAGAATCTGCGCGCACAGTTTGTTCGCGATGTCGTCGTCAACTTGGGAACCCAGGAAGATGATCCGCTCGGAGAGCAGCCGCTCGTACACCGAGTCGACAAGGTTGAGCCCCTGCCCGGCGCCACGCATGTCAGTCACGACTGAATACCTGCTTTCTCTTACGTCTTGGTACTGACGACACTAACCAAACTGAGCTGCCCCGCACTCCCGTAAAGGCGCGCGTTCGCTCACAGCGTCACTTGGCGGTGTCGTCGGCTTCGGGGGCTTCAGCTTCAGCGTCGGCTTCTGGGGCTTCGTCATCAGCTTCAGCTTCCGCCTCACCCGACGGCCCGAAGAACTCCGTGGTGTCGATCACATTGCCGTCGGAATCGGTGACGGTGGCGGCCTGCACCACCGCGGCGACGGTCAGACCGCGGCGCACATCGGCGAACATGGCCGGCAGCTGGTTGTTCTGCTGCAGGATCTGGATCAGCTGCTGAGGCTCCATGCCGTACTGGCGCGACATCAGCACCAGCCGCTCGGTGAGCTCGTTCTGCCCCACCTGGATGTCGAGCTTGTCGGCAACCGCGTCCATCAGCAGCTGAGTCTTGACGGCCTTCTCGGCGTTCGAGAGGTTGTCCGCGTCGAACTCTTCGCGGCTGCTGCCCTGCTCGGTCAGCGACTCGGCGAAGCGCTCTTCATCATGGTCGAGGCCGTGGATCGCGTTGTGCAGAGTGTCGTCGACCTGGGCCTGCACGATCTTCTCCGGCAGCGGAACCTCGGTCTGCTCCAGCAGTTCCTCGATGGCCTTGTCCCGGATCTGCTCGGCCTGCTGCACACCCTTCGCCTGGCGCACCTGGCCGATGAGACTCTCCTTGAGCTCATCGAACGTATCGAATTCGCTTGCCAGCTGGGCGAAGTCGTCGTCCGGCTCAGGCAGCTCACGCTCTTTGACCGACTTGACGGTCACGGTGACCTCGGCGTCCTGGCCGGCGTACTCACCGGCGGCCAGCTTGGTGGTGAAGACCTTGCTCTCCCCGGCCTTCAGTCCGGTGATCGCGTCGTCGAGACCCTCGATCAGCTGACCGGAACCGACCTCGTGTGACAGACCCTCGGTCGCCGCCTCGGGCACGTCCTTGCCGTCAACGGTGGCCGACAGGTCGATCGAGACGAAGTCCCCTTCGGCCGCGGCGCGCTCGACACCGGTCAGGGTGCCGAACCGGGCCCGCAGTGACTGCAGTTCGGCGTCGACCTCGTCATCGGTGACCTCGATCGGGTCGACCGTGATCTTCAGCGACTCCAGATCGGGCAGGTTGATCTCCGGGCGGATGTCCACCTCGGCGGTGAACACCAGCTCCTCGTTGTCCTCGAGCTTGGTGATCTCGATGTCGGGCTGGCCCAGCGGCTTGACGTCCTGGGTCGACACCGCCTCGCTGTAGCGGCTGGGCAGGGCGTCGTTGACGACCTGCTCGAGCACCGCGCCACGGCCGATGCGGGCTTCCAGCAGCTTGCGCGGCGCTTTGCCGGGACGGAACCCGGGCAGCCGGATCTGCTTGGCCAGCTCCTTGAACGCACGGTCGAAGTCAGGCTCCAGCTCGGTGAAGGGCACCTCCACATTGATGCGCACCCGGGTGGGGCTCAGCTGCTCGACGGTGCTCTTCACGGGGTACTCCTTGGAATGTCTGTAATCGGTGGGACGGGTGACGCGCTCTGGTCGGGGTGACAGGATTTGAACCTGCGGCCTTCCGCTCCCAAAGCGGATGCGCTACCAAGCTGCGCTACACCCCGTGTCCGTGGCCGACCCGCAGGCGAAACCTGCGAAACGACCACGCGAGATACTACGTGCTGACGACACGGAGCATTCAATTGGATTTGATTCCGGGCGCACCTGTACAGTGCTGATGCTGCACATGCGGGCGTAGCTCAATGGTAGAGCCCTAGTCTTCCAAACTAGCTACGCGGGTTCGATTCCCGTCGCCCGCTCCACGAAGACCGCCCTACCAGGGCGGTTTTTGTCTTTCAGGCCACTACCGTGCCGGCCCGCCAAGCGGTGGATCGACGGGTGTCAGTGATATCGGCACCGTATGAGTGCCTGGCCCCTCACCTGGGCACCCAACTCCCCCGATGACGAGGGAGCGCTCCCTGAAGAAGCTGCCATCAGGGTTCGGGATCCAGTAGTCCGTGCGCTGGGCCCTCACCGCACTGTCAGGGTTGCTGCGATCACAGAAGTACGGGTACTCACCGCTCGTCTCCCAACGGTCGTTGCTCCATCGGTACTCGTACGCGATGGGGGCACCTGGGTTCCGTGTGATCGTCCGTGTTGTCCATGCGTGCGAGGCAACCGTTCACGTCGCATTGGGTGCTGAATCCGGTGGGAACCGTCACCGGATTCATCGGTGTCGGCATGCCGTTGAACGTCTGCTTCGAGAAGTCGATGACCAGGTTGTAGCGCCCATAGAGCGGCGGCGGTTCAGGTCGAGCCGGTTGGCCGAACTTTTCGCCGCTTTCTACCTGGGGGTCGTGACCTGACACGATCGGCGACCCTGGTGTCGAAAGCGACGCCCGATCGCCGGGACGCAGCGGCCTCGCCCGACGATCACGGCCCTGTCTCGAATGGCTTGCGATCCGTATCGGCATGGTGCGTCGGTGTGGTGGTGCCCTTACCGTGAGTAACAGGTGGGGACCACCGACCGATCTTGAAGATGGAACGGCTGCGCGCCGAGACAGGTTTCGCGCACCGCTGCCGTAATACCGCCGCACCCGTGCAGGAGTCGCATGTCCGTAATGAGCCGCATCGCAGGCACATGCGCACCGGAATTCGACAGTGTCCGCGGCGCCTTCGAGGACAACTTCGCCCACCGTGGCGAAGTGGGCGCCGCAGTCGCGGTCTGGGTCGAGGGCGACCTGGTGGTCAATCTGTGGGGTGGGCACGCCGACGCGGCAGGCACCCGGCCTTGGCGGCAGGACACCCTGGCCAGCGTGTTTTCGGGATCCAAAGGACTGTTGAGCACGTGCATCCACCTGTTGGCCGATCGCGGTGAGATCGACCTGGACGCCCCTGTGGCGCGGTATTGGCCGGAGTTCGCACAGGCAGGAAAACAGGACATCACGATCGCAATGGTGCTGGGCCACCGCTCGGGGGTGATCGGCCCGCGCGAACCCATGGACTGGCGGCAGGTGACCGACTGGGACGGGGTGTGCGCACAGATCGCGGCCGCGGCGCCGTGGTGGACACCGGGCAGCTTGCAGGGCTACCACGTGGTGACGTTCGGGTTCATCCTCGGTGAGGTGGTGCGACGCGTCACCGGTCGCACCCTGGGGCAGTATCTGCGCACCGAGATCGCCGAGCCGCTGGGCATCGACGTGCATATCGGTCTGCCCGCCGCCGAGCACCACCGGTGCGCGGAAATGGTGAACAAGCCCACCGTGCGGGGCCTGCTGGCCGACAACGGGGTCACCGCTCCGCCGACCACACTGACAGACCATCCAATGGCCGGCTGGGCCGTATCGATGAACTTCGTGCCCGACGACGAATTGGGCGTGCGTGCCATCGACGCCTGGCGGTCAGCAGAATTCCCCAGCACCAACGGGCACGTGTCCGCGCTGGGCATGGCTACGTTCTACAACGCCCTGGCGCAGGAGAAGCTGCTCAGCCGCGAGCAGTTGGAGCGGTGCCGGGTGTCCCAGGGCGGATTCGACACCGATGTGGTGCTGGGCCCGCGGGTCGCCGACCACGGCTGGGGTCTGGGCTACATGCTCAATCAGCGCGGCGTGGCGGGGCCCAACCGGCGCACCTTCGGCCATGGCGGCTCGGGCGGCTCGTTCGCGTTCGCCGACCTGGAGCACCGGATCGGCTACTCCTACGTCATGAACCACTTCGACGCGACCAAGTGCAACGCGGACCCGCGCGCAGTGGCGTTGTCCGACGCGGTGTATTCCGCTCTGGGCGTGATCTGACCTTCGCCGTGGCCCGGAATCGCCGTTTTCTGTCGGTACGCTGAACGTCATGAACGGCGTTGTGCTGGTGCTCATCATCCTGGTCATTGCCGCGGTCGGCTTCGCCGTCTACAGCTCCTCGTCGGGACGCCGGGCCGCCGAATCGCTGGCCGACGCCAAGGCTGACGCCCGTCGCCTCATCGAACGGCTCGGTGGCCAGGTGCTGAATCTGACCGGCAACGACGAGGCGTCCAAGCAGGCACTGGTCGACGCCTCGGAGCGCTACACCGCAGCGTCCTCGCAGATCGACCAGGCCACCACGGTCAAACAGGCCGCGCTGGCCAAGGACAGCGCCGTGGAGGGGCTGTACTACGTGCGCGCCGCCCGGACCGCGATGGGCATGGATCCCGGCCCCGAACTGGAAGCGCTCAGCGGTCAACGCTCGGCGGGGGCGGTCACCGAGGACCGGCGGATCAATTACGAGGGGCGCGAGATCGAGGCGTCACCGTCACCGTCGCAGCGGACCCCGAATTACTACCCCGGCGGACGGGTGGCCGGGCGTCCGGTACCCGCGGGGTGGTACTCCGAGCCGTGGTGGAAGCCGGCGCTGGTGGCCGGGGCGTGGGGCCTGGGTTCGGTGCTGCTGTTCGATGCGATGTTCAGCGGAATGCATGGAGTCGACTACGGCGCACAGGGTTTCGAGAGCGGATACGGTGACGGCTACTCCGATGGCCTGGCCGCGGGCCAGGACGGCGGCGGAGTCGACGGCGGTGGTGGTGGTGACAGTGCCGGCGACTGGGGCGGCACGGATGCCGGCGGCTGGGACGGTGGCGGATCCGACGGCGGTGGCTTCGACTTCGGCGGCGACTTCGGGGATTTCGGCGGCTTCTGACGGCCTGCCCTCGTCACACCTGGCAGCTGGGACACCAGAACAGGTTGCGCGCCTCCAACTGCTTGGTGCGCACGGTCGTCCCGCAGACCCGGCACGGGTCCCCCGCCCTGCGGTAGACATAGGTGCGCGGCCGCCCGGGCCCGTATGACGGGGCACCGTGGTCATGTTCGGGACGCACCACCACGATCTTGCCGCGTCGCACCCCTACCTTCATGAGCTCCACCAGATCGGCCCACATCGCACTGAAATCGCTCTGCTGCAGGTGGGTGCCCGCCCGGTACGGGTCGATCCGATGCCGGAACAGCAGTTCGCTGCGGTAGACGTTGCCGACACCGGCGATCACCATCTGGTCCATGAGCAGGGCACCGATGGCCCTGCGCGACTTGCTGATTCGCGCCCACGCCAATCCCGGATCGGCGTCGCGACGTAACGGATCGGGGCCGAGCCTGGCAAGGACCTCGGCGATCTCAGGTTCGGCGATCAACTCACACACCGTTGGCCCGCGCAGATCCGTGCCGTACTCGGTGCCCAGTATCCGCATCCGCACCTGGCCGACAGGCAACCCCAGCGGCACCGGCGCCTCGGTGAACGCGCCGTACAAACCGAGATGGATGTGCACCACCCGGCCGCCGTCGTAGTGATGAAACAGATGCTTGCCCCACGCGCTGGCGCGTTTGAAGGTGTGGCCGTTGACCGCCGCAGCCCCATCGGTGAACCGGCCCTGGGGGCTGGAGACCGTCACCGGGGCACGGCCGAACCGCCGTTGGTGCAGCCGGGCCAGCCGGTGCAGGGTGTGCCCCTCAGGCACGGGTCAGGCCGGGGCGCCGGGGACCGCAGGAGCGATGTGCGTGCGCTCGTACTCGGCCATGATGTCGATGCGGCGCTGATGACGCTCCGCCTCTGACCACGGCGTGGACAGGAACGCGTCGACGATCGCGAGCGCCTCCTCGGTGGTGTGCAGGCGGCCGCCGATGCCGATCAGCTGCGCATTGTTGTGCTGGCGGGCCAACTGTGCGGTCTCCACGCTCCAGGCCAACGCACAGCGGGCGCCAGGCACCTTGTTCGCGGCGATCTGCTCGCCGTTGCCCGAGCCACCCAGCACGATGCCGAGGCTGTCGGGATCCGCGACGGTCTTCAGTGCTGTGGCGATACAGAAGGCCGGGTAGTCATCTTCTGCGTCGTAGCTGTATGCCCCGCAGTCGATCGGCTCGTGGCCGTTCTTCTTCAAATGCTCGCTGATCGTTTTCTTGAATTCGAGTCCGGCGTGGTCGGCACCGAGGTAGACGCGCATGGCGGTAACCCTAACGCGTCAATGCTTCGCCACAGCACCGGCTTGGACGCCCGCCACGAGCAGGTCGAGCATCCGCTGAGACTGCTCGCCCGAGCCGCTGACCAAGAGGATTCCGAGCAAGCTGAACACCACATCGTCGGCCCGCACGTCGGCGCGCAGGCTGCCGTCGGCGGCACCGGCATCCAGCAGCGTCTGCACCGCCGCGAAGACACTGGCTCTGCTGTCGCAGTGGTCGACCGCACCGGATTCGAAGATGGTGCGCAGGGATTCGGCCATCCCCTTCTTGGCGGCGACGAACGTTGCATAACGGTCCATCCAGCGGCGTAGCGCCGCCGGTGGCGGGTATCGGCCGACCAGGTCGGCGGCCGTGGCCGAAACCTCCGCGAGCTCACTGCGGTAGACGGCTTCGATGAGGGCTTCCCGATTCGGGAAGTGGCGGTAGAGCGTCCCGATGCCGACGCCGGCGTCGCGAGCGATGCCTTCCAGTGAGACCGGGCCGTCGGATTCGGCGAAGGCTGCCGCGGCGGTCGCGAGCAGCCGTTCCCGGTTTCGACGCGCGTCGGCACGTTCAGCCATAGCGGAGGCTCCTCCGTTTTGCTAGTGTGCAGAAGCGGAGAACCCTCCGCATCATTCTCGATTATGACATCACAGGAGCGCACCATGACGACATCGCACCCAGGCGGCACCGGCAGCCTCGGCGGGCACCCCGTCGCACGGATCGGCTACGGCGCCATGGGGCTCGGGCACGAACTTCCCCATGACGATGCCGTGGCGGTGCTGCGCCGTGCGGTCGACCTCGGCGTCGACCACATCGACACCGCGTCCTTCTACGACGGCGGCCTTGTCAACCAGCGCATCCGCGACGCCCTCTCCCCCTATCCCGACAAGCTGACGATCGTGAGCAAGGTCGGCGCCCGGCACGCCACCGGACCGGTTCCGCTTGCCCTTGCCCAGCATCCGGACGACCTGCGCGCGGCCGTCGAATCAGACCTCGCCGACCTGAGCCTGGAGCAGATCCCCGTGGTGAACCTGCGCCGCGCCGACTTCGGGCCGGGCCTGATCGCCGAGAGGGATCAGATCGTCGACCTCGATGATCAGATCGCCGAGATGATCGCCCTGCGCGAGGAAGGGAAGATCGGCGCGATCGGTCTGAGCCATGTCGGCCTGGACACGCTGCGCCGTGCCCTGCCCGCGGGAATCGTGTGCGTACAGAACGCTTACAGCCTGCTCACCCGCACCCACGAGGACGAACTGGCGCTGTGCGTCGAACAGGGCATCGCGTGGGTACCGTTCTTCCCGCTCGGCTCGGCCTGCCCTGGTTTACCGAAGGTCGCCGAAAACGCTGTGGTACAGCGGATTGCCGCCGAGATCGGCGTTACGGGTGCGCAGGTCGGGCTGGCGTGGCTGCTGGCACACGCGCCCAACGTGCTGCTCATCGCCGGCACCACGTCGGTCGCGCATCTGCAGGAGAACCTGGCCGTGGGTGAGATCGCTTTCACCGCAGAGCAACTCGCCGCGCTCGACGCGGTGGCCTCGGGGCTACCCGATGGTGATGGCGTCGAGGCGCTCCTTGATGAAACCCGATGACGTCACCGGCTCCAGCCCCGACACCTGGCCGATCGGTGGCTCCAGTGGGATGACGAGGGCATCGTGGTTTGCCTCGTAGAAATAGATCAGCGAGACCAGGTCCTCTTCGGGGGCGTGAGGCTGGGGCGGCAGCACGCGGTGGCGCCCTGACGGCCATCGGCGCCCACTCCAGTACTCCAGCAGATCTCCGATGTTGACGGTCAACGCGCCCGGTTCCCACGGCGCGTCCTCCCAGCCTTCGGCCTCGGAGTACACCTGCAGGCCACCGGCGCCTGGTTCGCGGTCCAGGATCGTCACCGTTCCGAAGTCGGTGTGCGGGCCGATGCGGAATTGGCCGGGCTCGGGTTCGCCCACCACGCTCACCGGCGGGTAGTGATTGATGTTCATCGTCCAGGTCGGGCGATCAGCGAGCGCGCCAAAAGGATTCGCCGGCAGGCCGAGTGCGTGGGCGAAAAGTGCGAGAAGGTCGTCGGCCAGCCGCCGCATCGCGGCGGTGTACTCGGCCACCAGCGGCTGCATGGTCGGGACCTCGGCAGGCCACACGTTGGGCGCGAACCAGATCCGGTCCACCTCGGGATCACCCGTGGCGGTTTCGGCGCCCAGGCTGTAACTCTCCTTGAGATCCGGTGGGGTTTCGGTGCCCTCGGCGTAGCCGTTGGCCTCCGCGCCGGGGCCGATCCAGCCGTGCCCGCCGACAGGTACCGAGTAGGTCTGCTTGACGTCGTCGGGCAGCGCGAAGAATTCCCGGCTGGCTGCCCGCACCCGCGCCGCGAGAGCGGTGTCGACGCCGTGGCCGGTGACCACGATGAAGCCTGCGCGCTGCAACCCCGCGTCGACCTCGGCCGCGAGCGCGTCGGCATCCGGCCCGCCGGCGTACCAACGGGAAATATCCACTGTCACAATGGCACTCATTCGCCGATGTCCTCCGCCCACACCTCAGGCTTGGCAGTGATGAACTCTTCCATCATGGCCACGCACCGCTTGTCGTCGAGCACTGTCACCTTCACCCCGTGCTCGGCGACCCAGTCGTGTCCGCCGTGGAAGGTACTGGCCTCGCCGATCACCAGCGCCCCGATGTTGAACTGGCGGACCAGTCCACTGCAGTACCAGCACGGCGACAACGTCGTCACCATGGTCGTGGAACGGTAGCCGCGCTGGCGGCCCGCTGCCCGGAACGCGTCGGTCTCGGCATGCACAGACGGATCGTCGTTCTGCACGCGCCGGTTGCGCCCCGACCCGAGCAGCTTTCCATCGCTGCTGAAGAGTGCGGCCCCGATCGGAACCCCGCCTTCGGCCAAGCCTTTTCGCGCCTCCTCGACGGCGACGTCGAGCATCTGCTCCGGAGTCATCCCACTACCCTTTCCGATTCGATTTTGGACCGGCACAACAGCAGGTAACCGGCACCCGCGATGAGGAAGCCCACAAAGAACGTGATGTCACCCAACTGCGGGACCGACCTGGCCACGTAGCCGACAAAATTCACCTGATTGCAGAACAGCAGCACCGACACCACCAGCCCGATGCCGAACGCCAGCAGGCCGGGCCAGTTGGAGTAGGACCGGTCATAGAGCAACCCGGCGACCGGCTGCCCACGGCGCAGATACTGGTCGGCGAACACCACACCCAGCCACGGCCCGATCCAGTAGGCGATGATCAGCAGGAACGCCTCATAGCTGGCGGCGGCATCGGCCAGCGCCCACCAGGCGATCAGGAAACCTGCGACTCCGAAGAACACCGTCACCAATGCGCGGGCCACATGCTGCGGCAGCTTGATGCCGATCGTCACGAAAGCCATGGCTCCGGAGTAGACGTTGATGGCATTGGCGGCCACGGCGCCGATGGCGATGGCCAGCAACGTGAGGCCGGCCAGCCACGGACTCAGCGCGGAGGTGAACGCCTCGGCGGGGTTGTCGGAGACCGCGGTGGCGATCGTGACCGAAGCAGCACCGACGGCCGAAAGCGTCACGCAGGACACGAACAGCCCTGCGGCGGCGAAGAACCCGGTCCGCGGTCCCGACACCGTACTGGGCAGGTAACGGGTGTAGTCCGCGGCGTACGGCGTCCATCCGGCGACGTAACCGAACGCGGTTCCCACGGTGAGCAGGAAGCCACCGATCCCCCCGACGCCGCCGTCGACGGCGGGAGCGCCGAGATCGGCTCGGGCCAGGATCGCCACCGAGGTGATCGCGAAGATGACCGCCAGCACCGGGAATGCCCAACGTTCGAATGCCTGGACCAGGTTGTGGCCGAAGAACGCCAGCGAGGTCTGCACCAGCACGATGATCATCAGCGCCACCAAGGGGCCCACCCCGAACAGCGAGGACAGGGCGAAGGCGCCGCTGACGCTGTTGGTGGCGAACCAGCCGATACCTGCGGTCACCGACATCAAGACGGCGGGTACGGCGTTGCCCTTGAATCCGAAGGGCAACCGGCCCAACACCATCTGCGGTACGCCGTGGAGCGGCCCCCGGGCCGACAGCACGTAGTGCGCGGTGGCACCGAGCGCGGTACCGAGCACCAGACCGGCCACGGCCTGCCAGAACGTCATGCCGTAATAGGCGACGGATAGCACGCCGACGAAGATCGTGGCGAACTCCAGGTTGGGCGATGTCCAGGTCCAGAACAGCTGGCTGGGCTTGCCGTGTCGGTCGGCCTCCGCGATGACCTCGTTGCCACCGGGCTCTACGGCCGCGATCCGATCCCGATAGGAACCGTCGGTGCTGGGCTCGGCCCCCGTCATGGGTGATCCACAATCATGCGTTACACCGTGGCGTGAACCACGGTGTAACGCAACTGGAATGGCTAATTAAATTCGGGACGCTCGGTGCGGCTGCGCTTGAGCTCCCAGAAATGCGGGTACGACGCGAAGGTCACCGAGGCGTCCCACAGCTTGCCGGCCTCCTCGCCGCGCGGGATCCGCGACAGCACCGGACCGAAGAATGCCACCCCGTTGACGTGGATCGTCGGGGTACCGACATCGTCGCCGACGGCGTCCATGCCGGCGTGGTGGCTCTTGCGCAACGCCTCGTCGTACTTGTCGGTGGTGGCCGCCTCGGCCAGCTCGGCGGGCAGGCCGACCTCGTCGAGGGACTGGGCGATCACCTCGTCGAAGTCCTGGTTCTCCTGATTGTGGATGCGGAAACCCATCGCGGTGTAGAGCGGCGAGAGGATCTCCTGGCCCTTCAGCTGCTCGGCGGCGATGGCGACCCGCACCGGGCCCCACGCCTTCTTCATGGCCTCCTGGTACTCCTCGGGCAGGTCACGACCCTCGTTGAGCACCGCAAGGCTCATCACATGGAACTGGACCTCGATATCGCGGACCTTCTCCACTTCCAGGATCCAACGCGACGTGATCCAGCACCACGGGCACAGCGGGTCGAACCAAAAACCTGCGACATCCTTTTGAGCCATCAAACTCATCCTCTCGGTGTGATCTGGGCCAGAATTCCGTTCAGCACAACTGCGCATACGATAGGACTGTTCCCGGCGCGGCCCATTGCACAGCGATGACGTCGCGGCGGCACAGGAAACGCATAGTGTGCGAACTTTTATCAAACCGTGCTGTGAATGTGACCCTAGTGAACCAAAGTTACGGGAGGGAACAGAGCGCTGTGAGTGCTCCCCGTGGCAGCTGAGGAGCCCCTACATGACCGCTCGCACCATCGTGGCGTCCATCGCCGCTCTCACCGCCGGCCTGGTGCTCGCGGCGCCCGCCCAGGCCGACCCGGTTATCCCGCCCATTCCGGCAATTCCGACTGTTCCGGGCTACCCGGCCAACCCGGCCAACCCGAACGATGGCTCGTTCCTGAATGCGTTGAACAACGCAGGTGTGGGGTACAACGACCCGGGCGCCGCCGTCCAGATGGGCCAGGACGTCTGCCCGATGCTGGTCGAGCCGGGTAAGAACTTCGCCTCTGTCGCCTCGCAGATGCGGGGTAACAACGGCATGTCCCCGGAAATGGCGTCGTTCTTCACCGGGATCGCGATCTCGATGTACTGCCCGCAGATGATGTCCTCCATCAGCGATGGATCGATTCTGAACAACTTGGGCGCACTGAACGCACTCAGCGGGATCGCCGGCTTCCCCCGGTAGCGGACGCCAACCGCGCGGCCAGCCGATAAGTTGGACGGGTGGTACTTCCCAATCTGACTCGCGACCAGGCCGTCGAGCGCGCAGCTCTGGTCACCGTCGACAACTACCGGATCATCCTCGACCTCACCGACGGCCAAGGCAGGCCGAGCGAACGCACCTTCCGGTCGACCACGACCGTGGAATTCGACGCACTGCCTGGCTCCGATACGGTCATCGACCTCGCGGCCGACAAGATTCACAGCGCGACGCTCAACGGCGTCGCACTCGATGTTTCGACGTACGACGAATCCGCCGGAATCGCGCTGTCCGGGCTGGCGGAGCACAACGTCCTCGTGGTCGACGCCGACTGCCTGTACTCCAACACCGGTGAGGGGCTGCACCGCTTCGTCGACCCCGTCGACAACGAGGTGTACCTGTACTCGCAGTTCGAAACCGCCGACGCCAAGCGGAAATTCGCCTGTTTCGACCAACCCGATCTCAAGGCCACCTTCGACATCCACGTCACTGCGCCCTCGCATTGGGAGGTCATCTCCAACGGGGCGACCATCTCGGCCGAAACATCGACCAACGAGACCGTTCACATCTTCGCCACCACCCCGCGGATGAGCACCTACCTGGTCGCATTGATCGCCGGACCGTACGCGGTGTGGCGCGACGAATACTCCGACGAACACGGCAAGATCCCGCTCGGGCTGTTCTGCCGCAAGTCGCTGGCCGAGTACATGGACGCCGACCGGCTGTTCACCGAGACCAAGCAGGGTTTCGGCTTCTACCACGCCAACTTCGGCACCCCGTACGCGTTCGGCAAGTACGACCAGTTGTTCGTTCCGGAGTTCAACGCCGGCGCCATGGAGAACGCCGGTGCGGTGACATTCCTGGAGGATTACGTCTTCCGGTCGAAGGTGACCCGCGCATCCTACGAACGCCGCTGCGAGACCGTGCTGCACGAGATGGCCCACATGTGGTTCGGCGACCTCGTCACCATGACATGGTGGGACGACTTGTGGCTCAACGAATCCTTCGCGACGTTCGCCTCGGTGCTGTGCCAGGCCGAGGCCACCGAATACAAGCAGGCCTGGACCACGTTCGCCAACGTGGAGAAGTCCTGGGCATACCGGCAGGATCAGCTGCCCTCGACCCACCCGGTGGCAGCGGACATCCCCGACCTGGCCGCCGTCGAAGTCAACTTCGACGGCATCACCTACGCCAAGGGCGCGTCGGTGCTCAAGCAACTGGTGGCCTACGTCGGGCTGGAAGAGTTCCTCGCCGGCCTGCGCGACTACTTCCGCGATCACGCTTTCGCCAACGCGACCTTCGGCGACCTGTTGGGTGCGCTGGAGAAGGCGTCCGGGCGTGACCTGTCCGGATGGGGCAGGCAGTGGCTCAAGACCACGGGGCTGAACACCCTGCGCGCCGATTTCGACGTCGACGATTCCGGGGCGTTCAGCCGGTTCGCGATCGCACAGTCCGGTGCCGCACCCGGCGCCGGTGAGACGCGGGTGCACCGGCTGGCCGTCGGCGTATATGACGACGACGGGTCGGGCAAGCTCGTGCGCACCCATCGCGAGGAACTCGACGTCGACGGCGAACTGACGGAAGTACCTGCGCTGGTGGGTGTTTCACGGGGCAAGTTGATCCTCGTCAACGATGACGACCTGACCTACTGCTCATTGCGGCTCGACCCCGACTCGCTGTCGACGGTGCTGACCCGCATCGCCGACATCGCCGATCCACTCCCCCGCACGCTGGCCTGGTCGGCAGCCTGGGAGATGACCCGCGAGGCCGAGATGAAGGCCCGCGACTTCGTGACGCTGGTGTCATCCGGGGTGCACGCCGAGACCGAGGTCGGCGTGGCACAGCGACTGCTGCTGCAGGCGCAGACCGCACTGATCTCGTACGCGGATCCGGAATGGTCACGCGCGCAGGGCTGGCCGTCCTTCGTCGACCGGCTGCTGGAACTGGCCCGCGGCGCCGAGCCCGGATCGGACCATCAACTGGCGTTCGTCAACGCGGTGTGCGGCTCGGTGCTCTCGCCGCACCATGCGACGGTCCTCGCCGACCTCCTCGAGAATGACCCGGTGACGCTGGGGCTGCCCGGTCTTGTCGTCGACACCGATCTGCGCTGGCGGATCGTCACCGCGCTGGCCCGTACCGGGCAGATCGACTCCGACGGAGCACAGACCCCGTTCATCGATGCCGAGGCGCAACGTGACCCGACGGCGGCAGGCAAGCGCCAGGCCGCCGCGGCGTCGGCGGCACGCCCACAGGTCGCGGTCAAGGATTCGGCCTGGACTCAGGTCATCGAGGACGACACCCTGGCCAATATCACCACCCGCGCGATTGTCGGCGGCTTCGTCCAGCCCGGGCAGGCCGAGTTGCTCGCCCCCTTCCGCGACCGCTATTTCGACGCGATCCTCGGAGTGTGGGAACGACGGTCCAGTGAGGTCGCCCAGACGGTCGTGATCGGTCTCTACCCGTCGTGGGACATCAGCCAGGCCGGAATCGATGCCGCCGACGTGTTCCTGTCCGACCCCGAGCTGCCGCCCGCCCTGCGCCGGCTCGTGATCGAAGGCCGCGCCGGTGTGGAACGGGCGCTGAAGGCCCGCGCGTTCGACGCCTGACCTTGCCTTTGCCGCGCGAGCGTGCGCTTCTGCTGCCCGACACGCCGTCGACCAGCAGCAGTTGGCGCACGCTCGCAGGCCATACCCTTACTCGGTGGCGGTCAGTCGGACCCGAGGCGCACGGTATGCCCGCAGGCGTAAGCGTCGGCTCGATGCGGTCATCAACGACCTCACCGACGCCCAGTGGGAAGCGATCAAGGCCGCCTGGGGCGGGTGCGCCTACTGCTGCGCAACGGACGGCCCATTTCAGCGGGACTGCGTGATGGCGATCTCGCGGGGCGGGCGATACACGATCGGCAACGTGGTGCCCGCATGCGCGTCGTGCAATGCGAGCAAATGCAACGACGAAGTCACCGGGTGGCTGCGCCGGAAACGCCTCGACGAGCGCAGGTTTTTGACGCGTTACGTGGAGATCAGCACACAATTGGCCGCCGCACCGTAACGCGGCGTGCAGCAGACGCGCACGCTCGCCAAAACGACGTCAGGCAGCCGAAACACCGGCGGACAACACGCGCACCGCGCTGATCAGCCCGTCGATCAGATTGCCTTCCTTGAAGGACGCCGCAGCCGCCGAGACACCCAGGGGCGCGGCTTCCTCGATGCCACGGCCCTTGACGTCGGCGCCGTACACCACCTCGATCGCGTGCTGGTCGGGTGAGACCGCGAGCAGCACCGCGTTGTCGGGAGTGGGCACCTGCGCGAGCAACTCGCGGGCCGTCGCAGCGGTGTCCGCGCCGAGCGGCCCGATGTAGACGGCGAACCGGGCCTTGCTGGCACGTGAGCCGTACTTCAGCGCATTGTCGAGAACGACGAGATCCATCGTCGGGAACGGGTAGTGCACCGACAGCTCACCGGGCTCGGTGACCGCGGAGATGCGCCCGCTACTGGTGAGGGCGGAGCCGTACGGCAACTCGGCGACCGCTCCTGGCGCGGCGGTCGCGATTTCACCACTTGCCACTTGCGCCCCCTCCAATGGTGACTCCATGCGCGTCATGCCCACCGTGGCCGTGATCGCGCGGCTCCTCGGCGGCCCACAAGATCGGCTCGTGTGTCCACGGGTCGGACATCTTGTAGGTGGCCGGGTGCGGCCCCTTGTGGCGGTAGATCATCACCGCCAGGACCAGGAACAACAACAGCGGAACCCCTCCGATGAGGGAATGCGTAAGTGCTGTGCTCACGACGCAAACTTATCAGTAGCGCCGGGCGCCCGTGCCAACGGTGAAGCGAGTCGGCTACGCAGCACCCTCGCCCAGATACCGCACCCAGGCCGGATCGAGTTCCTTGATGGTCGACAACAGCCGCCAGTGCTGGCCTTTTGGTGGCATCGGCACGCAACGCAGCGCCCAGCCCAGCTCGGTCAGCAGGCGGTCTGCCTTGCGGTGGTTGCACGTCGCGCAGGCCGCGACGCAATTCTCCCAGGAGTGCTCGCCGCCACGACTGCGTGGCACCACGTGGTCGACGGTGTCGGCCCGGCCGCCGCAGTACGCACAGCGGAAACGGTCGCGGTGCATCAGTGCGGCGCGGGTCATCGGGATGCGTGCCCGGAACGGCACCCGCACGAAGGACCGCAGTCTGATCACCGAGGGCACCACGACCGTGCGGGTCGCCGAATGGATGACCGGGCCACCGGGATCGTCGTGGACGACGTCGGCCTTGCCGCACATGAGCATGACGACAGCGCGCCGCATCGGCAGCGCGGTGAGCGGTTCGTAGGTCGAATTCAACAACAGGACGCGCCTGCGCCCCCACAGAGACGCTTCGGAACCGGTCGGAGCCAGCGTTTCGACGCTGTGCAGAGGGCGATCCGGCGCGCGGGGTCCCGATGGACCGGAAACGTGACCGGTCCGTCGTGTATGGCCTTTTTTGCTGTGTGCCATGGAGCCTCCGAGGAGACAGTTCACCACGGATTGAGCCTCACCGCTACGAAAATTTTTTGTGTGTCCGCTGGTCAGTCCGATGAACACCGGGTGAAGAGACCGCCGCGGCGGTGGATTACCCGCGATCGGCCACAATGGAGCCGTGACCCAACCTCAGCACTCGTTCTACGACGAAGTTGGTGGCCACGCCACATTCGCCGCGATCGTGTCGCGGTTCTACGAGCTTGTCCGGGACGACGAAATCCTGCTGCCGCTGTACCCCGAGGACGATATCGACGGTGCTGAAGACCGGCTGCGGATGTTCCTCGAGCAGTACTGGGGCGGACCGCGGACCTACTCCGATCGGCGTGGCCATCCGAGGCTGAGAATGCGTCACGCACCGTTTCGTATCGGGCTCCTCGAACGCGACGCCTGGCTGCGCTGCATGCACACCGCCGTGGCCTCGATCGATTCGGCGACGCTCGACGACGCCCACCGCCAGGCCCTCCTGGACTACCTGAACATGGCCGCTGACTCGATGGTGAATTCCACATTCTGATGACGCCCTGGTGGTCACGCGCGGTCTTCTATCAGGTCTACCCACGCTCGTTCGCCGACAGCAACGGCGACGGGGTCGGCGACCTCGACGGGGTCCGCGCACACTTGGATTACCTGTCGGCGCTGGGCGTGCAGGCGCTGTGGCTCAACCCGGTCATGGTGTCGCCGATGGCCGATCACGGATACGACGTCGCCGACCCACGCGATGTGGACCCGCTGTTCGGCGGCATCGGCGCCCTGGATCGGCTCATCGCCTCGGCACATGCCCGCGGGATCCGCATCATCATGGACCTGGTCCCCAACCACACGAGTTCGGCGCATCCGTGGTTTGCCGAAGCGCTGGCAAACACCGACCGTCGCGACCGCTACATCTTCCGCGACGGCATCGGGGATGCCCCGCCCAACAACTGGGTGTCGGTCTTCGGCGGCCCGGCCTGGACCCGGGTCACCGAGCCCGACGGCACACCCGGGCAGTGGTATCTGCACCTGTTCGACGCCGCGCAGCCGGATCTGAACTGGGACAACCCCGAGGTATTCGAGGATCTGGAGAAGACCCTTCGGTTCTGGCTGGACCGCGGCGTGGACGGGTTTCGCATCGATGTCGCACACGGCATGGCCAAACCGGCCGGGCTGCCTGACATGTCGGTGACCGACACCGCGCTGCTGCGCAACAGCGAGGACGATCCGCGGTTCGACAACGACGCCGTGCACGATGTTCACCGGTTCATCCGCACCGTGCTCGACGACTATCCCGACGCGGTGGCCATCGGTGAGGTGTGGGTCCACGGCAACGAGCAGTTCGCCAAGTACCTGCGGCCTGACGAACTGCATCTGGGGTTCAATTTCCGTCTGGTACAGGCGGATTACGATGCCGCTGAGGTTCGTGAAGCGATCGACAACGCGATGGCCGCGGCGACGCTCGCGGGGGCGACGCCGACGTGGACGTTGTCCAACCACGACGTGGAACGCGAGGTCACCCGTTACGGCGGCGGCGCGCGCGGCACGGCGCGCGCCCGCGCGATGGCGCTGGTGATGCTGGCACTGCCCGGTGCGGTATTCGTCTACAACGGTGAGGAACTCGGGCTACCCAACGTGGATCTGCCCGACGAGGTGCTACAGGATCCGGTGTGGGAACGCTCCGGTCACACCGAGCGGGGCCGCGACGGCTGCCGCGTGCCGATGCCGTGGTCCGGTGACGCGCCGCCGTTCGGGTTCTCCGCCACCGCCGATACATGGTTGCCGATGCCGGCACAGTGGGCATCGTTGACCGTTGTCCACCAACTCGATGCGCCGGATTCCATGCTGGCGTTCTACCGTCGTGCGATCGAATTACGCAGCAGCCGAGCCGAATTCAGCGGTGAGAAAATCGACTGGGTCGATGAGCTGAGCTTTCGGCTTCCCGGCGGCCTGCTGTGTGCGCTCAATGCGGGCGCCGATCCGCTGCCCTTGCCCGAGGGAGAGGTCCTGTATGCCAGCGGACCACTCCCCGACGCCATGTTGCCGCCCGATACCGCCGTCTGGCTGGTCTAGTTTCTCCGCGAACAGACAGTTAGGTACCCCGCACACCGAGAAAAAGGGGACATAAGTGTCTGCTCGCGGGGAGGAATCAGCCCAGGACCATGGTGGGGTCGCCGCGGCGCCGATAGACCGAGCCGAAGCGCGCGTCGACCCGCAGCCAGGCTGGGTGCGCACGCACCCGCACGATCTCCTCGGCCGCCACCTCGTTGCCGGTCTGCGGCAGGAAACCCATTGCGGTCAAGGCGAATACACACCGCATCGGCACACCTACGGTGACATCGCCCGCGCTGACGGCAATGACCTCCTGATCCAGTAGGGACACCGGCGGACCATGAGCACTGCTGTGCTCCCTTGCCACCGCGGCTCCCTGATGCGCGAGGTCCAGCATCACCCGCGCCGGTACGTCGTCGAGATGGGTGAAACCGGACGCAGGCGGTAGCCCGCCACGCCATGCCGAATCCATGGGAAATCCGGGATCGACGTACTCGCCGTCGGGGGCGGCCAGCCCGGCCGCCAGCATGTCCGCACCCGCCGACAGATCGCCGGGGCGAACCCGTCCGCCGACCACCCGGCTGGCCAGCACGTCGAATCCCGTTGCCACCCAGGCCACGATCTGGTCCTGCCCACCCGCACGCTCGCGGAGCCGGACCACACTGGCGTCATCGAGCCGCAGGGCACGCTCGACGAATGTCGACAGGTCAGCCCGGTGTGCCGGATCGTCGAACCACAGACCGCGCTCGGTGCCGGTCATCGCAGATAGCGCTGCAGGTACTCCCGTTGTACGGGAGTCAGCCGTTCCAGCCGCTGTTCTTGGATGTGGACGGCGGCCAGCTGCGTCTCGGCGATCACCGACGGCTTGACATCGGGCGCGGCGTTCACCGGCCGCACCTCATAACCCACCGTGAAGTCCACCGCGCGTACGCGCTTGGACCACATCGTCACCTGCAGCGGTGAGTCCATCAGTCGCAACTGCCCCTTGTAGACGATCTTCACCTCGGCGATGAGCAGACCGATGGTCGTGATGTCGGCGCCGAAAGGCTCACGCAGAAACGGGATCCGGGCCTCTTCGAGGATCGTCACCATGGTGGCGTGGTTGATGTGCTGGTACATGTCGATGTCCGACCAGCGCACCGGCACGGCCGCCGTAAACCCTTGTGTCAACCCGCTGTTCCCGTTCCGCTCGTTCGCGTCATGCTGCGGATCTGACGGGCCGCGACCGACAACGTTGCCAGATCCTGCTCTTCATCTTGATAGATCTCGGCCAGAGTTCGGCGCGCACGGGTCACCCTGGAGCTGTTCGTCATCTCCCATTCGGTGATCTTCTGCTCGCCGGTTTCGTCCGGTTCACCGACGGCGAGCACATCCATACACAGCGCCCGCAATGATCCGTAGATGTCATCACGAATCGCCAACCGTGCCAACGAGTGCCAACGGTCGTCACGGCCCAGCCGCGAAATCGCGGTGAGCAGCCCGTCGGCGCCGAGGTGATCCATCAGCGCGAAGTAGGTGTCGGCGACCTCGGCGACATCGCGGTCGACGATGTCGGCGATGTCGATCACGTCGAGCAGGCTGTACCGGTACAGGCCCGTGGCCACCGAGTAGGCCAACTCCTCGGAGGCGCCGTAGGCGACGAACTCCCCCGCCTCCTTGGCGACGATCGCCTTGTCGTCACCGCGCAGCCACTCCGACATGTGTGGCGTCAGCGCGGCCACTTTCTCGGCGAACCGGTTGATCTCGGCGCCGACCGCCAGGGGCTGCGGACGGTAGTTGAGCAGCCAGCGCCCGGCCCGGTCGACAAGCCGGCGCAAGTCCAGCGTCATCCGGTCCGAAGCCGCCACCGGCAGGTTCGCCGCGCGGATCTGCCGCCAGACATCGCCGATCCCGAAAATGGCGTTGGTGGCGACGTAGCTCCGGACCGCGTCCACCGGTCCGACGCCGACGTCCTCGGTGATGCGGTAGGCATAAGAGATTCCGCTGGTGTCGACGAGATCGTTGACCAGCATCGTGGTGACGATCTCCCGACGAAGCTGGTGCGACCGGATCTCGCTGCGGAACGCCGCCGCGAGCTTGGCCGGGAAGTACTCCGGCAGCCGCGAGGCGAACACCTCCTGATCGGGCAGGTCGCCTGACAACAACTCGTCCTTGAGCACGAGTTTGACATGGGCCATCAGGGTGGCGAGTTCCGGTGAGGTCAGGCCGATTCCGGCGTCGGTGCGGCGCCGGATCTCCTTCTCAGACGGGAGCGCCTCCAATTCGCGGTTGAGGCCGCGGTTGGTCACGAAATCCTTGATCATCCGGGCGTGCACCGACAACATGCTGGAGGCGTTGGCACGGCTGGTGCCCATCAGATCGTTCTGATCCTCGTTGTCGGACAGCACCAGTTGTCCGACCTCGTCGGTCATCGACAACAGCAACTCGGTGCGCTCCTCGGGACTGACCTTGCCCGCGGTGACCAGGGCGTCGATGAGGATCTTGATGTTGACCTCGTGGTCCGAGCAGTCGACACCCGCGGAGTTGTCCAACGCGTCGGTGTTGATGCGGCCGCCTGCGAGATCGAATTCGATGCGGCCCAGGGAAGTCACGCCCAGGTTGCCGCCCTCGCCGATGACCTTGGCCCGCACCTGGTTTCCGCATACGCGAATCTGATCATTGGCCCGGTCGCCGACCTCGGCGTCGGCCTCGGTCTCGGCTTTCACGTAGGTGCCGATGCCACCGTTCCACAGCAGATCCACCGGCGCCTTGAGGATCGCCTTCATCAGCGCAGGCGGCGGCAACTTCTCGACACCGGCGTCCAGACCCAGCGCGGCACGCATCTCCGGACTGATCGGAATCGACTTCTGCTGACGGCTGTACACCCCGCCGCCCGCACTGATCAGCGAACGGTCGTAGTCCTCCCAGCTGGACCTGGGCAGCTCGAAGAGCCGCTTGCGCTCCGTCCAGGAAGTCGCGGCGTCCGGGTCGGGGTCGACGAAGATGTGCCGGTGGTCGAAGGCTGCCACCAACCGGATGTGCTTGGACAGCAACATGCCGTTGCCGAACACGTCCCCGCTCATATCGCCCACACCGACCACGGTGAAGTCTTCGCTCTGGGTGTCGACACCCATCTCCCGGAAGTGACGCTTGACCGATTCCCATGCGCCCTTGGCGGTGATGCCCATCGCCTTGTGGTCGTAGCCGATGGATCCGCCGGAGGCGAACGCGTCACCCAGCCAGAAGCCGTACGACTTGGCGACCTCGTTGGCGATATCGGAGAACGTCGCCGTGCCCTTGTCGGCGGCCACCACGAGGTAGGCGTCCTCGCCGTCGCGGCGCACCACCTGCGGCGGGGTGACCACGGCGCCGCTGGCCGTATCGACATTGTCGGTGACGTCGAGCAATCCGGAGATGAACAGCTCGTAGCACGCGACGCCTTCGGCCCGGGTGGCCTCCCGGTCCGCCGCGGCATCCCCGGTGAGCACCGGGGGGTGCTTGACGACGAAGCCACCCTTGGCCCCGACCGGGACGATGACGGCGTTCTTCACCGCCTGCGCTTTGACCAGGCCCAGAATCTCGGTGCGGAAGTCCTCCCGGCGATCCGACCACCGCAGGCCGCCGCGTGCTACGAACCCGAACCGCAGGTGTACGCCTTCGACACGTGGCGAGTACACGAAGATCTCGAACTTCGGACGCGGCAGCGGAAGCTCGTTGATCAGACTCGGATTCAGCTTCATCGACAACACATTGCGATGCCGGGCCGAATCAGGGCTCTCCACAAAGTAGTTGGTGCGCAGCGTGGCCTCGATCAAGCTGGCGAAGGCCCGCAGTACCCGGTCGGTGTCCAGGCTGACCAGCGCATCGATGTCGGCGGACACAGCCGCAGCGGCACTCTGGGCGTCCCGGGTCGTCGCGGCGTCCTCCGCCGGATCGAAGAGCGCTTCGAACAGCTCGACCAGTGAGCGGGCGGTGTGCGGATTGTCGTTCAGCACCGACTCGATGTGCGATTGACTGTACGGAAAACCAGCCTGGCGCAAGTACTTTGCGTATGCCCTCAGGATGGTCACCTGTTGCCAGGTCAGTGCGGCCCGCAGCACCAGCTCATTGAACCGGTCGACCTCCATCCGGCCGTACCAGATCGCGGTCACCGCGTCGGCGAACCGCTGCGCGGTGGCCTGTTGTGCCGCGGCGTCCGGCGCATCGGGGATGCTGCGGTGCGGCGCGATCTTGAACTGGTAGATCCAGACGGGTAATCCGTCGGGCTTGGTGACGGTGAACGGTCGTTCCTCGAGCACCACCACGCCCATGGACTGCAGCATCGGGAGCAGCTGGCTCAGCGACGCGGACCGTCCACCCAGGTACCAGGTCAGCTGGGCGATCCTGTCCTCGCCCTCGGTGAACACCAGCTTGACCGAATTGTCCTGCAGCTCTTCGATGATCGCAATGTCGGCGATGGCGTCGGCCGGGGCGACCGCCTGCCGGTAGTCGGCAGGGAACGCGGTGGCGTAGTGCTCGATGGCTGCGGGGGTGATCGCGGCCGGGGCGGCACTGGTCATCCGGTCACCCCAGTTGCGGGTGGCCTCGGTCAGCAGATTCTGAATACGGGTCTCGTTGGCAGACGAGGTGTCGACGTTCCCCGCCTGCGATCCGTCGGGCAGTCGGACAGTGAAATGCACAACAGCCCAAGGTGATTCGCTGACGCGTGCGGAATAGTCGATGCTGACCCCGCCGAGCTCGCGCACCAGGATGTCCTGCATTTCCAGGCGCACGGCAGTGGTGTAGCGGTCGCGCGGCAGGTAGACCAGGCATGAGACGAAATGTGCGAGCTGATCGGCACGCAGGAACAGCAGGGTCCGGCGGCGCGACCCCATGTCCACGACGGCCATGGCCATCTCCAACAGCTCCTTGGAGCTGAGCGCGAACAACTCCGGGCGCGGGATGGTCTCGATGATGTCGCGCAGGAGCTGGCCGGGATGGCTCGGGTCACGCCGCGCCATGGCCAGCGCTTCGTCGACCCGCCGGGCGATCAGCGGGATCTCCAGCACGTTGGCGTTGGTCGCGGCGACCGTGAACAATCCGACGAAGCGGTGCTCGATCGCTTCTGCCGGACCGGCACTCTCCCGGACCACGACGATGTACGGGTATGCGCCGTAACGCAGGTAGCTCGGCATCGTGGCCTGCGCCAGCACCAGCAGATCATCCTGGTTGGTCAACGGCGGAAACGCGTCCTGGCGCAACCGCAGCACGCCGAGCCGGCTCGCGCGGTCGACCGATGCGTTCCCGTCGCTGACCGTGCACTGCTGGTACCCCAGCAGCACGAAGTGCCCGTCGGACAGCCACCGCAGCAGCGCCGCGACGTCCTTGCGGTCGGCGTTGGGAAACCGGCCCTCGGTGTCGGTCGCCAGATCGTTGGCCAGCCCGTGCAGAGCGGCAGCCATGGCGCCAGAATCCAGTCCGATCTGGCGGGCATCGGCGAGGATGCCTGGCAGCAACCGCGTCGCCTCCGTCAGCGAACTGCCGTCCGCGGCCCCAGTCACCGGGATGCGGATCCAGCACTCGTCGGCACCGTCACCCGGCGCTTCCGCGATGGGGTGAATCTCCAGCAGTTCCCCGTCCGGCCCGCGCCGCACGCGGAACACCGGGTTCATGATGGCCGTGTAGGCCAGCCCCAACCGGTGCAGCAGCACGGTGACCGAGTCGACCAGCATCGGCGCCTGATCGGTGACGATCTGAAGCTCTGCCCCGGTATCGGCGTCCCCCGGATACACCGCGACGTTGGTCTGCCCCGGCGCCCGCCGGCCACCCAGCCGGTAGTGGGCTGCCACCGCGTGGTCGGAGTTGAGCCGCTCGGCCGCATTCGCCGCGATCGGGCCGGTGGTGGCCGTGCCCGGCGCACCGGCCTGAGGGGCCCGGTAGGTGGCGAGGAACGCCACGGCAAGCCGCTGGATGACGTCCGGTGACGGCTCTTCCCGGTCGCTGTGCTGCTGCCCTGAAGTCGCTCCCGGCCACGCCGTCATACGGATCACTCCTGACTCACGCATGCGCACCGGCACTGGTGCGCAGATGCGACATTAGTCGTCACTGAATCTGTGCGCTCTACGCCCGATCAGTCGCGCGTGAGCTTGCGATGGGTCACCCGGTGTGGACGTGCCGCCTCGGCGCCCATTCGCTGGATCTTGTTCTCCTCGTAGGCACCGAAGTTGCCCTCGAACCAGAACCACTTGGCCTCGTTGTCGTCGTCACCCTCCCAGGCCAGGATGTGGGTACACGTGCGGTCGAGGAACCACCGGTCGTGCGAGATGACGACCGCGCAGCCGGGGAAGTTCTCCAGCGCATTCTCCAGCGAGCTCAGCGTCTCGACGTCGAGATCGTTGGTCGGCTCGTCCAGCAGGATCAGGTTGCCGCCCTCCTTGAGCGTCAACGCGAGGTTGAGGCGGTTGCGTTCACCACCCGAGAGCACCCCGGCCGGCTTCTGCTGATCCGGGCCCTTGAACCCGAACGCCGACACGTACGCCCGCGACGGAATCTCGTTGTGACCGACCTCGATGTAGTCCAGGCCGTCGGAGACCACCTGCCACACGTTCTTCTTCGGGTCGATGCCTGCGCGGTTCTGATCGACGTAACTGAGCTTGACGGTGTCGCCGACCCGCACTATGCCGCTGTCCGGCTGTTCCAGTCCGACGATCGTCTTGAACAAGGTCGTCTTACCGACACCGTTAGGGCCGATGACGCCGACGATGCCGTTACGCGGCAGCGTGAACGACAGGTCCTTGATCAGGGTGCGGCCCTCGAAACCCTTGTCGAGGTGTTCGACCTCGACAACGACGTTGCCCAGCCGCGGCGGGGCGGGGATCTGGATCTCCTCGAAGTCGAGCTTCCGCGTCTTCTCCGCTTCGGCCACCATCTCCTCGTACCGACCGAGACGTGCCTTGTTCTTGGCCTGCCGCGCCTTGGCGCCGGAACGGACCCAGGCCAGCTCATCCTTGAGCCGCTTCTGCAGCTTCTGGTCCTTCTTGCCCTGGACCTCGAGGCGTTCGGCCTTTTTCTCCAGGTAGGTCGAGTAGTTGCCCTCGTACGGGTAGGCGTGGCCGCGGTCGAGCTCCAGGATCCATTCCGCGACGTTGTCCAGGAAGTACCGGTCGTGGGTGACGGCCAGGATGGCGCCCTTGTATGCGGCGAGGTGCTGTTCGAGCCACAGCACGCTCTCGGCGTCGAGGTGGTTGGTCGGTTCGTCGAGCAGCAGCAGGTCCGGCTTGGACAGCAGCAGCTTGCACAACGCGACGCGGCGGCGCTCACCGCCGGACAGGTGGGTCACCGGCTCGTCGGGCGGCGGGCAGCGCAGCGCGTCCATCGCCTGCTCCAACTGGGAATCGATGTCCCACGCATCGGCGGCGTCGAGCTCCTCCTGGAGCTTGCCCATCTCCTCCATCAGCTCGTCGGTGTAGTCGGTGGCCATCAGCTCGGCGACCTCGTTGTACCGGTTGAGCTTGCCCTTGATGGCCACGCCGTCCTCGACGTTCTCGCGGACCGTCTTGGTCTCGTCGAGCTGAGGTTCCTGCATGAGAATGCCGACGGATGCGCCGGGCGCCAGGTAGGCGTCACCGTTGTTGGCGTGGTCGAGACCCGCCATGATCCGCAAGACGCTCGACTTACCGGCCCCGTTGGGTCCGACGACGCCGATCTTCGCGCCAGGAAGGAAATTCAGGTTGACGTCGTCAAGAATGACCTTGTCGCCGTGCGCCTTGCGGACCTTCCGCATGGTGTAGATGAATTCGGCCATGCCGTGATGTGCCTTTCTGAAGCCACTCGGGGGTTGTCTGACGAGCGCTCGCGCGCAATCGCGACAAGCCCTTCTTACTCGCGGCCCATCCTAGGCGTGATCGGATGTGGTCAAGCCGACAGTGGCAGTGCCCCGGAATCGAGCAGGTCATCGGCGGGCTCGTCGACATCGTCATCGGGCCGGTCCACCTGCTCGTCACCGACCGGTGCCGACTGATCCGATCCGGTGGTCGACCCCGGTGCCGGCGTGCCGCCGCTGGCCTTCTGCAGCTGCTCCACCCGTGCGATGCAGCGCGACAGGTCCGGCCCGACCGCCGACGCCCGCACCTCCACCGACGACCGGCGCACGCCCTCTTTGTCGTCGTACTCACTGGTGTAAACGTGTCCGACCACGACGACGGCGTCGCCCTTCCCGAGTGAGGCGCTGACACCGCGGGCGAGGTTTCCCCAGCAGTTGACGGTCACGTACAGCGAGTTCCCCGGCTCCCAGCTGCCCTCCGCGGTCCGCCGCCGCGAGTTACTGGCGACGCGGAACTTGAAGAGCTCCTGGTCGCCGAAACGGAGCCGGACCGGATTGGTGACGATGTTGCCCACGACGGTGAACGGTGTCTCGAACATTTCTGATTCCCTTTCGCTTCACTGGTTGCGGCGCCGCCCGAAGTCGCGGCCACCTCAGCGACCATTGACCGTCGGTGCACCGACACCGGTGGTTGGCACGAACCGGTGGGAAAGGGAGACCTGTGGATGAAATGGGGTTTGGGGATAACCCTCAGCGCGGCTGATTGTCGCGGCGTGCCATCTCGGCCAGCATGTTGTTGTAGGCGGCCAGGTCGGCGTCGTCGTCACGATCGGCGGCACGGTCAAGCCGTTTTGCGGTGCGCTGGTCGCTGCGGCGCCACTGGATCAACAGGGCAAGCATGACGATCACGAGTGGGACTTCCCCTGCTGCCCAAGCGATCCCACCACCCAGCTTCTGATCGCCGAGCAGATCGGTATGCCAACTCAACTGCAGTGACCGATAGAACGTCGCACCGAGCACGGTCTGCATGCCCATCATCACCACGCCGAAGAAGGCATGCAGCGGCAGCGAGGAGAACACCATCGCGATCTTGGCGAGGTGCGGTATCGGGCGTGGTGTCGGATCGATGCCGATCACCACCCAGTAGAACAGATACCCCGACAGCAGGAAGTGGACGTTCATCAGCACGTGGGCGCCGTGGTCGCTGACCGCGGCGTTGAAGAGTCCGCTGAAGTACAGCCCGTAGAACCCGACCACGAACAGCACCGTCGCCACGATCGGGTTGGTCAGAAACTGAGAGACCCGGGAATGCAGGGCAGCCAGGAGCCATTCCCGCGGGCCGGGCGGCGCGTCGCGGCCCGCCGTGGGCAACGCACGTAATGCGAGGGTGACCGGCGCTCCCAGCACCAGCAGAACCGGCACCAGCATCGAGAGCATCATGTGCGCGATCATGTGCATGCTGAACATCGCGGGCATATATCTGCCCAGACCCGACGACGTGGTGAACAGCAGCGCCGCGCAGCCCAGCAGCCAGGCCACGGTCCGCCCCACCGGCCAGGGGTCGCCCCGGTGACGCAGCCGGTAGACGCCGGCGAGATACACGACAGCGCCGATGATCGCGACGGTGCCGAACAACAGATCGAAGCGCCAGTCGAACAGCACCCGCGCCACGGTCGGCGGACCGGCGAAGTCGTATCCGATGGCCACCTCGGTCGCGCTGGGTTCGGTCGGGATGGGTGGCGGCGGGGTGCGGCCCAGGCCCACCGCGATCCCGAATGTCGCGCCGAACAGCGCTGCCTCCAGCATCGCCAATTGGATCAGTGGCCGGCGCGCGCCCGGATCGGCCTGCAGCGCCGCCACCCCGCTGCGACGCTGGCGCCAGCCGAGCACACCGAGCAGTGCCAGCGCCACCGCTTTGCCCACCACCAACCAGCCGTACGGCGTGTCCACCAGGTCGGGCAGTTGGATCCGCACCAGGGCGTTGAGGACACCGCTGGCGGCCATCGCGACGAAGCACCACAACGCCAGCGCGGAGAACCGGCGGGCCGCCACATCGGCATGCTCACCGCCTCGCAGCGCGTGCACCAGCAGCGCCAGCAACCCGCCCGCCCACAGTGCCGCCGCCATCAGGTGGATCAGCAGGCTGTTGGTGGCCAGGTCGTGAGACCCTCCCGACGACGAGTGCCCGGTCAGCGCCAGCGGGATCAGCGTCAGCATGGACCCGGCCACCAGCGCGGGCGTCCAGCCCCACCGCAGGACGGGCAGGCTGGCCACTGTCACCGCTGCGGCCAGGATGGCGGTCCAGCGCCACGCACCCGCGATGTCCACCAGGCCGGTAGCCGACCACACCTCGACGGGATTGAGGTGGGAAAAGAACGGCTGGCCCGAAACGTCGGAAATGGTCAGCGGAACCAACAACGCCGCGCACACCGTCCACACCGCCGACGCGGCGGATCCGAGGCGCAGCGCGCGGTATCCGGCTACGTCCAGCACGCCGTTGGTCTGTGGCGGGACCAGGAACGCTGCGAACAGGAACGCCCCCACCGCGACGACGGCCGCGATCTCGCCTGCCGCCCGCACGAACGGCAGACCGTAGGTGGTGACCGGACCCGGGTCGGGCAGGCCGGTCGCGCTCAGTGCGTCAGCCAGCGCCAGCGCCCCGATACCCGCCGCAACCATCCCGGCCAGCACCCCGACGCCGAACAACACGGGCCACACCGTGCTGCCGCGCACGCTCGACGCGGTCAGCCGGCCGGGAGAATTCATGGTCCCAGCGTATGGCGTGGCCGAGCACACACCACGGCCGCTATGTGGATTCATCGCGCAGAACGCGCCGCTGCCTCTCCCTGGCGACGAACTGTTCCCTGGCGATCCGATCGACCATGTCCATGTCGGCCAGCACGCCCCGCAATTCGTCGCGGAATGCCACGCGGCGGCTCTTGAGGTCGGGGCCGGGCGCCAGTAGGTGCTGATCGGCAACCACCTGCCGTGCGGTGGCGAACAACAGCGCCGATACAGACTCGTTGCTGCGGATGCGTCCCTGCGCGGCGTACTGCCGCCCTACCCCCAATGCCAGCTTCGTCAGGTCCTTTTCGGAGATGTCGGCCGGTGCATCCCGCAACACGTCGGCGACGATCTCGTACGCCTCGAAGAACGGCCGCAACATCGCACCCGCGAGTAGCGGCTGTTTGACTCCCAGCAATTGGCGGATCTCTTCGCCGCCGCCCTGGATGTGTGATTCCCAATTCGCCGCCTGTCCTCCTCGCGTCCGGTCATGCCAGGACATCTCCTCGGCGACGTTGTCCCGGAATGTCGCCGAATCAGCGAAGTAGAAGTCGAACTTCAGCAGGTCCCGCAGTCGCATCACCTGAGCCCAGAACGCCTGCAGCGGGTCCGCCGCAGTACCGGTTTTGCTCCTCGCGTCCGCAGTACCCGTTTTGCTCCTCGCCTCCGCAGTACGGGCGGCGTGAGCCAGCGCCAGTTCGACGATCGAGGTCTCCAGAAAAGCGTGGATCAGCGAGTTGCGGTAAAAGGAGGCCTCGAGCTCGTCATCGGGATCGATCCGCCACACCGGCTCCCGGCCGCTGTCCACCATCGTCACCGGGTGACCATTGGACAGCGCGTCCACGGCCGAGCGCACACCGTCCGGCGTGCGCAGGCGCAGCGCGCTGTTGGTCATCGGAGTGTTCTTACGTTCCAGGTAGTCCAGCGAGTCCTGCAACGTGTGGTGCAACTGATCGAGGGTCAACGCGACTCCGCGGGCGGCCAGCAACAGAGCCGACACCAATCCGGTGGCGTTGACCGGGCTGGCCCGCAGGATCCGCCAGGCCACCTCGAATGCCATCTTCTGCATCGCCAGCCGTTTGGCGTCCCGGTCCTGTGCCGTCTCACCGTGCGGATCACCGAGGTACTGGCGCATCGAAACCGCCTCGGGGAAGCGGACATAGATCTTGCCGTAGTTGCGCTCGCCCTGGGCCTTGATGAAGTTGTACAGCCACGACAGGCCTTCGGGCGTCTTCTCCCCGCCGCGCGCGTACGCCGCGTACTCCGCGGTCTCGTGCAACTGGTCGAAGCTGATCGACACGGGCTGCAGCAGGATGTCCTCGCTGCGGCCGTCCAGGTAGGCATCGGCGACGTAGGCGAGCAGACCGAGCTTGGGCGGCAACATCTTTCCGGTACGTGACCGGGTTCCCTCGATGGACCAGTTCAGATTGAACCGCTTCTCGACGATGTACCCGACGTACTGCCGCAGCACGTACTTGTAGAGCGGATCGTCGAGCCGGCGGCGGATGAAGATGACCCCGGAATGCCGCATCAACGGCCCCATGAAGCCGAAGGACAGGTTGATTCCGGCGAACGTGTGCACGGGCGGCAGCCGGTTCTCCTGCATGGCCACCGGGACGATCGCGCCATCGAGATAGGACCGGTGCGAGAACAGCAGCACCGCCGGATGCAGTTCCAGGGCATGCCGCATCGCTTCGATCTCGGCACGGTCGTAGTCGATGCGCGGATCGAATCCCCGGCTGAAGATCGCGCGGCCCAGCGACGGGATCAGGTCGACGGAGAATCGGCTCCAGCCGGTGGCCAGCTCGTCGAGCATCTCGCCGGCCTTCTCCACGGTGGCACCGGGGATCTGTTCGAGACCTTGACGGAACCGGGTCGAGTCCAACATCTCCGGCTTGACCAGCCGCGGCGACTTGTATTCGGGACCCAGCAGTCGCAGCTCGACGCGTTCGATCGCCAGCACCGCCCGTCGCAGCACGAACCGCGCGAATTCCCTGGGGTTTTCGGCGACGGTGGTATCGCTCCACTGCTGACGCAGCTCGGACACCTTGGCCGGTTCGCCTGCCACCACCCGGGCGCGGGACCGATCCTTACGCAGGATGCGCCGCTGCAGCATGTCCGGCGGGCGGTAGGTGTCGCGCCCGGAGATCAGCGCCACCACCTTCAGCCGGGTCGGCAGTCCGCCCGGCACCCAGAACACCCGCACCGGCACGACCTGTCGATCTTCGTCGGCCTCCAGCTCCTCGACGAGCCGGGCCAGCACGCCCGGTGCCGGATCGCCACCGGTGGGCAGCTGTAACACCTCGATCTTGGATTCGGGATGGTCGCGCCGGTGGGTTTTCAGCCAGTCGTTGAGCAGTTCCAGTTCAGCGGGTGAGGACACCGACGCGAGCACCAACGCATCGTCAGCGGTGCTGAAGCTGGCGAAGTAGTCGGTGGGCGCCGTCACGGGCGGCCCTTCGCGGTGTTCGGTTTGTCTTTCTTCGCCGCAGCGGTTTTCGCGGGCGCCTTCTTCGCCGCCTTACGGGCGGGAGCCTTGCGCGCCGGTTTGGGACGCGTATAGGGCGCGAGCTCCGGTAGTTCGTCCTGCGGCCAGGACAGCAACGTGTCGAGGTAGAGCTGGCGTACCTCGGCGATCCGGTCGGACAGCGTATCGGCGGTCCAGTCCTCGACCGGGATCGGCGGGTACACAGCGATGTCCACCGTGCCCGGGTTGAACGTGCTGGAATCGCGGGCCGCGATCACTTCCGCATTGCGGATCACGATGGGCACGATCGGGATGCCCGCGGCCATGGCGATGCGGAACGGCCCCTTCTTGAACGGCCCCACCGCGGTGGTGTCCAGCCGGGTGCCCTCGGGGGCGATGAGGATCGACAGGCCTTTGCGGGCAAGCTCTTCCACCTTGCGTAGGCCTTCGACGGCTTGCTGTGGGTCTTCGCGGTCGATGAACGCCGCGTCCATGACCCTGCCGAGCGTTCCGACCAGTGGATCGTTGGCCAGTTCCTTCTTGGCGACGCCGGTGAAGTTGTCCCGCACGAGTGTGCCAGCGATGATCGGGTCGGCTTGATTGCGGTGGTTGAAGATGAACACCGCAGGCCGCGCTGCGGTGAGGTTCTCCTCACCGAGCACATTGAGGTGGACACCGGTGGTGGCCAACAACACCCGGCTCCAGGCGGAGGTGAAGAAGTTGACGCCGGAGCGCCGGTTGCGGTTGAGCAGACCCCAGCCGATGGCGCCGGCCGCCACGGGCATCAGGGACGCCACCCCGGCCGCGGTCCGTAGTTGCGAGATCGGGCTGCTCCCGCTGCGGCTGCTGAACTTCAGGATCGGCCACCCGCGTTTGCCGGCGACCGCCGCCAGTTTTCCGGCCGGGTTGGTGGGGCGTGGGTTGCCCACCAGATACATCAGCGCGACGTCCTCGTCACCGTCGGCGTAGAAATAGCTCTTGCTGAGATCAACCCCGTTGGCCGACGAGAATGCCTGCACCGCACGGGCTTTGCCAGGCCCCCAGATGATCGGTGTCTGCACCTCGCCGGTGATCAGGCCGTCGTCATCGGTCTCGAACTTGTTGCTCAACACGTTGTTGATTCCCAGGAACCGGGCAACGGGCTCCACCTGCACCGTCAGTGCCGATGAGCTGAGCACCACGGTGTGCCCGCGGGCCATGTGCGCGCGGACCATCGCCCGCATCTCCGGATAGATCCTGCCCTGGACGTGCTGGGCGAACAGCCGCTCCCCCAGTTCGTCGAGATCGCTGAGCGAATTACCGCGCAGCATCCGGGCGCCCCTGCCAATGAGATCCTCGAATTCCGAACGGCCCAGCTGATGGTTCAGTCCGGCCTGCACCATGCCGATGAACTCCCCGATACCCATCTGGCGACGACGCAACCGATCACGGGTCATGATCACCCCGGTGAACCCGGCCACCAGGGTGCCGTCCAGATCGAAGAACGCACCGATCTGCGGGCCTTCGGGACTCATCTCGATCTCGGCCAGTGTCCCTGGTAGCCGCATGGGCTTGGGATTGCCAGGCGCTGAAGTCACTGTGTAGCACTCCCGTTCGTCGCAGACTCGTCGGCGGTGAACGACGCAGGAGTACAGCGCGCGTCGCCGCCCAGCGCGAGCACCTCGTCAAATCCCGCCTGCAGGCACCGGGCGAACAGCGGTTCATCGGTGACCGCGGCGCGGTCGTAACGGGCGGTGACGGTGACATACCCGGATCGCGAGATCAGCACGACCATCATCGCCACCCCCGGCAACGGCCCCAACCCGTAGTGCCGCAGTATCTTCGCCCCCGCGATATAGGTGTCGCCGGCGAATACCGGCACATTGCTCGCCTGCACATCGGAGTTGACCACCGAGCCCGCCATGGACTCCAGGAACGTGTCGGGCAGCAGACTCAACACCGGTGCGATGGCCCCGACCATGTCGATCGCTCGTTCTTCACGTTTGCTCGTCATCTGCGATCTGATCGCCTTGATGCGGGTTTCCGGATCGCTGATACCGATCGGCGCCGCGAGATTGATTCCCGCGAACCGGTTGCCACCGGCCGGGTCGTCCTGCGAGCGCAGATTCACCGGCACCGCCATCGGCAGATTCTGCACCGGTATGCCCATCGCTTCGTGGTAGAGCCGCAGCGCGCCGCACAGCCCGGCCAGATACGCGTCGTTGATCGAACCGCCTGCGGCTTTGGCCGCACGATGCAGATCGCCGAACGGGATGTCGATCGCCTCGCTGCGCGAAGCGAGGCTGCGCCGGCGCAACAGCGGCGACGGATCGGCGGCCGGGCCCATCACCCTGGCACCCGACATGGCGTAATCCACGACACCGCTGACCGCCGAGACGGGATCCCGAACAACCCGGGTCGCGACGCGCGCCGCGCCGCCGAGCGCGCCGAGCACCCCGCCCGCGATCGAGCCGGGAAGCCGGTTGAGCCCTTGGCGCATCAGGTCGTTGGGTGAGAGATCCTGCGGAATCGGCAGCGGTGGCGTCGCCGTGGCCTCCGGCTCAGGTTCCAGGTCGTAGATGCTGGCGAACATCTCGACCCCGCCCACGCCGTCGGTCACGGCGTGGCTCAGATGGAGGATGGTGCCTGCCCGCCCCCCTGCCAGGCCTTCGACCAAGGTCGCGCTCCACAACGGGCGCGAAATGTCCATCGGGGACTGAACCGCGACCTCGGCCAGGTCGAGCAATTCGCGCACCGTGCCCGGCTCGGGAACACGCACCCGGCGCACGTGATAGTCCAGGTTGAAATCCGGATCGACCACCCAGCGCGGCGCTGCCGTCGGCAATGTGGGCATCACCACCTTCTGCCGCAGCCGCAGAACTTTGCGCGAGGCCTGCTCGAAACGGTTCCGAAAATGCTCCCAATCCGGTGTGCTGTCGAGGATCTCGACACCCATGATGCCTGAACGGGTGCGCGGGTTGGCTTCGCCGCGATGCAACAGTTGATCCACCGCACTCAGTTCCTCTGGGAGTCCGGACGCATCCAACTCCGGCACGTCGCTCATAGCGTGGTCCCTCTCCCCTCACCCAGACGACTCAGTGCAGCGTCCACGCTAGTCCGACACCGCTACCCACGGGTCACCTTTGCCGGGGTGTCCCAGCTCGCCGGGCGCGCGGGCACGACACGATAGACTCCTCCGGCGCTTGCCTCCGTAGCTCAGCGGATAGAGCAGCCGCCTTCTAAGCGGTTGGTCGCAGGTTCGATCCCTGCCGGGGGCGCTTTCGGTGGTGTGTCACCGTGACTTTTGTGCACGCCGCACCAACCCGACGTCCGACACCGCGAGCCGATCGGTGAGACTCGGACACATGAGCTTTGTTGCGTTGCCGAGCACCCAGCTGTCTGACGAGGATGTTGCGGCGGCGCTGGAGCGGACGGTGGGTCTCATCGATCTGTTACTCGATGCGCTGTCCGGTTTCGATCCGCTCGGGTTGCGGGGACGGACCCACCACCGGAATTCTTCCGGCGGTGTAGCGGGCAAGGTGCTCGACGCCGCGGCCGCCGTGCTCGACATCGCCGATGTACCCGGGACCCGGTCGTGGGATCGTATGGACCGGTCGGAGCGCATCAACTGGTGGGTTCGGCGCGTGGGTGCGCTGGACACGGTGCTGGTCGCCTTCCCCGGGGTCTATGGTGCGATCGCGGACCGCTTGCCGATCCAGGACTTCCTCGGGTTCTCCAACCAGGCGATGGTGCTGTGTGCGGTCGCCCGCGAGCACGGCGTCACCGACCGCGATTCGCAGGTGCGGCTGTTGGGCGCGGTGTTGTGTGAGCGCGATCTCACCGCCGACGGTGCCGATGGTGGGGCGACCCCGCTCCCGCAACCGGAATCCTCCTCCGACCCGACGCCGTTGGCGCTGGCCAAGAAGCTGTGGGAGCTCGCCGCCGTCATGCGAGCGATCAGTGCGGAACTCGCCAAGCGGCCGCACCCGCAACGCATCTTCCACTATTTCGGCATGCTGCCCGCGGTCGGCGCGATCGCCGACTACCTCGGTGAATACGGCGCCCTGCGGCGGGCTGCCGAGCAGGGGGAAGCCTGGATCGCCGAGTACGTCGGAGCCTGACGGCGACGCAGAACGATTACGGAGACGCACCGGTGTCCCCGTACTCTTCGACGGTGACCGAGATCGATCCGCAGCAGCTCAGCACGTGCCTCAAGGTGCTGTCCGAGGTCGAGGCGCTGCCTCCCGAGCACCCCGACGCGGTGGCGGTACGCCGGGCGACGGCCGCATTGTGGAAGTCGGTCAAGCAGGCCCGCCGCCACGCCAAGCGGGATGCGGTGGCTGCCGCGGATCACGCCGTCACCGCGGCCACCGCCACCGGCGCCCCGGGGCGCATCGACGATGAGACGCAGGGTCTGCCGCTGGTATCCACCGCGGTCGGGGTGAGCGCGGGCACGCTGCAGCGCTCGCGGGCCTGCTACACGTGCAAGCTCCGCTACACCGTGGTCGATGCGTTCTATCACCAACTCTGCCCGCAGTGCGCCGCATTCAACCGGGCCAAGCGCGACGCCCGTACCGATCTGAGCGGCCGCAGTGCCCTGCTCACCGGCGGGCGCGCCAAAATCGGCATGTACATCGCGCTGCGGCTGCTGCGTGACGGTGCGCACACGACAATCACCACCCGCTTTCCGAACGACGCCGTACGCCGCTTCGCCGCCATGCCTGACAGTGCGGACTGGCTACACCGGCTGCGGGTGGTGGGCATCGACCTCCGCGACCCGGCTCAGGTCGTCGCGCTCGCGGACACGGTCGCCGCCCGCGGTCCGCTGGACATTCTGATCAACAACGCCGCCCAGACCGTGCGACGGTCTCCCGGCTCCTATGCGGCCCTGGTCGAGGCGGAACGCACCCCGCTGTCAGAACTCGTGGACGTGATCACGTTCGACCACATCAGTGACGCCCACCCGGCCGCACTGGCCGGAAGCCTCGCCGACCACCAGAGGCCGCACGCGCCGTCATCTCGCGGGTCGCTTGCCTCCTGCCCTCCGGTCACCGAGCTGGCCCTGACCGCCCGCAGCGCGTCACCGGAACGGATCGCCGCCGGAACCGCCATCGACGCGGGTGGCCTGCTGCCCGACACCGCTGCGGTCAACAGCTGGACTCAGCGCGTGCACGAGGTCGATCCGATGGAGCTGCTCGAGGTGCAGCTCTGCAACCAGACCGCACCCTTCATCCTGGTGAGCCGCCTGCGCCCGGCGATGGCCGCCTCGACCGCCCGCCGCAAGTACGTCGTCAACGTGTCGGCGATGGAGGGTCAGTTCAGCCGTGGATACAAGGGGCCGGGGCACCCGCACACCAACATGGCCAAGGCTGCGCTGAACATGCTGACCCGCACCAGCTCCGCCGAGATGCTCGAGCGCGACGGCATTCTCATGACCGCCGTCGACACCGGCTGGATCACCGACGAGCGTCCGCACCCGACCAAGTTGCGCCTGGCCGAAGAGGGCTTCCACGCCCCGCTCGATCTCGTCGACGGTGCCGCGCGGGTGTACGACCCGATCGTGCGCGGGGAGTCCGGCGAAGACCTGCACGGATGCTTCCTGAAGGACTACGCCCCAAGCAACTGGTAGAGCAGCCTCAGCGCGGCCCCTTGCCCGATCAACGGAACGTCAGCTTCAGGTGCGCGCCGAGTTCGTCAGGATCGAGCGCTCCGCGGGCGGCATAACCGAGATACCCGTCGGGGCGGACGACGAACGCCGAAACTCCTTCCGCGGCATAGGCATGAGCAAAATTGCCGTCGCGGTCGCGAAGCAGCGGCAGCACGGTCGCGTCCACCTTCGCATCGGGATGGGCGACGACGTAGACGTCCAACCGGTCATGCGCGGCCTGCACGGCCGCGGCGGCCGCCTGCTCCAGACGCTCCACCGCTTCGGGACCGCAATCAGGACCCGCATAACACAGCAATGTGTGGTGCGGACCGGTCAACAGCGTGAACAGGCGCGCCGGTGCCGTCACCGCGTCCCGCGTCAGCGTCCGCGCGTCGGGCGCCCTGGCACCCGCACGGGGCCCCGGCACCGCATCGACCGTCGGGGCGACGATCGGGCTGCCCGCATAGTCGATCAGCAGCTGGGCCTCGCGGCGCGCGATGTAGCCGGGGTCGGTGGAATCCGCTCCGATGCCTTCCCTTGCGCTGCGCACGGTTCGGCCCACGACCTCCTCACCTACCGGCCTGCGCTCCGCGTCGTAGCTGTCCAGCAGCCCGTCAGCGGCCTGACCGGACACCGCGAGCGCGAGCTTCCAGGCCAGGTTCTGCGCATCCTGGATGCCGGTGTTCATGCCCTGCGCACCGGTGGGTGGATGAATATGTGCCGCATCGCCCGCCACGAACACGCGGCCCCTGCCGTAGGCGTTGACGATGCGGTGGCTGATCCGGAACACCGATGCCCACCGCAGGTTGCGCGCAGTCGTTGGCTCCGGGGACAGCCGGTCCAGAACCGCCTGGATGTGTGACAGCTCCGGCTTCCTGCCGCTTTCGAAGCCGTGTTGCACGCCGTCACCGGACGGTGCGGCGCCTGTGGCGGCGTCCAGTTCTGCAGGCACCAGCATCGACATCCGGTAGCGACCGCGTCCCGGCAGCGGAATGCAGACCAGCAGGTCGTCGGTCTTCCCGTCGGTCTGGTGCATCGCCCGAATCGCGTAGCCCGGTGGTAACGACCAGTCGACGTCGAGATCGCCCAGCATGTACTGCTCTTCGAACGCAGCGCCCTCGAAGGTAAGCCCGAGCGTCTTGCGCACCACCGAATGGGCGCCGTCCGCGCCGATCAGATAGCCGGCATGCACGGTCTGCTGCTCACCGTCGCCGGTTGCCAGCGTCGCGGTGACCCCGTCGGTGTTCTGCTCGAACCCGGTGAGCCGCAACCCGCGCTCGATCACCACTCCGCGCGCCGTCGCCTCCTGCCGCAGGATGCGTTCGGTGGCGTACTGCGGCAACCCGATGAACTCGAAGGGAACGTCGTCGGGCAGCGCCAATTCCATCCGCCCGGCCTGCTCACCGTTCACATAGACCAACTGTCCGCGCATCTGCACCGCAGCGTCCAGCACCTGCCGCACGATGCCCATCCGCTCGAACAGTTCCAGGGTGCGCGGTTGCACACCAACCGCTTTGGCATACTGCGGCGGTTCCAGGAGCGGGTCGACGATACGGCATGCGACACCGTTTCGCGCCAGTTCGATGGCTGCGGTCAGCCCGATCGGCCCGGCTCCCGCGATGAGCACATCCGTGTCAGTCACTCCGCGATTATGCGGCAATGCGGCCGAGTGTGGGGCTTATGCGCGGGAACCAGCCTGATCGCGTGCACCGGCGCCACGGTCGACGGTTACGTTGTGTCGGAGCGCACTGCCGCCGCGGCGGCCACCAGGTGTTGCAGCGACGCCGTCACCTCCTCGGTGCTGCGCGTCTTCAGGCCGCAGTCGGGGTTGACCCAGAGCCGATCGGCAGGAACGGATTCCAGTGCCTCCCGCAGCGATGACGTGATCTCGTCCACCCCGGGAACCCGTGGCGAGTGGATGTCATAGACACCCGGGCCGACGCTGTTGGCGAACCCGGCTTCGTTGAGGTCGCCGAGCACCTCCATGTGCGAGCGGGCTGCCTCGATCGATGTCACATCGGCATCCAGATCGGCGATCGCCCCGATCACCTCGCCGAACTCCGAATAGCACAGGTGCGTGTGGATCTGGGTGGAGTCGGCGACGCCGGAGGTGGACAGCCGGAACGCGTCAACAGCCCAACGCAGGTAAGCCTCTTTGTCTTTCGATCGCAGCGGCAGCAACTCACGCAGCGCGGGCTCATCGACCTGGATGATTGCGATCCCCGCGGACTGCAGATCGATCGTCTCGTCGCGGATGGCCAGGGCCACCTGCGCGGCGGTGTCGGCCAGGGGCTGGTCATTGCGGACGAACGACCACGCCAGGATCGTCACCGGACCGGTGAGCATGCCCTTGACCGGCTTGTCGGTCAGTGATTGCGCGTAGGTGATCCAGTCGACGGTCATGGGGCGGGGCCGGTGGACATCGCCGTACAGGATCGGCGGGCGCACGCACCGGCTGCCGTAGGACTGCACCCAACCGTTCTGGGTGGCGAAGAACCCCTCGAGTTGCTCGGCGAAGTACTGCACCATGTCGTTGCGTTCCGGTTCCCCATGCACGAGCACATCCAGGCCGAGCTTTTCCTGCAGCGCAATGACATCGGCGATCTCGGACTTCATCCGCCGCTCGTACTCGGCAGCGTCGATCTCCCCGGATCGCAGGGCCGCGCGCGCCACCCGGATGGCAGACGTCTGCGGATACGAGCCGATGGTCGTGGTCGGCAGGTCAGGAAGGTGCAGGCGCTCGTTCTGTGCCTTGCGACGTCCGGCGGCCGGGCCGCGCTCGGTGCCCGACGCGATGATCGAGGCGATGCGGGAACGGACGCGGTTGTTGTTCAGCCGTGGATCGGACCGACGTGACGCGATCGCCGCATTGGAGGCGGCCACCTGTCCCGCAATCGCTTCACGACCCTCTTTGAGGCCCCGTGCCAACGCGACCACCTCGGTGACCTTCTCAAACCCGAACGCCAGCCAGCTGCGCAGCGCCGCGTCCAGATCCGGCTCGGCTTCCAGCGTGTACGGAACATGCAGCGTCGAGCAGGATGTCGACACCGCCACGGCCCCCGCCGATCCCGACAGGGTGGCCAGTGTTCCCAACGCGGCTTCCAGGTCGGTCCGCCAGATGTTGCGGCCGTCGACGATGCCCGCGACGACGGTCTTGTCCTGCAGCTCCGGTACTGCTGCAACGGTTGAGATGCCGCCCGCGGCCAGGTCCACGCCGATGGCCTCGACGGGCGTGCGAGCCAGTGCAGGGAGCGCATCGGTCAATTCGCCGAAGTAGGTCGCGACGAAGATAGGGGGCCGCTTGGCCAGACCACCGAGCCGGGCATAGGTTCGCTCGGCCAGTTCCGCGGTGGTGTCGAGCATGTCGGTGACCAGTACCGGTTCGTCGAGTTGCACCCACTGCACGCCGCGTTCGGCGAGCAGATCGAGCAGCGCGGCATACGAGTCGAGAAGTTCGTCGAGGCGCTCGATCGGAGCCGGACCACCGTCGACCGCCTTGGACAGCGTAAGGAACGTGATCGGGCCGATGATCACCGGGCGCGACGTGATGTCTTGTGCGCGAGTCTCCTCCAGCTCGGCGAGGACCTTGGCCGGATTGAGCGAGAATCGAGTCTCGGTGCCGATCTCGGGCACCAGGTAGTGGTAGTTGGTGTCGAACCACTTCGTCATTTCCAACGGCGCGATCTCGTCGTTGCCGCGCGCCGCCACGAAGTAGCGCTCCAACTCATCGCCGATACCGGTCACCCGGGGTGGTAGCGCGCCGACCAGGACAGCCGTGTCGAGCATCTGGTCGTAGTAGGAGAAGGTGTTGACCGGTACGGAATCCAACCCGGCCGCGGACAGCGACTTCCAGGTGTCGCTTCGCAATGCCGCCGCAACAGATTCGAGTTCGGCGCGGTCGATGCGGCCGGCCCAGTACTTTTCGACGGCCCACTTGAGCTCGCGGTTGGGGCCGATCCGCGGAGAGCCGGTGATCGTGGCGGTGAACGGTGTGGCGGTTGTCCTCATATGACGTCCTTCAACTGCGACGGGGATGGTCACCGCCACCAGGGACCTGACCGATCGCTGACGCGGCGCGCCATTGCGTGCAGCGACGACGTCGGTCACGCGCCCATTCCGCGAGGCGATGAACCACCGGGCGCGGCGCGCCCGGTACAGCCGGCAGGTCTTCGGACTCGCAGGCACGCACGTTGTCGTACACCTAATGGCCGTCGCTTCCCAGCTGCAGAGATCTGCGCGCCAGTGCTGATGACGGCGGTCGTTCCTGCACACCGCTGCGGGACAGTCCCGGATTCCCACCGGGTTCCCTCTCACGCCACACCGCAATCGGCATGCGGCGTTCGACGCCGACACGAACCGAAATCCGCGCCGACGAACCAGCTGCGATGCCCAGACTACCCGTGACGAAACACCGGCACGGCTAGTCTCGACCCGTGGCCGAATCTGTTCTCAGCGACGTCGCAGACCACGTCGCCCTCATCACCATCAACGATCCCGACCACCGCAATGCGGTGACGCTGGAGATATCGACCGCGCTGCGCGCCGCGGTCGACGAGGCCGAGGCCAACGCCGACGTGCACGCCGTGATCGTCACCGGTGCAGGCAAAGCCTTCTGTGCGGGAGCGAATCTCACCGCGCTCGGCGAAGCCACCGAAGACGGCCTGCGCGCGATCTACGACGGATTCCTGGCCATCGCGAACTGCGCGCTGCCCACGATCGCCGCCGTCAACGGTGCCGCAGTGGGTGCGGGCCTGAATCTGGCGCTGGCCGCCGATGTCCGCGTCGCCGGCCCCGCTGCCTTGTTCGATCCGCGGTTCCAGAAGCTCGGCATCCATCCCGGTGGCGGTGCCACCTGGATGATGCAGCGTGCCGTGGGGCCACAGGTGGCCCGCGCCTCGTTGCTGTTCGGCATGCGGTTCGACGCCGAGGCGGCGGTGCGACACGGATTGGCATTGAGTGTGGCCGAGGATCCGGTGGCGGCGGCGCGTGACCTGGCCGCCGGTCCCGCGGCCGCGCCACGCGAGGTGGTCATCGCCACCAAGGCGTCGATGCGGGCCACCGCCAATCCCGGGACCGTCGACGCGGACCAACACCGGATCGCTGTCGACATCGAATTGGGCCCGCAGGCCGCGTCGATCGAATCTCCTGAGTTCGCGCGCCGGCTGGCTGCCGCCAAACGCAGCTAGTTACAGCTCGAGCAGGGCCGATTCCGGCGCCTCGATCAGGTCCCGCAGCTCCACGAGGAATGCGGCGGCCTGCGCACCATCCGCGATGCGGTGATCGAAAGCGCATGTCAGCGACATGGTCGGGCGGGCCGCAACCGCGCCGTCGACCACCACCGGACGAGGTTTGACCGACCCCATGCCGAGGATCGCCGCCTCCGGATAGTTGATCACCGGCACCCCGTCGTCGAGGCCGAGCGCACCGAAGTTCGACACCGTGAACGTCGACCCGGCCAACTCCGCGGGCGTCAGCCTGCCGGCGCGGGCCGCCTCGGTGAGCCGCGAAACCTCCTGCGCAAGCTCGCGTGTGGTGCGGTGGTGGGCATCGGTGACGACGGGGACCAGCAGGCCACGCGGTGCCGCGACACCGAAACCCAGGTGTACTGCCGGATGCTGATGGATGCGCGGCTCGTCCTCGTTCACCACCCAGGTGGAATTGAGTATCGGGTGACGCACCAGCGCCAACGCCAGCAGTCGCAGCGTCAGCACGAACGGCGTCACCGCCAGCTCGTCGTCGATCACCCGGATCCGGTCGCGCAACCGCAGCAGCGCCGAGCAGTCCACATCAACGCGGGCGTGCGCGTCCGGGATCTCCTTACGCGACAACGTCATCCGGCGGGCCATCTCCGCCTGGACGCCTCGCACGTCGAGCAGCTCCGAACCGCCGTCGCCTGCCGCGGCCAGTACGTCCTCGCGGGTGACGATGCCGTCCGGTCCCGAACCCGACAGGCCCGCCAGTTCGACATGCAGGTCGGCGGCCAGTTTGCGCACCATGGGTTTGGCCCGGGGGCGCTCGGCGGGCGCTGAACGTCTGCTGGTGTCCATGGCCTCGTCGGCGCCGTAACCGACCAGAACCGGTTTGCGCGGTGTGCCGTGGCCGTTGCCGGCGTTGGTGACCGGTGCGGTCTCCTCGGTGGCGATCCGTGCCAGCACCGCCCCGACCGCGAGCGTGTCACCGGCAGAGCCGCCGAGTTCGAGTATCCGACCCGGGTAGGGACTGGGGATCTCCACCTCGGCTTTGTTGGTCTCCACTGTGCACAACGTCTGGTTCAACGCGACGGTGTCCCCCACCGCGACACTCCAACTGGTGATGGTGGCATCCTGGAGCCCCTCACCGAGATCGGGGACCAGAAACTCGCGATTCACGGCTGCCCCATGGCGCGCTCGACGCAATCCAATAATCGGTCGACGCCGGGCAGCCACAGCTTCTCCAACCGCGCAGGCGGATACGGCGTGTCAAAACCGGTGGCACGCAACACCGGCGCCTCCAGGTCGTAGAACAGATCCTCGGATATCCGGGCCGCCAACTCGGCGCCGAAACCCAGGGTCCGTGGGCCTTCGTGCATCACCACCGCACGCCCGGTGCGCCGCACCGACTCGGTGACCGTGTCGAAATCGAGCGGATTGAGCGAGCGGAGGTCGACGACCTCCAGGCTCCAGCCCCGCTCTGCTGCCAACTCGGCCGCGTTCAGCGCCGTGGCGACCAGTCCGCCGTACGTCAGCACCGTGACATCGGTTCCGGTGCGCCGCACCGCGGCCCGGCCGATCGGCAGCGCAGGCACGCCGGTGTCGACCACCTCGCGCGCCCAGTACCGGCGTTTCGGTTCAAGGAAGATCACCGGGTCCGGATGGATGATCGATTGCCGGAGCAGCCAGTACGCATCCGACGGGGTCGATGGCACCACCACCTTGAGCCCGGCGGTGTGCAGCCAGTAGCTCTCCGTGGATTCCGAATGATGCTCGACCGCGCCGATCCCGCCGAACGACGGGATGCGCACCGTGACCGGCATGTCGACGTCACCGTGGGTCCGCATCCGGTACTTGGCCAGATGGCTGACGATCTGATCGAACGCCGGATAGCTGAAGCCGTCGAACTGCATCTCGGGGACCGGGATCAAACCCCGGATTGCCATCCCGATCGCGATCCCGATGATCGCCGACTCTGCCAGTGGAGTGTCGAAACACCTTTCAGTTCCGAAGGTTTCGCTCAATCCTTCCGTCACGCGGAACACGCCGCCAAGCGTCGCGACATCCTCTCCGAAGACCAGCACCCGGTCATCGGCAGCCATCGCGTCATGCAGTGCCCGGTTGATCGCCTGCACCATGGTCAGCTCCGTGGCAACAGGCATCGATCGGAGTATCGGCCCCCACGGCTCCGGCGAATCACCTTGTGCAGTGGGCCGATCGATGATCTGGGTCATGTCACGCCTCCTTCGCCAGTTCCGCGATCAGCTGATCCCGTTGCCGCACCAGATCCGGGGTGATCTCGGCGTACACATGGTCGAACATCTCAGCGGGGTCGAAATCGGCAGCGCCGACCGCGGCATCGCGCAGATCGGCGCACAACCGGGCGGATCGGGCGGCCACCCGCTCCTGCAGGCGTTCCGACCACACCCCCACTGCCTCGAGATAGGTGCGGTAGCGCGCAATGGGATCACGCGCCCGCCAGTCATCGACCTCGTCGGCCGGCTGATATCTGGTCGGGTCGTCAGAGGTGGTGTGGGGGCCCATCCGGTAGGTGATCGCCTCGATGAGCGTCGGACCGCCACCGTGGCGGGCCCGTTCGGCCGCCTCGGCCATCACGGCGTAGCAGGCCAGCACATCATTGCCGTCGACCCGCACACCCGGCATGCCGTAGCCGATGGCCCGGTGCGCCAGCGACGGCCCGGCCATCTGACGGGCCACCGGCACCGAGATGGCCCACTGGTTGTTCTGCACGAAGAACACGCACGGCGCATCGAACACCGAAGCCAGGTTCAGTGCCTCGTGGGCATCACCTTCGCTGGTGGCGCCGTCACCCAGGAAAGCGACCGTAACTGAGTCCTCGCCGAGCCGTTGCGCGGCCATCGCGGCGCCGACCGCGTGCAACCCGTGGGTGCCGATCGGAATGGCGATCGGGGCGACGCAGCGGCTGGTGAACTCCAACCCGCCGTGCCACTTGCCCCGCCACACCGCACCCATCTGTGCCGGGGTGATCCCGCGCAGCAGGAACGCACCGATCTCCCGGTACTGCGGGAACAGCCAGTCCGTTTTGCGCAGGCAGGCTGCCGCACCGATCTGCGCGGCCTCCTGACCGCGGCACGAGGCGAACAGCGCCAACTCACCCTGTCGTTGCAGGTTGACGAACTCGATGTCCAGGTCGCGGGTGACCACCATCGACTCATACAGCCAGCCGAGCGTCTCGGGTGGCAGATCGCGGCTGTACCGCGTCTCGGTGGTGGGGGATCCGTCGGCGTTGACCAGCCGCACCGGATCCAGCTCGATAGCAGAGCTCAGAACCATACCGCCTCCTTCCGGTGACGGCATGTTCGGCCGTCAGTCCGCGAGGTGCTCAGCGCGGCGGCGGTACGAGCAAACCCCTGGTGAGGGGTTGCCTGCTAGTCGCCGGGGTGAGGCGCTAGCTGGACGATCCGCTCTGCTCGTCGCAGCACTGGGGCATCCACCATTATGCCAGCGAACTGGAAAACGCCCCGCTGAACGCGGGCCTCGGCGAGCACGTGTCGCGCCCACTGCACCTGTTCATCAGTTGGTTCATAGGCCGCCCGGATCACCGAAACCTGCGTGGGATGAATGGCCACTTTGGCGTCGAAGCCGACCGCGACCGCATCGTCGGCCTCGGTACGCAGGCCGGCGAGGTCCACGATGTCCAGGTACACCGAGTCCAGCGCCATGCGTCCGTAGGCCTTGGCTGCGAGCAGGGTCTGCGAACGCACATGTTGTGCGACGTCGCGGTAGCTGCCGTCAGCGCGCCGGTTGGCGGTGCCGCCGGTGACCGCAAACAGATCCTCGGCGCCCCACATCACCGCGAACGCGTTGTCGGGCTGCACCAACTGCACGACGTTGAGAGCCGCCAGCGGTGTCTCGATGAGCACCACGACCTGCAGCGGCGCCAAAGCGGCCACCTGTCCGGGGTGTTCCGACTTGGCCAGCATCACCGTGGTGTAGTCCGTGGCCGCCACGGCCTTGAGGTCCAGTTCGTGATCGGCGGTGCCGCTCGGGTTGACGCGCACGACGGTACGGCCGGGGTCGAGCCGAGTGTCGATCAGCGCCTGACGCGCGGCCTCGCGATCCTTGGCAGCCACCCCGTCCTCGAGATCGAGAATCACCACATCGGCTGCCGCGGCGGCCTTCGCGAAGCGTTCCGGTCGATCTGCCGGGCAGAACAGCCAACCCGGCCCGGTTGCGGTCAACATCACTGCTCCTGCCCTTCCGGGCGCATGCGCACCATCGTCTTGCGCGACGCTGTCGCGACGACGTCGCCGTGCTGGTTGCGGCCGGTATGCGCGAACGTCACGATGCCCTCACCCGGACGACTCTTGGATGCCCGTTTCTCGGTGATCTCGGTCTCGGCGTAGAGCGTGTCGCCGTGGAACAGTGGCTTGGGGAAAGCGATCTCGGAGAATCCGAGATTTCCGACGATGGTGCCCTGGGTCAGCTGGGCCACCGACAGACCCACCAGGGTCGAGAGGGTGAGCATCGAATTGACCAGGCGCGCATTGAACGGCGGCAGCGCGTCGGAGAACGCCGCATCCAGGTGCAGCGCCTGGGTGTTCATGGTCAGCGTGGTGAACAGGACGTTGTCGGCCTCGGTGATCGTGCGGCCGGGGCGGTGCAGGTAACGCACACCGGTCTCGAACTCCTCGAACCACAGCCCGCGCTGTTCGATCACCTTGTTCGCCTCGGTCACAGGCCGGCCTCCCTGGCGATCAGCATCAGCTGTACTTCGGTTGTGCCTTCGCCGATTTCGAGGATCTTGCTGTCCCGGTAGTGGCGGGCCACGGGGTACTCATTCATGAAGCCGTAGCCGCCGAAGATCTGCGTGGCATCGCGGGCGTTGTCCATCGCGGCCTCACTGGAGACCAGCTTGGCCACCGACGCAGCCTTCTTGAACGGCTTGCCTGCCAGCATGAGCGCCGCCGCATCGTAATAGGCGGTGCGGGCGACATGGGCCCGGGTTTCCATCCGCGCGATCTTGAACGCGATCGCCTGATAGGTACCGATGGCCGCGCCGAACGCCTGACGTTCCTTGGCATAACGGACACATTCGTCCACACAACCCTGCGCGACACCGACCGACAGCGCGGCGATCGCGATGCGGCCCTCGTCGAGGATGCGCAGGAAGTTCGCGTAGCCACGGCCCAGCTCACCGAGCAGATTCTCCTGCGGCACCCGCACGTCGTCGAAACTCAACGGGTGGGTGTCCGAGGCGTTCCAGCCGACCTTGTTGTACGCGGGTTCGGCGGTGAATCCCTCGATCGGCACCGGTACCAGAATCGACGAGATCTGCTTTTTGCCCTCAATTTCGCCGGTGACGGCAGTGACCGTGACCAGCTTGGTGATGTCGGTGCCCGAGTTGGTGATGAACTGCTTGGAGCCGTTGATAAGCCAGTGCCCGTCATCGAGTTTGGCAGTGGTCTTGGTGGCGCCCGCGTCGCTGCCGCCGCCCGCCTCGGTCAGACCGAATGCGCCGAGTGCTTTACCACTGGCCAGCAGTGGTAGCCATTCCTGCTTCTGGGCGTCGTTGCCGAAGCGGTACACCGGCATCGCCCCCAGCGAAACGCCCGCTTCCAGCGTGATCGCCACGCTCTGATCGACCTTGCCGAGTTCCTCCAGTGCCAGGCACAGCGCGAAGTAATCACCGCCCATGCCGCCGAACTCCTCGGGGAACGGCAGCCCGAACAACCCCATGTCGGCCATGCCCGCGACGACCTCGTAGGGGAACGAATGTTCCTCATCGTGTTTGGCCGCCACGGGCGCCACCACGCCCTGGGCGAAGTCGCGGACCGTCTTGGCCAGTTGCGCGTAGTCGTCCGGCAATGTGCCGGTGGACAAGAAGTCAGTCATGATCGGCTCTCCTGTGTGTGAGCGGTGATTCGGGCCAGCGGCTGGCCCACCTTGACCTGATCGCCTGTGGCGACGAGTAGTTCGGCCACACCGTCGACCGGTGCGGTCAGTGCGTGCTCCATCTTCATGGCCTCCACGGTGACGACCACCACGCCTACGGTGACGTCGTCGCCGCTGTTGACGCCCACGGCCACCACGGATCCCGGCATCGGGCTGACCAGTTCGGCGTCACCGCTGTGCTCGTCGTCGGGACGCACAGGTGCCTCGCGCACCTCTTCGACGAGGCAGCTGCGTCCACCGCCGGACAACCAGATCTGCCCGTCCGTGGTAGCCACGAGGTACTCCGTGCGCAGGCCGTCGAGGGTCACCGTGAAGCGTTCGTCAGTGAAAGTGGCAGCCACCGTGTGTGTTTCGCCGTCTTCGACGATCGCGGTGGCGCGTTGCGGGTTACCGGTCAGGTACACGTGATCGATACGATCGCCGGCACGCAGACGCAGCGTTGTCGGTGCCCGCAGGCCGACCCGCCACCCCGAGGGCATATCCCAGAGGCTGTCGCCTGCGGCGTCCCAGGTCTGGATCCAATGGTAGGCCGCCGCCGCGATCAGTTGCTCGTCGCCGACGGCGGCCGGGACGAATTCCGGTGCCCGACGGTCCAACAGACCGGTGTCCAAGCGGCCTGCGGCGACATCAGGATCAGCCAGCAGGAAGCGCAGGAACTCGGCATTTGTGGTGAGGCCCAGCACCGCAGTGTCGGCCAGCGCGCGGTCCAGGGCATGCAGCGCAGCGGTTCGATCCTCGCCGTAGGCAATGACTTTGGCCAGCATCGGATCGTAGTCACTGCCGACGACGGTGCCCGCCGCCAACCCGGAATCGACCCGCACTCCGGCACCGGTGGGTTCACTGACCGCGAGCACCGGGCCGCCGGTCGGCAGGAAGCCGTTGGCCGGGTCCTCGGCATACACGCGTGCCTCCACGGCGTGCCCGGTCATCACGATGTCGTCCTGCCCGATGGCCAGCTTCTCCCCGGCCGCGATCCGCAGCTGTTGCTCCACGAGGTCGACGCCGGTGACCATCTCGGTCACCGGGTGCTCCACCTGCAGCCGGGTGTTCATCTCCATGAAGAAGAACTCGTCGGGCCGGTCCGCGGAGACGATGAACTCGACGGTGCCCGCGCCGGTGTAGTCCACGCTGCGCGCGGTGTTGCAGGCCGCCTCCCCGATCCGGGCCCGGGTCGCCGGATCCAGCAGCGGTGACGGCGCCTCCTCGATGACCTTCTGGTGACGCCGCTGCAGGCTGCATTCGCGCTCCCCGAGGTGGATGACGCTGCCGTGGTTGTCGGCGAGCACCTGCACCTCGATGTGGCGGGGCCGCAGCACAAACCGTTCGAGGAACAGCGTGTCGTCGCCGAACGCGGCGCCGGCTTCCCGGCGGGCCGAGACCAGTGCGGCCGGGAGTTCGCGGGCATCGTGAACGACCCGCATGCCCTTGCCACCGCCACCGGCAGACGGCTTCACCAGCGCCGGGAAGCCGACCTCGGGCGCACCCGCGATCAGATCCTCGTCGGTCAACCCTGGGCGAGAAATGCCGGGCACCACAGGAACACCGAACTCCGACACCGCGGCCTTGGCCGCGATCTTGTCGCCCATGGTCGCGATCGCCGCGGCCGGCGGACCGATGAACACGATCCCGGCCGCCTGCAACGCCGCGGCGAACGCGGCGTTCTCGGACAGAAAGCCGTATCCGGGGTGCACGGCCTGGGCGCCGGTGCGTCTGGCAGCGTCGACGACGGCCTCGATGTCGAGGTAGCTCAGCCGGGCCGCAGCCGGGCCGATACACACCGCCACATCGGCTTCCATGACATGGCGGGCACCGGCGTCGGCCTCGCTGAACACCGCGACCGAACGAATTCCCATGGCACGCAAGGTGCGTATCACCCGCACGGCGATCTCGCCGCGGTTGGCCACCAGAACGGTTTCGAACATCGAACTTGAGCTCATCATCACATCCGGAATACGCCGTAGGAGACCGGCTCCAGCGGAGCCTGGCCGACAACCGAAAGAGCCAACCCGAGGACGGTTCTGGTATCCGCCGGATCGATCACACCGTCATCCCAGAGCCGGGCCGTCGAATAGTACGGGTTGCCCTGGTGCTCGTACTGTTCGCGGATGGGCGCCTTGAATTCCTCGGCCTGCTCGTCGGTCATGTCGCCGCGAACAGTGGCCAGCACCGAGGCTGCCTGCTCACCGCCCATGACCGAGATCCTGGCATTGGGCCACATCCACAGGAATCGCGGCGAATAGGCACGCCCACACATCGAATAGTTGCCTGCGCCGTAGGAGCCACCGATGACCACCGTCAACTTGGGTACCCGGGCACACGCCACGGCGGTCACCATCTTGGCGCCGTGTTTGGCGATGCCACCGGCCTCGTAGTCGCGCCCCACCATGAATCCGGAGATGTTCTGCAGGAACAACAGTGGCGTCTTGCGCTTGTCGCATAGCTCGATGAAATGGGCGCCCTTCAAGGCGGATTCGCCGAACAGCACGCCGTTGTTGGCGATGATGCCGACCGGATGACCGTGGATGCGGGCGAACCCGGTGACCAGAGTCGTGCCGTATTCGGCTTTGAATTCGCTGAATTGGCCGCCATCGACGATGCGGGTGACGACTTCGTGGACGTCGTAGGGCGCGCGGGCATCGACCGGCACCACGTCGTAGAGCTCAGCCTGGTCGGCCACCGGCTCCCGCGTGGGCGTCACCGACCACGGCGGCGACTCGGCCGGACCGAGGGTGGCCACGATGTTGCGCACGATGCGCAGTGCGTCGCGGTCATCGTGGGCCAGGTGATCGGTCACGCCGGAGGTTTTGGAGTGCAGGTCGCCGCCGCCCAGTTCCTCGGCGGTGACCACCTCGCCGGTCGCGGCCTTCACCAACGGCGGACCGCCGAGGAAGATGGTGCCCTGATTGCGGACGATGACGGCCTCGTCGCTCATGGCGGGGACGTAAGCCCCACCCGCGGTGCATGAGCCGAGGACCGCGGCGATCTGGGCGATGCCTGCGGCGCTCATGGTCGCTTGGTTGAAGAAGATCCTGCCGAAGTGGTCGCGATCGGGGAAGACCTCATCCTGTCGCGGCAGGAACGCTCCCCCGGAATCGACCAGGTAGATGCAGGGCAACCGGTTCTGCAACGCGATTTCCTGCGCACGCAGATGCTTCTTGACCGTAATCGGGTAGTAGGTCCCGCCTTTGACCGTCGCATCGTTGGCGACGATCATGCATTCCCTGCCCGATACCCGCCCGACGCCCGCGATCATCCCGGCACCCGGGCAGTCATCGTCGTACATGCCGTCGGCAGCGAGTGGAGCGACCTCGAGGAACGGGCTGCCCGGGTCCAGCAGGCCGTCGACCCGGTCGCGCGGCAGCAGCTTGCCGCGGCTGACATGGCGCTCGCGCGCACGTTCGGAACCTCCGAGTGCGGCGGCTGCCAGTTTCGTACGCAACTGTGCGACCAACGCCAGATGCTCGTCCCGATGCGATGACATGCAACTCCGATTTGAGTTAATGACGACTAACTCATGGTATGTTAGTCACGATTAACCGAGTTGTCTACCCTCCGGAGGCGTCATGTCGGCCAGCGCCACGACCCGCCGCAGTCAAGCCAAGTCCGATCGGCGCAGCCAGCTCATCGCGGCGGCCGAGCGACTGGTGGCCGAACGCGGTTATCTGGCAGTCCGGCTGGAGGACATCGGCGCGGCCGTCGGGGTGAGCGGGCCTGCCATCTACCGACACTTCCCCAACAAAGAGGCCTTGCTGGTCGAGTTGCTCGTCGGGATCAGCACCCGGCTGCTTGCCGGCGCGCGGGAGGTCATCGCGGGCTCACCGGATCCTCTTGACGCCCTCGACCGTCTGGTTGATTTCCACCTCGACTTCACCTTCGGCGAATCGGACCTGATCCGCATCCAGGACCGGGATCTCGGACACCTACCCGACACCGCGAAACGTCAGGTCCGCCGGGCGCAGCGCCAGTACGTCGAGATCTGGGTCCAGGTGCTCTCCCAGCTCGACCCCGCCCTGGCAGAAGACGAGGCCAGGTTGATGGCCCACGCCGCGTTCGGGCTGCTCAACTCCACGCCGTACAGCGTGAAACCAGGTGTTGCCAAGGCGCAGTCGAACACCGCTGGATCGCGGGCCGTATTGCGTCGGATGACCCTCGCAGCACTCCAGTCCCGCCGTGCGGCCTGCGTCGAAGCAGACTGAGCACCCGCACCGGTACCCTGCAGCCATGAGGTGGGCATGACCGATTCACCGCGCCGTGACGGGGGCGAACCGACCCAACAGCTCGGCAGCAATGAACCCGTGGACTATCCAGATCCGGCCTACGCGGGCCAGCCGCCGTACAACGCCGCCTACCCGGCCGGACCCACCCCGACCCAGCAGTACCCGTCCTACCCGCCGTACGGGTATGACCCCGGCGCGACCGGCCAGTACGGCGCCGGCTATCCACCGCCGCCCGGCGGCACCGAGCCGCCGGAACCTGGCAGTCAGGAGCCCCGGATGTGGCTCTGGGTGCTGGCCGCGGTCGCCGTGCTCGTCGTGGTCGGTCTGGTCATCGCGTTGGTGATCGCCAACGGTTCGCGTCAGGAGACCGTCCGGGCGCCGCAACCGATCACGCCCGAACCGACCTTCAGCACGCCGAGAACCGCCCCACCGACAACGTCACGGGCCCCACGACCGATCCCGGGACCGACCACGGGGCCACCCACCTCGCCGACGACTCCGGGCGCCACCGAGACCGTCACCTACGAGGTGACCGGTGAGGGCCGGGCCATCAACATCACGTATCTGGACACCGGCAGCATGCTGCAGACCGAGTTCAACGTGATGCTGCCGTGGAGCAAGCAGGTCGAGCTGCCCCAACCGGCCGCGGAGACCGCCAGCGTCAGCATCATCAATTTCGGCCCGGAGGTCGGCTGCACGGTGACGGTCAACGGGGTCCAGACCCAGCACAACGTCGGCACGGGCCTGACGATCTGCGTGGGCGCCACCCCCGGCGGCTAGGCCGGCTGGGCGCGCACCATGCCGGGGGTACGAACCGCCAGCATCCCCGCCAGGCCCAGGGCCAGCACGAGGACCAGGCCCCCCATCCCGGCGCGGTCGGTGCCGAACACGTCGATGAACGTGAAGAACAACCAGGGCGCCAGGAACGACGCCGCCCGTCCGACGGTGGTGTAGAGCCCGAAAGCCACACCTTCCTTGCCGTCAGCGGTGATCCGCAACATCAACGTCCGTGCCGAGGACAGCGTCGGACCGATGAACAGGCACAGCAACAAACCACACACCCAGAAGGCCACCGGTCCTGACAACGCGAGCAGGCTCAGCCCCACCACAATCAGGCAGACCAGCGATCCGACGATGATGGGTTTCGAACCCACCCGGTCGTCGAGCAACCCACCGGTGACGGCCCCGACCGCCGCGATCACGCACGCGCTGATCCCGAACAACAGCACGTCTGCCTCGGAGATCCCGTAGACGTTGACACCGAGCACCGCTCCGAACGCGAACACCCCTGCCAGCCCGTCGCGGAACACCGCACTGGCCACCAGGTAGTAGACGACGTTGTGGTCACGTTGCCACTCGCTGCGGATCTCGGCCCACAGCTTGCGGTAGGCGCCGAAGAAGCCGACCCGGTCGATGGGGCCCGCATCGGTCACCCGTGGAATCACCACGAACATCGGCAGCGCGAACAACATGAACCAGACCGCGGTCAGCAGCATCACCGCCCGCACGTTCTGTCCGTCCTGGATCGGAATGCCCAGCAGCCCACGGGTGTCGCCGTCACCGGCGATGAAGCCGACATAGGCCAACAGCAACAGCACGACACTGCCTGCGTAGCCCATGGCCAGGCCGAGCCCCGAAATCCGCCCCGACGTCTCCGGGCTGGACAACTGCCGCAGCATCGCGTTGTACGGCACCGTCGCGATCTCGTTGCAGGCGGCCGCGCAGGCCAACAGGATGAGCCCTGGCATCAGGTAGCGGTGGTCGTCGCGGATCAGGCTCATCGCCGACGTCAACACCACGGCCGCACCGGTCGTCAGCGCCAATACCCGGCGCCGCCGAACCGGCGCATCGACCCAGATACCGGTGGCAGGCGCCAGTACCGCCACCACCAGACCCGCGATCGTCATGGCGCGGCCCAGCCAGCTGGCCGGTGTGGTGTCGCCAGGGAGGTCGGCTCCGACGGAGCCGGTCAGATACACCGAGAACACAAACGTGACAACGATTGCGTTCACACCCGTCGCGCCGCAGTCCCACAATGCCCACGCGAGCACCCGCGCCCGCCCGGGGTTCATCATGACCGTCACTCTAGGGCTCACGGGTACTTCTAGGATGAGCCGCATGCCAGTACCCGCTCCCAGCCCGGATGCCCGCGCCGTGGTGACCGGCGCTTCGCAGAACATCGGCGAGGCGTTGGCCACCGAGCTTGCTGCCCGTGGCCACCACCTGATCATCACCGCGCGACGCGAAGAGGTGCTGAGCGCACTGGCTCAGCGACTCACCGACCGCTACGGCGTGACCGTCGAGGTGCGTGCGGTGGATCTCGCCGATCCCGCGGCCAGGGCCACCCTGTGTGAGGAGCTGGGCTCCCGCACCATCTCGATCCTGTGTGCCAACGCAGGCACCGCGACGTTCGGCCCCGTCGTGGCACTCGATCCGGCCGGCGAGCAGGCCCAGGTACAGCTCAATGTCCTTGGCGTGCATGACCTCGTCCTCGCGGTGCTGCCGGGCATGGTGCAACGCAAAGCAGGCGGCATCCTGATCTCCGGTTCGGCGGCAGGCAATTCGCCCATCCCCAACAACGCGACCTACGCGGCTTCCAAGGCATTCGCCAACACCTTCAGTGAATCGCTGCGCGGCGAGGTGAAAGGTGCGGGTGTGCACGTCACGGTGCTGGCGCCGGGCCCGGTCCGTACCGACCTACCGGACCCCTCCCAGCAGTCACTGGTCGAGAAGCTCATCCCCGACTTTTTGTGGATCTCGACCGAATACACCGCGAAGCTGTCACTGGATGGCTTGGAGCGCAACAAGATGCGCATCGTGCCCGGGGTGACCTCCAAAGCCATGTCGATGGCCAGTGGGTATGCGCCGCGCGCGATCGTCACGCCGATCGTGGGCGCCGTCTACAAGAAGCTCGGCGGCGACTAGTCTGCCCATTCTCCGCCGAGTTTCCTGCTGAGTTTCCCGCCGAAACGTCATTCCAGCAGGCCGCTACTCGACATTTTCCTGCTGGAATGCCATTTCGGCGGGATCGGGATGCGCGTCAGCGTCAGCGTCGGCGTCGGCCCGTGCCGAAGATGCTGCGGGTGATCTCGCGGCCGATGACCGTGCCCGCCGAGCGCATCGCACTCTTGAACGCCGGACTGGACGCCATCTTCTCGAAAAACCCGGGCTCCTCGGGCTGAGCCGGTGCGGGCATCGGTGCGACCTCACCGGATGCCTCCGCGCCCGCGAACCCGCCTGCCTCACCGCCCTCCTGTGATGGCGGCGCCAGCTTGGCGGCCAACCGCTCATAGGCGGAATCCCGGTCGACGGTCTGACCGTAGGTGGCCTGCAGTGCGCTGGCCTTGGCTGCGGCTGTGATCGCCTCACTGCCGATGGTGTCCATCAACGACCGCGGTGCGCGCATGCGCGTCCACGCCACCGGCGTCGGGGCCCCCTTCTCGGAGAGCACGGTGACGACCGCCTCACCGATGCCCAGCGAGGTGAGCGCCTTCTCCAGGTCGTAGACCTCGGTCTTGGGGTAGGTCCGCACCGTCTTGGACAGCGCCTTCTGGTCATCAGGGGTGAACGCCCGCAACGCGTGCTGCACCCGCGCGCCGAGCTGGGACAGCACCTCGTTGGGCACATCGGTGGGCAACTGGGTGCAGAAGAACACCCCGACGCCTTTCGAGCGGATCAGTTTGACCGTCTGCTCGACCTGCTCCAGGAACGCCTTGGACGCGTCGGCGAACAGCAGGTGCGCCTCGTCGAAGAAGAACACCAGCTTCGGCTTGTCGACGTCACCCACCTCCGGCAGCGTCGTGAACAGATCGGCCAGCACCCACATCAGGAACGTGGAGAACATCACCGGCCGCGCGGCCTGGGCCCCCAGTTCCAGCAGGCTGATGACGCCGTGGCCCGCCTCGTCGGTGCGCAGCAGGTCCTTGGGCTCCAGCTCAGGTTCACCGAAGAACGTGTCGGCACCCTCGGCCTCCAGGTTCACCAGGGCCCGCAGGATGACGCCCGCGGTCGTCGTCGACACCGCACCGAGGGCCTTGAGCTCCGGCTTGCCCTCATCGCTGGTGAGAAACTGGATCACCGAACGCAAGTCCTTGATGTCCAGCAGCGGCAGACCCTTCTGGTCGGCCCAATGGAAGATAAGCCCGAGCGTCGACTCCTGAGTAGCGTTGAGGCCCAACACTTTCGACAACAAGATCGGCCCGAAGCTGGTGATGCTGGCCCGCACCGGCACCCCGACGCCCTCGGTCCCCAGGGACAGGAACTCCACCGGGAACGCCGTCGGCGCCCAGCTGTCCCCCGTGTCCTTGGCGCGCTGCTCGACCTTCTCGTCGGTCTCGCCGGGCCGCGACAGTCCCGAAAGATCGCCCTTCACGTCGGCCATCAGCACGGGCACGCCCGCCGCCGAGAGCTGCTCGGCGATCACCTGAAGCGATTTCGTCTTGCCCGTGCCGGTCGCGCCGGCGATCAGCCCGTGCCGGTTGACCATCGACAACGGGATGCGCACCTGCGCGGCCGGGTCGACGGTGCCGTCAACGACGACGGTGCCCAATTCAAGAGCCTGGCCTTCGACTGCATATCCGGCAGCGATCTGCTGCGCAGGGGTTGCTGTCGATTCGGTGGTCATGCCACGGTCCTCCCGTTTGCGCGTACAAGCCAATTCGGGACCTGACACTACTGGCCAACAGGTGGGTCTGGGCGGCTGATTGTCGGGCGTGGGAATACTGTGGACCTTCGTGCGAGAAGAACTGGTATGGATCGACTGCGAGATGACCGGCCTTGACCTCAAGTCCGATCGGCTCATCGAGATCGCGGTTCTGGTCACCGATGCAGACCTGAACATCCTCGGCGACGGCCTCGACGTGGTGATTCACGCCGACGACGAAGCGCTGTCGTCAATGGTCGACGTGGTCAAGCAGATGCACGCGCGGTCGGGGCTGACCGAAGAGGTCCGATCGTCCGCCGTCGACGTGGCGACAGCTGAGGAGATGGTGCTCGACTACATCCGCGGCCACGTGAAGCAGGCGAAGACCGCCCCCCTGGCCGGCAACTCGATCGCCACCGACCGGGGCTTCATCGCCCGCGACATGACCAAGCTCGACGATTATCTGCACTACCGCATGATCGACGTCAGCTCGATCAAAGAGCTGTGCCGCCGCTGGTATCCACGCATCTATTTCGGCCAGCCCGAGAAGGGTCTGGCGCATCGCGCGTTGGCCGATATCCACGAATCCATCCGGGAGCTCAAGTACTACCGCGCGACGGCCTTCGTGGCGCCGCCCGGGCCTTCGACCAGCGATATTGCCGCGATCGCCGGCGAGCTGGGGCCGCCTCGCGACGACACATCGACAAACGATTCGGCACTGCAGCATCCGAGCGGCTAGTATCTACGACGCTGCGTGTGCCGAAAGGCTCGGCAGCGATGGTGGCTGTAGTTCAGTTGGTAGAGCACCAGGTTGTGATCCTGGCTGTCGCGGGTTCGAGTCCCGTCAGCCACCCCGATAGGGGAAACGCCGTCTGCGCAAGCGGGCGGCGTTTTCGTTTGCCTCCTCACCTCCGCGAGTGTGAAACCTCAGCGAAAAAAGTGCCGAGGAGTCGCAGAGGTTTCACGTTCGTGGGAGGCAGACTGGCTGACACCGGACCAGTGGGCCGTGTCCACCATCTGCAGCGGGTGGACGCCGTTCGACCGGCAGCGCGGCCGTTGGACGCCCCAGCACACGAGCGCGCATCGAAAGGGACGACGCGATTCGCCCGCCCGCCCACCGACTACGACGCGTCGGCAGGCTTCTTGATACGCGGCGCCAATTGCACGAATTCGGGTACCACACTGGGGTTTTCGTACGCTGCAGTCACCAGGGACACCACGGTGTTGGCGACATCGCGTAACGCGGACATCCGCTCGGGAAGCTGCCCGTGCTCCACCCACGACTCGAACAACTGGGCCAGCAGGTCACGGTCGGCGCCGCGCAGAATCTCGGTGCCGTCGGTCGGGCCGATGCCCACCCGCATCAGGGACAGTTCCGGGTGCTCACTGCGCCAGGAATGCAGGATCTCGTCGAGCGCGGCCTTACTCGCGCTGTAGGCCGCCACGCCGGCACGTGGCCGACCGACGTCGTGGCTCGAGGCGATCAGCACCACACCGTTCTCGGACAGGTGCCCGACCGCTGCCCGCAGCACGTTGTTGGCGCCCACGGTGTTGACACTGAATGCGTGTAGCCAGGTGGCGACGTCGGTGTCCTCGATGTGGGCGAACGGCACGACCGTGCTCGTGAATACCACGGCGTCCAAACCGCCCAACGCCTCCGCCGCGCCGGCCACGACTCGATTGATCGCCGCGGGGTCCTCGACGTCGAGTTCGAACGCCGACCCTCCGATCGTGTCGGCCAGGGTCCGCAACAGATCGGTTCGACGGGCCGCCACGGCAACCTTGGCACCGCGCTCGGCAGCACTGCATGCCACAGCATGTCCGATGCCCGACGAAGCTCCGACGACGAGGAGACGCAGCCCAGCTACGTCGACGCGTTGGCCGCTCATTTCCGGATTCACCCACTTCCGCGATTTCGTTAGGTCACCCTTGCCTCGTCGGACAGTACCGCGTGCGATGAGTTTGGTCCGCGCGGTGGGTCAATACAGCACAACGACGTTCATCTCACAGCACAAGGAGGACCGGATGACCGCAGGAATGCCGCCCGTGGTCGACCACGGGACCTGGCGCACCGCACTCGACGAGCTTCGGCAGCGCGAGAAGGCCGCGACGAGGGAACTGGATGCGATCGCCGCTGCCCGGCGCCGCCTACCCATGGTGCAATTGCCGGACTACACGCTCACCGGAGCCGACGGACCGGTTCGGCTGGCCGATGTGTTCGAGGGCCGGTCACAGCTGATCGTCTATCACCACATGTGGACCGATGGCGCAGAGTGGCAGTGCGGCGGCTGCACGGGATTCACGTCGCAGTTCACCAGGTTGGATTTCCTCGCGAATTATGACGCCCGGTTCGTGATCGTCACGAACGGACCTATCGACGAGGCGCTGGCCTACCGCGCCAAAGTCGGCAACAAGATGGACTGGTACTCATCGTCGGACAGCCCGTTCGGTGCCGACGTCGACGCCGCACCCGATGAAGGTTTCGCCGTCAACGTCTTCTTGCGTGACGGCGAAACGGTTTACCGCACCTGGCACACCAACGGCCGCGGCACCGAGCAGCTCAGTCACACGTTCGCACTCATCGACCTGCTGCCCTGGGGCCGGCAGGAGGAGTGGCTCGATTCACCCGACGGCTGGCCCAAACGGCCCACCTATTCAGGCTGGCTGGACAGCCCCGACATTGCCCACCTCTATGGAGAGGATCATCGATGACCGACCAGCGCTACGTCGTCACCCGCACCATCGCCGCGAAGCCCGAGCAGGTATTCGCCGTCCTGACCGACCCGGCGCGCCACAAGGACACCGAGCCCGGCGATTGGGTGCGCGACGCCATCGACCCACACCCCATCACCGGGACCGGTCAGATCTTCGCCGTCAACATGTTTCTGGTGGCGGCGGGCGGGCATTACGTGATGCACAACCTGGTCACCGAATTCGACCAGGACCGCACCATCGCGTGGGTGCCCGGTCAGCTCGACGACTCGGGCGCCCACGCTCCGGGCGGTTGGTTCTGGCGTTACGACCTGGCCCCCAACGGCGAGGCCACCGACGTCACCCTCACCTACGACTGGACCGAGACCCCGCAGAGCTTCGCAGATCAGATCGGTGGAATGCCCCCGTTCCCCGAAGGATTCATCACTGAATCGCTTGCCGCCCTCGATCGTTCGGTGCGCTAAGGGATCAGCCCGGGACCTTGTCGAGGAATCCGAGCACGGTCTGGATACGGCCCTGCCCGTCGGTGGTCAGCACATCGAACCCCACCACCACCGGATCCGCGTCACGCGGGCCCAATCCCCATTGGAAGCGCGACTGACGGTGGTGGGTGTCGGGTCCGCTGACCAGAGTGAAGACAAATCCGGGAAACTGGTCGTGCACCGCGCCGATGGCCACGGAAATCTCCTCGGCGCCAGTCACATCGGCCAGCGGATCGGTGTAGGTGGCCCCCGCAGCCCAATACCGTTCGAGCAGAGCCTGCCGGTCTGCGGCGTCGGTGGCATTCCAGGTCTTCAGGTAGTTGGTGACGGTGTCGGTTGCGTCGATCACGTCGGTCATGTCATGGCCTCTCTCACGGAATGAACTGGACTGCACCAGATTCACCGCAAAAGTAAGCCGTGTCGATTACCGCGGACGTAATCGAGCGCGATCAGGTACTGGCATTGCCGGCACGCCACTGCTCCCACGGAATGTTCCAGTCGCCCAGCCCGTCCGTGCCGGGCAGCACGGTCCCAACAGTGTTGACGACTTCCACGATGTCGCCGCGCTTGGTGTTCTCGTAGAACCAGCGTGCGTTGGAGGTGCTGACGTTGAGACAGCCGTGACTGACGTTGCTGTAACCCTGGCTGCCGACCGACCAGGGTGCGCCGTGCACGTAGATGCCGCTGTAGGACATCTGGGTGGCGAAGTCGACCTCGGTGCGATATCCGTTGGCCGAGTTGACCGGAACGCCGTAGGTCGACGAATCCATGATGAGGGTGTCGAAGCGGTCGCCGATGATGTAGGTGCCGTTGTTGGTCGGGGCGCTGTTCTTGCCCATCGATATCGGCATGGTCTTGACGACCTCGCCGTTGCGGCGGACGGTGAGCGTCTTGGTGTTGTCGTCCGCACGCGCGATGACCTCGTCACCGATGGTGAAGTGAGTGGTGACATCGCCCTGGCCGAACAATCCGTCACCCAGCTCGACGCCGTACGTTTTCACGGTCACATCCACTGACGTGCCGGGCTTCCAGTACCGCGCTGGGCGCCAACGCACTTCGCGATTGTTGAGCCAGTAGAACGCGCCCTCGACGGGCGGATCGGTCTTGATCGTGATGGCCCGTTGAGCTGCCAACCGATCGGTGATGTTCTCGTCGAACCGGACTGCCACCGGCTGGCCGACGCCGACGGCCTCGCCGTTGTTGGGCAGCACGTACGGCATGGTCAGGTTCTCCGGAGAATGCGTCTCGAAGGTCAGCCTGCGGTTCGTCACGCCGCCCAGTCCGAGCGACTGGGCGTTCAGCGTGTACTGCTCGTTGTAGTCGAGCGGATCAGTGCTCGACCAGGTCAGCCCGTCTGGGCTGAGCGCTCCCGCAACCGCGGCGCCGTCCTCGTCGGTCATGCTGACGCCGCCCAGGACGCCGTTCTCGGCACTCACCGTTACCGGCGAGTCGACCGTCACACCGACCGCACCATCGGTCACCGACGCGTTGACCTTCGGAACCAACAGATCACCGAACGGGGTGCCCTTATCGGTGATCACGGATGCCGGCGGTGGTGTCGGGTCGTCACCGCAGGCAGTGAGCCCAACCATCACAGCGGGGACCATGGCGAAGACCACCCAGCGGAGTCGACTCCGGCGCGGACGGGCCACCGTCTGGACCTGCCACATTTCTTGCTCCACTTCACCACGACCGTCGGGCCAACCAATTCTGGCAATAGTCTAAGGGCAATCTGGACGTGCGGCTCACCACCGCGTTTCACCCCCGGTCGGGCGGGGTGGATTTCGCCGTTGGTCGCGCGGCCTGTTATTGTCTTCCACGCGCGCCGTTAGCTCAGTTGGTAGAGCAGCTGACTCTTAATCAGCGGGTCCGGGGTTCGAAACCCTGACGGCGCACCAGTTGTCAAGACAGATCGGGCCGGAGCCGGCCCGATCTTCGTCTTTTCCGGCCCGTTGGCCCCCGGCACGTCTAGCCGGCCTGATATCGCTCGCCGATGCTCTGCTCGGCTTCCTCCAGCAACATTTCGACCGCGCCTGCCAGATGAGCCGCGGCATATCCGCGGTCACGGTCTTGTTCACTCTTGAATCGGTCGAGCTCCCTGCGTACGTCGCCGAGGGTTTCGTCGCTCACCTGCGCCATATGCCCCTACTTCGGTTGTGACGAAGACTCCCGGCGGCGCCACCTGCGCCGTGGGAGTCGTCGGATTACTGTCAGCGGATCTCGACCTTGGCGCCCGCTCTGCCGTCGTTGTCACAGCCCCACGGAACTGCGGGAACCAGCGCGCCGCGATCAACCGGCGCGTGTTCGCACGGTGCAGCGGACTCTTCGACTCCGCGATCGGCACTCGTTACGACTTCGCGGGCGCGGGTCCTGGCTTCGTTGTCCAAGCCGTGGGAATTATGTGAACACCAGGCACTATGAGCACCCGAGGCGGCAATAGTGTCGATGACGGCAAATCTCAATGATGTTTGCTGCATTGCGAATCTCCCCTAGTCACACGGTTAGTGTGCATTGCGATACCGCTCAGACCCCCGCCCGTATCCCCCGGCCCGGGACCTGTCCCCGACCTTAGCTGGACGACTATGCAGTAGCAACCGATCGTGGAATAAGAGCCGTTCACACTATGCTCTGCGACAGGTCTTAGACTTCACCGCGGTTCGCCGGACGGCCAGCGGAAATGCCTTGCAATGCAGGCAATATGTCGTTTGCCAGCGTGGCGCGGACGCCACCCGAACGTGGCACCACGCCCTCATTCCGGTGCCACACGGATCCGCCAGCAAACAATCCACTACCGCGCGTGAATCGGCACGCGCGCCGCAGTCGCCGCCGGCGAGCCGCGCCATTGACATCAGCCGCATTCCCGCCCGCTTGCATCAGCAACGATTGAAAGATTGCGGCAAGCCGCGACTTCCGGTCGAAATTCGACCACGTTATGCACGACCGGAATGCGCCAGTCATTCGCAGCCAAAGCGCCTCCAGCGGCGACGCTTCATACGGTTGACGCGTGCGCAAGTTACTGATAAGTCCAAAACTCTCGTTAGATACCTGGTCAGAGGTGAAAAAGGCTGCTACTCTGATGTTAGCTGCAACATCATGATCAAGCATCACCGGCGATGACGCCAAGAAACCGAGGTCTTAGCTGATGATCACCCCTGGTAGCGCGGACGGCACCAACGAGCCTGCCGGCGCGTTTGTTGCTGCGCAACAACCCTTGGTGATACACAGCTGCAGCCGGTTGGGCAGGATCGCGAACCCGCCGAGCTTCTCGCTCACGGATTGGCTGCTTCCGGGGCGCCGCCGCTGAGCGGCGGCCTGCTCCGAGCCGCCTAGCGGCGAACTACTGACGCGGTCAGCGCCGCTTGACGCGGCGGATCACGATGAAGACGACCAGCGCGCCGACACCTACCAGCGACACCGTCACGACCGGCTTCTTGACGAACTCGATCACACCACTCTTGGCGTCATCGGCGAGCCGCCGCGGATTGGCACGTTCGGCCAGCGAGTCCACCGTCAACGCCAACTGATCGCGCGCCTGGTCGATGTCCTGCTTGATGCTGTCCGGATCCCGGTTCACCACTGTGCTCCTCCAAGCCGCTCCATGTCGTGCTGCCCTGCCGAACTACCCTAGATCAGCCTGCACCTATTGGACCGCACCGGTCGACGAGAAGGGACACCCGCGCATGCCGCCAACCCCACGCCTCGAGGTGGGAGACACTGCTCCCGCGTTCAGCCTGCCCGACGCTGATGGCAACATCGTCAAGCTCGGCGACTATCGGGGCCGCAAAGTGATCGTCTACTTCTACCCCGCCGCGTCCACACCTGGATGCACCAAGCAGGCGTGTGATTTCCGTGACAGTCTCGGTGAACTCAACGGCGCCGGACTCGACGTGGTGGGGATCTCGCCGGACAAACCCGCGAAGCTGGCCAAATTCCGCGACGAGCAGGGACTGACATTCCCCCTGCTCTCAGACCCGGACCGCGCGGTGCTCACCGCCTGGGGCGCGTTCGGCGAGAAGTCCATGTACGGCAAGACAGTTCAGGGCGTGATCCGCTCGACGTTCGTCGTCGACGAGAAGGGCAAGATCGCAGTCGCGCAGTACAACGTGCGGGCCACCGGCCACGTCGCAAAGCTGCGCCGCGACCTGTCTGTCTAGCGACGGGCCACAGGACCGGCCAGCGCCTCGAGCAACAACGCCTCAGAGGTCGCTGCCTTCTCGAACACGCCCAGGTGCAGGCTTTCGTTGATGCTGTGCGCCTGGGTCCCGGGATCCTCCACGCCCGTCACCAGGATCGTCGCGGCGGGAAAGGCTGCGGCGAATTCGGCGATGAACGGGATGGAACCACCCATCCCCATATCCACCGGATCGGTGCCCCACGCTTTGGCGAAAGCCGCGCGGGCAGCGTCATACACCGGCCCGGTGCTGTCGATCGCATATGGCTGACCGACATCGCCGGGGGTGACCGTCAGCTGGGCGCCCCACGGCACATGCTGCTCGAGGTGACGGGTCAGCGCATCGAGGTGGACACGGGCGTCGCCGCCGGGCGCCACCCGCATGCTGACTTTGGCGCGGGCCCGCGGGATCAGGGTGTTCGACGACCTGTCGATCGGCGTGGTGTCGATGCCGATGACGGTCACCGCCGGCTTGGCCCACATACGTTCCACCACTGAGCCTGAACCGATCTCGGCCACGCCCTCGAGTAGGCCCGCTTCCCGCCTGACCCAGTCGGGACCGCGGTCGACGTCGGCCGCGCTGCCCTCGTGCAGACCGGCCACTGCGACATTGCCGTCGTCGTCGTGCAGGCTGGCCAACAAGCGCACCAGCACGCTCAGCGCGTCGGGCACCACGCCGCCCCACAGTCCTGAGTGCAGACCGTGGTCCAGCGTGGCGACCTCCACCACGCAGTCGGCCAGCCCGCGCAGCGAGATCGTGAGTGCCGGCTGCTCGGTGCTCCAGTTGTCCGAATCCGCGATGACGATGACATCGGCGGCCAGCGCGTCCCTGTGCGCGGCCAGCAGCGCACCCAGTGACGGGGAGCCGGATTCCTCCTCGCCTTCGACGAAGACTGTCACTCCGACCGGCGGTTTACCGTCGAATGCCCGGATAGCCGCCAGATGTGTTGCGATACCGGCCTTGTCGTCGGCTGTCCCCCGACCGTACAGTCGGCCGTCACGTTCGGTCGGCTCGAACGGGTCGGAAAGCCATTGCGACCGATCCCCTTCAGGCTGCACGTCGTGGTGGGCGTAGAGCAGCACCGTCGGTGCGCCAGGGGGTGCCGGATAGTGCGCGATGACGGCTGGCGCGCCGCCCTCGCTGACGATCTTGACCTCGGGAAACCCGGTTTCGGACAACAGCTTTGCGACGGCCTCGGCGCTTCGTTGCACCTGATCTCGGCGGGCCGGATCGGCCCAGACCGATTCGATACGGACCAGATCCTCCAGATCGGACCGTACCGACGGCAATACCTGCTGCACCCGTGCCACCACGTCACTCATGCTGACGAGCGTAGCGGCCCTGTCGAGAGACCTAGGGCTCCTCGATGATGGCCACCGCGGCCGCGGTATCGGCCTCATGGGTCAGCGACACGTGGATGGTGACGCTCTCCAGGTGCTTGGCGATCTCGCCGGACAGTCGCACCTTCGGACGGCCCCACATATCGGTGACCACCTCGATGTCACGGTGGATACCCTCCGGCAGCTTGGGCCGTTTGGAGAACCGCGAACCCGACCAGGCCTTGATCACCGCTTCCTTCGCCGCCCACCGCGCCGCCAGGTGCCGGGCCGCCGACGAACTCTTGTCCGCGGCGTCCCGGCGCTCACCCGGCGTAAACGTCTCGGCGAAAACCGTTCCCGGCCGATCCACCTGCTCGGCAAAATCGGGGATGGAAACCAGATCGATGCCTACTCCGACTATTGCCATGAAGGAACGCTAACTCAACCTATCTGCTCTTCGCGCAAGCGCGCTCATCGCACGTACAGGTCGTCATCGCCGAGCCGCGCATCGACATTCAGCAACATCGCCGCTTCCTGCCGCTTCTCGGCCCCATCATGATCGAACCGTCGGTCCGCGGGCTTCTCGTACATCGGACGCCCACCGGCGATGGCCGAGGCCAGCCGGCGCTGACCGGCCAGCGTGCGCTGATGCGCGCGCTTGCGGTAGCTCTCCCGCTCCTGCGGATCCAGCGCGGCGATGAACGCCTCCGGGTGCACCAGCGCCACCAGACCCGACACGTGACCGAACCCGAGGCTGGTCACCAGACCGGCTTTGAGCGGGAACTTCCCGCGCAGGTCCATGGCCTCGCGCATCCAGACGAAGTGACCGGAGGTGGCCAGTTCGTCGTCGACGCAGTCCAGGCTGCGGTTCGGCGGAATGACGCCGTCACGCAGGATCTGGCACAGGCCCATCATCTGGAACACCGCCGCACCACCCTTGGCGTGCCCGGTCAGCGACTTCTGGCTCACGATGAACAGCGGCGCACCCTGCGAGCGACCCATCGAGTCGGCCAGCCGCTCGTGCAGTTCGGTCTCGTTGGGATCGTTGGCCAGTGTCGAGGTGTCGTGCTTGGAGATCACCGCGATGTCGTCGGCACCCACATCCAGCTTGGCCAACGAGCGGGACAGCGCCGAATCCCTGCCGCCGCGACCGGCGCCCAGCGCACCCAGTCCCGGAGCCGGGATCGAGGTGTGCACACCGTCGGCGAAGCTCTGCGCGTAACCCACCACGGCCAGCACCGGTAGACCCATCTTGGCGGCCAGGTCGCCACGAGCCAGCAGGATGGTGCCACCACCCTGCGCCTCGAGGAACCCGAGCCGGCGTCGGTCGTTGGCGCGCGAGAACTTCGAATCGCTGATGCCCTTGGCCCGCATCATCTCGGTGTCGGCGGTGGCCGCCATGTCACCGAAGCCGATGACGGCCTCCAGCGTCAGGTCGTCGAAACCGCCTGCCACCACGAGGTCGGCCTTGCCGAGGCGGATCTTGTCCACCCCTTCCTCGACCGAGACCGCTGCGGTGGCGCACGCGCCGACCGGATGGACCATCGCGCCGTATCCACCGACATAGGACTGCATAACGTGTGCGGCAACGACGTTCGGCAGTACCTCCTGCAGGATGTCGTTGGGCTTGGCCCGCCCGAGCAGGTTGCCGTGATACATGGTCTGCATCGAGGTCATGCCGCCCATGCCGGTGCCCTGCGTGCTGGCCACCAGGCTCGGGTGCACCCACCGCATCAGTTCGGTCGGGGTGAAGCCCGACGACAGGAATGCGTCGACGGTCGCGACGATGTTCCACAACGCCACCCGGTCAATGGAATTGGCCATGTCCGGGGTGATGCCCCACACCGTCGGGTCGAACCCGGTGGGAATCTGGGCGCCGACGGTCCGCGACAGCTTGGTCTTGCGCGGAACTCGAATCTCGGTGCCCGCCTTACGGATCACCTGCCAATCGCTGGAGTCCGGCACCGGCCGGGCCGCAGTGTGTTCCGGATCGTAGGACACGAACGCACGCGCGTCGGCCTCGCTGGACACCACGAAGCTGAAGTCCTTGTCCAGGAACACGCTCACCAACAGCGGCGAGGCATGGTCCGGGTCGATCGCGCCGTCGTCAACGAATTCCCTGATGCCGCAACGCTCGACCACGGTGTCGTGGTAACGCTCCACGATCTCCGATTCGGGCACCAGCTCGCCGGACTCGGTGTCGTACCACCCGGCCTTGGGATCGTCTTCCCACTTGACCAGTCCGGTCGTCCACGCCAGCTCCAGCACACCGGCCGCGGACAATTCGCCCGAGACCTCCATCTCGAAACGCGTGCGCGACGAACCGTACGGGCCGAGCTCGGCACCGCCGACGATGACCACCAGGTCCGCCGGGTCCACGTCGAGATCGTCGAATACCGGCGGCGGAGCGGGGTCGTAGCCACGCGGCGGCGACGGCAGCGCGGAGATGGTTCCGTCCTCGGCGTCGGATTCACCGTCTTCGGAAGCCGCACCGGACATTTCCTCGCGGGCCTTGGCAGCCAGCTCGGCCATGTCGAGCTTGATGTCACCGAGACCACCGGTCAGGTCCACCTTGATCGGTGCGTTCGCCGCGGCGACCTTGGACTCAGGAGTGCACAGGTCCAGCAGCATGGCTGCCATCTCCGCGGAGGTGTAGGTCGTCACGCCGGCTTCTTCGACCGCGCTGACGATGGCGTCGTTGTGGCCCATCAGTCCGGTGCCCTTGGTCCAGCCGATCAGCGCATGCGCCAAGCTGACCCGCTCGGCCCAGGATGTCTCGGCACTCCACCGGTTCACCAGCGCATCGAGCGACGCCTTCGCCTCACCGTAGGCACCGTCGCCACCGAACATGCCGCGGTTGGGCGAGCCGGGCAGCACCACGTGCAGCCGCGAAGCGATGTCGCGCTCGGCGCCGATCGTCGACAGCCCGCCGATGAGCCGCTGCACGGCCCACAGCAGCACCTTCATCTCCATCTCAGAGCGAGAGCCCGCCTCGGACAGGTCACCCGCGACGCGCGGCGCCGCGAACGGGAACAGCAGCGTCGGGGTCTGCGCATCTTTCAGGTGGATCGATTGGGGTCCAAGGCTTTCGACCTGCTCATTGCCCACCCACTCGACCAGTTTGTCGATGTCGGAGTAGGACGCCATGTTGGCCGGAACCACCCACAGCGTCGCACCGAACCGCGCGTTGTCGCGGTACAGCTGCTTGTAGAACGCCAGCCGGTCGTCATCGAGCCGCGACGTGGTGGCGATGACCGTGGCGCCGCCGTCGAGCAACTGCCCGACGACTGCGGACGCGATCGATCCCTTCGACGCACCCGTCACCACGGCGACTTCGTCGTTGTAGCGACCCCGGCCCGGATTCTCCGCCCCGGCCGCGATGCGGCCGAACAGCGACGCGTGCACGTTGTGGCCGGCTGCCAGCGCCTTGCCCTGCCACCAATTGGCCTGGGTGGCAACGACATGTCCGGCACCTTCGAACCGCTCAGACAGCCGCGGCCATTCTGCGTCGATCTCATCCTCGTCGGCCAGCCACAGCTTGACCAGGTCCTCACGGGCACTGGCCCAGCGGTCGTCGAACACCACAGCCTTGCGGCCATCGAATGCCGGCGCCACCAATCGTGGCCAGTCCGAACCGAGTTCGGTGGTGACCAGGTCGATCAGCTCGGCGTCGGTTGCCGACTCCGGAGCACTCACCGGGGCATCCAGCCCGAGCTGGCCCAGCACCAGGCGCGCGGCCGAGGCCAGCACACCATCAGGTCCGGTGACCTTCTCGGCGAATTCGCCGAGAGCGGCCGAATCCACCACTCCGCCGGCGGCACCGCCGGCCGACGGCAACGACACGGCCACGCCCTGACGGGCCGCAACTGCCGCGACGGCCCCGTCGATGACCTTGTCGACGCTGCCGACGTCCGGCAACGCTCCCGCGTGCAGGCTGCCCAGGTCGCCGCTGCGGACACTGCTGCCCTCGCGGGTGCCCAGCGCCACCTCGACGGTGACGTGCTTGGCCCAACCGGCACCGAGTTCCCAGGTCTTGGTGACCCGCTCGGTGATGTAGGCCGGGCGCTTGCCGGACGGACCGAACACGGTGCGCAACTGATCGTTGATCGCATCGGAAAGCACCGGGCCGAAAGGCTTGTAGGTCCGGGCGAGCTTGCTCACCTGGCCCTTGAGCGCACCGAGATCGGCCTCCGCGGCGCCGTCGATGGCGCCGAGGTTCAGTTCTGAGCCCAGGTCGACGAGCAGCTGATTGCGCCGCGACGACGCACCGTCGGTGATGGACTCGATCGAGTCCAGCCCCTCGATCTGGTCGATGCGCATCTTGGCCGACAGCGCGATGAGCGCCACAGTGGCGTCCGACGCGTCGAAGGTCAGATCGTCGGGCCGCGGGCCGCCCGACGGAGCCGCCGGAGCGGCTGCGGGTGCCGGGGCGGCTTCCGTTGGGACGACCTCAGCCGCGGGGGCCGCAGGCTCGTCGAGCTCGGGCTCGGGATCGGTGTCAGTGGCGAACAGGACCGCGGCATCGCGCTCGGTGTTCAGCACTTCCACTGTGCTGTGCGAATACTCGGGCAGCTTGAGCGTGTTGGTTGCCAGGCCTGCCACCGTGGGGGCGGACTTCACCCCGATCTCGACGAACCGTTCGACACCGAGACCGCCTGCGGCCTCCTCGATGAACAGCAGGTCCTGCGTCTCGATCCAGCGCACCGGGCTGGCGAACTGCCAGGCCAGCAGCTCGATCACGACCCTGCGGCACAGCTCGGTCGGCTTTTCGTTGAGCCAGGTGTCGTAGTCGGCGAGCACCTCGTCGAGCGGCTCGGCCGGCACCAGATCCCGGATCTCCTGGATGAAGTCACGGTCCAGGGTGAACGGCCGTGGCACCAGGTTGGGGATGTACTTGCCGACGATCAGCGCCGGGTCCTGGCCGCGTGGCATCACGCGCTCGAGGCTGCGGCGGAAGTCGGCAACACCGACCCGCAGCACCTCCGAGTGGAACGGCACATCGATCCCGGGGACCAGGATGAAGGACCGCTTGCCGCCACTGATCTCGCGACGCCGTTCGATCTCCTCCTCCAGCGCCTCAAGGCCACGGACCGTACCGGCGATCGCATACTGCGAACCACGCAGGTTGAAGTTCACGATCTGCAGGAATTCACCTGTGCGCTCGGCGATCTCGGCGACGAAGTCCTTGACGTCGGCGTCGTCGAGGTCGATCTGGCTCGGCCGGATCGCGGCCAGCCGGTAGTTGGAGCGGCCCAGCTCGTCGCGCGGCACGATGTCATGCATCTTGCTGCCGCGGTGGAACACCACCTCCAGCAACGCTTCGAGCTCGTAGACACCGGACACACACGCCAGAGCGGTGTACTCGCCGACGGAGTGGCCACACGCGATGGCACCCTCGACGAAGGCACCCTGCTCCCGCATCTCGGCGACCTGAGCCGCCGCGACGGTGGCCATGGCGACCTGGGTGAACTGTGTCAGGTACAGCACGCCCTCGGGGTGCTGATAGTGCACGCCGGAGGCGATCAGGCTGGTCGGGTTGTCCCGGACCACGTGCAGCACCGAGAAGCCCAGGGTCTCGCGGGTGAACTTGTCAGCCGAGTCCCACACCTTGCGGGCCGCCTTGGACCGGGCCCGGACCTCCATGCCCATACCCTTGTGCTGAATGCCCTGGCCCGGGAACGCATAGACGGTCTTGGGCGCAGCCAGACGCGCGGTCGCCGACATCACCAGATCGGTACCGACCTTCGCGGTGACCTCGAGAACCTCGGCGCCGACGGCGATTCCGACCCGGTCCACCCGGAAGTCGATCTCATCGCCGGGCAGCACCATGCCGAGGAAGCGGGCGGTCCAGCCGACCAGACGGGCCGGCGGGACGGCCTTGCCGTCGGTGGCGGTGACGACGTGCTGCGCGGCGGCCGAGAGCCACATCCCGTGCACGATCGGTGATTCCAGGCCGGCCAGCAGCGCGGCCGCACGATCGGTGTGGATGGGGTTGTGGTCGCCGGACACCATGGCGAACGGCCGCATGTCGACCGGGGCGCCGACGGCGACGTCGCGCCGGCGGCGACGCGGGGTGTCGGTGGCATTGTCAGAGATCGCACCACCGGCACGCAGCGGGTCCGTCAGTTCGGCCTCGCCGGTGCGGCCGCGGATCGCGAACCGCTCCTCAAGCCGGGCCACCTCGACACCGTCGGTGGTGAACACCGACACCGCGACCGGCACCACGCGGCCAACCTCGGTGTCGACCGCGGCCGAAGCCGTTGCGGTGACGGTTAATTCAGCTGGCTCTGCGGGCAGCGTCGCCAGCAGCTCAGCGGCATGGTCCAGGTGCACCAGGCTCAGCAGACCCTCGACCACCGGGAATCCGGCGCCAGTCGCGGCCGCACCGATCGCGGCGAACACCGCCGGCCAGCAGCGACCGACGAGGGCGTCGGGCACGACAGTCAGCGTCGGCGCCAACGGGGCGCCGAACGTGGCGGTGACACCGGTGTGATCGGCGACGCGCTCGGGGTCCCAGGCAACGGTGAGCCGGGCTACCCCGTCCGTGACGGGTGGCAACGCATCCGGGCCTTCGACGCCCGCGGCGATCGCCAGGACCGCGCGCATGGCGGTCGAGGCGTCGTCGACGTCGACGATCGGCGCACCACCACTGTGGATCGCGTCGGTCAGGGTGAAGCGGATGTCGATCCAGACGCCCGAGAGCGGAACCGACAGCACCACGTGCTCGGCGTCGGCAACCTCCAGCCGGGCGCCGGTGGAAGCATTGGTGGCGGAACGATCTTCAGAACCCTCACGGACCTGCCACTCCGACGGCGCCGCGATGCGGTGCACGGGGTTGACCGCGATGCGGCCGGCCCACACCACATCGGGTGCATCGAGCAGCACGGCCAGCGGGCCCGTCACGTCATTGCGACGCTGCAGTCGGGACAGCACGGCCACCGGCTGCACACCCGAGGACAGCACCTCATCGACGGCGGCCTGCTCGAAGCGGTCCAGCAGCTCGCCGACGGGCTCGTCGACGCGGGTGATGCCGGCCACCGCGGCGGTGCCGGGGATGATGCAGACCTGATCGGCCGAGTAGCGGGCATCGTGGGCCTGCCAGAGCGAGTCACTGCGCCACCAGCGGCGCACGTCCTTGTCGATGACCGGAACGAAGTTGACCGGCTTGCCCAGTGTCTTGCAGAGCTCGATGAAGAACGGGACGTCGGCCGGGTGCAGCTGCACCGAAGCGGCGTCCGGATACCTCGCCACCAGCGCCGCCAGCGCGGCCTTGGGGTCCTCGAGGAGTTGCTCATCATCAAAGAGAGTTTCGATCTGACCGAAATCCTGTGCATGCAAACGGGACTCGGCGCGCTTGAGCATCTGCTCGAAGCGATCCCGCCAGGTGATGTCCAGCCACTGCGAGTGGCCCTTCTTCGTGTCGGCGGTGCTGCTGCCGTCGCCAATCGCCAGCTCCACGTAGCGGCGCAACCACTGCAGGTAGGTCATGTCACCGACATCGCCGAAGTACGGCTTGGCGGTGTCGGCCATCGCCGCGACGATCTCGTCACGGCGTGCCGCGACGGCCTCAGCGTCGCCGGCGACCTCGTCGAGCAGCCTGCCGCAGCGTGATGCGGTGTTGTCGATCTCGTGAATGTCCGCGCCGAGCTGGCTGCGCCCGGAGGCCATGCCGCCCTGGGCTTTTCCGGCGCCCACCCATTGGTCGGTGCCCTTGATGTCGACCAGCATCTGCTTGACCGCGGGTGAAGTGGTGGCCTCCAGCGTCGCCATCGCCGCGGTGCCGACCAGAATGCCGTCGATCGGCATCAGCGGGTAACCGTGGGTCTCCGACCAGCGTCCGGACAGATACTCGGCCGAGCGTGCGGGCGTCCCGATGCCACCACCGACACAGATGGTGATGTTGGACCGCGACCGCAGTTCCGAGTAGGTGGACAGCAGGAGGTCGTCGAGGTCTTCCCACGAGTGGTGCCCGCCGGCGCGGCCACCCTCGATGTGCACGATGACCGGCTTGGTGGGAACCTCGGCAGCGATCCGGATCACGGACCGGATCTGCTCGACGGTGCCCGGCTTGAACACGACATGGCTGATGCCGATGTCGTTGAGCTCGCCGATCAACTCGACCGCGTCTTCGAGGTCGGGGATACCCGCGCTGACCACGACGCCGTCGATCGGTGCGCCCGACTGACGTGCCTTTTGTACCAGCCGCTTGCCGCCGACCTGCAACTTCCACAGGTACGGGTCAAGGAACAAGGTGTTGAACTGGATCGCCCGGCCCGGTTCCAGAAGCGTGCCGAGTTCGGCGATGCGGTCGTTGAAGATGGGCTCGGTGACCTGGCCACCGCCGGCGAGCTCGGCCCAGTGACCGGCGTTGGCCGCGGCGGCGACGATCTTGGCGTCCACGGTCGTCGGGGTCATCCCGGCGAGCAGGATCGGCGAGCGTCCGGTGAGCCGGGTGAATTTCGTCGAGAGCTTGACCGAACCGTCGGGCAGAGACACCACGCCCGGGGTGTAGCTGGACCACGGACGGGCCACCTCGGGCACCGCGCCGACGGTGAACAGATTGCGCTGGCCGCCACGCGTCGCGGCGGGCACGATGCCGACGCCCAACCCGCGGATCACCGGCGCGGTCAGCCGGGTAAGGATGTCCCCGGGGCCCAGATCGAGGATCCAGCGGGCACCGGCCTCGTGCAGCTCGGTGATCTCGTCGACCCAATCCACCTGGCGGACGAGGATCGCCTCGGTCATCTCCCGGGCGAGGCCGGCGTCGAGACCGACGGTCTCGGCCCAGCGTCCGACGATGTCGACGCCGTCGGACAGTCGCGGGGTGTGGAAACCGACCTCGACCTGAACCGGATCGAAGACCGGGGCAAATACCGCGCCACCGCGAACTTTGCTCTTGCGCTCCGCTTGTTCCTTCTCAGCGATCTGGTTGCAGTAGAGCTCGAAGCGAGACAGCTGTTCAGGTGTGCCGGTGATCACAACGGATCGGCGACCGTTGCGGATGGACAACACCGGGGGCAGCACGGTCCGGACATCGGCGGCGAACTCTTCGAGAAGCTCATAGATGCGCTCGGGCTCGGCGTTGGTGACCGAGACCATGGGCGGGCGGTCGCCCAGCACCGTGATGCCGCGACGGCGGGCCACGAGCGTGCCCGCGGCGCCGATCAACTGCGCGAGCGCCAGCAGCTCGACATCCTTGGCACCCTTGGCAGCCAACGCCTCGACGGCCAGCACGCCCTGGGAGTGCCCGGCGACGGCCACCGGCGGGGTGGCGATCAAGTCCATCCCCTGACGGGCCAGCGCACGTCCTGCCGCGATCTGGGTGAGTAGCACCCCCGGCACCGAGACCGCGGCGGAGGTCAGCTGCTTGGCCGACGGCACGGGCTCCTCGGCGGCGAGCGCCCTGACCCATTGCAGCGGCTCGAAGCCGATCGGCCTGACCACCACCAGCTCGGATGCCACCGGCTCCAGCAGCAGTTCGGCTTCTCCGGCAAGCGTGGCCAGCTCCGACTCGATACCGGCCGAGGACACCAGCTCCTCGAGGGATTCCAGCCAGGCGCTGCCCTGGCCGCCAAAGGCCACGGCATAGGGCTCGCCGGCACTGAGCCGGTCCACGAGCGCGTGAGTGGAGTCGGCCGCCGTACCGTCGGATCCGGATTCGTCGCTCCAACCGGCGGACACCCGCTCGTGTTCGTAGATCGTCACTGGCGCTATCTCCTCGTGGTGCTCTGGTGCTGTCGCATACGGCGGTCGCGGGGTCTGCCTAGGTCCTGCGGCTCTGGTCTCAGGGGCGCCCTGGGCTCCCCGGGCGTCAGGCCATCGGCGATTCAACGTCGAATCCGGTCGGAATGCGGCCCGGCCCGGCTCGGTCCGGACAGGTTCCGCTGGCATTCCTGCCCTACTAAGAGTGGCATAAGAGGCGGTGTGCTCTGTCCCACCAGATTGGTTACTGGCGAGTTCTACGCATGGGTAACCGGCGGTAACGTAACACCGGGTTGAACGGCGACCGAAGCCGTTCGGGACAAACGTCCTGCATGCAGGTGGTTACGGTTGAGTAGGCATAACTGCGCAGATCAAGGCAGTATTGTTATCTAATCGTTATCTAAAATTTCCTGGCGCCGAAACGGCCTGAGCGGAGCGCTTACGAGTCGACAACCGCACTCCGTCTGTCCAGCGAACCGTACCGGTTGAGGGCAGAAGTTTGCTGGCGGAGCTTACTAGTCGGTAAGTTTTTCCGTCCCGCTGCCCGACGCGGGCTTTCGAGCCGGACGCCGCAGGACCCGTAGGAACCCGCAGGAGACTACGAAATCCGTGGCTCCAGCCGTGCATTTACGCGAAATCGCTAATGGCACCGCATACCTACGGCCGAATTCATACGATGAGCCATGCCTTCGGGGATGGTCAGCACGCCGCCCGGCGCACCCGCCGCAACCACGGGGACCGCGCGTATCGAACTCATCGGCCTCCGGAAGGTTTTCGGCGACTCCCGCCATCCGATCGTCGCGGTCGACCATGCCGACCTCTCGGTCGCCGACGGCGAACTGTTCGCGATCCTCGGCCCGTCCGGCTCAGGAAAGACGACCGTGCTGCGGATGATCGCCGGTTTCGACAACCCGACCGCAGGCAGTGTCCGACTCGGCGGCATCGACGTCACAGACGTGCCCGCGCGGCATCGGGATGTCAACACCGTGTTCCAGGAGTACGCCCTGTTTCCGCACATGACCGTGGCGCAGAACGTCGAGTACGGGCTGCGCGTGCGGGGCGTGCCGAAAGCCGAGCGCCGTCGCCGGACGGCGGATGCGCTGGACATGGTGCGTCTGACCGACCAGGCGCCGCGCCGGCCGGGCCAGCTGTCCGGCGGGCAGCGCCAACGGGTCGCGTTGGCCCGGGCATTGATAGGGCGCCCGCAGGTACTGCTGCTCGACGAACCACTCGGTGCGCTGGATCTCAAGTTGCGTGAACAGATGCAGCTCGAATTGAAGGCCATCCAACGAGATGTCGGCATCACGTTCGTGATCGTCACGCACGATCAGGACGAGGCACTGACCCTGTGTGACCGGCTGGCGGTGTTCAATGCCGGGCGAATCGAGCAGATCGGCAACGCTCGCGATGTCTACGAGCATCCCGCCAACCGCTTCGTCGCCGACTTCGTCGGTACCTCCAACGTCCTCGACGGCGTAGCCGCCGAGGCGGTGTTCGGCAGCCCCGGGCCACTGGCGGTGCGCCCGGAACGAATCGCCGTGCTCGAAGCGGGATCCCAGCCGCCTCCAGGCCACCGGGCCGTCGAGGCCACCGTCTCCGAAGTGATCTACGCCGGCCCACTGACCCGTATCTCGGCCGGCACCGCCACCGGAGTACCGCTGACCGCCAGCGCGCTGACCGCCAGCGCGACGCTGCCGCCCGGGTTGCAACATGGCACGCCGGTCACGTTGGCCTGGCCGGAATCTGCCATCCACCACCTCGATGGCTGATCTACTGACGAAGGGCTCGAGAATGCAATACCTCGGCATCCGTAACGGTTTCATTCGTACCGGTTTCGTCCTCGCCTCATGTGCGGTCCTGGTGGTCGCCTGCTCGGGTTCGGAACCAGCCGGGAGGCCCGGCGGTTCCCCGCCGGAGATGGAGCCGCCCAGCAGCATCGGCAATGGTGAAGGGCAGCTGAACCTGATTGCCTGGGCGGGCTATGTCGAGGACGGCTCCAACGACAAGTCCATCGACTGGGTCACCCCGTTCGAGCGGCAGACCGGCTGCGACGTGAACGTCAAGATCGGCAACACATCCGACGAGATGGTGCAACTCATGCGCACCGGCCAGTACGACGGGGTTTCGGCCTCCGGCGACGCCACACTGCGACTCATCTACGCCGGCGATGTCGCCCCGGTGAACACCACGCTCGTGCCCAATTACGAGACGATCTCATCGTTCCTCAAGGATCGGCCGTGGAATTCCGTCGACGGCCAGATGTACGGGATACCGCACGGCTGGGGCGCGAATCTGTTGATGTACAACATCAATGTCGTTCAAGACGCGCCGAACTCGTGGGCGGCGGTGTTCGACGACGCGAGCAAGTACAGGGGCAGGGTGACGGCCTACGACTCCCCCATCTACATCGCCGACGCGGCACTGTATCTGTCGAAGACCAAACCAGACCTCGGCATCAGCGATCCGTACTCGCTGACCTCCGAACAGCTCGATGCCGCAACCGAATTGCTCAAAGCGCAACGGGAGAACATCGGCGAATACTGGTCCGACTACACGAAGGAGGTGCAGGCGTTCGAGTCCGGCACCTCGGTGATCGGCACCAGTTGGCAGGTGATCGCCAACACCATCGGCGCCGACAACAAGGTGCCGGTCAATACCGTGTTGCCGAAGGAGGGCTCCACCGGCTGGTCGGACACCTGGATGGTGTCCGCCAAGGCCGCTCACCCGAACTGCATGTACAAGTGGATGGACTGGGTCACCTCACCGGGGGTCAACGCCCAGGTTGCGGAGTACTTCGGTGAGGCGCCCGCACAGGCGAAGGCCTGCGAGCACACCACCGAGCAGGATTTCTGCGACATCTACCACGCCACCGACGCGGATTTCGCCGACCAGATCAGCTACTGGACCACCCCGCAGACCCATTGTGTCGACGGCAGCGGCGACGACTGCACGGCCTACAGCGAGTGGGTCGACAAGTGGCAGCAGATCAAGGGCTGACCCGACGGGTGCGGCTGGCGTTGCTGTTGACGCCCCCACTCGCCTGGCTTGTTGTCGCATACCTGGGATCTCTTGCGGTATTGCTCATTTCGTCGTTCTGGGGCACCGACGAATTCACCGGCGCGGTGGTGCGGACATTCACCGGCGACAACATCGTGCGGGTGTTGACCGACGACGTGTTCCGGACCGCGACCATCCGCACCGTCGGGGTGGCCCTGACGGTCACCGCCGTCTGCGCGGTACTGGCGGTGCCGTTGGCCCTGTACATGGCCAAGGTCGCCACACCCAGGATGCGGGTGGGGTTGTTGGTTGCGGTGACCACACCGCTATGGGCCAGCTATCTGGTCAAGGCCTATGCGTGGCGGATGTTGCTGTCCCCCGAGGGGCCGCTGTCGTGGACAACGGGCTACACCCCCGGCTACGGGCTGACCGCCACCGTCATCACCCTGGCCTACCTCTGGCTGCCGTACATGGTCATCCCGGTTTACGCGGCGTTCGAACGTATTCCGGACGCCCTCGTCGACGCCAGTGCCGACCTCGGCGCATCCGACCTGTCGACACTGCGAATGGTACTGGTCCCCTTGGTGTTCCCCGGGATCGCGGCCGGCTCGATCTTCACGTTCTCGTTGTCGCTGGGCGATTACATCGCGGTGACCATCGTCGGAGGCAAGACCCAGATGCTGGGCAACATCATCTACGGACAGCTGGTCACCGCCAACAACCAGCCGTTGGCCGCGGCACTGTCGATCATCCCGCTGGTCGCGATCGTCGCGTACCTGCTGGCGATGCGTCGCACCGGCGCCTTGGAGACGCTCTGATGCTGTCCACCACCGGTCGGCGGGCACTGGGGGTCTGGACCGTCGCGACCCTGATGTTTCTCTACGCGCCGCTGTTGCTGGTGTTGCTCAACGCGTTCAACGCCTCCCGCACATTCGCCTTTCCACCGACCGGCTTCACCCTGGCGTGGTGGGGCGACGCCGCGCGTAGCACCGGCATGTGGAAGGCGTTGGCGAACTCGGCGGTGGTGGCGCTGGGCGCCACCACGATTGCACTGGTCCTGGGCACCATGGCCGCCTTCGCCGTTCAGCGCTATCGCTTCTTCGGCCGGTCCACGGTGAGTTTCCTGGTGGTGTTGCCGATCACGCTGCCGGGCATCGTCACCGGAATCGCATTGAACGCGACCTTCACCTCGGTCCTGGCGATGACGCTCGGGCTGGCAACCCTGATCATCGCCCACGCGACCTTCTGCGTCGTCATCGTGTTCAACAACACGCAGGCGCGGCTGCGCCAGATGGGTACCAGCCTGCAGGAGGCCTCCGCGGACCTGGGCGCGTCGGCGTGGCAGACATTCCGGTTCGTCACCTTCCCGATGATGCGGGGCGCACTTTTGGCCGGGGCCATTCTGGCCTTCGCGCTGTCATTCGACGAGATCGTCGTCACCACGTTCACCACCGGGCCCACGGTGCAGACGCTGCCGATCTGGATTTTTTCCAACCTGTTCCGGCCCAATCAGGCACCGGTCATCAACGTGGTGGCCGCCGCGCTGACCGTGCTGGCGATCGTTCCGGTGTGGCTTGCCGGCCGCTTCGGCGGCGATCCCGCCGCGGCCCGGATGTGATCGCCGGCGCGAACGCTAGTCCGTGGCGGTCCGGCGCCGCAGTGCCCGGTCGAGGCTGCCTGCCACGACAGCCTGCGCGAGTTCACGGCAACTCCGCTCGGGCGCGCCTGCCGTGCACTCGGCCAGCGCCTCGACCGCCAGGGCGGCCACACCGTCGACCGCGGCACCCGTCGATTCGGCGACCCGGACGATCGTCCTCACATACAGCCGCTGATCGTCGGCGTGGGCGACCAACTCACCCAGCGCGGGATCGGTCAGCATCAGTGAATCGTCGACAACCTCGGCGAGCCCGAGCCGAACGAGTGCACGGGCGTCATCGTCGGCCGAACTGATCTGCAGCCGGTGGGCAGGTCTGTTCAACGCGGTCCGCGGGATTCCGAGGATGTCGGCCAGATCCCGACCGTCGCGCAGACTGTTGAAGAACTCCGCGATATGCGCGGAGTTGAACCCTTTTCCCAGTAGCTGGCTGATCGCCTTCAACTGGGCCAGATGGGGCTCACCGTAGTACGCCGAGCGCCCGACACGGCGCGGCGGATCGAGCAGACCGCGTTCGCGGTACGCCCGGATGTTGCGTGCGCTGACCCCGGAGAGCTGAGCCAGATCGTCCAGCCGATACTCAGCCAACCCCGAGCCCTCCACGCCAGCTGGGACAGCAATTCATACCGCCACCATACCTTGACTCAAACCGTACGAGCGAATTCGTAACGTCAGCCGTGCAATGGCCGATAAACCGATACGCAGACCTATCATCTGCGGATATACAAGACGCCCAATGTGTTCACGAACGCAAGAATGCAATTACAGCCAACTCATAGGTTTGATTTCACATCGCTGCGGTGAGCGAATTCACCATGCCGCAATTGGCAAGCAGCCCCGCCGGTGCGAGACCATGTCGCAAGACAACCGACAAACCTGACCGGCGAAAGGCACCGCGTGCGTCCCTGGATCGTGTGGGCCACCGGACTGCTCGCCTACATCGTTGCGGTGCTCGATCGCACCACCCTCGGCGTCTCGGGCCTTCAGGCCGCTGACAGGTTTGCCGCCAGCCCGAGTGTACTTTCCACATTCGTTGTCCTGCAGGTGATCGTCTACGCCGCTGCGCAGGTGCCCGCGGGACTCCTGCTGGACCGGTTCGGCTCCAGACTGCTCATCGTCTGCGGCGCCGCCCTGATGGCTTCCGGTCAGCTGGTGCTGGCGGTCAGCGAGTCACTGCCTGCAGCGATCGCCGCGCGCGCCGTGGTCGGCCTGGGCGACGCGATGACGTTCATCTCCGTGCTGCGACTCGTGCCGCACTGGTTCGCGCCCCGTCAGGTACCCCTGGTGACACAGCTGACCGGCATCTGCGGTCAGCTCGGCCAGGTGCTTTCCGCGGTGCCCTTCCTCGCGGTGCTGACCGGGTCCGGATGGACGTCCGCGTACGTCTCGGTGGCCGCCTTCGGCGTGCTGGCGATGACGTTGGCATTCCTGGTGGTTCGCGACGGCCCGGGCGGTCGGGTGGTGAGCACCGAGTCCACTACCGTCGGCGACATTCTGGCCAGCGTGAAAACGGTCTGGCTGCGGCCCGGCACCCGGCTGGGGTTCTTCACCCACATGGGCACCCAGTTCTCGGTGACGGCCTTCACCCTGATGTGGGGGGTGCCGTATCTGACAGTGGCGCAGGGCTTGTCGACCACTGTCGCCGGTGCCTTACTGACCGCCTCGGTGGTGGCCGCGATCACCGCAGGCGTGCTCATCGGCATTTTCACCGGCAGACACCCACATCGGCGCTCGCGGCTCGTGCTGTCGATCATGGCCAGCAACGCACTGATCTGGACCGTGGTGCTGGCACTGCCCGGCCGGGCGCCACTGTGGTTGTTGGTGATACTCGTCGTCGTCATCTCGGTGGGCGGCCCGGGTTCGATGGTCGGGTTCGACTTCGCCCGCACATTCAATCCGAGCGCCACTCTGGGCACCGCGCAGGGCATGGTGAACATGGGTGGCTTCCTGGCCGCGCTGCTGGTGATGCAGACGATGGGGTTGATCCTGGGCCGCCTCGGGGATTATTCGGCCGAATCGTTCCGACTGGCCTGGACCGTGCAGTACGCGGTGTGGATCCTGGCCACGGTCGGCATCCTCATCACCCGGACCAAGACCCGCAGGCTCATGCGGGCCGAACAGGAACGCATGTTGCTGGAAGGATTCGAAGCTCACCCGTCCCGGTGACCGTCACGCAGCCAGCCGCCTGGCGATGATCGTCCTGGCGTGGCGGTGGCCGATCAGCTCGAAGCCCACCACGACCACCATGGGTGCCGCGGTGACCACCAGCAGGCACAGCGCCATGGCGATGCCCGCGGCAGCCATCGCGATCGCGGCCCCCAATGCCGCCGCGGCGAGCCCGAGGAGCAGCGTGTGGAAGATGTCGAAGTCCGCCACCAACAGTGAGTAGACCGCGAACATCGCCACAAGGTAGGTGCCGACGGGGACCGCGACCGCCACCACAGTGGCCACCGATCCCAGCTGGGACTGGTCTTCGATGTAGTAGGCGGCCAGATGCAGCCCGGCACCGGTGGCCACGATCGAGCCGAACACCACGATGTGCAGGTACCCGTATCCGAATGAGATTTCGCGGTGGGCATGCAGCAACTCCCCGGCCGGTATCAGGAAGTACACCCACCACATACCGAACGTGAGGCCGGTTCCGGCGACCGCTAGCAACACCGCTCCGGTGGACCAACCCTGCTCGCCGACCGCTGCCGACAGCGAGGCCACCGTGCCGACCACGCCTTCACCGAGGGCGATGATCGCGAGTAGGCCATACCGTTCCGCGATGTGGTGGGCATGCCACGGCGTGGTACCCATCCGGCGTTCGGCGAGCAACGGGCCGGACACCTCCACGACGATGAGTACCAGTGCACAGACGAAGAACACCGTCACCGAGGTGTGCGCGAAGATCTGGACGATCCACCCGATCTGGGCGATGGTGACCGCGCCCGCATACGTCAGGCACGCCGACCGGTGTTCCGGATCCTGCTTGGCAGCGCGTAACCACTGCCCCACCAACGCAATACGCATCACCACGTAGCCGGCCACCATCACGGCGTTGTCGACGTGGCCACCGTGCTCTACAGAGGCGAACATCTGCGGCAGGCCGAGCGCCAGGATGATGACGCCGACCATCTGCAGCATCGTCATCAGCCGGTAGATCCAGTCGTCGGTGTCGTACGCCGACGCGAACCAGGTGAAGTTCATCCACGCCCACCAGACCGCGAAGGTGGCAAAGCCGAATCCCACCAGCCCGGCGCCGACGTGGTCCGCGGCCATCAGATGCGCGAACTGCGATGCCGCGACACCGAAGGCGATGACGAATGTCAGGTCGAACAGCAACTCGAGCGGGGTAGCGACGCGGTGCTGCTCATGGGGGTCACGGCCGGTCATCCGGTGTATCCGGTGTACTTGCACCGGCAGCTTCGGGTCACCCTCGCTCACGGGTCGCGTCCTCTCGACGGCAGCGGCCGGCGGAAGCAGGCCGTCTATATTTCACCGCATGACGGCGTCGAGAGTGGTGCGCGACTGGCGAAAAACTCTTTAGACCGGGTCGAACGACGAGATCAGCCACCGGCCGTCGTCTTTGGTCATGCCGACCTTGACGCTACTCACGGCGAATGCCCCGTCGGGGTTCTCCTGGCTCGTGGTGGTCTGGTTGATGAACAGCAGCACCACTGCCGAGTCCGGTTTCAACTCCGAGACCGCCCCGTTGACGACGGTGGCGGTCGTCTTCACCTTCTTCTGCTGCGCCGCCGGCGTCACCACCTTGGTGGTGAAATCGGTGTAGTAGGACAGAAAATCACCGGTCAGGTGCGACTTCGCAGTGGCGAAATCCTTGTCGAGACTCTCCGGGGCGTAGGACAGTAGCGCAACGGTTCCCTCGGTGGCCGCTTTGACGGCGACCTCTGCCGCTGCGGCGTCGGTCTGCTGATCCGGCCGGAACTGGGTGAAATACAGCACGCCCGCCAGGGTCGCCGACACGATCAGCGCCACCCCGAGCAGGATCGGCAGGAGCTTGGCTTTGACGGTCTGCCGGAAGCCGACGCGTTCACCAACCGGTGCCTGCGCGTCGTCCGCGGCGTCTACATCGCGTGCGTCATCGTCTTCGAACGTGGCCGCCGACGTCTCGTCCGCCACCACCTCGTCGGTGTCCTGATCGAGGGTCACGGCACGAACTCGACTTTCGACAGTTTGATCTGGTCTCCGTCCCTGGCGACAGTCACGCTCAGTCGCCAGTTGCGTGGATCCTGCTTGGCGCCTGCGGCGTTGGTGATGTTCGAGGTCGCCGCAACCAGTACGACGGCGGAATCGTCCGTCATGGAATCGACAGCGGTGGAGTTGACGCTGGCTTCGGTGACCACCTTCGACTGCTCAGCCACCTTGGTGAAATCGCCGGCTGTGTCTTCGAAGTCTTTTCTGAACTCGCCGGTCGAGCTGTCGATGATCCGCTGGACGTCCTCCTTGGCGTGGTTGAAATCGAGCGACATCAACGTCACGACACCCTGGCGGGCGGCGGCGGCAAACTCTGCGGCCCGGCGCTGCTCGTTCTGAGCCTGGTTGTGATGCCAGACCATGTATCCGCTGGCCGCGAGGAGGGCCGCCGTCACGACGACCGCGACACCGGCGCCCACGATCTTGGCCGTCCGGCCGCCGGGGAGTCGCAGACGCTTGCGGGGCGCGGCCGAGTCGCCGACCGGATCATCGGCTGCTTCGTTGTCGTCCGCTTTCGGCTCGTCGTCACCGGCCGGCGCCTCGTCGGCCGGTGCGTCGTCGGCCGGTGTGTCGTCGGCCGGTGCATCCTCCGCCGCGGCTTCCGCCGCCTCCCGGCGCAGCCGGATCGCCCGCGCCCTGGCGCGCGCCGCAGCGGCCGCCGCCTCGGCTTCCTCGGCCTCTGCCTCGGCTTGTTCAGCCAGGGCCAGGACGTCACTTGGCGACGCGTCGCTGTCTCCGGTGTCGAGCACCGGCGACGGCGACGAAGGCTTGCGGGACGGCATGCCTACCTCCTGTCCGTTCAGCAGCCTGCGTAATGAGAATGCCGTTATCAGTTTTTGATAGTGACTCGACGATACCTGATTGTTCCGTGGGCTCGATATGCGTATTTTCCTGCGGAAATGATGTTTACATGCTGTGCGAAGGCTCAGCGTTGGCCAGCTTGCATCCGGGTCTCAAGCTGATCCTTCATCACCTTGCCCGTGGCATTCAGTGGCAGTTCATCGAGGAACTCCACCTGCCGCGGGACCTTGAACCCTGCCATGCGCTCACGGCTCCAGGCAATCAGATCCCGCCCGGAAACGGAATCCCCACCGGCCGCCGCCTCCTTGAGCACCACAAAGGCCTTGCCGACCTGTCCGAGGCGCTCGTCGTCGACACCGATCACAGCGACCTGAGCGATCGCGGGATGCTCCAGCAGAAATCCCTCGATCTCCGCGGGGTAGGCATTGAAGCCGCCGACGATGAACATGTCCTTCTTGCGGCCGACGATGCGCAGCCGGCCAGCCTCGTCAAGCGTGCCGAGGTCGCCGGTGTGCAGCCAGCCGTCGCCGTCGATCGACTCGGCGGTGGCCACCGGATCGTCGAAGTAGCCCTGCATCACGCTGTACCCGCGGACCAGCACCTCGCCGTCGTCGGCGATGCGTACTTCGATGCCGTCACAGGCCGTGCCGACGGTGGTCGCGATGTCCTCGAACGAATCCCCGGGCCGCGACAATGTCGCCGTACCGGCCTCGGTCAGCCCGTAACCCGTCGCCAAGGTCTGAAACGGCAGCTCCTCATGGACCCGGCGGACCAACTCCACGGGAATGTCGGCGGCGCCGGTCACACCCGCCCGCAGCGTCGCCAGCTTCGACTTGTCCGGCACGGCCAGCAGCGAGTGGTACAGCGTCGGCGGTCCCGGCAACATGGTGATGCGTTCGGCCCCGATCAGCCCCACCACGGCATCGACGTCGAACACCGGAACCGGCACCACGGTGGCACCGCGGATGAGCGAGGCGATGCAGCCCGCCTTGTATCCGAACGTATGGAAGAACGGGTTGACGATCAGGTAGCGGTCACCCTCCCGCAGATCCGCGAGATCGCACCATTCGGCGTACAACCGCAGCGTCTGCAGATGGTTCATCATGACGCCCTTGGGGCGCCCGGTCGTCCCCGATGTATAGATGATGTCGGCGATGTCGGACCCGTCCACCCCTGCAGCGTCGAACGGAACCCCACTGGAGAGAAAGTCCGATTTCAACTCGACAGCGGGCACCCCGGGCGGAACCTCGAACTCCTGCCCGAGGAAACCTTGTTGCCGCAACACGACTTTCGCACCGCTACGCACAATGACGTCGGCGGCCTCGTCGGCTTTGAACCGGGTATTGACCGGCACCACCACCGCACCGGCGGTCACCGCACCGAACGCCGCGATCATCCATTGCGCGGAGTTGGGCGCCCAGATCGCGATCCGGTCCCCCTTGTCGATGCCCTGACCTTTGAACGCGCCCGCAGCGCGGCGCACGCGGTCGGTGAGCTCGGTGAAGGTGAGGCGCAGCGGACCGTCGGCCCCAGCCAGATTGTCGCCATAGTCGACGACGGCTTCGGCGTCGCCGAACCGGTCCGCTGCGCTCAAGACCATCTCCGGGATGGTCTGCCAGTTGTGTCGCGTCACACCGTGACGAGGCGACCGAGATTGCCGCCCATGATCTTCGCCTGGTCCTCCATCGAGAGGTGTTCCAGTGCAGTCACATAGTGCGTCGGCTCGGCCAGGCCCTCCGGGTGCGGCCAGTCGGAACCGTAGAGGACCTGGTCCACGCCGATCAGATTGATGAGGTCATCGATGCCCTCTTCATAGAACGGGCTGACGTAGATCCGGTTCTTGATCTCTTCCATCGGATTGCCGACGAAGGCCTCGGGAGCCTTCTTGTACACCTCGGCCATGGAGTCCAGCAGGGGGAACATCCATTTCGAGCCGGCCTCGACGATCCCGACCTTGAGCTTCGGGTGCCGGAACAGCGCACCGTGGATGACCCACGACGCCACGGCGTCCTGGATCGGGCGCCACTCGTTGAGGATCGACATCGCGTTGGTCTGGAACGGCAACATCTCCTGCGCGGCGCCGTCCCATTCGGAGGTGTAACGCGAGTATCCACTGTCGGAGGAATGCATGCCGACGAACACGTCGTACTCGACGCACTTCTGCCAGAACGGGTCGAACTCGGGCAACGCGAACGACCGCGGTCCGCGGAACCCGGGCACCGGAGCCGGGCGGATCAGGATCGCCCGGGCACCGCGCTTGACCGCCCAGTCCAGCTCTTCGATCGCCTTCTCGACGATGGGCAGGGTGATCACCGGGGTGGTGAAGATGCGGTTCTGGTAGTTGAACCCCCACACCTCGTCGAGCCACTGGTTGAGCGAGTGGATGATGACGTGGATCGCGACCGGATCGTCGCGCAGCCGCTCCTCGATCAGGCTGGCCAGCGTCGGGAACATCAGCGAGCGGTCGATGCCGAGTTCGTTCATCAGTTCCAGGCGCGGGCCGGGCTCGAAGAATGCCGGGATGGACCGCATGGGCTCACCGAAGAGTTCGCGCTTGCTCTTGCCTTCGGGGTTGCCGAACTTGAAGTACTCCTCCCACGCGCCCGGCTTGGCGACGTGCGAGAACGTGGGGTTCGGGATGTAGTTGCTGATCTGGCCGCGGATCGCGATCTTGGTGCGGCCGTTGACCTCGACGTACTGGACGACGTCCTTGTACTCCTTGGGGAGGTACTTGGTCATCGCCTCCGGCGGCTCGTAGAGGTGGTTGTCCGCGTCGAACAGCGGAAACGGTATGTCGACCCGATGCGACAGTTGACCCATGAGATGCTCCTTTTCAGATCGAGAGAATCATATTCTCATACTGCGAGCGCTGCAATGCCGCTCCGGTGAGTTGCGGGTGCTCAGGCGTTGAACGATCGGCGGATGAGGAACTTCTGCACCTTGCCGCTCGCGGTACGGGGAAAGTCCTCGCCGTCAGGGACCTCGCGCAGTTCCTCGGGCCACTTCTGCCGGGCCACCCCGGCCCGTTCGAAATGCTCCCGCACCCGCTCCAGGGTGGGCATGGCGTGGCCGGACCTGATCCTCAGCACCGCTGCGACCCGCTCGCCGAGGCGCGCGTCGGGGGCGGCGACGACCACCACTTCGATCACCTCCGGCATCGCGAGCAGCACCTCCTCGACCTCGAGGGCACTGATGTTCTCCCCGCCGCGGATGATGAGGTCACCGGTCCGGTCGGTGATGGTCAGATAGCCGTCGTCGTCGAGGACGCCGACGTCGCCCGTGCGGTACCAACCGTCCTCGTCGAACGAGTTCGCGGTCAAGGCATCGTCGGTATAGCCGAGGCACAAATCCGGTCCGCGACTGAAGATCTCACCGTCGGGCCCCAACCGGATCTCCACTCCCGGCCTCGGATTACCGTCCGTATAAAGCCTTTTGGCCTCCGGCGCGGACGGTGACGATCCGGTGATCGACGGGTGTTCGGTGCTGCCGTAGGAACGGAAGACGAAAATGCCCAGGGCCGCCAGCCGGCGCGTCACGGCGGCAGGCACGGTCGACCCGCCCAGTCCGACCGTGGTGATCCGCGCCAGGTGCTTGTCGTTGAACTGCGGGTGGTCCAGCAGGCTGGTGACGAAATACGGTGGGCCGCCTCCGATCGAGAGGCCATCGCGTTCCATGAACTCCAACACCTGACCGGGATCCCACACGTCACACAGGTCGATCGGGGCGCCTTCGAGCACCGGGATCAGGAAGGCGCCGACCATACCGATGAAATGCCCCACCGGCGTGGCGGTGAGTTGACGACCCCGATTCGGCGGATAGTTCTCCAGCAGCTGACGGGTTTCACAGCTGAGCGTCTGATGACTGTGGACGACGCCCTTGGGATCACGGGTCGTACCGGAGGTGAACGCGATCAGCGCGGGACTGGCCGGGTCGGCCGACAAAGTGCCGTCCATGGGTTCGTCGGCGAGCAGGTCGGTGAACGACGGCCGACCGACCAGCCCGACGATCGGCACCTCGGAGCACAGATCCGGATCGAACGCCATCCGCCCGAACTGTTCGGTGGTGATGAATACCTTCGGCTTCGCGGTGCCGAGGATGTGACCGAGTTCTTTACGGCCGTAGAAGTGCACAATCGGCACCGTCACCGCTCCCAGGAATGCCGACGCCCAGAACGCCGCGGCGGCCTCCATCCAGTTCGGCAGCTGCAGGGCCATCACATCCCCTGCGCCGACGCCCCGGTCACGCAGTCCGGCGGCAAGCCGCCGCGCGGTGCGTTCGACGTCGCGGAACTGCCCGGTGTACGGCCTCACCGCGGAGTGCACATGAAATGCCGTGTCCGGGCTTGCGGCCAGCCCGTCGGCCAGCATCTGCCCCAGAGTTTCGGGCCGCCACCACCCTTCCTCGACGTAGCGTTTGGTCAGCTCAACGGGGATGTCGCGCACGACGGCGATGCTATTCTCCCTTGACGAGAATGCCAATACCGGAACCGGAGAACGCGTATGGTGGACCTTGAGTGCGACAACGGATTGGCGGTCATCACCATCGACCGACCGCACGCCCGCAACGCCATTTCGTTGGACACGATGGACGAGTTGGACAAGGCGCTCGACGGTGCAGCAGGCGCGTCCGCCCTGGCGATCACCGGAGCAGGCGATCGGGCGTTCGTCTCCGGAGGCGACCTCAAGGAGCTGGCCGCGCTGCGAACCGAACTTGAAGCGTCCGCCATGGCGTGGCGGATGCGTTCGATCTGTGACCGCATCGCCGGCTTTCCCGGACCGGTGATCGCCGCGCTCAACGGCCACGCGCTCGGCGGCGGCGCCGAAGTGGCCGTCGCCGCCGACATCCGGATCGCCGCCGACGACATCCGCATCGGCTTCAATCAAGTGGCACTGGCGATCATGCCGGCGTGGGGCGGTGCCGAACGGCTGTCAACACTGGTCGGTCGCAGTCGCGCGCTGTTGCTGGCCGGAACCGGACGGGTGCTCGACGCGGCGGAAGCGCAGCGTGTCGGACTGATCGATCAGGTACTGCCACGTGCGCAGTTCACCGAGGGATGGCGCAACATCGCCCGCACCTTGGCGAGCCCGCCGGCCGGTGAGATCAAACGGGTGATCTCGGGAGTGCCCACCACCGAAGCGGTTGCGGCGTTCGCGCGCCTGTGGGCATCCGACGAGCACTGGGCCGCGGCCGACAAGGTGATGAACAAGGGGAAATGACAGCGTGGGGTCAGGGCCCCAGTTCGCGGATCGGATCGCTGCCGTCCCACTCCTGTGCCGCCTTTTTGACGAACGCGGCCATGCCGGCGGAAGCCTCGGTGAGTTCCATGATCTCGACGACGGCGGCGCCGGCGGGCGGCTCGAAATAGGCGAAACGCACCCCTTCGCGCCGACCGCCGGACCACACCATGGGCCATTCGGCAGCGCTGATCCTGGCCACAGTGTCCTCGAAATCGGAGGTCCAGTAGGCCAATTGGTGGAAGCCTCCGCCCGTCGCGCCGAGGAACTCGGTGAAAATGCTCGGTGTATCACCGATCTGTTGGATCAACTCGATCTGCATCTCGCCGCTGTTGCACAACGCAAGGGACAGGGTGACGTCACACGGTTCGCCCCGGTAGAGCACGTGCTGGGGCAAGGCGCGGATGACGAACCACGGACCGACGCCCATCTGCAGCCAGTGATCGATGATGTCGTCCAGGTCGGTCACCACATAGCCGATCTGACATATCGCACCGGGCAGGACCGATCTCATGGCACCTCCGGTTTTGCCGATACGAGACGGTTCGAATGGCCTGATGATAGTTGATTCTCACTAGACGAGAATTGCATTTCCAGTTATCGTCAGCGATGTGTCAACCCAGATTGCTCTCGCCCCGGAGATCTCGACGTGGCCCGATGAGAACGCCCAGTTGATCGGCAGCCGCTGCGCCGACTGCTCGGCCACCACCTTTCCGGTCCAGGCCCGTTGCCCTAAATGCTCGGGCGGCAACACCGAAGAGGTCCTGCTCCCCCGTCGCGGCACCCTGATCGCCTGGACCACCCAGGGCTTCCCACCCGGCGCCCCCTACAAGGGCCCCACCGGCAAAGACTTCGTCCCCTTCGGCGTCGGGTTGGTCCAACTCGAGGATGTCATCCGAGTAGAAGGCCGCCTCACCGAAAACGACCCCGCCAAACTGCAATTCGGCATGGACGTCGAACTCACCATGATCCCGTTCACCACCGACGAAGACGGCTCCGAAATCGTCACCTTCGCGTTCCAGCCGGTGTAGAGAGGACCCGCACATGACCAATGACGTCGCCATCATCGGGGTCGGCCTGCACCCGTTCGGCCGGTTCGACAAGACCGCCATGCAGATGGGCGCCGACGCCATCCAGTTCGCGCTCGACGATGCCGGGATCGCCTGGAAGGACGTCCAGTTCGGCTTCGGCGGCAGCTACGAGGTGTCGAACCCGGACGCGGTGACCCGCCTCGTGGGGCTTACCGGCATCACCTTCACCAACGTGTTCAACGCCTGCGCCACCGCGGCCAGCGCGATCCAGCAGACCGCCGACACCATCCGGCTCGGCAAGTACGACATCGGCATCGCGATCGGGCTCGACAAGCACCCACGCGGGGCGTTCACCGATGACCCGGCCAAGCTGGCACTGCCGCAGTGGTACGCCGAGAACGGACAGTTCGTCACCACCAAGTTCTTCGGGATGAAGGCCAACCACTACATCCACAAGCACAACATCAGCCAGGAAACGTTGGCCCGGGTGGCCAACAAGAACTTCCGCAACGGCGAGCTGAACCCGAATGCGTTCCGTCGCAAGCCCATCTCGGTCGAGGAGATCCTCAACTCGCCGACACTCAACTACCCGCTGACCCAATACATGTTCTGCGCCCCCGACGAGGGCGCCGCCGCGGTGATCATGTGTCGCGCCGACATCGCCCACAAGTACACCGACAAGCCGGTGTTTGTGCGGGCCAGTGAGATTCGCACCAGGACGTTCGGCGCCTACGAGGTGCATGCCACCTCGGCTCCACTTGACGAGGATGCCTCACCGACGGTCTATGCCGCCAAAGCCGCCTATGAGGCCGCGGGCATCGGCCCCGAGGACATCGACATCGCCCAATTGCAGGACACCGACGCCGGCGCCGAGGTCATCCACATGGCCGAGACCGGCCTGTGCGCCGACGGCGAGCAGGAGAAGCTGCTGGCCGACGGTGCCACCGAGATCGGCGGGTCGATTCCGGTCAACACCGACGGCGGGCTGATCGCCAACGGCGAGCCGATCGGGGCTTCCGGTCTGCGCCAGATGCACGAGTTGGTCCGGCAATTACGCGGTGAGGCCGGCGAACGTCAGGTGCCGGGCAACCCGCGGGTGGGCCTGGCCCAGGTCTACGGTGCCCCCGGCACCGCCTCGGCCACCATCCTCTCGCTGTAATTTCCCTCCAGTTCCCCCGCGAGCAGACAGTTAGGTCCCCTGGAATGCGCGTTCCCGGGTACCTAGCTGTCTGCTCGCCGGAGAAGGTCACCAGAGGTAGATGGCGAGCACCGCGCCCCACAGCACCACCAACCAACCGTCGGTGGCCCAGCGCAGCCACGCCGGCGCTGTCCGCAGTTCCATGAAGTAGCGAAACACCAGCCGGCACTTCACCAGTCCCAGAGCCAGCACCAGGACGGTGATCGGCACACTCGGTTCCAGGCCGGCGCCGGCACGGACCGGGCCGACCCACCACGACAACACGGTGAGCACACTGAGCACGAGCCATACGTAGGTCGCGGTCCGCGATTGCGACCTGGCGGTCGTCTTGGTGTCCGTCAGCGTCATCGCCCTCACCTCATCACGTAGACCAGCGTGAAGATCACGATCCACAGCAGATCGACCAGATGCCAGTACATCGCGCCGGTTTCCACCATCGACATCCGTCGCAGCCTCGGGTTACGCAGCTCAAAGTAGTTGACTTCCAGGAAGATCAACCCGAGTGCGACATGGAACAGATGCACCCCGGTGAGCAGGTAGTAGAACATGAAGAAGTCGTTACTGGGAAAGGTCAGACCCTGGCCGATCTTCGCCGACCATTCGACGGCCTTGATCGCCATGAACACCACGCCACACATGCCGCCATAGACGGTCAACCGCATCGCCCGCGCGGGGTCGCCGGTACGGGCCATGATCACACTGCGGGCGACGAACCAGGAACTTGCCAGCAGAGCCAACGTGTTGACCACCCCGAAGTTGATGCTCAGGTGCTGCTGCGACTCGAGGAACAACCCCGGCTGACGGCTACGGTAGATCAGGTAGATGACGAAGTAGGCAGCGAAGATGATCAGGTCTCCGAGGATGAAGACCCACATGTTCTTATCGCCGGGGAGGTGCGTCTCACCTTTGACACCAGCACCTTTCGGTGCCTCGTCGACCGTGGATACCGCTGGCCCGGTGTGCGTCATCAGTCCTGGATCTGTTCGTCGGGTGACTGCCGTTTGATGTTTCGGTACAGCAGGCAGATGAGGCAGAACTGCCAGGTCACCCAGATGACGGTGCCCATGTAGAAGCTGATCGATCCGTTCCAGGCCAGCGGGCCCGCGGTGAAGATGAAGACCGGCCCCGCCAGTAGTTCGGTGACGACCATCCAAATCGACATGTATGCCAGCCATTTCGGCAGGATGTCGTTCCTGTCGAGGAATATCGCGAGCGCCAGCACCATATTCTGGGTGCAGAAGCAGCCCAGTGAACCGACGAAGGACAGCAACGCCATGTCGTACAACATCGCGATGATCTGCGGATCCCGATCCGGACGCATCGCCGCGGCCAGAAAACAGAACGAGGCCATCAGGCAACCCGGCACCGCCCCCACCACGAGCGACGCGATATAGCCGTAGGCGAACACCGGTGCCACGGACATTCGTTTGATCTGAAGGGCGACCAGACCGTTTGCCATACCGGTGAATCCGATGAAGAACATCAGCAGGGCAAAACCGATCTGGATGGTCAGCGCATTGGCCAGGAAGAAGTCGACGATCTGATCGTCGGTGATGTCCGGGCGCGGCGGCGGCATCACGCGGGTCAGCACCACGAAGATCAACCCGAAGAGGAGATAGAAGATCGGAATGGTCCACCAGCAGATCCACTGGTCGATCTTGGGTCGACGGGTCCAGTGCGTCGTGGGCTCACCGGCGACGGGCGCCACCACTGTCGGCGCGCTCATCGCGTCACCGGTTCCGGCGCAACCGATTCGGTGACCCTGCGCCGGTCGGCCTGCTCGACGGCCTGACGTTTGACGACGGCACACAGCACGAAGAACATGACCGTGATGTTGAGGCAGAACGCGCCGATACGAAGCCAGAACGACACCGCACCGTCCCAGGCGAACGGACCACTCTGGAAGACCACGGCGAAGATCGCCGGCGTCATCGCCGCGGCGGTGACGATGCTGAACACCGCGACCCATCGCGGAAACACCGGCCGACTGCCCGCGTCGAGGTAGATCGCCAGCGCGAGGCACAGATTCTGCACGACGAACATGCCCACGGGTGCGATGAAGATCAGCCACGCCAGATCGTTCAGTAACTGGATGAGCTGGGGATCGCGGTTGGGCCGGAACGCCGCGACCAGCCATATGATGTCGGCGATGGCGAACATCGTCGCACCGGTCGAGACTGCTCCGATGTAGCTGTAGGCCAGCACATGACTCGGGGTGGCCATCCGCTTCATCTGGATCACGATCACCATGAAGAACGGGATCAGCATGACCGCGCACAGGTTGAACGTGATCATCGAGAACCGGATCATCGCGGTGTTCTCCGCGTAGAACGCCGCGACCTGATCGGCACTGAGCTGCGGGGACATCGGCGGGAAGAAGCCAGGAAAGGCCAGGAACGCCACGGCCATGACGCCGACGAAGAAGACCGTACTCCAGAGACTGATCCACTGCGCCTTGGTGCTCATCGGCCCGGTAAGCCCTTCCACTGACATCGACTAGCCGATCGGCTACTCAACTGACGGTAACCCGGCCGCCGGCCCGCGTCAACGGTGATCGCGTTGAGCACCCGATGCCACCGTGGTGGCATCGCGATGCCCGATATTGACTGAAGTCAATTAAATCCGGCCGGCCGTCGATATTCTGTACGGATGGCCTTGGCGGACAAGCCTTCAGCGCGGGAGGTCAGGCGGCTGCAAACCCGCGAACGTCTACTGGGGGCCGCCATCGCCGAGTTCAAGCGATCCGGCCTCGCGGCGGCCGACGTCAACGCGATCGTTACAGCCGCGGGCGTTGCGCACGGCACGTTCTTCTTCCACTTCCCGACGAAAGAGCACGTGCTGCTCGAACTGGAACGGCGCGAAGAAGGCCGGATCGCCAAACAGCTCGACCGCTTCACCACGACGAATCGCAACCTGACGGCGACACTGGACGAGTCGATCCGACTGGTGCGGGGCCTCGAACGCAGACTCGGCGCACTCCTCTTCAAGGACTTTCTGGCACTGCACTTCTCACCGACACGGCCCGCCACCGATGAGAGCGGTCGGCATCCCGTGGTCGTCACGTGCGCCCGCGAGATCGCGCATGCTCAGACCCACGGAACAGTCGACCCCGATGTGAACCCGGTGAACAGTGCGGTGTTCTTCCTCCTCGGCCTTTATGCACTGCTGACCACCACCCATCAGTGGCCGGAACAAGGCGTCATCCTCGAGGACTACACCGCGAGAACCTTACGGAGCATCGGCGCCAAATAGCCGATTGACTAGCCGCACCGATTGACTATAGTCAGTCGACATGAACTTGCCCACCCCAGGTGGTGGCCGTGGCACCAAACGCGAACACGCACCAAAAGTCTCGGGGAGCGGCCTCGACGAACACCTGGAGCTGTCCCGGCAGGCCCAGCGGCACGCCGACAAGTGGTTGATCTCCGGCAGCCTGCTGATCGGCACCGCGGCACTGGGCGTCTTCGGCCTACCGCTGTTCCTGCGCGGCGTATGGCTGCTCCGCAAGGCCGGACGCGATGGCCTGACCGTGCGCCCGATGCTTGTCACCCTGATCGGCTATTGCGTCATCGTGGACGCCGCCATCAACACCGTCGGATGGGCACTGGACCTGGTGGCCAGCCACACCCTGTTGGCCCGAGTTCTGTTGAACGGCTGGGGCAACATGTTCGATGCCGGCTACTTCTGGCACTACAACGAGATGTGGATCGGCGGTGCTTCCGGACCCGGCGAAAAGGCCCTGGAAATCGGATTGATCCTGACGGTCTTCACGATGCGGATCGCCGCGGCGATCGGCTTCCTGCAGATGAAGCGCTGGGGTCACCAGTGGATGATCATCACCTGCTGGATGGGCATCGTCATCTGGTGTGTCTACGTACTCAACATGACCACGTACGCCGACGTGCGCTACGCCGGCGTGGTGCTGCCTGTCATCGGGTGGTGGATCTACGACATCTTCTACATCACCCCGTTTCTCGCGATCCCCTACCTGCACTCGGTGAACCGCGAGATATTCACCGACTGAGTTACAGAATTTCATTGACTCAAGTCAGTTCATAGGTCATCGTTGAACCACCCACGAGCGAAGAGGTCTGAAATGGATTGGGCCTGGGAGATCCTTCGGTATGCAGCCGCATGGGGCGGCACCGGGTTGGTCATCTGGTTCTGGTACTGGCTGTTCTCCAACCTCGGCACCTTCTAGCGGGCCGCAAGCGCCATGTCCGATCTCACCGACACCTCTGCGATGGCTCTCGAACGCAGTTGCGCTCTGACCGCTTTCGCGCTGAGCGAGCACCGCCGCACCGCCGCACGCCTAGTCACCGGCGAACACCGTAGCTTCTCACTCAACTCGACGCTGGACACCGTTTACGTCCCACACCCGCCTGCCAGCCGTGACTGGACCCGAAGGACACTCACATGCGGTGTGGCCCTGCAATGTTCGCCTTCCAAGGACGCCATCGCCGGCTACCGGCTCAATGAACTGACGACCCGCGAGCTTCTCGCGCTCACCCACATCGAGTCGGGTGTCGCGGCCGGATGGATCGCAGCCAACTGGCCGGGGCTGCTGAGCGAAATACGGCGGCTGCTGCCTGCTCTCCAGGTGATCACCGAGGAGGTGGGTGCCGAGGAAATGCTCAACCGGGCAGTCGCGCTGGCCCACACATCACAGCCGCTGGCAGTCGACCCGCTCCTGGGCAGGCTGCCCACGGCATACACGGCGCCGCAGGGACTGTCGGACAAGCTACGCCGGACATTCGGCCGGTTGCCGTGGACGTCGACGCAGAAACGGCTTCCTCAGCCCCATTCGGTGCCCATCGGCGGTGACGGCGGTGTGCGAAATTCCAATCTGCCCCCGCCGAGCCGGCCCCAGGACAACGACCGGGACGTCACCCCGGACCACCGGCCCGGCATTCCCTACCCCGAATGGAACGCGTGGTCCCAGAGCTTCATGCGTGACCACGTCGCCGTCCTGGAACGATCCCATGGCAGCCACAATCGCGAACCGAGCGCCGTGTCAGCCGATTTGCGCAAGTGGTTCGAAGAACACACTCATCGTGCGATGCGAAACCGGCTCGAGGATGGGTCCGATCTGGATGTCGAACAGTACGTCAACCACTACGTCGACCTGACGACCGGCGAAGCGGTCGAACCCCGCATCTTCCGCGAGTTGCTGCCCACCAGCCGCGACGTCACCACAGCCCTGCTCCTCGACGGCAGTTCATCGCTGGGCGTGCAGGGCGGCAGAATCTTCAGGCTCGAGTTGTCCTGTGCCGACGCACTTTCCCAGGCGATGAGTCTGGCCCGCGAACGACACGGCATCTTCTCGTTCACCGGTAACACCCGCCACCGCGTCGAGGTCAACTGTCTCAAGGGCTTCGAGGACCGCAGGTTCGTGCCACCGGGGAAACTCGGCCTCAGCACCGGTGGATACACCCGGCTCGGAGCGCCACTGCGCCACCTGACCAGTCGGCTGCTCGAGCAGCCGTCGGAGCGGCGCCTGCTCATCGTGATCGGCGACGGCATGATCTCCGACGAAGGCTACGAGGGCCGCTACGCCTGGGCCGACGCCGCGCATGCCGTCGAAGAAGCGGGCGACGCTGGCGTATCGATCTACTACATCGGCGTCGGCCCGGCCCGGGTCGACCCACTGCCGGAGATCTTCGGCCCCCGCCGATCTCAACGCATCCGCCGGGTTGACGAACTCCCCCGCGTCCTTGCCCATGTCCACCGCGAACTCGTCGCTGCGTGACACCCGACGTGTCCCGCAGCCGGAAGGAAACATGACCACCGACACCTATTACGCAGGCGGCAACGAGGTTCAACTGTTCGAGCAGGCCTACCACCAGCGCCTGCCGGTGATGCTCACCGGGCCCACCGGATGCGGGAAAACCCGATTGGTCGAGCACATGGGGCTGCTGCTGGGCAGGCCGGTGGTCACCATCAGCTGTCACGACGACCTGACCAGCTCCGATCTGGTCGGCCGGTTCATGGTGACCGGTGGCGACGTGATCTGGACCGACGGCCCGCTGACCCGAGCGGTGAAATCCGGAGCCATCTGCTACCTGGACGAGGTCGTCGAGGCCCGGCACGACTCACTGGCAATTCTGCACTCACTGACCGACCACCGTCGCGCACTTTATCTGGACCGGGCCGGCGAAATCGTCGAAGCACCAGAGGCCTTCATGCTCGTCTGCTCGTACAACCCGGCTTATCGCAGTTCCCTCAAGGAACTCAAACCGTCCTTCCGGCAGCGCTTCGTCACACTCCCGATGCGCTATCTCCGGCCCGACCGCGAAGCCGAGGTGATCGTCGCGGAAGCGGGCATTGATCCGGCCGCCGCGAAACGGCTGGTGCGCTGTGCCACTGCGATCAGAACTGCCGACGTGGCCTTCCATTTCGAGCCACCGTCGACACGGGTGCTCGTCACCGCTGCCCATCTGATCGCATCAGGTGCCACCGAACTGGAAGCCGCAGAAGCCTGCATCCTCGCCCCGCTGTCCAGCGACGGGGCCATCACCGAGGGTCTGCATGAAATCGCCGCGGCCGGCCTGGCCGATGCCGACACCAACTCGACCCGGTAGAGAAGGGAGACCCCCGTCATGGTGGATCAACAGGAGCGCAACCGTAAGAAGGCGCTGATCATCGTCCAGATCGTCATCTACGGCTTCTTGTTGTCGATGTTCGGAATCCAGCTGTACATGTCCTTCGCCCGCGGCTGGTGGTACCTGTGAAAGTCCCACTGATCAACCGTGGTTCGGCCGGAAAGCCGCAGCCAGGTGCCGATGGTTCACTGAGCCTGGAGGAACATCACGACGAGTCGCGCCTGGCCCAGCGCCGCGCCGACAAGTGGATGATCGTGGGTGCCGCGCTGATGGGGATGTGGGCACCCGGCCTGATCGGTTTCCCGATCTTCATGCGCGGAGTGTGGCTGCAACGCCAGGCGTTACGCGCCGGCATGTCGGTGCGCCCGATGATCGTCACCCTGATCGGCTACCTGGTGCTGATCGACGGGATGCTCAACAGCCTGGGCTGGGCACTGGACATGATCGGCAACCACACGCTGATCAACCGGGTCCTGATGATCGGCTGGGGCAACATGTTCGATGCCGGCTACTTCTGGCACTACAACGAGATGTGGGTCGGCGGCTCGTCGGGCACCGGCGAAAAGGCTTATGTGATCGGCCTGATCCTGACGGTCTTCTCGATGCGCGTGGCCGCCGCGATCGGCTTCCTGCAGATGAAGCGCTGGGGTCACCAGTGGATGATCATCACCTGCTGGATGGGCATCGTCATCTGGTGTGCCTACGTGCTCAACATGACCATGTACGCCGACGTGCGCTACGCCGGGGTGGTCTTTCCGGTCATCGGCTGGTGGCTCTACGACATCTTCTACATCACCCCGTTCCTCGCAATCCCCTACCTGCACACGGTAAACCGCGAGATCTTCACCGACTGAGCATCGTCCTTCCCAGTCCAAGGAGCACCTGTGACGACCACACCCGAATCCCCCGGCGAACAGACATCCGAGGAACTACCGCCGGGTACGACGCCGTACTACGCCCGGATGCACCGCTACATCAAACGCGCCGTGCTGGTGTGCCTGATCGCGTTGGTCATCGAAGGCGCGTTCACCCTGCCCTTCATGGCCGTGTACTACGGCTACCCGACGTTGAGCCTCACCGAGGTCTGCAGTGAGCTGCTGAAGGTCCGCTACTCCGATGACACCCTGGAGTGCAAGGTGCCGTATCCACCGTTGGGTCCGCCTGAGGGTGCCGAAGGCAAGGACACCGCCCAGGACGAGTGGGGTGTCCAGCCGGTTCCGAAGTATCACCGGCTCGGGTTCCGTGAACTCGTGCGTATTCACGACGAGCGCGAGGCTCGGCAGGCGGCCGCGCAGCAGGGCGGCGACGGCGCAGGACCGGCCTAGGCCGACGCCTCGACCGGCAGCGGATCGCCTTCGAGGCGTCGAAGCCAGTCCTCACAGAACGCCAGCACCTCGGCATGACCGGCGGACATGCCGATGGATTGCTCCATGACCATCACCCGCGAAACACTCGTGGCCATGAAGGCCCAGACCACCGGCGGCACCTCGCTGGCGTCGACCCCGTAGCGCTGCAGCGCAGCCGTGATCGCCTTCGTCTCCGCCTCACGGAACCGCTCGGCGTAGTGGCCGATCTCAGTCCGCAGCGCCTTTCGATGGTTGGCCAGACCGGTGATCTCCATCGTCAGTCGGGTGGCACTCGGGTCGGTGCCGAACCGCCACAGCGCCCACAGCGGTTGCGGCGAATCCAACGCCTTCGCCTGTGCCGCCAGTCCCTCTTCGGCGCGCCTGCGGAACACCGCCAGGAAGAGGTCGTCCATGGTGCGGAAGTAGTAATGCACCAGCTGTGGTTTCAGGCCGGCCTTCTCCGCGACCCGGCGCGAGGTCACCGCGGCGTAGCCATCGTCGATCATCAACGCTTCGGCGGCGTCGAGCAGTACGAGACGGTTCTTTGCGTCCGGCGCCCCGATCCTTCGCGCCGATCCCATGCCGACCCCTCTTCCGTTCATCACGCACCTTGCGTGAACCTGATCGTAACTTTGTCCTGCCCCGTGATCTTGACCACGACTCTAACGTCATGCTAAGCAGGTGCTCAGCACTTTTCATATTTTCCTTCGCTCGGTTGCAGCCCGACGCGAAACCACCGCAGCGCACCTTGATTTCGGGAGGCATCGCACATGACCGACTACGACACCATCGACTACTTCACTGACCAGTCACTGGTTCCCGACCCCCATCCGTACTTCGATCATCTCCGCAGCAAATGCCCGGTGGTCCGGGAGCCCAACTACGGCGTGCTCGCGATCACCAGTTTCGAAGAGGCGACCACAGTCCTGAAGGACACCGACACCTACTCCTCCTGCATCGCGGTGGGCGGACCGTTCCCGCCGCTGCCATTCGCTCCCGAGGGCGAGGACATCACCGAGCAGATCGAGCAGCATCGCACCGAACTGCCGATGTTCGAGCACATGGTGACGATGGATCCGCCCGATCACACCAATGCCCGTTCGCTGCTGAACCGGTTGCTGACACCGCGACGGCTCAAGGAGAACGAGGACTTCATGTGGCGCCTCGCCGATGAGTGTCTCGACGACTTCATCGCCAACGGCTCCTGCGAGTTCCTGTCCGCCTACGCCAAACCGTTCTCGCTGCTGGTGATCGCCGACCTGCTCGGGGTACCCGAGTCCGATCACGACGAATTCCGCCAGGTGCTCGGCGCCCCACGCCCCGGCGCGATCGTCGGCTCACTCGACGGCGACCAGTTGGCGATGAACCCGCTGGCCTGGCTGGACGACAAGTTCGTCGCCTACCTCGAAGCGCGTCGCAAAGACCCCCAGGACGATGTCCTCACGGCCCTGGCCACCGCCAAGTACCCCGACGGTTCGACGCCCGAGGTGATCGACGTGGTGCGCTCGGCGACGTTCCTGTTCGCCGCGGGCCAGGAAACCACCACCAAACTGCTGTCCGCGTCGCTGCGTGTGCTCGGGGATCGACCGGACATCCAGCAGGCATTGCGAGATGACCGCAGCCGCATCCCGACCTTCGTCGAGGAGGCCCTGCGGATGGACGCCCCGGTCAAGAGCCAGTTCCGGCTGGCCAAGAAGCACACGGAGCTGGGTGGGGTCGACGTGCCCGCGGGCACCACGCTGATGGTGTGCCCCGGGGCGGTCAACCGCGATCCGATCCGGTTCGAGGATCCGCACACGTTCAGCCTGGACCGCAAGAACGTCCGCGAGCACATCGCCTTCGGACGCGGTGTGCACAGCTGCCCCGGCGGCCCACTGGCCCGTGTCGAGGGCCGGGTGTCCCTGGAGCGAATCCTGGACCGGATGGCCGACATCACCATCGACGAGGAGCATCACGGGCCCGCCGACGACCGCCGGTACACCTATGAGCCGACCTTCATCCTGCGCGGGCTCACCGAACTGCACATCAAGTTCGATCCGGTGCGATAGCCGGCACAACCACGCGAATAGCATCCTCGGCTTATCTTCGGGCCATAGGACCGAGGATGCTATTCTCCCATTATGAGAAGCACACTCTCATGGACGAGCGCAAGACTCTGATTTCGGCGCGCCCGTGGCCGATTGCGTTCTATGCTCTGCCGAGCAGCTCCGAATCCTGGAGGGGACCCGTTGAAATCCGGCTTGCTGGGCACCGTATTGGGTGCCGTCCTCGTGTCGGCCACCGTCGTATCGGCTCCACCCGCCTCGGCAGCCATGCCCTTCGGCAACTACAACCTGCACATACCGGACCGCCGCGATTTCCACACCTGGGTCGTCTCGGCTGTTACCGCCTGCCGCGCGGCCGACAACTCCAAGCTGCGTGATTGCATCGAAGTCCAAATGCTTCCGCAACCGATCGCCAAGGCGCAGCAAAGCCTCGGCCGGGCAGAGTTGGCGGACGGCCGCTACACCTTGGTCATCGATGACCCGTTCGGGCTGCGCTGCGGCGACATCTACTACGGGCCGACGATTCCCACCCACGACGTCTACACCTGGGACGAAACGACCCTCGCGGGAGAGATGGTTTCGTCGTTCGACGCGGGATGCGATGGCGCACCTGGCGGTTCACTGACCTACCCCTTCACCCTCACGAGGATGTGATCGATGCGGCCAACGGCGGGTATCACCATTGTCGCGACTACTTTCGCAGTGCTGGGTGGCGGGATCGCGGCGGCCCCTGCGGCCTCTGCCGACGACCCGGTACTCCATCACGTCCGCTATACCGTGACGGCCGATGCCCCGTTCTGGGCCGAGATCTACTACCGCGACACCGACCCGCCGACCTGGTCGGACTACAGCCACAACCCGTACGAGTTCAGCCCGAAGGCGCAAGCCGACATCGGGCCGAATCAGCCGTGGGTCCACGATGCAATGCTGGCCGACCCTGATTCGTGGGCCATGGTCACTGTGCAAAGCGGCGATGCGCCGAACATCGCACCTCCGCAATTCACCTGTCAGCTCGAGGTGGACGGTACGGTCGTCAAGACCGACAGTGGCGACAAGGGCGCGCTGTGCTCGCTACGTAATTGGTGAATCCAGAGCCCAACCGCACAGTCGCACTGTTGTCAGAAACTTATGCGTCTCCACGCCGCCAAACGGCCTCGTCGTTCATCGGCACGCAGGTCAGGAACAGACCGTCTGGCGCCTGCGCCACCATGTTGAGTTCACTTGGGCAGGGAGAGTTCTCGTCGCGGATCCCGGCCATGGGTGGCGACCGGAACCAACGCGGCTCGTACCGCCGGGGCGAGCCGCAGAACACCAGCCGACCGGGCCGGATCGACGGGCCCGCCTGGGCCACCCCGAACACGAAGTAGGTGGTGTTGTCACAATTGGAGCCCAACACCACATTCGGCGTGATACCCGGGACGCAGAATGCATCATTGCAAGCTTGCGGTCCCGCATTAGCCTGCGGAGCAGCAAGCGTTCCGGCGACAATAGCTGAAGCCGCCGCGGCCACCACCGTCACACGCACGTTGCCACTTTCTCATATCTGAAAACTAAATTCTCTGTTTCGGAGAAGAATACTTCATCCGCCTGACCGTAGCCGCAGGACCTCACCGAGCGCTCCGGTCGGGGGCACCGATTCCATGAAGCGGTTTCATCGCAACTGTTATTCTCCTAAGGCGAGAATGGGCCTATCAGCAAAGGAGCTGCCGCATGCCGGCTATCAAGCGAATCGCGGCCGCGGCGGCCGTCGCTTCAGCCACCATGATCGGTTTCGGCGCCGGATCTGCCACTGCCGAAACGGACTGGGGAATCAACGGAACATTCGCCACATCGGTCAACGGCGACTGGGCCAAGGTCAATGAACGCTACGAGGACCAACCGTCAGAGCGCGCCACCTGGACCATCAGCACCCAATGCGTCTCGCCTACCGACTGCGCAGGCACGGTGAACAGTGACCAGGGTTGGTCTGCACCGATCTACACGGAGAACGGCCTGTATTACGTCAAGCGATCGGTCCCGGAATGGCGGTTCTGTGCGGACGGAACCCCGATCGAGGGCCTGCAGGTATACAAGCTCTACCCGGTGGGAGTTGACGGACACGTGGACCTGGCGTCGAGCGAGTACACCGGCGAACAGCAGACCACCGGACCCAGTGGATCGTGTGGGCGCAATCTCTGGCCTGCCATTCGGGCGCCTTTCTACATGAAGAAGATCTAGCGAAACCGCTTCCGCCATAACGAAAGCCGGCCACGGGAAAAGCCCGAGGCCGGTTCCGTCTCATGACGGTCTAGATCGGCAGCATGTCCTGCCACGACTTGGCCGTGGTCGTCAGGTTGGCCTGTTTGTACAGCTTGCCGTCCTCGCCCGAGTACTCCCCGGTCCGCGGGTTGTACTTACTGATCGCCAGCGACGGGCCGGTCGGGCCGCCACCGGAGTAACCGGCAGGCGCAGTCACCGGATCCATCGATGTGGTCGGTGCGGACGGGTCCATCGGTGAACCCGCCGGCGGACCATGCGGTACCGGCACCTCTTGCGGAAGCTGTCCGGGTGGCGTCGGCACCGCATCCAGATCCGGTTCGGGTGGAGGCCCCTGCCCCGGGACAGGTGGTTCGGGGAAGATCGCCGGTCCCGGTGGGAGCGCGCCCGGTCCCATGGCCGGGAAACTCGGTGGCCCTTGCGGTTCCGGCAGCGGCGCAGGTGCACGAACTGCCACACCCGGCGGTAGTGCAGTGCCGTCTATCGGCCCGAACGTGTTGTCGTCGAGTTCCACCCTGGAGTCGGGAGGTATGCCCTGGGAGACCAGGTTCGGATCGAACGGGTACGGACCGAGGGTGTGCTGCCGCTGCGCCAGCGGCTGAAATCCCTTGGGGTCGTTGCACAGTTCGACCGTGGGAGCACGCTTACCCGGATGCTCCATGCACGGATAGTTGCGCGCACCGCGGACCGCGATCGGAGAATCCTGCGGCAGCTTGCAGTAGATGTTGTCCGGCGTGTCGACCACCGACGTGTCGGACGGGGAACGCCACGCCGACGGCGGCAGGAACCCCACGGTACACGAGTTCGGATCGCCGAGCCCGAGCGAGAATTCACCGTTGGGCATACCCGTCGGGTTGTTGGCAGGCAGGTAGGTCTGTGTCTGGGCGACATAGGGTGGGAAGAGCACCAGCACCTGCTCGATCGACGGGTGGTAGGTCACCAGGACCTGACCCAAGGTGGTCATATTCGCCAACAGCACGGGCAGGGTGGGCTTCACCTGCTCCAGCAGACGCGAGGTCTCCTGCGCAAAGCCGGGACCGTTCTTGAGAACCGACCGGAACTGGGGATCACTCTCGACCATCTGACCGGTGATGCCGGCCAGACTGGCCGCCCAGGTCCGGATCGAATCGCTCGTCTGTGCCTGCGCATCGAGGAACGGACCGGAGTCGTCGACCAGCTGTCTGGTCTGGTCCGAGATCGCATTGGCGTCATTAGTGATCGTCGACGCCGAGTCCAACAGTGAGCCGAAGTCGTAACCGGTGCCGTTGAACGCGTTGTACGACTCGTCGAGCAGCTGGCTCAGCTTGTCCTTCGGAATGGTGTTCACCAAAGCGCTGAGCTGATCGAGCATCGGGCCCACCTGCTGCGGAATCGTGGTGTTCGACATCGCGATCACCGACCCGTTCTGCAGGTAGGGCGCCGCGTCGGTGCGCGGCAGCAGATCTACGTACTGCTCGCCGACCGCCGACATGCTGCGGACCTGGGCCTGCAGATCGGCGGGCACCTTCGGGGAACGATCCAGCGAAAGCGTTGCCTCGGCGCCTTTCTCGGTCAACGCAACCGAGGTGACCTTCCCGATCTGCGAGCCCCGGTAGGTCACGTTGCTGAACTGGTACAGCCCACCGGTCGCGGGCAGTTCGAGCTTCACCGTGATCCGGCCGACCCCCAGCAGGGTCGGAATCTGCATATAGGCGAACAGCATGACGGCCACACCGACGATCGAGGCGACGGTGAACAGAATCAGCTGAGTCCGGATAAACCGCGTGAGCATCTATCCACCACCCCCTGTCGTCGGAGCTGGTGGGGCTGCAGGAGCCGGTCCCGGCGAATTGGATTGGGCGCCGTAGGGTCCGGCGAAGATCTGCGCCGGCCCGTCGGGGGCGGGTGGCGGCGGTGCATCGCCCATCCCTGCGAACGGTTGCTGCGGGATCACCGGGAGCACCGGACCCGCATACACCGGCGGCGGTACGGCCGCTTCGGACGACGTGTCGACCGGCGCCGATGCCGGCTCCGGCGGGAACGCGCCGGGCGGCGGCGGGGTCGCGCCTGTCTTGAGCGGGTCGTAGGTGTAGTTGAGGTGGGCCGGATCGCCGGGTGCCGGCACCAGTTGGGCGCCCTCCTGCTCCCAGCGGGTCCCCAGCATGAAGCTGCGCTTGAGCCGCGGAATGGTGAGGTCGATGGTGGCGAACAGGTTGAAGTAGTCGCCTCGGATATCACGGTCGATGAAGCCTTGGGTGAACGGGTAGTGCGCGGCGAACTCCAGGACGCTGGGCAGTTCCGGTCCGACATCAGCCAACGCCGCGAGGGCGGGTTCCAGGTTCCGTAGATTGCGCACGAGGTCAGCCTGGGAGTCGTTCGCCAGCTGGTTGGCGGTATCACTGAATGTGCCGAGCTTCTGCAGCGCGGTGGTCAGCCGGGGGCGTTCTTTGATCAGCACGTCCATCGCCGGAGGTATTTTCTCCAGCGCACGGGTGATGACATCGCGCTGGCCGGCGAAAGTCGCAGCCAACCGGTTCAGTGACTGGATCGAGGCCACGATGTTGTCACGTTGGGCATCCAGCGTCCCGACGAAGGTATCCAACCGGGTGAGCAGATTGCGGAAGTCATCTTCCCGACCGTTGACCGCGGTGCTGAAATTGTGGATGACATCGCCGATCTGGCCGAGCCCGCCGCCATTGACCACGGCGGCCAACGAGGACAACGTCTGCTCGGTCGTCGGGTAGGTCGATGCGTCGTTCAGTGGGATGGTCGAGCCCGGCGGCAATGCGCCCTCAGCCGGTTTGCCGACCGGCGGATTGACGGCCAGGTGCATCGAACCCAGCAGGCTGGTCTGACCGATGCTGGCAACCACATTGGCCGGGATCACCACGTCGGGCTTCACCGAGAATTCGACTTCGGCATGCCAGTCCCTGACCGACATGCGGCGCACGCTGCCGACGACGACGTCGTTCATCATCACCGGTGAATTCGGTTCCAACGTCGCGACATTGCCGATCTCGACGTGGTAGACGCTGGATTCCGCGCCACGGCCTACCGCGCCGGGCAACGGCAGTGAGTTGACCCCCTGAAAGGCACAACCACTGGCCGTCAAGGCGACGCAGGACCCGGCGGCCAGCGACAATCGGAGCCGTTTTCCGCTGATCATGCGGGGGGCATCCCTTCTGGCGGTGATGGCGGTGCAGGAACGTCGACCGGGGCGGGCCCCGCATCAGGGCCGGGGGCCGGTCCCGGAGCCGGACCAGCCGCGGGGTCCAGTGGAGCCTCGGCCGGTAATGGACCGGGGGGAGGCGCCGGGGGCGTATCCGCCGGATTGAGCATGTCCCGTACCGAGGACGGCACGTTCGGCGGCACCACCGGTGGAGCGCCCGGGAGCATCTCCTGCGCTCCCGGTCCCGGGACCCCCGGCGGGCGGCCGGTGAACGGCGCCGGCGGTGGGGGGCCCGGTACATAGGCGGACTGCGACGGCGGGATCGGGATGTCCGGCGTCTCAGGTGAGCCGCCACCGCCCCCTGGCGCCAGGCCCGGTTCGGAGTAGACGATGTTCTCCGGATTCGCAGACGGTGCGAGGTACGGCTGGACCGGGAACGGCATGTTGTTGACGCTCAACAGCCGCATGGCCGGGCCGAGGTATTGCGCACACAGTTTCGCCGTCTCCGGAGCCGTTGTGTTCTCGACCGCGCCGATGGCACCGCAGATGAACTGGACCGGGTTGGAGAACCCGTGCAATACGAATTGGCCTACCGGACTGCCGGTGTCGGGGTTGTAGATGTTGTAGGCGTTGACCAGGGCGTTGGGGGTGATGTGTAGCAGGTTCTCCACGTTCACCTTGTTGTCGACCAGAATCTGGGTGACGTTGGCCAGCCGCTGAACCTGCTCGGAGGTCTGGTCGCGCGAACCTGCGATGAAACGCCGCACCTCGACGGCCGCGGTCGACAAATCCGTCAACGCTGCATCCAGGTCCGACCGGCTGCCGTCGATGACGCTGGTCAACGTTGCCAGCCGATTCTGGAAGGACACCACCTGCACATTGCTGTCCCGGAGTGCGGTGACGAAGGTCTGCAGGTTCTTGATGACATCGACGATGTTGCCACTGCCCTCGGCGAGGACGCGGGCCACCCCGGACAGCTGGGTGATGGTCTCGCGCAGCTTTTCTCCGTTGCCGTCCAAGGCGTTGGCGGCACTGTCGATGAACCGCGACACTGAGGTGCCGTCCACCCCGTTCTTGGGTCCGAGTTCGGTGGACAGCCGCATCAGCTGCTCTTTCACCTCATCCCATTCGACCGGTACCGCGGTGTGCTCGACACCGATTACGGCGTTGTCGGGCAGCGTCGGACCGCTCGACCGGTAGGCCGGCGTCAGCTGCACATAACGTGCCGCAACCAGGTTCTGCGCCACGATGATTGCTTTCGCGCCATCCGGTATCGGCACCGCGCGGTCGACCTTCAGTACCACCCGGGTCTGGGTACCCTCCGGTTTGATCGAATCGATGGTGCCGACTTTCACACCAGACACCCGAACCTCGTCGCCGGGATAGATACCGGTGGCCGAGGTGAAATACGCCGAGATGGTTTTCGGCGCAAAGAACGCCTGGCGCACCAGGACCCCTGCGCCTGCGACGAGTAGCGCCGCCAGCACCACCGACAAACCGGTGATCAAACGCTTGCGGTTCATCAGCGGGATCCTCCGGGAATTCCGTTGTACGGGAACGGGAACTCGGCCCGCGGGCCCGCATTGTCGGGGGGTTGTCCGGCGTTGTTGCCGCGCCGGAACCCGAAGGCGTAGTCCATGAATGGCTGCAGTGCGGCCTGGCTCACCAACAGGTTCGGTACGAATGCGTTGTAGTACGGACCGTTGGCCAGGGTTTCGGCCTGGGCCAACCAGAATTTCTTCATGTCGGGAAGCATCTTGTTGATGTTGTCGCGGTTCTTCTCCAGGATTTCGGTCACCCGGTTGAGTCGCTCCAGTGTCGGCGCCAACTCTTTCTCGTTGTCGGCCACCAGGCCGCTGAGTTGTTGGGATACCGCCGAAGTGTTGGCCAGCAGGTCCACGATGGCCTGCCTGCGGTCGTTGAGGACCCCCAGAAGATCATTCGCGTTGAGAATCAACGTGTTCAGCTGCTGACTGCGCTGTGAAAGGACCTGCGTCGTATCGGCGGCACTCTTCAGCAGGCCGGCCAGACTCTCGTTGCGGCCGTTGATCGACTTGGACAACCGGCTCAGACCGTCGAACGTAGGGCCGAGTTTCGGTGCCAGCTGGTCAATTGTCGCCGACAGGGTGTCCAACGACTGGTTCAGCGATGCGGTATCGGTGCCCGCCGTGCTGGTGGTCAAGTCACCGACTGCATCAGTCAGTGAGTACGGCGACGACGTCCGCGACGTCGGGATCACATCGGTCGACCGCAAGGTGCCGCTGCCGTCGGACTCCAGTGTCAGCACACGCTCGCCGAGCAGCGACCCGGTCCGGATGTGCGCCGAGGTCAACGCGCCCAGTGACTGCTTGCCCTCGGTCGTGAAGGTGACCCGTGCATCGCCGTTCTGCAGCGAAACATCGGTGACCGACCCGATCTTGATGCCCGACAGCGTGACATCGTTTCCGACAGCGATACCGCCGGCCTCGGTGAACAGCGCCTCGTGGCGCACCGAGCTGGCCCACTGCATCAACCGTTCCGGTTGCAGCCCGACCGCTATCACCAGAATCATCAACACGGTGCCGATGAAGCCGGCCTTGATCAGTTTCGAATCGCGGTACTTGAGCATCAGGGCTCCGCGCACCTCCCGCCTTCTTGTTTGATCCAGGGGAAGACCGCGGTTCGGCCCTGAAGATCGGTAACGCGCAGGTTGAGTCCGCAGACGTAGTACATGATCCAGCTGCCGTAGGACCCGAGCCGAGCCATCTTGCGATAGTTGTCCGGGCCCTTCTGCAGCCCGCGGTCGAGGACAGCCTTGTTGTCGTCGAGCAGCGGTGCCAGCCGGTTGAGCTGATCAACAGTCCCGGCCAGCGGCGGGCGCGCCTCGGTCAGCAGGCTCGCCAGGGATGCGGTGCCGTTGTCCAGCGACGTGATGGCCGTGCCGATCGGGTCGCGGTCCTGCGACAGACCACTCACCAACTGCTCGAGCCGGTCGACGGTTCCGGAGAACTTGTCACCGTCCTTGGCCAGCGTGCCGACCACGACGTTCAGGTTGTCGATGAGCTGCTGGATGACCTCGTTGTTGTCGCCCAGTGTGTTGGAGAACGACGAGGTCTTGCTCATCAGCGAATCGAGGGTGTCACCCTGCCCCTGGAAGATCTGGATCAGCGAGGAGGTCAGGGCATTGACGTCCTTGGGGTTCAGCCCCTGGATGACCGGGCGCAAACCACCCAGCAGCAGATCGAGGTCAAGCGCACTTTCGGTGCGCTCCTTGGGAATCCGCGAGCCGGACGGCAGCAGCCTGGTCGACCCGGGGCTGTCGAGCAGTTCGAGATACCGGTCACCGACAAGGTTCAGATAACGGACCGCGGCCTTGGTGCCGGTGGTCAGAGCGATACTGCGATCGGCGTCGAAATCGACCAGCACCGACTTGTCCGGTTGCAGTGAAACGCTTTTGACCGTGCCGACTCGCACACCGGCGACCCGCACCGAATCACCGGACTCCAGCCGTGAAGCGTCACCGAACACCGCCGAATAGCGGGAGTAACTGCCACCCCGGTATTCGGAGAACGTCATGAACAGGAATGCGGTGAGCACCGCCATCACGACCGCGAATGCCCCGAACTTGAAGAACGTGCTCTTGCCGCGGGTCATCCGGGCTGTCCGATCTGTGCGGTGTTGCGCGGCGGTCCGTCCAACGGCCCGAACAACATCTGCTTGAGGCCGTCGGAATTGAGCAGAATCCCCTGGTTCCCGTACTGCCACGGATTGGCATTGGTATCGGTGACAAGGTATTTCGCACGGTTTCCGAAACCGACGTTGGGCAGCCCCATACAGTGCGGTCCACCCTTGGCCGCGACCTTGGGCAGGTTCTGGGGATACCGGTAGCGCTCGATGCCCAGTGTGAACGCCAACTGCACGACGATGCCCGGATCCATCGCCGGAGGCTGGTTCTTCACCGTGACCATGCCCTGCAGCGCGCACTTGAGCGCCGGTGAGTACTCATTGAGCAGATCGGTCGTCGGCGCCAACAGACTCAGCGTGGTGCTGAGTGCCTGCCGGTTGCTGCCGACCACATCGTTGCCGACGTCGGCCAGGCCGATCGCGCTCACCAGGAAGGCATCGAGGTTGTTCTGCTCCGCGACGATGGTGTCGCTGATCCGGTTGGTGTTGTCGAGAGTGCGCAGTAGATCCGGTGCGGCATCGCCATAGGCGTTCGACACCGCGGACATCGCCTCGATGTCATGCGACAGGTTGGGCAGGCTCGGTTCCAGTTTGGCCAGCAGCGCCTCGAAGTCGGTCAGCGTCTGTCCCATCTTCTCACCCCGTCCCGAGAACGCGGCCGACATCGCGCCCAGGGTTTCGTTCAGCTTGACCGGGTCGATCTTGTCCAGGACCTGGGTGAGTTGCTGGAAGACCGTGTTGATCTCGACGGTCACGTGGTCGCCGGTCAGCACCGATCCGGCGGGCATGGTGCCCTCCGGATTCTCCGGCGGGACCAGGTTGACGAACTTCGCGCCGAACACCGTCGACGACGCGATATCGGCCGTTGCGTTGCCGGGGATCAGCCGCAGCTGGGACGGATCCATTTCCAGGTGCAACGCGGCTCTGCCGTCGGGTAGCGATTCGATCGTCCCGACCTTGCCCACCTGGACACCGCGCATCTTGACTTTGGCGTCCGGGTTCATCACCAGGCCGGCACGCTCGGAAATCACGGTCAGGGGAACCGTTTTGGTGAAGCTGCCGCGGAACAGCGCGACCGCCAGCGCAACGATCAGGCCGACCACGACCACGGTCGTCAAACCTGCCAACGGGCGGGCGTAGCCGCCGGCGCCGAAGCTGCGTCCGGCACGGGCTGCCACCGGCCTTGCCGCGCTGGTGGTTTCGGACCGGTGGGCTGGGCCCGGGCCGACGTTACGTGTCACTGTGTCTCTCCCCGACCGCTAGCCACTCAGGTTGAAGTTTCCGTTGGAGCCGTACACCGAAAGTGACACCAGCAGCGTCACCGATACCACCACGATCAACGAGGTCCGCACTGCATTACCGACCGCGACCCCCACCCCCGACGGGCCGCCGCTCGCGAAATACCCGAAGTACGTGTGGATCAGGAGAATGGTGAGCGCCATCAGCACGGCCTGCAGAAACGACCACAGCAGGTCGATCGGGTTCAGGAACGTGTCGAAGTAGTGGCTGTACAGACCACCGGACTGTCCGAGCAACACCACCGTGGTGAACTGCGATGCCAGAAACGACAGGATCACCGCAATCGCATACAGCGGCGTGATCGCGATCATGCCGGCCACGATGCGCGTCGACACCAGATACTCCACCGGTCGGATGGCCATCGCCTCCAGGGCGTCGATCTCCTCGTTGATGCGCATCGCACCCAACTGGGCGGTCACCCCGGCACCGAAGGTGGCGGCCAGGCCGATACCCGCGACCACCGGCGCGGCGATGCGCACGTTGATGAACGCCGACAAGAATCCGGTCAACGCCTCGATACCGATGTTGCCCAACGAGGAGTAACCCTGGATCGCCAACACCCCGCCGGTGGCCAGGGTCAAGAACCCGACGATCACCACGGTGCCGCCGATCATTGCCAACGTGCCCGCACCCATGGAGATCTCGGCGATCAACCGGACAAGTTCCTTGCGGTAGTGCAGCGCCGCGTGCGGCGTGCCTCCCAGGGCCTTGACGTAGAACAGTGTGTGATCGCCGATACGGCCCAACGTCGACACCGGCTTGTTGAACTGGCGGGTCAACCGCGGGTATGTCGACCGCAGAATCGTCATGGTTCCCATGGCTGCGCCTAACCCGTCGTCATCCGGATACCGATGGCGGTGACCACCACGTTGATCACGAACAACGCCATGAACGCGTACACCACGGTCTCATTGACCGCATTGCCCACCGCCTTCGCACCGCCACCGGTGATCGTCAACCCGCGGTAACACGCCACCATCCCGGCGATCAGCCCGAACAACGCCGCCTTCACACACGAAATCGCCACCTCCGGTACCCCGGTCAGCAACGTGATGCCCGCCGCGAACGCACCGGGATTCACGTCCTGGATGAACACCGAGAACACGTAACCGCCCAGGATGCCGATGATCACCACCAGACTGTTGAGCAACAACGCGACGAGACCCGAGGCAAGGATCCTGGGCGTCACCAACCGCTGCACCGGGTTGATGCCCAGCACCTCCATGGCGTCGATCTCCTCGCGGATGGTGCGCGACCCCAGGTCCGCACACATCGCGGTCGCACCCGCGCCTGCAACGATCAGCACCGTCACCATCGGACCCAGCTGGGTCACGGCACCGAACGCCGCACCGGCACCGGACAGGTCGGCAGCACCCAACTCCCGCAACAAGATGTTGAGGGTGAAACTCACCAACACCGTGAACGGGATCGCCACCAAGAGCGTCGGCGCCATCGACACCCGAGCCACAAACCAGCACTGCTCCAGAAACTCCCGACCCTGAAACGGCCGGCGGAACGCAAACTTGATCGCATCCAGCGACATTGAGAACAATGCGCCGACAGCCTGCATCGGCCCTGACAGATTGCGTACCAGGGGAACGCCGGTCGACCATCTATCCGCCATGAGAACTCCCGTCCCGGCCGGTGACCGCCGACACCGTGGTCGAGCCGCAGCTATTGTGCGCCAGGCCGATTCGGGCGCCGTCGAGGGCTACCCTCCTCATGCCGCGACCACCGGTTCACAGGCGTTGCCGTACTCGGGAGTGGCGTACCGCTGTGGGATCCGGAGTTCCGGGCCAGTTACCTTGAACGGTACCCGTACGGCAACACCGTCCGGGTCCCCACTGTCCGCGAATTTTCCTGCCTCCCAACATACTTTCGCATCAAAGGCGCGCATGTCCGCAGCACGCGAAATCTGCACGTCGGTACCAGGAATCACCGTCCCTGGGGGGAACGGCCGCGCCCCTCGTTCGCACCGGATCACCTGAGCCTCCCCGCTCGTCACAGTGATACCTGACAAACTTGCCTGCTCAACCGCAACCAAGGGGCCGATGGTATCGGACTCTGCCGGTGCCGCGAGGGCAAACAAGCTAGAACTTGCTCCGGTGGTTGGCAATTGAGGCGGCTCGCCTGTACACAGCGCCCCCACTTTGTCATGGTCTACCCCCGTCACAAGTACCGGGGTGTCCGGCCACGCGGCGGCAGGCCCGATGTCGACGCCGAGGTCTTCGTCGTCGCCGACCGTTCTGCGATGCCGGCTTCCCCGGCACGGCAGGAAGGTCCCGATGGACGCGATAGAGGGCATATGAGCTCGGCCTAGGTAACGGCGCCGGCCGTTTTGAGCTCGATGATCCGGTCCCAGTCCAAACCCAACTCGACCAGGATGTCGTCGGTCTGTTCGGCGAAGCCCGGCGCCGGACCTGTGCTGGGCGCGCCGACGTCGAACTGCACCGGGTTGGTCACCAGTTCGAGCTCGCCTGCCTGCAGGATGTATTCGTTGGCCCGGACCTGGGCGTCGGCGGCGGCTTGCAGGGTGTCCTGCACCGGGGCCCATGGACCGGCCAGCGTCGTGAAGCGTTCACTCCACTCGGGAAGGGGCCGCTTCTTCATCGCCTCGGTGAGAATCTCCACCGCCGCGGCCGTGTTCTCTGCGAACGACTCGGCCGTCGCGAACCTCTCATCGTCGATGTAGTGGTCGAGTTCCATGTGGCGGCACACGTCGGCCCAGAACTTGGTCGGCTGCATCATCACGAACGAGATGTAGCGGTCGTCCGCGGTCGCGTACAGGCCCACGAGCGGATTGATCGGCGAGCCGTGGATCCCGGGCGGCGGGGTCACCATCAGCTGGTTCAGGTGTTGGGTCAGAGCAACGGTGTGGCCCATCGACCACAGCCCGCTGCCCAGCAGCGAGACGTCGACCACGGACGGCTCGCCGGTGCGTTCCCGTTTGAGTAGTGCCGCGGCGATGCCCCCGGCCAGGTTGGTGCCCGAGATGGTGTCGCCGTAGGCAGGCCCTGGCGGCGCGATCATTCCGTCGGTTCCTGGCGGGGTGATCGTCGCCGCCGTACCGGCCCGACACCAGAACGCGGTCATGTCATAACCGCCCTTGCCCGATTCCTCGCCCCGGGGACCCAGCGCGCTGCCGCGGGCATAGATGATGTCGGGGTTGACCGCGCGGATGTCGTCGACATCGATGCCGAACTTCTGCCGGTGCCCGGGCAGGAAGCTCGTCAGGAACACGTCGGCGCGCCGCGCCAGTTCCAACAGAACCTCCCGGCCCTCCGGCACCGACATGTCCAGCCCGATGCTGCGCTTGCCGCGGTTGGCATGCTCGATGTTCGGGTTGGGGTCACCCTCGACGCGCAACGGCCCGGTCTGACGCAACCCGCGCTGCGGATCGCCGGTCACGGCGTGCTCGACCTTGATGACGTCGGCGCCCCACTCCCCCAGCACGGCCCCGGCTGACGGTACGAAGCCGTACATCGCCACCTCGAGGACACGGATGCCTGCCAAGGGCCCGGACTCGTTCCCCGGTGCGCTTCGCTCCTGCCCGCCGGTCATAGCTCTCTCCTCTTCGCGCAAGCGCTCATCAGCTCACCACGCGGGCGAACGTCTTGGACTCCAGAAACTCCTCAAGTCCCGCGGTGCCCATCTCGCGGCCGATACCCGACTGCTTGTAGCCCCCGAACGGACTGTCCGGACTGAAGTAGTTGCCGCCGTTGATGGAGAACGTCCCGGTCCTGATCCGGCGGGCCACCGCCAGCGCGCGGTCCTCGCTGCCGAACACCGCGCCCGACAGCCCGTAGATCGAGTTGTTCGCGATGCGCACCGCATCGTCGTCGTCTTCGTAGGCGATGACCGCCAGAACAGGTCCGAAGACCTCTTCCTGTGCGATTTCGCTGTCGGGATCCACATCCGCCAGCAGGGTGGGCGTATAGAAATAGCCGGGCTCCACCTTCTCGCCGCCGGTCACCAGGGTGGCCCCGGCCTCGACGGCGCGTTTGACCATGCCGTCGACCTTGTCGCGCTGACGCTCGCTGATCAGTGGCCCCATGTAATTCGACGGATCCGCTGGGTTTCCAAACCGCACGTGCCCGAAGTTGTTCTTGACGAGCTCGACGATCTCGTCTTTGTGCTTGGCGGGCACCAGCAGCCGCGAGGTCAGCGCGCAGCCCTGACCGGCATGCGTGACCATGCTGAACGCCGAGAACAATGCCGCAGTGCCGAAGTCGGCATCGTCGAGCACGATCGCGGCGGACTTGCCGCCCAGTTCGAGGAACACCTTCTTGAGGGTCTCGCTCGCGGCGGCCATGATGCGCCGCCCCGTCGGCGTCGACCCGGTGAACGTCACCATGTCGACGTCCGGGCTCGTGGTGAGCACCGCACCGACTTCGGGATCCGCTCCGGACAGGATGTTGACGACGCCTGCCGGGATGTCGGTGTGGTTGGCGATCAGCTCACCGAGTGCCAGCGTGATGAGCGGGGTGTCGGGCGCAGCCTTGAGCACCACGGTGCAGCCGGCGGCCAGCGCAGGTGCGAGCTTGGCCAGGGCGAGCTGGTTGGGATAGTTGTAGGCGATGATCGCGGCCACCACGCCGCCGGCTTCCTTCTCGACCCACCGGTGGTGCTGCATGCCGCGGCTCTCGATGTTCCCGAGGTCCTCGGTCAACGGGTAGGTCGCCAGCAGCTCGGCGTAGTACCGCACGATGTCGATCGGCTGATCGAGCTGCGCGCCTGCGCACAACGCCGCGGTGGCGCCGACTTCCGCAGTAGTCATTGCGGCCAGCTCGTCCCGGTGGTCGATGAGCGCTTGGTGGAACTGCTCCAGGCAATGCACGCGCAGTTCGGTGTTGGTCGCCCATTCCGTGTTGTCGAAAGCGTCACGCGCCGCGGCGACGGCAGCCTCGGCGTCGGCAACGGTGGCATCGGGTGCGTATCCCAGCACGTCGCCCGTTGCAGGGTTGACGGAAGGAAACGTCCGCGGGGTTTCACGCAGTTCGCCGCCGATCAACATCTTCCGGTCTGCCTGATTCACGTCCGCGATCGTCGGCGTTTCCTGCATCATCCTCCTCAGCGATTTACACAGTGTGATGGAAACTTCATTCTCATCACCGGCGAATCATACATTCGCAACATGAGAACTCAAGGGAAACCTAGATTGGCTAGTCATAGGGTATGCAGACCCGCCGCAAGCCCTACGCGCGTCGCATTGGGGATGTGGTCAGATCTTGCGAGATGTACACCTCCGAGAGTACGGTTCTCATAATCGGAAGGATGATTCTTGATGCTTGAGCCACCCGAGTCCCACCTGGTACCCGGAGACCTGTCGTGAAGAATGCAGTCGTCACCGGTGGCGGTTCCGGCATCGGTGCCGCCATCGCTGCGCGGTTGCGTGCCGATGGCCTCAACGTGGCGACACTGGATCTGCAGCCCTCTGACGACGATTTCGCCCACGTCGCCGACGTGACCGACCGTGCCGCCGTCGACAACGCACTCGATGCCATCCGGGCACAGCTCGGTCCGGTCTCGGTGCTCGTCAACGCGGCCGGGCTCGACTGCTTCAAACGCTTCACCGACATTTCCTTCGACCGGTGGCAGCGCGTGATCGACGTCAACCTCAACGGAACGTTCCACTGCATCCAGGCCGTGCTGCCCGAGATGATCGAGGCCGGCTGGGGCCGCATCGTCAACATCTCCTCCTCCAGCACGCATTCTGGACAGCCCTTCATGGCGCCCTACGTGGCGGCCAAGTCCGCGATCAACGGGCTCACGAAATCCCTGGCTCTGGAATATGGCCCGCTGGGAATCACCGTCAATGCCGTGCCCCCCGGCTTCATCGACACCCCGATGCTGCGCAAGGCCGGGGAGCGCGGATTCCTCGGTGACGTCGAGCAGCAGATCGCCCAGACGCCGGTACGACGGATCGGCAGGCCCGAGGACATCGCGGCCGCGTGCGCCTTCTTCGTCTCCGAGGAAGCCGGCTACATCACCGGGCAGATCCTCGGGGTCAACGGCGGACGCAATACCTAGGCGGACGCGAGGAGCAAACCGTTGATCCAGGCACCAGCCAAACAGCTGCGAAGCACACTGAAAGGACAGTTCTGTGGGACGTGTTGAGGGCAAGGTCGCATTCATCACCGGCGCCGCACGCGGTCAGGGCCGCAGCCACGCCGTGCGACTGGCCGAAGAGGGTGCCGACATCATCGCGGTGGACCTCTGCGAGAACGTCGAGACCATCGGTTACGCGATGGCGACTCCCGAGGACCTCGAGGAAACCGCGAAGTTCGTCGAGAAGACCGGCCGCCGGATCGTCACCGCCAAGGCCGACGTTCGCGAGGCCAGCCAACTCAAGGCCGCCCTCGAGGCGGGCCTGGCCGAGTTCGGCAAGGTCGACATCGTGGTGGCACAGGCCGGCGTCGCGGCCATGAAGGGCCAGCCTCCGATGCAGGCCTGGACCGACGGCATCAACACCAACCTGATCGGCACCATCAACGCCATTCAGGTCGCGCTGCCCCACCTTGCCGAGGGTGCCTCGATCATCGCGACCGCCTCGGCCGCCGCGTTGATGGATGCGAGCAACAAGCCCAACCCGGGCGCGGATCCGGGCGGCATGGGGTACATGGTCTCGAAGAAGATGATCTCCGAGTACGTGCACTACCTCGCCACCGAACTTGCCGTCCGCGGCATCAGGGCCAACGTCATCCACCCGACGAACTGCAACACCAACATGTTGCAGAGCGAGCCGATGTACCGCTCGTTCCGGCCGGATCTGGAGAATCCCACCCGCGCCGATGCCGAGCCGGTCTTCGGCATCCAGCAGGCGATGAAGGTGAACTTCATCGAGCCCGAGGACATCAGCAACGCCGTGTTGTGGCTGGCGTCGGACGAGTCCCGGTACGTCACCGGCATGCAGTTGCGGGTCGATGCGGGTGGCTATCTCAAGTGGTACGACTACCACGTCTAATGCGACATCCATCAACGCGGAAGGAGTTGGCGCAGTGAAAGTTTCGGTTGACGGAAGTCGCTGCCAGGGCCATACCCTGTGCGCGATGATCGCCCCTGACTCATTCGAACTGGACGATGTCGACGGTCATTCCTCACCGGTGTCCGACATCGTGCCCGTCGACCAGGAGGATCTGGTTCGCGAAGCCGCCCACTCATGCCCGGAGCAGGCCATCCTCCTCGAGGACTAGAGCTGAATATCAAGGGAGACAACGCCGTGAGCATCGACAGCGATGAGCCCACGACAGACGACGACCGTAAGAAGAACAGTTACCACTTCGACCGGCATACGCCGGAGTACCGGTTGCAGTTCGAGAAGATCACCGAGGAGATGCACGCCCGGTGTCCGATGGCGTGGACCGACGTGTACAACGGGCACTGGGTGGCCGCGGGCAGCAAGGAAGTGTTCGAACTTGCCCGCTGTCCCGCGGTGTCCAACGACCACGACCTCACCGGTGAGGGCACCGGCTACGAGGGCATCAGCATCCCGTTGGCCAGCCGGGCCGCCACGGTGCGTGGCGGAATCCTGGAAATGGACGAGCCCGATCACAGCACCTACCGCGGCGCACTCAATCCGTATCTCTCCCCGGCAGCGATCAAGCGGTGGGTGCCGTTCGTCGACGAGATCACCAGAGCGGCTCTCGACGAGAAGATCGAGACCGGACGCATCGACTTCGTCGATGACCTGGCCAACGTCGTACCCGCGGTGCTCACGCTGGCGATGATGGGCCTTGACCTCAAGAAATGGAACGTCTACAGCGAACCCACCCATGCCTCGGTGTACACCCCGGAGCACTCGCCGGACCGCGAGAAGATCAACGAGCAGCACCGTGAAATGGGCATCGACCTACTCACCAACATGTTCGCGATGAAGGAGAATCCACGGCCGGGCCTGATCAACGCCCTGCTGCAGTTGCGGATCGACGGCGAACCCGCTCCCGATATGGAGATCCTGGGCAACCTCGGACTCATCATCGGCGGCGGCTTCGACACCACCACCGCACTCACCGCGCATGCGCTGGAGTGGTTGGGCGAGCACCCCGATCAGCGCGAACTGCTCAGCCGCGAACGCGACACGCTGCTCAACCCGGCCACCGAGGAGTTCCTGCGCTTCTTCACCCCCGCACCCGGTGACGGCCGCACCTTCTCCGAGGACGTCGAGATCGAGGGAACCAGCTTCAAAGAGGGTGAGCGGTTGTGGATCTCATGGGCGATGGCCAATCGGGATCCCGCGGTGTTCGAGGATCCCAACAAAATCGTCATGGATCGAAAAGGCAACCGGCATTTCAGTTTCGGCATCGGCGTGCACCGGTGCGTGGGTTCCAACGTCGCGCGCACGGTGTTCAAATCGATGCTCACCGCGGTGCTCGATCGGATGCCGGATTACGTGTGCGATCCCGCGGGCACCGTGCACTACGACAGCATCGGGGTGATCCAGGGTATGCGCAATCTGCCCGCTACGTTCACCCCCGGCAAGCGGATGGGTCCGGGACTGGACGAGACGCTGGACAAGCTGCAGCGCATTTGCAACGAGCAGGAACTCGCCCGGCCCATCACCGAACGTAAGGAAGCCGCGGTCATCGAATAATTGCGTCTGAGCCGAGGATTGCAGCCACATACTGACGACGATCCTCGGCACAAGCACCTCGAATCCGAAACATCCCTGTCGCGCCCGGTTGCGCGAAATCAAGATCACAGGCCGCGAGTGCGGCCTGTTAACCTCGATTGAAGTCGGTTCGCGCCGACATCTGAGCAAACACGCCGCCCGATGGGCGCGATGAAACGTGGGGTGGAGAACATGGTCAAACTGTCACGCAAGAATCTGGCGATCGCGCTCGGTGGGCTGGCATTGTCGGTGCCGCTGTCGGTCGGTGTGGCGTCCGCTCAGCCCGACTTCGGTCCCGTCGTCCATACGACGTGCACCTACGACCAGGTGATCGCCGCGCTCAACGCGGAACAGCCACAGCTCGCGCAGGAATTCAACACGTCGCCGTTCGCCCAGGGCGCACTGAGGAACTTCCTGGCCTCCCCCGTCGACCAGCGGCAGCAGACGGTGGCACAGCTGCAGGGCCACCCGATGGCACAGCAGTACTTCGGGCCGATCAGCTCGATCGCCGGTAGCTGCAACAACTACTGAGCCGTTCCCGGAAACTCAGCGGCGGGGCAAGCTCAGGACCTGGGTGGCGATGATGTTGCGCTGGATCTCGGAGGTGCCGCCCGCGATGGTGCCGCCGAAGCTCCTGGCGTAACGCTCGAACCAGCTTGAGAAGTAGTGGTCGAGGTTCATGTGTGCGTAGGGGCCGGTGGTCGACGGATGCACCAACCCGTCCGGGCCTGCCGCGGTCAGCGCGTTCTCGAACGCGTTGCGCTCGGCCTCGGAACCGAACAGTTTGAGCACCGACACCGAGGCGGTGTCCGCCTCACCGCGCGACGCCCTGGCCAACGCCGCCGAGCCCATCGCACGCAGCGCCTGATAATCCATGACGGTCGTGGCGTATTGGTCACGTTCGAGCTCGGTGCGTGGGTGGAAATCGGCCAGCATGTTGTCGATGCGGTCGGCGAAGCCGAGCCACATCATGGTTCGCTCGTGCCCGAGCGAGCCGTTGGCCACGCCCCAACCGCCGTTCAGGGGCCCGACGAGGTTCTCGACAGGCACCCGCGCATCGGTGAAGAAGACCTCGTTGAAGTCGAGATTCTCCTCGCCCGTCATGTCGGCGAACGGCCGGCACACCACACCGGCGGTGTCGGTCGGGATGATCAGCACGCTGATTCCCTTGTGCTTGGGCGCATCTGGATCGGTGCGCACGAACGTCAGCAGGAAGTCGGCGTCATGGGCGCCCGAGGTCCACACCTTCTGGCCGTTGACCACGAAATGGTCGCCGTCCGGAACAGCGCGGGTGCGCAACGAGGCCAGATCGGAGCCCGCGCTGGGCTCGCTCATACCCAGTGATGCGGTCCGCTCACCGCGCAGTACCGGGACGGCCCAGCGCTGCTTCTGTTCCTCGGTGCCGAACGTCAGTAGCGACGCCGCAATGATGTTGACGCCCTGTGGGTTGAAGCTGTGATAGATCCGGCGACGGCACAGTTCGTCGAGGTGGACGAAGGTCTGCACCACCGTCGCATTGCGCCCACCGAACTCCGGCGGTTGAGCCGGCAGCAGCCAACCGTTGTCGAACAGGAGTCGCTGCCAGTCGCGCGCCCACTGCGGCATGTGCGACACCGACCGGGGGCGCTCCAGCGTCTGCGCCTCCGACGGCAGGTTGGCGTCGAGGAACGCGGAGAACTCGGCGCGGAATTCTTCGACGTCGGCATCGAATGTCAGCTGCATTTACAGTCCCCTGTACGTCATGCGGTATTCGGCGGCGATCAGCGCCCGGTGCTCGGCGGCGCCACCCAACAGCAGCTCTCCGGCCTTGGCCCGCTTCAATGCGAACTGCACGTCGTTCTCCCACGTGAAGCCCATCGCACCGAACAGTTGCAGGCCGTGACGGAACACCACGGCCTGGCATTCGCCCGCTGCGGCTTTCGCCATCGCCGCGGCCAGTCGCCGGCGCGGGTCGTCGGCGGCGATCGTCAGCGCGGCGAAGTAGGACAGCGCGCGGGCGCGTTCGATCGCGATGTGCATGTCGACGGCCTTGTGCTGGACCGCCTGAAAGGACCCGATCGGCACACCGAACTGTTGACGCTGCTTGATGTGGTCGAGCGCGAGGTCGAGCACCCGCTGGCAGGCGCCGACGGTCGTCACGGCGATCCCCGTCAAGGCCAGGTGATGAGCCTTCTCCGTGTCCGTGTGCACCCGCTCGGTATCGGCGAGCTGAACCCCGTCGAAGGCCACCTCCGCCACGTGCAGCACAGGGTCGAAGACCTGGGTGCGACGAATGATGGCGCTGCCCGCATCGACCAGGAACACGCCGGCATCGGTGACGACGGCAAGTGTCTCGGCACGGTCGCCGTCGAGCACATGGTGCGCCGTTCCGGACAGCACCCATCCGGTGGCGTCCCTGTGCGCGCTCACCCCACCGTAGACAGCGGTGCCGGCCCGGGTGGGATCGAAACGCTCCCCGGCCAGCGGTGCGAACTGCGTCATCGTCGCCAGATAAGGAGTGAGGTCGGTGGCCCGGCCGAGTTCCTCCAACACGATCGCCAATTCCACCGCATTGTCCGGATCGGTCAGTTCAGTCCAACCCTGGTCGATGTAGCTCGTCCACAGCGGTGCCGGATCGGCATCCTGTTCAGCCACTTCACGGACCAGCGTCGCCGGGCACTGCTTGGCCACCGCGTCGCGCACGGTTTCCTGCCACAGTCGCTGATCTGCATCAAATTCGAGTAGCACCCGCCGCCTCCTGATGCGCTGTCACGTCTCGACGAGAATAGCATTCTCGTGAATCGATCGGACATTCTCCTCTATCAAGTATCCGTTCTCCCGATCCGGGCGCTGTGCAAGTGACCAGCAGCGGTGCCCACCTGCGGTGAAGCATACGTCCATGCCGAGAACAATGTTCTTGCGAATGAAGAATTAGGATCTACACTGAGGGTGGAGTCCGGTGTCGCTGGCACACCGTCAACGAAGCGTGCCCATCACGTTTTCCGGACGAGCATCGGAGGACAGCCTTGGCTCTAGCGCACCCCGACGGAACGCACACCCCCGTCATCGACGCGAGCGTGCACATCTTCGCCGGATCGAACAAGGATCTGCGGCAGAATTTTCTGCGGGAACCGTTCGCGAGCCGCGGCTTTCCCGACTATGAGATGGATTGGTACGGCGCACCCGGCGGCGAATACCTCAAGGGCGCAAGGGGTCCCGACCGTCAGTACCCCGGATCCGACCCGAGCCTGGTCGCCGAGGAGTTGTTCGAGCGGCGGGGGGTGGATATCGCGGTGCTTCATCCGATGACGCGCGGCATCATGCCGGACCGGCACCTGGGCACCGCGATCGCGGCCGCGCACAACGAGATGATGGTGACCCGCTGGCTGGACGGCGAGTTCGGCGCCCGTTTCCGGGGCACCATCCGGGTCGATCCCGATGACGTCGCGGGTGCGCTGCGCGAAATCCAGAAGTACAAAGACCATCCCGGCGTGGTGCAAATCGGCGTTCCGCTGCAGTCGCGGGAGCTCTACGGCAAGCCCCAGTTCTGGCCGTTGTGGGATGCCGCAGCGGAGGCGAATCTGCCGGTGGCAGTTCACATCGAGGTGGGAGCGGGTATCGCGTTCCCCCCTACGCCATCGGGAAAAACCCGCACCTATGAGCAGTACCTGTCCTTCATGTCGCTGAATTACCTGTACCACCTGATGAACATGATCGCCGAGGGCGTGTTCGAGCGGACGCCGACGCTGAAGTTCGTGTGGGCCGACGGCGCCGCGGACATGCTGACGCCGTTCATCTGGCGGATGGACTGCTTCGGGCGGCCCCATCTCGAGCAGACCCCGTGGGCGCCGAAGATGCCCAGCGACTACCTACCCGGCCACGTCTACTTCGTCCAGGGCAGCCTGGACGGACCTGGCGACACCGACTTCGCGGGCGAATGGGCTTCCTTCACCGGTAAGGAGGACATGGTGATGTTCGGATCGAGTTACCCGCACTGGGACGCGAATCAGCTGACCGTTCCGTCGACGTATTCGACGGAGCAGCGCGACAAACTCTGCTGGCGCAACGCTGCCGAGTTGTACGGCATCGACGTACCGGCGATTCCAGCCACAACGTCCACCATCGCGGCACAGTAGAGGTAGTCGAGGAGGCCACATGACCACCACCGCCAATCCACGAGTACCGGCCGCCGAGCGCATCGCGGTTCGCTGTGTCGATTCTGACGTCCATCCCATGCCACGCCGCGGCGAACTCGTCGAGTACATCCCCGAACCGTGGCGCAGCAAGTACTTCCTCAACCACAAGGTGGGCGAGCAGATCTACTACGACGCACCCGACTATGCGCACTCCTACGCCATGCGCGTCGACGCCTTCCCACCCGACGGTGAATTCGCCTGCAGTGACCCCGATATGGCGCTACGGCAGCTCGTCATGGAAGCCGGCTCAGACATTGCCATCCTGGAGCCGACGCACACCGAATCCAGACTGGCCGAGGCCACCTCGGCGTACTGCACCGCGACCAACTCGTGGCTGGCCGATCACTGGCTGGACAGCCACAACAACTGGCACGAGCGGTGGCGCGGATCCATCTGCGTGGCGATCGAGGACCAGCCCGGCGCGATCGCCGAGATCGAGAAGTGGGCTGAACATCCCTTCATGTCGCAGATCCTGATCAAGGCCGAACCGCGTCCGTCCTGGGGTGATCCGGTCTACGACAAGGTGTGGGCCACTGCCACCAAGTACGACATACCGGTGAGCTGTCACCTTTCACGCGGCGTGTACGAGACCCTGCCGATTCCGCCGGTGGGACTGCCCAGCTACAACCACGACTTCATGGTGACCTATTCACTGCTGGCCGCCAATCAGGTGATGAGCCTGATCTTCGACGGCACCTTCGACCGCCACCCCACGTTGCGGATCATCTTCATCGAGCATGCGTTCACCTGGATCCTGCCGCTGATGTGGCGGATGGACGCCATCTACGAGAAGCGTAGGTCCTGGATGGACATCAAGCGCAAGCCGAGCGAATACGTCAAGGAGCACATCAAATTCAGTACCCAACCGCTGGATTATCCGGAGGACAAGACCGAGCTCACCCGGGCATTCGAGTGGATGGAGTGCGAAAAGATCCTGCTCTACAGCAGCGATTACCCGCACTGGACGTTCGACGATCCACGCTGGCTGGTCAAGCACCTGCCCGAACACGCACGCGAGGCCATCATGTTCCGCAACGGAATCGAGACCTACAAACTGCCCGAGACCGTTCCGGTCCTCGAGGGTCAGGTGCGGGTGTTCTAGTGGGAGCGGACCGCAGCAGTGAAACGCCCCCGAACAGTACAGAGCGCGAAACGCGCCCCCGGCTCGCACAGGGACGTGAGCACATCGTCGCCACTGTCGACGAAATCCCGCCGGGGACACACAAACTGGTACCGATCGGAAGGCACGGTGTGGGTGTGTACAACGTGAACGGCACGTTCTATGCCATCGCGAATTACTGCCCCCACGAGGGCGGACCGCTGTGTGCCGGCCGTGCGCGCGGCCGCACGGTGGTCGACGAGAACTCTCCCGGCGACGCGGTGATGGTGCGGGATCTGGAGTTCATCTACTGCCCCTGGCACCAATGGGGTTTCGAGCTGGCCACCGGCACTACTGCGGTCAAACCGGAGTGGAGCATCCGCACCTATCCGGTGCGGGTTGTCGGCGACGATGTATTGGTGATGGCATGAGCGAAGCTTGCGAGGGAATCGTGGGCCCGACCACCGTCGACCAGATCCTCGGTACGCCCGAACTCAAACCCGGCGAGCAGGTCATCACGATCAACGGCGGCAACGTCGTCTACGAAATCCTCGGTGAAACAGGCGATTACATCGCCCTGACACCGGGCGGGCGGTTCAGCAAGGACATTCCCGGGCTGCGGCCGCTGGCCGAGGCCCTGGTCGAGGGCGGATATCGGGTGCTGCTCTGGGACCGGCCCAACTGTGGCCGCTCCGACGTGCAATTCTACGGCCAGAGCGAATCCCACATGCGCGCCGAGACGCTGTACAAGCTGATCACCGCGCTCGACATCGGCCCCTGCATCATCGCCGGCGGTTCCGGTGGTGCCAGGGATTCGATGCTGACCACCATGCTCTACCCCGAGATCGTCACGAAGCTCGTGGTGTGGAACATCGTCGGCGGTGTCTACGGCTCGTTTGTGCTGGGCTCCTACTACATTGTGCCGAGCATTCTCGCCGTACGAGGTGCAGGCATGAAAGCAGTTGCCCGCATTGATGAGTGGAAGACGCTGAGTGTAGACAACCCGGCGAACCGGGACCGCATCCTCGCGCTGGATTCCGACGGATTCCTCAAGCTGATGTTGCGCTGGCTCAACGCCTTCGTGCCGAAGCCGGGACAGACCATCCCCGGCGTCGAGGACGAGATGTTCGACAACATCACGGTACCGACGCTGATCATCCGCGGCGGGGAGAACGACCTGGACCATCCCAAGCGCACCTCTCTTGAGGTGAGCTGCCTGATCAAGGGCTCGACCCTGATCGACCCACCGTGGCCCGAGGACGCCTGGGAGCGCGCCGGGGAGGACCGCGCGTCAGGGAAGGCCAAGCAGTTCAACATGTTCGACACCTGGGTTCAGGCGGCACCGGCGATTCTCGGATTTCTCCGATGAGCGCTTGCGCGATGAGCCGCTCACACCGCTCGAATGTGCACCTCGCAGTTGAGCGAAGCCTCCAATGCGGTGTGGATGCGGCTTTCCGGGACGCGTACGAGGTCGGCCCTGCGCAAGGTCACCCAGACCACGTCCCAGCCTTCGGGGTCAGCGGTCCTGGTGACATCGCCGGTCAGGCCGAACCCGGCCAGCACGCCCTGCGCGTCGTCGTCGGTGCCGCGGCTGACGTAGGTCACCACCCCAGCGGTGGGCGCTGTGCCGAAGGCTTTGGCACACAGGTCGATCGCCAATCGCTGCACCGCCTGCGGGTCGTCGCCTGCGATCAGGATCTCGACTTCACGCCGATGCGCGGGCAGGCCGGCGAGCTGGTTGTCCAACAGCTCGCCACCACATCCGAGCACCAATTCGCGGAGCGTTGTCATGCCGTCGGTTAGGCGGTCGGGCCCGAGTTCACCGACCGGGTCGACGCCGACGCGCACCACAGCAGTTCTCATGCCGGTAAGCCTATCCGGGGACGGGATGCGACGATGAACTCCGATCTCACCGTCGCGGTCTGGCCCGGACTCACACCCCGACTGCTGCGCGCCGCGCCGGAATCGTTGGCCGCCTATGTCGACGACGGCGGCTATGCGGCCCTTGATGATCCGGACCGACTGCTCGCAGAGGTCGAGGCCAGCGGTCTGCTCGGTCGCGGTGGCGCGGCGTTCCCGCTTGCGGTCAAGCTGCGCACCGTGCATGACAACGGCAGAACCGCGGGTGGCACCGTGGTCATCGCCAACGGTGAAGAAGGCGAGCCCGCCTCGATCAAAGACCGCTGGCTGCTGCGGAACCGCCCGCACGCGATCCTCGACGGGTTGCGATTGGCCGCGGCGATCGTCGGTGCCCGACGCGTCTACGTCTACGTCTCCGATCCGCAGGCGGCACAGCGTATTGACGGCGCACTCGACGAGTGCGATGCCGAACTGGGTGCCCTGACCATCGAATTGGTCACGGTCACACCGGGGTACGTCGCGGGTGAAGAGAGTGCGGCGGTCCAGGTGATCAACGGTGGTCCGGCCAAGCCCACTGACAAACCGCCGCGACCGTTCGAAGCGGGTGTGGGCGGCCGCCCCACCCTGGTGAGCAACGTGGAGACGTTGGCGCAGCTGGCCTACCTGCATCAGCACGGTGCTGAGCAGTTCCGAACGGTGGGCACCGACAGTTCACCCGGGACGTTCCTGGCGACCATCACCGGCGCAGGTCGCCCCCCGGCCCTCTATGAGCTCCCGCACGGCCTCGCTGTCACCGATCTGTTGACAGTCCACGGGGTGGCCGCAGAGCAGGTCACCGGCGCGCTGATGGGCGGCTACTTCGCAGGCTTGCTCAACCGGGACTTCCTCGGTGCCACTCTGGATCACGAGACAGTGCGTGGCCTGGGGTGCGGACTGGGTTGCGGTGCCATCGGCATCCTGACCGACGACTGCCCCGTGGCGGTCGCGGCGTCGGTGTTGGAGTACTTCGACCGGGAGAACGCAGGCCAGTGCGGGTCCTGCTTCAACGGCACGGCCGCAATGGCGGCGGTGGCCTCGGCGCTGCGCGACGGTGCCGCCACCGAGGACGACCTCGCCCGATTACGACGCTGGTCGGTGGTGCTGCGCGGACGAGGGGCCTGCGCCACCCTCGACGGAGCGGCCAACGTCGCCGCCAGCCTGTTGGCCCAGTTCCCGGACCATGTCGCACGTCATCTCGAAAATAACTGCCAGACATGCCGTTCCGGCCTGTTCAGCGCGGCACGACCGTACGAGGTGGAATCCGGGGTGGTAACGGTATGAGGGTCAAGCTGGATCGCACGATGTGCGACGGCTTCGGGATGTGCGCCAAGCACGCACCGGAGTACTTTCCGCTCGACGACTGGGGGTATGCGTCGTTGCAGGGCAACGGCACCGTGCCGGCAGCCGACGAGGATGCAGTCAGGCGTGCTCTTTTGGACTGTCCGGTGCACGCCATCATCGAATTGCCCGAGCAACGTGGCCAAGCGGGCAGTGTCGCGGGCTAGATCGCCCGTCCGCGCAACTGATAACGTGATTCTCCAAGACGAATAATCCCCTTACCAGCGGAGTCGAGTTGTCACAGATACCTGGCCGGCCGCTTCCGGCGGTCACCGCGTTGAACGAGTACTTCTGGACAGCGGGGGCCGACGGTGTACTGCGACTCCAGGAATGCCGGGACTGCAGCGCACTGATTCATCCGCCCCAGCCCGTCTGCCGGTACTGCCGCGGCCACAATCTGGGCGTACGTGACGTTTCCGGCCGCGGGTCGCTCGCCGGGTACACCGTCAACCACCGGTTCGGCTTCCCCGACCTGCCGCCACCGTATGTGGTGGCCGAGGTGGCCATCGCCGAGGATCCGCGAGTCCGGTTGACCACCAACATCGTCGAGTGTGATCCCGACACGCTGGCGCTCGGCCAGCCGGTGGAGGTCGATTTCCTTCACCTAGAGGATGTCTGGCTGCCGGTGTTCAAATGCTCGGACGATCCGTCGCCTGTCCCGCAGCCTGTCGACGAGATCGCACTCGAGGACATCGGCAAGTACGTCCGGCCGATGCTGACCAAGGACAAATTCGAGGACCACTCGGCGATCACCGGCATCGGGATGTCGACGATCGGCCGGCGCCTGATGGTGCCGCCGCTGTCGCTGACGATCGAAGCCGCGGAGAAGGCCGTCGCCGACGCCGGGCTGACCTTCGCAGACATCGACGGGTTGTCCACCTACCCCGGTCTCGACATCGCGGGCATGGGCGAGGGCGGCGTGACCGCATTGGAAGGCGCCCTCGGCCTGCGGCCGACGTGGATCAACGGCGGCATGGACACCTTCGGCCCCGGTGGCTCGGTGATCGCGGCGATGATGGCCGTCGCCACGGGTATGGCACGCCACGTGCTCTGCTTCCGCACCCTGTGGGAGGCGACGTTCGGCCAGCTGGTGAAGGAGGGCAAGGCGGTTCCGCCCATGGGTGGCCGCACCAACAGCTGGCAGCAACCGTTCGGCGCCACCTCCGCCGCCCACACGCTGGCGCAGAACGCCGGGCGGCACTTCAACCGTTACGGCACCACTCGCGAAACCCTGGGCTGGATCGCGCTGAATCAACGGGCCAACGCCGCGTTGAACCCCACCGCGATCTACCGCGCCCCTATGACCATGGACGACTATCTCGGGGCACGGATGATCACCACCCCGTTCGGGCTGTACGACTGCGATGTACCGTGCGACGGCGCGGTGGCCGTCATCGTCTCGGCCGTCGACGCGGCCCGGGATCTGGCCAAACCGCCCATCCGCTTCGAGGCGGTGGGCACTCAGATCATCGAACGGCTCGACTGGGATCAGACCACCCTGACCCATGAGCCGCAGGTGCTCGGCCAGAGCGCCCACCTGTGGTCACGAACCGCGTTGCGCCCCAGTGATGTCGACGTGGCTGAACTCTACGACGGCTTCACCTTCAACTGCCTGTCCTGGCTCGAAGGGTTGGGCTTCTGCGGCATCGGCGAGGCCAAGGACTTCCTCGACGGCGGTCACAACATCGCCCGCGACGGCATCATCCCGCTCAATACCCACGGCGGGCAGCTCTCGCACGGCCGCACCCACGGTATGGGCCTGATCCATGAAGCCGTCACCCAGCTGCGCGGCGAGGCGGGCGAGCGCCAGGTCGCCAATGCGACCGTCGCCGTGGCGAGTTCGGGTGGGCTGACGCCCAGCGGGGTGCTACTGCTGCGGACGGACGACTGAGCCGCAATGAGCAAGGTCGAACCGCACCCGAGGATCGTCATGGTCGATGGCGTCCCCATGTCCGCGCTGGTTGCCGAGGCCGCCGATCCGCGTGCCGTCATTGTCGCGCTGCACGGCGGAGCGACCACGTCGGCGTACTTCGACTGCCCCGGCCACCCGGAACTGTCCCTGATGCGTATCGGCGTGGCCAAGGGGTTCACGGTGATCGCACTCGACCGGCCCGGATACGGCGCGTCCGCCCCGTATCCGGACGCGATGGCCCACCCCGATCAACGGGTCGCACTGGCCTTCGGTGCGCTCGCGCGGATCGCCGGGCCGTGCGTGCCATTCGTCCTGGGCCATTCGATGGGCTGCGAACTGGCGGTGCGGATGGCGGCCTCGTCCGAAATCGGCGTGCTGGGCATCTCCCTGGCCGGCACCGGTCGCCGGTACCGCGCCGAGGCCGGTGAGATCCTCAAGAACGCCACCATCGACCGTCGCCCGCGCGGGCTGCGAGAGTTGTTGTGGGAGCCGGCCCGGTTGTATCCCGACGATGTACTCGGCACCGGATTGTCTTCGGCAGGCACCTCCTACGAAGGCGATGTCGTCAAAACCTGGTCGTCTCACGACTTTCCGGAGTTGGCGGCACAAGTCAGGGTCCCGGTGCAGTTCACCGCGGGGGACCACGAAAGTGTGTGGGAATCCGATGCGGACGCGCTGGCCGGTATCGCCGCGTTGTTCAGTTCGGCACCCCAGGTAGACGTCGGTGAGTTACCCGAAAGTGGGCACAACCTCAGCGTGGGACTGACCGCTGCCGCATATCACCTCAGAGTGTTGTCGTTTGTCGAAGAGTGCGTGGCCGCTCGTGCGGCCACCAACATGGAAGTGGAGGCGGGTTGATGCGCGTCGGATTTATCGGGTTGGGCAGCCAGGGCGCGCCCATGGCCCGGCGGATTGTCGAGGGCGGCTACGAGACCACGCTGTGGGCACGCAGGCCGGCCTCGGTCGAACCGTTCTCGGATACCGCGGCGAAAGTGGCCGACTCCCCCGCCGCGTTGGCCGCCGCCAGCGACCTGGTGTGCCTGTGCGTGGTGGGCGATGACGATGTCAGGCAGGTGCTGGGCGGCGAGACCGGTGTGCTCGCCGGACTGGCACCAGGGGGCATCATCGCCATCCACAGCACCGTGCATCCCGACACGTGCCGTGAGCTCGCCGAGACCGCGGCCGCCGCAGGCGTCACGGTCATCGACGCCCCGGTGAGCGGTGGCGAGCCCGCGGCCAAGGCAGGCACATTGCTGGTGATGGCCGGCGGGGACGACGAGGTCATCGAGCGGGTCCGGCCGGTGTTCGCCACCTACGCCGACCCGATCGTGCACCTAGGCGGGGTCGGCAGCGGTCAGGTCGCCAAGATACTGAACAACCTGCTGTTCAGCGCCAATCTCGGCGCCGCCATGAGTACGCTCGAACTCGGTGAGGCACTGGGGGTTCCACGTGAGCGCCTGTGCGAGGTGGTCACCCGCGGGTCGGCCACCAGCAAGGCGCTCAGCAGTATCTCCATGTTCAGCGGCACGCTGGACAATCTCGCGCCGATCGCCGGGGCGCTGCTGCAGAAGGACTGTCGCCACGCGGCCAGCCTGGCCGACACCGCCGATGTTCCTGAGGGCGCGGTGTCCCGTTCTGTTTTTCAAGCCGCAGATGCCGCTCTGACCCTGATGAACCACGCCCGCTGATGCGGGTCGGTGTCATCGGTGCAGGCCGGATGGGCGCGCCGATGGTGCGTCGCCTGGTCGCCGCCGGACATGAAGTCCTGGTGCTCGGCCGGACCGTCGAAAAGCGGGACGCAATAGCACAATTGGGCGCACGCCCGGTGGCGGACACCGTCGACGCCGTCCGTGACGCCGAGGTGGTGATCGTCTGCGTGTTCACCGACGAGCAGGTCCGCGAACTGTGCGTGGACGGGCTCCTCGCCGCGATGCCGACGGACTCGGTTCTGGTGCTGCACACCACCGGTAGTCCCCGAACCGCCACGGCCGTCGCGGCGCTCGCGGCCGAACGCGGCGTTTCGGTACTCGACGCCCCCCTCAGCGGTGGCCCGCACGATATCGCTGCGGGAACGGTCACGGTCTTCGTCGGCGGATCCGATGACGCGGTGGCGCGGGCGGGTCCGGCGCTGGCAAGTTACGCCGACCCGGTGTTGCATGTCGGCCCCCTCGGCGCGGGGCAGCGGGTGAAGCTGATCAACAACACACTGTTCGCCGCGCAGATCGGTCTGGTGGCCGAAGGCGTGCGCCTCGGCGGCCGACTCGGAGTCGACGAGGCCACGCTGCTGTCAGCGCTCACCCACGGCAGCGCAGGCAGTCGGGCACTGAGCCTGATCGCCGCCACCGGTTCCGCCGATGCGTTCATCGCCAGGGTCGGTGAATTCGTCGGAAAGGATGTGGCCGTGGTCCGCAGCACCGCGGGTGACCTCGGCAGCGATCTTGGCCTGTTGGAAGCCGTGGTCGACGCAGGCCTGAAACCCACTCGCGGCGACTGATTCCCCTATGGTTGCCACTTTCCACCCGCGCCTAAAACCGATACTGTTACCGTTACAGTTCAGCAGTTTCACGTAACGCTTCGTGTAGCGCTTCCGGCGTCAGCCCCGCCGTGGAGGAGGAGCCAATGACCAAGCCCAAGGTGATCTTCGATCCGTTTTCCGAGGACTACTTCGACAACCCCTTCGACATTTACCGGCAGATGCGCGTAGACGCGCCGTTGTATTACTGCGAGGAGCAGGACTTCTTCGCCCTCACACGGCATGCCGACGTTGCGGCCGCCCTGAAGGACCACGAGGCGTTCTCGTCATCCCGCGGGTGCGATCTGGCGATGGTGCAGGGCGACGAGCCGCCCCAGAAGTCGATCATCTTCATGGACCCACCGGACCACAGGCACATGCGCAGCCTGCTCAACAAGGCGTTCACGCCCAGAGCGGTGCAATCCCAGCGGGACACCATCATCGAACAGATCGATTACTTCCTCGGGCAGATCGACTCCGATGAGTTCGACATCGTGCAGGACTTTTCCGGGCCGTTCCCGGTCGAGGTCATCACCCGGATGGCCGGAGTCGAGCCGGACTACCGCCAGATGGTGCGGCACTGGATCGACACCAGCCTTTCCCGCGAACCCGGGCAGGCCGGCACCTCTGATGCGGGGATGCAGGCCAATATCGACACCGGGATCTACTACTACTCGCTGGTGCAGAAGCGTCGCGAGAACCCACAGGACGACATGATCAGCCGGCTCATCGCCGCCGAGATCCCCGGTGAGGACGGTCAGCTGCGCCGCCTCGACGATATCGAGATCACCGGCTTCGCCACGCTGCTCGGCGGGGCCGGCGCCGAGACCGTCACCAAGCTCGTCGGCACGGCGATGGTGCTGTTCGCCCGAAATCCCGAACAGTGGCAGAAGTTGCTCGATGACCGTGACAAAGTCCCCGCCGCCGTCGAGGAACTGCTGCGTTACGAGGGCCCGGTGCAGTACAACGTGCGCTATACGCTCAAGGAAGCTCATGTGCCCAGCGGCACCATCCCGGCAGGCAAGCCGGTGTTCCTGCTCAGCGCCGCCGCCAACCGGGATCCCGAAGCATTCACCGACGCAGACTCTTTCGACATCGACCGAGACCGCACCGAGGCGCAGAACCTCGGGCTGGGCTATGGCATCCACAGTTGCCTCGGCGCCGCACTGGCCCGCATGGAGAGCACGATCGCTTTGGAGAAACTGCTCGATTTCATGCCGCGGTACGAGGTGAAGTGGGATGGCCTGCAGCGGGTGCACATGCAGAATGTGGCGGGATATTCCCATGTGCCGGTGAAGGTGATGCGCTGATGAACGCTTGCGCGAAGAAGAGACAACAGTGACCAGGAAGATTCGCGTCGACTTCGGCCTGTGTGAAAGCAACGGCGTGTGCATGGGCATCATCCCCGAGGTTTTCGACCTCGATGATCAGGACTACCTGCATGTCCTGACCGAAGAGGTGACCCCGGACAACGAGGCCCAGATCCTCGAAGCTGTCCGGCAGTGCCCGCGGCAGGCAATCGCGATCTCCGACGAGTAGCCCGGCGGATCTTCTTCCGCGAGATCAACGAACGGGTCGCTGTTACCGCGGCAGATCGACCAATTCGTTGATCTCGGTGCGGCAGCGGCGCGTTCAGGCCGCGGCGATCACCGATTTACCGAAGCTGTCAATCGCTTCGAGGGCGCGGGCCAGACTGTCGCCGGGCAACGCCACGTGCAGCCAGGTCACTCCGAGTGCGGCCAGCTTCTCGACGCCGGCAAGGTATGCGTCGGCATTGAAGTCGTCGTCGCCGGGATTGCCGCCCTCGAAATTGGTGAACACGATGTCGATGCCGCCCGGATCGCGACCGGCCGCGGTCAACCGTGCCCGCAGGTCCTCGATACCAGCGGTCACCGCCTCCATCGAGTCCAGCGCCGCGGTGCCTGCCGTCTGGGCCAGGCCCGGCGGCGCGGCGAACGGGCACCATCCGTCACCGTGCCTGACCACCCGCGCCCGGGCCGCAGCGGTGTTGCCACCGATCCAGATCGGCGGATGTGGTCGGCTCACCGGTCGCGGATGCGCGGTGATGCCGCGGGCGCTGAAATGCTTGCCCTCGAACGTCACATCGTCGGTCGTCCAGATGGCCCTGATCACCTCAAGGGCTTCGTCGAACAGTTCGGTGCGTTCGTCGTACGCCACGCCCAGAGCCGCGAATTCCCGTTTGAGGTAACCGACTCCGACCGCGAGCGTGAACCGTCCACCCGACAGCAGGTCCAGGGTGGCACCCGATTTGGCCACCACGAACGGGTTACGGTACGGCAGCACCACGATATTGGGCACGAGCCGCAGTGTGGTGGTGCCCGCAGCGGCGAAAGCCATTGCCACGAAGGGATCCACCGCGTCATGCCCACCTGCATCGAGCCACCGCTGCGAGGGCGCGGGGTGATCGGTGAAGCCGAAGCCGTGGAAACCCGCCGCTTCAGCAGCAGCCGCAACCGCGGTCACCCCGTTGCCGCTCACCAGATCCGGATGGTACGGATGGCTGTGCATGGGGTGGGTGATGCTGAAGCGCACGGGCTCAGGTGGGGAAGCCGGAAAGGATGACGGCATTACAGTCTGCCGCCCCTTGGCGCACCTTGGCAGCCGCTTGATACGCCTCGGAGTGATACCAGTCGCGAGCGGCTTCGACCGACTCGAACTCGAGTACCACGGTCTGGCTGCCATGCCAGGTTCCCTCGATCACCTCGGGCTTCTGGTCCACTGCCACGATCGTGGCACCCGCCATCGCCTGCTTCGCCAGCTTTCCGTACTCGGCCATACCGGCCGGGTCCTTGATGTCCTCGGTCAGGATGACATATCCCTTGGCGCCTTGAGTCACTACGAATCTCCGTCTCTAATCGTCAATTTCACTGATCGCACGTTCCGGGCAGTTCTCGACGGCCTCGCGCGCGGCTTGTTCGAGCTCGGCAGCCACCGGATCGGGATCAGCGACCGACCAACCGTCATCTGACATCGTGAACACCTCGGGGCACAGCGTCAGGCACATGCCGTGGCCGGCGCAGCGGTCCTCATCGACAGCAACTCTCATCAGGTGTCGAACTCCAGATGCAACTCGGTCAACCCGCGCAGGATGAAGGTCGGGATGTAGGTGTAGCGCCGGTCGCCGGCCGAACCGTGCCTGTCCTCGGAGATCCGGATGTCTTTGGTTCGGTCGAGTAGACGCTCGAGCCCGACCCGGGTTTCCGCGCGTGCGAGCGGCGCACCGGGGCAACTGTGGATGCCGCGGCCGAATGCGAGGTGCTGGCGGGCATTCTTGCGCGCCGGGTCGAAGGTGTCGGGGTCGACGAATCGGCGCGGGTCGCGGTTGGCCGCCCCGTTGAGCACCATCAGCGTGGTGCCCGCGCTCAGTTCGGACTCACCGACGGTGACCGGACAGCGCGACAGCCGGAAGTCACCCTTGACGGGACTTTCGATACGCAGCGCTTCTTCGATGAAATTCGGGATGAGACTGCGGTCTTCGCGCAAGCGCCGCTGGATGTCAGGACGTTCCCCGAGCACCTTCAGTGCGGTGCTCAACAGTCGCACCGTGGTTTCCTGGCCCGCCGAGAAGACGTTGGTCGCCACGCGGGCCACGTCGCCGACGTCGGGGATGCTGCCGTCGGGGAAGGTGGCCTCGGCCAGCCCGGTGAGGACGTCGTCGCGTGGGTTGGCGCGGCGATCCGACACGTAGTCGGAGAACTGGCCGTAGAGGAACTCCAGCGGGCTGTGGGACAGCGATTCCTTGCTGGTGCTGCCGACGCCGCCACCTGAATTCTGTTTGATGCCGTTGACGAAAGCTTCGCGGTCATCGGCCGGGATACCGAGCAGATCGGCGATGACCAACAGTGTGAACGGGCTCGCGAAGCCCTTGATGAAATCGCCTGACCCCGAGGCAAGGTAGTCGTCGAGCACCTCGTCGGCGAGCTGCCACATGGCATCCTCGTTCTCCTTGAGGCGCTTCGGGGTGATCAGCCGCATGAGCAGTGAGCGGTGGTCGGTATGAGTCGGCGGGTCAAGGGTGGGCAGTTGGTCGCTGAACGGCAGCTCGTCGCGGTGCTTTTCGATGAGCGCGGTGACCTCTTCGGTACTGCGTCCCTGCAGCGGGACGGGAAACCCGGGGAACGGGCCGGTCACCGAGATGCACGACGAGAACGCCTGCTCGTCGTTGTAGACCTGCACGGCTTCATCCCAACCGGTCACCATCGTCACGCCGTACTGGTCCTCGCGGGTCACCGGACACTTGTCGCGCAGCGCCTGGAAGAACGGGTACGGATCGTCGACCAAGCGTTCATCGCGGAAGAAATCGATACCGGTTGGATCGATCGCCATTGTGCAGCTCCCCGTTCGATACAGGACCGTATGAGAATGTGCCTCTCATCTGTGAACATTACATTTCCATAGTGGCGCTGACGCGTCAATGTCGGATCCCCTGGTGAGGGTCCACACGTTCGACAGAAATCCTTAGTTAGACATGCGTCGACTATTTCTATCATCCAACAGCGCTGCTACTGTGCGAATATGCCCAAGCCAGCGGCGGCGAACAGTGCTGACAGTGGTCAGCGTCGTGCGTCTTACCAACGGGCTGGATCCCACGAGACCAAACGCGGACTGATACAGGCCGCGATGGCGTTGTGGCGGACCAATGGCTACGCCCGGACGACCGTCGCCGATATCTGCCGGGCCGCAGGCGTATCGCGTGCGCTGTTCTACTTCCATTTCCCCGCCAAGGAAGATGTGCTGTTCGAGGTGGGTGTGCTGTCCACCCGATCCGCCCAGAAGCGCGTGCAAACACTGCTCAAGACGGACTATGAACTGATGTCGGTGATAGCCGAGGCCCTGGCCAGCCTGGAACGGTCGATGGCACGCAACCCACCCGAGTTGGTCATCGAGACCATCCTGGAGGGCTACCGGCACGAGCACCGCATCCTGGCGGGCGAGGTGTCGGAGGAAGCGGCGGACGCAGACATGTTCGGCGAGCTGTTCGGCCGCGCGCAGGCCGACGGCAAGATCGCCGCCCACGTCGACGTCGACCGCCTGTCCCGTCTCGCGCAGATTCTGGTCAGCGAGGGAGTGCGGCACTGGGCAGGCGGCAGCTACGGCATGCGGTCGTTCACCGATGTGGTGACCCGCGACATCGCCGCTCTCGTCGCCGGCTTCAACACCATCACCGAATAGATCGCAAGGAGCTCACGATGGCATGGGATTTCGAGACCGACCCCGAATATCAGAAGGTGCTGGATTGGGCCGACGAGTTCGTGCGCGAGCAGGTCGAACCGCTCGATCTGGTGTGGCCACATCTGCAGTACACGCAGTTGGAGGGCAAGCGCCGTGAGGCGATCGACCCACTCAAAGCCGAAGTCAAGAAGAAGGGGCTGTGGGCCACCCACCTCGGACCCGAACTCGGCGGACAAGGCTACGGCCAGCTCAAACTCGCATTGCTCAACGAGATCCTGGGTCGTTCACAATGGGCGCCGATCGTATTCGGTTGTCAGGCACCCGACACCGGTAACGCGGAGATCATCGCGCACTACGGCACCGACGCGCAGAAGGAGCAATACCTGCGCCCGCTGCTCGACGGTGAGTTGTTCTCCTGTTACTCGATGACCGAGCCGCACGCTGGCGCGGACCCGACGCTGTTCACCACCAGCGCGGTGCGGGACGGGGACGACTGGGTCATCAATGGCTGGAAGTTCTTCTCCTCCAATGCCGCAACATCGTCATTCCTGATCGTCATGGTGGTGACGAATCCCGAGGTGAGCGCCTACCGGGGCATGTCGATGTTCCTGGTCCCCACCGACACGCCAGGGGTGAAGATCGTCCGTAACGTCGGGTTGTACGGCGAGCGCGACAACGAGGGTTCGCATGCGCTGATCCACTACGACAACGTCCGGGTACCGGCCGAGGCCCTCCTGGGCGGTGAAGGGCAGGCGTTCGTCATCGCCCAGACCCGATTGGGCGGCGGCCGCATCCATCACGCCATGCGGACTATCGGCCTGGCCCGCAAAGCGATCGACATGATGTGCGAACGGGCGCTGAGCCGCCAGACCCAGGGCAGCCGGCTGTCCGACAAACAGTTCGTACAGGGCTACATCGCCGACTCGTATGCACAGCTGCTGCAGTTCCGGCTGATGGTGCTCTACACCGCGTGGGAGATAGACAAGTACAACGACTACAAGCGGGTTCGCAAGGACATCGCCTCGGTGAAAGTGGTGATGCCAACCGTACTGCACGATATCGCCTGGCGGGCAATGCAAGTGCACGGCGCCCTCGGTGTCACCAACGAGATGCCGTTCTTGGGGATGGTCACCGGCGCAGCAGTGATGGGATTGGCGGACGGCCCCACCGAGGTGCACAAGACAACGGTGGCCCGTCAGGTGCTGCGCGACTACCAGCCCACCGAGGACACCTGGCCCACGGAGTGGCTCCCGCGCAAGCGGCAGGCGGCAAGGGCCAAGTTCGCCGAATACCTCGAGGCCGAGGTGGGCAATCTGTGACCGAGATCGATGTCGACCGCCTTGCCGATTGGATGGACGGTGCGGCACTGCCGGGGAAGGGTGAGCCGCTGCGGGCCCGCTTCCTGTCCGGCGGCACCCAGAACGTGATCTACGAACTCAGCCGCGGCGAGCACCAGTGCGTCATCCGCATGCCACCGCCGGGTGCACCGGCCGACCGGGACAAGGGCATCCTGCGCGAATGGCGCATCATCGAAGCCCTCGACGGCTCCGACGTCCCGCACACCGAAGCGATCGGCGTATGCGCCGATCCCGATGTGCTCGGTCGACCATTCTACCTCATGGGGTTCATCGACGGCTGGTCCCCGATGGATCAGCACGGCAAGTGGCCCGAACCCTTCAACAGCAACCTCGATACCCGGCCCGGACTGAGTTACCAACTGGCCGAGGGCATCGCACTGCTGTCCAAGGTCGACTGGCAGGCTCGGGGACTGCAGGACCTCGGGCGACCCGACGGCTTTCACGAGCGCCAGGTCGACCGTTGGATCGGCTTCCTCGAACGCATCAAGAAGCGCGAACTGCCCGGGCTCGACGTGGCCACCGACTGGCTCCGCGCGCACAAACCGCTCGACTTCATTCCCGGGCTGATGCACGGCGACTATCAGTTCGCCAACGTCATGTATCGGCACGGCGCCCCAGCCGAGCTGGCGGCCATCGTCGACTGGGAGATGGGCACCGTCGGCGACCCGAAGCTCGACCTGGCGTGGATGGTGCAATCGTGGCCCACCAGCGACACGGGCGACTCCGCAATGGACTATGTCGACATGCGCGGAATGCCGTCCCGCGATCAGGTGGTCGCGCACTACGCCGCAGTATCGGGCCGGCAGGTCGACGATCTGGACTACTACCTGGTGCTGGCGAAGTGGAAGCTCGCGATCGTGTTGGAGCAGGGTTTCCAACGTGCCGGCGAAGACGAGAAGCTGCTGGCCTTCGGTCCGGTGGTGACGGACCTGATGGCTTCGGCCGCCGAACTCGCCTCCTCGACCGACTACCGGTGAGAGCCGCGGTCTGCAGTCGGTACGGAGCACCGGAAGTGCTCCGGGTCGAAGAGCTCCCCTCCCCCGCGCCGGGCGCCGGTCAGGTGCAGGTCCGGGTCCGCGCGGCGGCGGTCAACTTTCCCGATGTTCTGCTGGTCGCGGACAAGTACCAGATCAGCGTGCCGGTGCCGTTCGTCCCCGGCAGTGAATTCGCCGGCGTGATCACCGAACTGTCCGGTGATACCCGTGGTTTCGCGGTCGGCGAGCGGGTGACGGGGACGGGGATGTACGGGGCATTCGCCGACGTTGTCTGCGTTGACGTCGACGCGCTGGCCCGGATCCCCGACGGAGTGGACGATCGCACGGCGGCGGCGTTCGGGGTGGCCCACCGCACCGCCTATCACACGCTGCGTTCAGTGGCCCGGGTCCAGCCCGATGATCAGGTGATCGTGCTGGGTGCAGGCGGAGGTGTGGGCCTGGCCGCCATACAGCTCGCGACGGCGCTGGGCGCACGCGTCACCGCAGTGGCCTCATCAGCGGAGAAGCTCGCTGCAGCAGCTGATTACGGCGCCACCTCGCTGGTCAACCACACTCAGGGCGAGCTGCGCGCAGCCCTGCGCCAAGCGCTGCCCGACGGAGCCCACGCGGTCATCGATCCGGTCGGCGGAGATTTGTCGGAGCCTGCACTGCGATCGCTGCGCCGCGGCGGCCGCTTCGTCACCCTCGGTTATGCCTCGGGCATCATTCCCCGTATCCCGTTGAACCTGGTTCTGGTGAAAGGGATTCAGGTGATGGGATTCCAGTTCCAGGACATTGCGCCCGACGAGTTCACCCGTAACGAAGCAGAACTGACGGCTTTGATCACCTCCGGCGCCGTCGTGCCGCACATCGGGGCCGTTTACGGCCTGGCCGACGCCGCCGCGGCATTGCGGCAGGTGGCCGACGGGCGCGCGGTCGGCAAGGTCGTCATCGACCTCGCCCTACCGGAGCCTGCCTAGGCATCCTTCGGCGGATAGAAGTATTCGCGCCAGGCGGCGATCTTGCCGTCTTTCACCTCGTAAGCGCCCATGACCGGCCAGCTCATCTGTTTTCCGTCCACGATCCAGTGATCGCGGCGCTCCATCAACACGACATCGCCGTCGACCGCGATGTAGCAGATTTCGAGGTCGACACACTTGCCGCCGGCGAAGAACACCTTCATCATCTCGTGGATCGCCTCGCGCCCAGCCAGCTTCGGCCAATCGGGCCCGATGTCGAACGTGGCGTTGTCGGCGAAGTGACTCATGATTTCGTCGACGTCGTTGGTACCCCATGCGGCGATCTCGGCGCGCACGATTTCCTCAGCGGTCATGGTTTTCCCATCGGCGGATTGTGACAACATTGACGATCCTCTCGAATTATGTGATTACTGCTCAAGGAACGACCAGGGGCAGCTGCTCCCAGCCCCGGACAGTGGATGTGGGAGACAGACTCGCGGCCTCGAGGTCGACTTCCCACTCCGGGAAACGCGTCAGCAGTTCGTCGAGCGCGACTCGGCCCTCCAGTCGGGTCAGCGCCGCGCCGAGGCAGAAGTGTGCACCCATCCCGAAGGTCAGCGGCGAGGAAACCTTGCGGTGGATGTCGAAGCGGTCCGGGTCGGGATAGACCCGGTCGTCCCGATTTGCCGCGCCCGCCACGAAAAGCATTGCGCTCCCGGCCGGAACGGTCCGGTCATAAAACTCCGCGTCCGCCGCAACGTAGCGACCGATGTGCGGAGCCGGCGTCTCATACCGGAGGATCTCCTCGATCGCGTTGCCGAGCAACGAGCGGTCTGCGACGAGTTCGCGACGCTGGTCGGGATGTTCGGCGAGCACCTTGGCCGTCCAACCGATCAGCCGAGTGGTGGTCTCGTTGCCCGCGCCAGCGACGACCTGGACGTAGGCAAGGATCTCGTCGCGGGTCAATCGTCGCAAGGTCGCGGTCTCGTCGACGAACTCCAGATGCAACAACTCGCTCATGATGTCGTCGGACGGATTGTCCACCCGCCAGTCGAGATACTCGGCGAACACTCCGCCACGAACGAGCGTGTCCTGCTTGAACTTCATGGCCTTTCCGGGGGCCACCCGCAAGTTTGCGTCACTGCGGTCGCGAATCTGCTCCTGGTCCGCTTCGGGAATTCCGAGCAACATGCCGATGACCCGCATCGGCATCTGGGCGGCGAACTCAGCGATGAGGTCGAATCGGTTCGACCCCACCAGCGGATCCAGACAGGCCGCAGTGAATGCCCGGATCTTGGGCTCCAGCGATGCCACCGTCTTCGGTGTGAACATCTTGGAGACCAGCTTGCGATGGATGGTGTGGGTCGGCGCATCTTCGTAAATGACCAACCCGGGCGGCATCTCGATGCCCGATTTGATCAGTTCGAGGATGTTGCCCCGACCCGACTTGAACGTGTCGCGATCGGAGAGGCCCTTCGCCACGTCTGCGTGACGGCTCACCGCGTAGAAGTCGTGCCGCTCGTTGTAGTACAGCGGCGCCTCTTCCCGCAGCCTGCGAAACGTCGGATACGGATCGAGGTTGATGTCGAGGTCGTACGGGTCGTAGTACACGTCGTTTGCGGACGCTACCTGCTGTGTGGACACTTGGCCGTTCCCTTCTTCGTCGGTCACGCCCCCATACCGCCGTCCACGGCGATCGCCTGCCCGGTGAGAAAACCCGGCGCGTCATCGCACAGCCACAATGCGATGTCGGCGATCTCGGCGGCCTCGGCGAGGCGGCCGACCGGGGTGGCCGCGAGCAGGCTTTCGATCACTTCGGGTGACATCGACTGGCGAAACATCGGGGTGTCGACGGTGCCCGGGCAGATTGCGTTGACGCGCAGGCCTTGGCTCGCGTATTCGCGCGCGGCGACTCTGGTGAGGCCGACGACACCGTGTTTGGCGGCGGTGTAGGCAGGCACGGTGGGCGCGGCCCGCAGCCCTGCCACCGACGCGCAGTTGACGATCGCGCCGCCACCGGCGGCGATGATCGCAGGGATCTGATATCGCATGCACGACCACGTCCCGGTGAGATCGACGGCGATCACCCGGTTCCAGTTCTCCATGGTGCACTCGGCCGTCGGTTTGCCGTGCTCGCCGTCGATACCCGCGGAGTTGAACGCCGCATCGAGGCGACCGTAGGTCGCCACGGTGCCGGCGACCGCGTCGGCGACGCTCGCATCATCGGTGACATCGCAGCGCACGAAACTGCATGTGCCCCAGGGACTGAGTTCCGCCTCCACCTTGGCGCCGGCTTCTTCGTCGATATCGGCCAGTGCCACCGTGTAACCACGACGCGCAAATGCCTCCGCGGCTGCCCGCCCGATACCTGAACCCGCACCGGTGACGAAAACGACCTTCGGGTGTTGTGTTGTGGGCACTGTTCCTCATTCCTTGACACGTCGCTGCTATCGGCTCAACACGCTGCTGAGTTCGGCATGCCGTCTCTCGACCGCGCTGTCACCCAACCGGTCGATGACTGACACTCCGTCTCGGATGACGGCCCGCAACGCGGACTGGGGACGTGCGAGCAACGACAGGTCCTCGACAGGGTCGCCGTCGAGGATGATCAGATCCGCCAGTGCGCCCGGTTCGATCACGCCCACCCGAGCCGGCGGGTCCACCAGTAGCTGACCGGCATTGAATGTGCCCCAACCGAGTACGTCCACCGGTGAGAGTCCGTCGATCTGGCCGTAGTAGGCGAACTCGCGGCCGTAGTTCCCGACCTGATGGTCCAGCGGATCGTCGTCCATGATGTCGCGAAACACCCCGCTGTAATCGTCGCCGATCAGGATGCGCACCCCGGCTTCCTGCGCCGCCGGAAGCGTTGCGCGGACGTGGTCGTACTGCTCCCGCCGCACACCCATACTCTCGCCATAACCCAGCTCGAGCACGCTGCGCAGGAATATGAGGCTCGGCACCCAGAAAGTACCGGCCTCCACCATGGCCGCGATGACTTCGTCGTCAACCTCGTCACCGTGGTCGACGACATCGAGACCAAGCTCGATGCACTCCATGATCATCGCCTTGTCGGCAACATGGGCACGGACTTTGGCACCGCGTTCATGTGCGGTAGTGATGATCGTGGCGATCTCTTCCCGGGACATGTTGCGGGTGGTGCGGTTCGGCTGGCCGTGGCCCGCACTGGCGAAGATCTTGATGGTCTCGGTGCCGCGGTTGATCTCCTCACGCACCAACCTGCGCAGGGCATCCGGGCCGTCGGCACACATGTCGGTGCCCGGCGTCTGGTACGCCTTCCACCATCGGCCGCCGTTGTTCATGTCCCCGGTGGTCCCGAGATGGTGCCCGCACGCGCGAATTCGCGGCCCCGGGATGATGTCTTCGTCGATCGCCATCTTGAGCTGCGCGTCGATATCGTTCGAGCACGAGGCCCCGGAGTAACCGGTGAATCCGCTTTCCAGCAGGACCCGGCACGTCCGGACGCCGATCGCCATCAACACACCGGGCGGGCGTTCCTTACCGAGCCGGTCAGAGTCGGCGATGTTGAACTTGTAGAAGTCCGAGTGGAGATGGCTGGTGATCAAACCAGGCATCAATGTCATGCCTGCGGCGTCGATGGCGTCTGCCGAGGACTCCGCCGCCGGGTCGTCGATCGCTGTGATCGTGTTTCCATCCAGCGTGACAGCATGTTTGCCGGGCAGCATCTTTCGGCCGTCGAAGACCTTGGCATTGGTGATTGTCAGCATTGTCGACCCATCCGTTCGCTAGGTGCCGGCCGCCCGGCCCCGCCGGCTCAATCGCCAGTCCGGGGGGAATTGCGCGTCGTTGTCGCGGACGGTGGCGGTCAGACGACCCAGGGTTGCTTCGTCGAGTTCCATGCCATTGGTGTCAGGGTCGGGCCGGAGCTGGTCCAGCGTCGATTCGAGTAGGCCCGCAACGATGCTGCCCATGTACTCACCCTGGTGCTGCTTGTAGATCTCGAAGAACGTCTTCTGGGCGAAGACCGTGTCAGTGGGGCGGCTTCGAGAACAGGCCCGCGCGTACTTCTCGGTCATCGCTTCGAGCTCCTCGAAGGGCACCACTGCATTGACGAAATTGCACTCGTACATTTCCTTGGCGGTGAACGGCCGCCCGGTGAACACCATCTCCATGAATTTTCGCGCACCCATCGTGTTGCACCACTGCCACTGCCGTGCCGCAAAACCTGCATAGCGCCACGCCGCGTGACCGAAAAGCGAGTCTTCGGACGCGATCACGATGTCGGCGTCGGCGGCCTGGTAGAAGTGCCAGCCGTAGCAATAGCCGCGCACTTCCAGGATGCTGATCTTCTTGAAGTCCTGGAGGCTGCGCATCCCGGCGCTCGGATCGGTGTAGTACTGGACGGTCGTGGCTCGGCGGCGGTACGTCCCTTCCGGTGGATACACGACATCTGCGTCCTCGGGCACCCTGACGGCATGGTTCATCGAGCCCTCGCCCCGGCCTGCCATCATGTCCAACAATTCGGGAAGGTCGGCCCCACTGCCTAGGTTCGGGCCGTTCGCCCGGATCACCAGCACCTTCACGTCGTCGTCGACGCTCGCGTTGTGGACGAGGTCGGCGTAGCGATGTTGGGCATCGATGGTCATGGCGTTCAGTTCGTCGGCGCGATCAAGAGTGATCGTGGCGATCTTGGTCTTCGAGTCCTTCTCGTAGCGCACGATCTCGTCCGCCGATGGACGGTCCTCGCGTTCTGCGCGCTCTGCCTGCTCAGTCATGTGTGGCGTCTCCTCGTCGGTGTTCAGCCGGCAGCCGAACTCACGTGACCCGGGCGCGACGGCGCCTCGAGATGTGTTGAGACCAGTTCGGTCAACTCGAAGAGCCGCACCTTCCCGGTCGGCGTTCGCGGTATGTCGTCGTGGGTGATGAACACGATCCGACGCGGAACCTTGAAGCTCGACAGGGTTTCGCGCAGGCTCGCCCGTAGCTGGTCCTCGGTGGGGTCGCTGCCGGCAGCGGGAACGACTGCGGCAGCTACGAGTTCACCCAATTCTGGATCCGGCAGCCCCGCGACGACGGCCAGATCGACCTCGGGCAGCGCATTCAGTGCCGCCTCGACCTCCAGGCGGGAGACGTTGGCGGAATTGGTCTTGATCATGTCACTGGTCCGGCCGACGAAGAACGCATAACCGTCGGCGTCGATCCGGACCAGATCGCTGGTCGGGAAGAAGCCGTCAGCGGTGAAGACCTCATTCCTGGGCACCTTGTAGAAACCCGTCATCAGCGCGCCCCCGCGCAGGTGCAGCTCGCCGACCTCGCCAGGCGCCACCTCAAGGCCGGTCTCGGGATCGACCACCCGGCGCTCGATCCCGTTCACGGCACGGCCGGCCGCACCTGCCTTCGACTCGGGTAGGCGCGTGGTGACCGGTTCTGCACTGTGCGGCGCGAAGCTCTCGGACATCCCGAGCATGCGGGTCTGGAGGTGGCGCGGGATGGGGTCGCCATTCTCATCACGGGTCGGTCCGGTGGTGATCTTGATGGCGTCGAGGTTGATACCGCGGACCTTGGCCGCCGCCTCGAGCTTGGCCAGCATGTGCCAGATGACGATGTTGGTGACGCCGTGGCGTTCGATGGTGTCGAGCACCACATCGACGTTCGGACTGGTGGAATACACCAACGTGCTTCCGGTGCTGAGCACCTGAAGCGCCGCCGAGATGCCGCCCATCCAGAAGGCCGGCAGCAGGGACAGTGTGCGATCACTTCTTTGGACATCGAAATAGGTGGCCAGCACCGGTGGTTGGCGGGCCACTGCCCATTGGCCGTGCACGACAGCCTTCGGCGCGGCCGTGCTGCCCGAGGTGTAGACGACGAATGCGTCGTCGCCGGGCACGACCTCCCGTTCGACCGCGCCGAGCAGTGTGTCGTCCGGCGCTTCGGGTGCGTCGGCCCGCGCCTGCAGATCCTCGATCGACCGCGCCCACGGCAACCCGACGACGTCGTCGAGCCACACCGACCGCAGATACGGTGCATCCGGTAGGCGAAGTGAGTCCGGCCCAGCCGCGCGGAGGCCCGGCAGAGCGGCCTCCAGGTTCTGGCCGTAGTCACGAGTCAGGAACCGGCGAACCCCGATCAGGATCTGTGCGTCACTGGTGCGGACGATGTGGGACAACTCGCTCGGTGTCGTCAGGGTGCTGATCGGCGTGACGAGTGCGCCGATGCGCAGCGCGGCGTAGAACGTGGTGAGCAGCACGGCGCTGTCGGGAGCCAGGATGGCGATCCGGGTGCCTTTTCCCGCACCGATTGCCAAGAGCGCACGCGCCATACGGGCCGAGTGCCGATCCAGTTCCCGGTAGGTGAGCGTCTCCCCGGCGAAGATGAGCGCCTCATGGTCACCGCGGGTGGCGACGACCTCGGCGAACAGCTCAGGGAAGGTGGAAGCCGGTGCCACGTCGTCCATCCTCAGAACCTGGTGATGGGATCGGCGCCGTCCCACGATTCCGCTGCGGCACGCATCGCGGCGAATCCCTTTTCCCGCACCGGGCTCGGCTCGAGCAACTCGACCATGAAACCGAGCGTGGACGTGGTGTCGACCCAGCAGGTGCGGCTGTCGCCGATACGAGCTTCGAAAGCCAGTTCCGCTCCCCCGTCGACGTATGCGTCACGCTCGGCTTCGTAGTCGGTACAGACCAGCGCCATGTGGTGCAGGCCCGACTGCCCTTGGTCGAACATGTCACGGAACACCCCCGGCTGGTCGTTGTCCTGGCAGACCAGTTCGATCTGGAGGTCGCCCGCGTACGCAATGGCCGCCGTCACAGCCGGGAAGTCGGCGGGTGCACCTCGATGTCGGCCGTCGGTGCAGTCCACCCCGTCGAACCAGAAGAATGGCCCTACTCCCGCAGTGCGAGACCAGGATTCGATGGCAACGTGGAGGTCGGGCACAACCCAGCAGACCTGCATGAAGTTTCGATTGGGAAGATGCGGAGCGGTTGTCAACAAAGTTCCCTTCAGCCGATCAGTGGGAAGCGCTCGTCGTTCAGTGCGGCCCACGGCACCATGTTCGTGGTGTCGAAATTCGGGCACGGCGAGCCGTTCCAGCAGACATCGGCCGGCTGGGTGACCAGCAGGTATCCCCACCGGGGCCGGTCCATCATGTTCGCCCCGGCACCATGGATGGTGAGATGTGTGTGCACCGTGATGTCGCCGAGTTCGTAGGTCATCTGCTCGGTCATCTCCAGGTCGCGCAGTTCCGGGAAGGCTCCGAGTGCGTCACCGCCGCCATAGGTGGTGTAGTCACCGAGTACCCCGAGCCGGTGCGATCCGTTGACGAACGACATGGTGCCGGCTTCGGGTCCGTACTGCTCCAACGGAATCCAGAATGTCATGCCGCCGGTGCGGTCGACGGCGAACGTGATGAAGTCCTGGTGGAAGGCCGTAGGCCCGTTGCCCCCGTGCCGAGAAGACGTGGTGGACGGTAGTTTCGGCACAAAGAAGTCCGAGTAGTACCTGATTCCGACAGGTGAACCGTCGTCGGTGCGGCGCCTTAACAACAGCGTTGCACTCTTGCCGATCTCGTCGATGAGGCCCCGGAGCACCGGGCTGGACAGACCACCACCACGCTCGGCGTTGAAATATGCCAGTGCGCCTTGGTCTTCGCCCTCGGCGACCGGGGTCATGCCTGCCTTCACCGGATTGCTGTCCGCGTCATCGCCCATCTTCGCGCGAGCCAGGTCCAGCATCCTGGCCAGCACGTCCGGATCGACGAAGCGTTTCAGCTTCACCCAGCCGTGTTCGTGGAGATGCTCGACCTCCTCCGGGGTGACCAGGCGACATGGCGACTTGAGGTCAGTGGTGTCATCCATGTGGGGCAATCATCTCCTCGTAGACAAGGGAATTGGGTCCTCGGTGCCGGGTCCTGATCAGATGAAGATGCCCGGCCCGGTCCGGAACGCGTAGAGACCCACCACGGCGTCTTCAGGCACGGTGTAGGGCGTGGCGACCTCGTCGACCGTCGGGCCGATCCGATCGGCCACCTTCGTGAGCTTGTCGCGATCGAGTCCGTACAGGTCGATCGCGGTATCCCCCAGGAACCGGCGGGTGTGCTTCGGATCGATGTCCGAGAAGGTGAAGCGCATGGCCTCGCGGGTATCGGGCCAGGTGCCCTCCGCATGCGGGTAGTCATCTCCCCACATGACGTTGTCGGTGAGGTCGTGCTCGATTGCCAGTTTCGCCTCACCGTTGGACATGAAACTCGCCCCGATATAACAGTTCTGGCGGAAGTACTCTGACGGAGGCTTGGGCAACTCGCTGCGGATCGCGGCGCCGGTCGGGCCGTGGTAGAGCCCGTCCATGTCCGCCATAGCTGCCGGTGCCCAGTCCATCCACTGCTCGGTGAGCACCAGTTTGAGGTTCGGATAGCGCTCGAACACCCCGCTGAAGATCATCACCCAGAGCCCACGGCGGGTTCGGAACGGCGTCTCCATCATGTACATCATCTGGGCGCCCTGCCCCGTGTACGGGTAGTGCTCACCTCCGCCACCATGCGTGTTGACCGACATGCCGGTCTCATTGCAGGCAGCCCAAAGAGGTTCCCAGGCAGGGTCGTTCAGCATCGGGAAGTCGCCGCGCGGCGCGGGCAGATTGATGCCCTTCAGACCGGCCCCGGCGGCCCACTCGACCTCTCGTGCACACGCACTCAGATCGGAGATCGGGATGTGGGCGATCCCGGCATGCCGTTCCGGGGCCTGGGAGACGAAGTCCGCCAACCACCGGTTGTAGATGCGAACCCCGACCTGTTCGAGGTCGTTGTATGCCGAGTCCCCCCAGCTGATCAAGCCGGTGGTCGAGAACGGGATCGATTGTCCGTTCAGGCCGCCGTGGAAGATCACGTCCGCCGCGACACCCTGTTCGTCCATGTCCGCGATGCGCGCGTCGTGGTCCTGCAACCCGGGCGCGAGGCTGTGTTCGTAGCTGCGTTGCAGGAACCGGGCGCCGACCTGATCGGCGTTGCGGATGCCCGCCTGTTTCCCGAACTTCTCGGCCTCGCCGTCGTCAAGTTTTGCGGCTTGCGCCTTGCCGCGCTCGGCCTGGGACTTACCCAGCGACCAACTTTGTTTCTCACCGTCTTTCGCTTCCGAGGAACGCCAGGACAACAGCCCCGCGCCCTCCATTTCCGTTACGAAGCGGTCGAAATCACCAAGGTATTTCGCCTCGCAATACGGGCGCAGTTGGTCCTTGACCGACGGGCCCACATGGCTGTCGATCGATACCGTGACATAGCGCTGCTCGTCGGCTGCCTTGCCTACCGAGCCGGACTGATCTTGCGACATGTGTTCCCCTTTGGTCCTTGCCCGGGTGAGCCGATCGATTCGCGTTCCACGCTGTTCGTTGGGCTGATGCTAATCAACATCAATCGCCATTTGCAACAACGTTATATTTTTGCCCCGCCGTGGCAATCGACCGTCAGCAAGGCTATCGCCGCAGGAACCTTGACCGTGCGTCGACTTACCTGCTAAGCAAGTGCTCAGACAACCAGGCCTTCAGGAGGCTCTCTTGCCCGAAAACGACTTCGCCAGGCTCAAGTTCGCCGCAGCGGTGATGCTCTGATGACGACGCCGACCGCCGCCGAGCCGGGCCTCTACTACGACCCGTACAGCATCGACCTCAACATGAATCCCTATTCGGTGTTCGCCCGGATCAGGGAAGAGGCCCCGCTCTACTACAACGAACAGCACGACTTCTACGCACTGAGTCGTTACGACGACGTCAATCAGGCGGTGATCGACCACGAGACGTTCATCTCGGGGCGCGGAGCCGTACTGGAGATCATCAAGTCCGGCATGGAAATCCCGCCGGGGACTCTGATTTTCGAAGATCCGCCGATTCACAACATCCACCGCAACCTGCTCTCGCGGATGTTCACACCACGCAAGGTCCTCGGTCTCGAACCGCAGATCCGCGAGTTCACCGCACGCTGCCTTGATCCGCTGGTCGGCTCGGACCGGTTCGACTTCGTCAACGACCTCGGCGAGCAGATGCCGATGCGCGTCATCGGCATGCTGCTGGGCATCCCCGAGGACCGGCAGCGGCAGATCACCGACCACGGCGAGGAGATTCTGCAGGGGCAGACGGTCGACTCCCTGGCCACCGGTGAGGTTTTCGCCGAGTTCATCGACTGGCGCGCCGAACACCCGTCCGACGACATCATGACCGACCTACTGAACGCCGAGTTCGAAGACGAGACCGGTGTGGTGCGCACGCTGCGCCGTGACGAGCTGCTGTTGTATCTGACGGTCATCGCCACCGCAGGCTCCGAGACCACCACCCGGCTGATCGGCTGGGCTGGTAAGACGCTGGCCGAGTATCCGGATCAGCGCCGGGACCTGGTCGAAAACCCGGGGCTGATCCCCCAGGCCATCGAAGAGATCCTGCGGTGGGAGCCGCCTGCGTTGCAGATCGCCCGCTACGTCACCCGCGACGTCGAATACTACGGCCAGACCGTGCCGGAGGGTTCGGCAATGCTGATGCTCGTGGGCGCGGCCAACCGCGACCACCGCAGGTTCCCGCCGGACGGCGATGTTTTCGACATCCACCGGGAACAACGCGCGCACATGACCTTTGGCGCGGGCACGCATTTCTGCATGGGCAATGCGCTGGCCCGGCTGGAAGGCCGCATCGCGCTGGAGGAAATCCTCAAACGCTTCCCGGAGTGGGAGGTCGACTGGTCCAACGCGGTACCGTCGGAGACCGCTGCGGTGCGCGGATGGGCCGCCATGCCCACCTTCGTCTCCTGACCCGATCTCGCCCACCCAATCTCGCCCACCCAATCTCGCCGAAACGGCATTCCAGCAGGGAGCTACTCGAACTTTCCCTGCTGGAATGCCGTTTCGGCGAAAGGGGTCAACGCGGGGGGTGTGTCAGCTGGCGGGAATGAGATCTGCCGGCACCGAGCGGCTGATCATGGTGCCGCAGCGGAATGTCTCGGTGTTGCCGACCACGACAGCTTCGGGATGATTGGCCGCGGCCAGTGCCTGCGACTTGAAAGCACGTGCGGCGGCGGATAGTTCGTGGCGCACAGGGTCGACGCTCAAGTCGCCCGGACACTCATCGCCCCACAGCGTCACCTCGGTGTGCCCCTGTTCCAGCGCACCAAGGACACCTTGACGCACTCGTTCGTCGCTGTTGAACAGCTCAGCGGCAACGGCCACGGTCTGTGGGTGCGGCCGGTCATCCCAGGCCGCCAGCACGGATTCCAGGTCCATGGTCTCCACCCCGAGGATTTCCAGCGGACGCACGTCCTCGTCCGCTCCGATGAGCACCGTGACATCCCAGCCGGCCATCACCCGGTCGACCAGCCAGCCACCGGCGAACGTGACCGCATCGACCACACAGGGGGCGACCACATCGAGTCGATACCGCATGTCGTCCTCCCTCCTCACCGGCCTTCCGGTGGCTCGATCTCTCGAGCCAGCATCTCGGCGTACCCCTTGAACACGTCCACCAGCGGCAGTGAAGGATCGAGTAACCACGAGGTCTCCATTCCGTTTACGAAGGCGAGTATCTCCACGGCCTTGGTGGCCGCGTCGAAATCGGTGCGGTAGCGACCAGTGGCCTGGCCGCGCGAAATGATGTCGGCGACGATGTCGCGGGCATCCTGTTGACGTTTGAGCAGGCGGTCGTGCAGTGGAGCGTCGGGCTGAATGTTCTCCACCAGCAGCACCGTGAAGGTGCCGACCAACTCGGGTGCCCGCTCGAACCGCTCGGCCACCCTCGTGATCTCGTCGACGAGATTTCCCGACCGGTCGGCGTGGACGTCGTCGTCGTAGTCGCGCGCGTCGAGCACCGCATTGAGCAGTTGCTCCTTGGATTCGAAGTGGTGCAACAATCCGGCCGGCGTGACCCCGGCCTCGCGGGCGATCTGGGCCAGTGACGTGTTGCGCCAGCCGTTTCGCGCCAGCAGTTTCTCGGCCACTGCGAGGATTCGCTGCCGGCGATCCTCGCCCTTGGCGAGAAGAGATTCATAGGGCCGCGGCCCCGGGGACACCGTCACCGAACTCCTTGCTGTAACTGCGTCGAACCAACCTAGTGAACACACAGTAGGTAGGTTTGAGGCCTGTGACAAGGGTCTCAGCGAGATTATTTCCCGACGATCGTCACAGCACCGGTCGATGACGTTGCCTGCGAGCAGTCACAGACCCAAGGACTTGGCGATGATCACCTTCATGACCTCGCTGGTCCCGGCGTAGATCCGGGCCACGCGAGCGTCTGTGTACAACCGCGCAATGGGGTACTCCATCATGTAGCCATAACCGCCGAAAAGCTGCAGACAACGGTCGATCACCCGCGCCTGCATCTCGGTGCAGAACAGTTTCACGCGGGCGGCGTCCGCTCCCGAGAGTTCACCGTCGACATGTAGCGCCACCGCCCGGTCGAGCATTGCCTGCGCGGCCTCGACCTCTGCTGAACACGCCGCAAGCTCGAACTTGGTGTTCTGGAATGAGGCCACCGGCGTCCCGAACGCCTTGCGATCTTTCGTGTAGTCGATCGCCGCGGCGATCGCCGAGCGGGCCTGGGCCACCGAGCCGACCGCTACGGTCAACCGTTCCTGCGGCAGGTTGTGCCCAAGGTAGCTGAAGGCTTCGCCTTCGGTTCCCAGCACGTTTGCCGTGGGAACCCGGACATCGGTGAACGAGAGCTCCGCGGTGTCCTGCACCTTGCAGCCCATCTTCTCCAATTCGCGACCGCGCTCGAAGCCCGGCATGCCGTCTTCGACGACCAACAGCGTGAGGCCTTTGCGACGGTTCTCCGGATCGGTCGACGTGCGGGCCACGACCACGACGAGGTCGGCCTGAATGCCGCCCGTGATGAACGTCTTGGCCCCGTTGAGGACGTACTCGTCACCATCCCGCACGGCCGTGGTCCGCATGCCTGCCAGGTCGGATCCGGTGCCCGGTTCGGTCATCGCCACCGCGGTCAGCAGCGTGCCCGCGGCCAGTCCGGGGAACCAGCGGCGCCGCTGTTCGTCGTTCGCATAGTGCAGGAAGTACGGCAGGATAACTTCCAGCTGGGTACGCACGGTCGACAGCGTCACCAGCGCCCTGGCTGCCTCCTCCTGTAGCACCACGTTGTACCGGTAGTCGGAGACACCCGCTCCCCCGTACTCCTCGGGGATCGCCATGCCGAGCATGCCCAGCGCGCCCATCTGCTTGAAGACATCACGCGGCATGCGCCCGGCCTTCTCCCACTCCGGATAGGCCGGCACGACCTCCTTCTCGACGAAATCCCGTGCCAGCGCCCGGAATGCCTCATGATCTTCGGTGAACAGATTTCGCAGCATGACCTGTCCTTGTCTAGGCGAGCAGTTCGACCAGAGTGGCGTTGGCGGTGCCGCCGCCCTCGCACATGGTCTGCAGCCCGTAACGAATCCCCTTGTCGCGCATGTGATTGATCATTCTGGTCATCAGCACCGCCCCCGACCCGCCCAGCGGGTGACCCAGGGCGATCGCACCACCGAGCGGATTGACCTTGGCCTCATCAGCGCCGGTTTCGGCCAGCCAGGCCAATGGCACCGGCGCGAACGCCTCGTTGACCTCGAACACACCGACCTCATCGAGACGGACACCGGACTTGCGCAGCACTTTCTCGGTGGCCGGTATGGGGCCGGTGAGCATCAGCACCGGGTCGGCACCGGCCACCGCGCCTGCCCGGTACCGCACGATCGGCGAAAGGCCCATCGCCACCGCGTTTTCGGCAGTCGTCACCAGGAGTGCGGCAGCGCCGTCGGAGATCTGCGAGGAGTTTCCTGCGTGGATCACGCCGTCTTCGGCGAACGCCGGTTTGAGACCGGCGAGCTTTTCGACGGTGGTCCCCCGCCGAACACCTTCGTCGGCGACCACCGGATCGGCGTCACCGGGAAACACGGTGATCATCTGCGTCTCGAAGGCGCCGCTGTCCTGGGCGGCCGCCGCTCGCTCGTGCGACGCCACTGAATACTCGTCCAACCTGGTTCGGCTGAATCCCCACTTCTGAGCGATCATCTCGGCAGAGATTCCCTGATTGAACGAGAAACCCTTGTACCGGTCAAGCACTTTCGGGCCGTAAGGCGTACCGGTGGAGCGCGCCGCTCCCAGCGGGACCCGGCTCATCACCTCCACCCCGCCGGCGATCACGACATCCTGCTGGCCGGACATGACGGCCTGGACGGCGAAATCCAGGGCCTGCTGGCTGGATCCACAGGCCCGGTTGACCGTGGTCCCCGGGATGTGTTCGGGCCAGCCCGCGGCCAGTACCGCATAGCGGCCGATGTTGCTGGACTGATCACCGACCTGGGACACGCAACCCCAGATGACGTCGTCGACGATGTCGGGGCTGATGCCTGCCCGCTCCACCAGTGCGGTGAGCACCAGGGCGGACAGGTCGGCCGCGTGCATCTCCGACAGGCCGCCGTTGCGCCTGCCCACCGGGGTGCGTACGGCTTCGACGATCACGGTTTCACGCATGGGACTGCTCCGATCTGAGGACTAGGGCTTCGGGTAGGTCGGGCCGATCGCACCCTGCTCGCGCAGGGTGGCGATCTGTGTTGCGGTGAGACCCACATCGCCCAGGATGGCATCGGTGTGCTGGCCGAGGCCCGGAACCGCGCCCATCGGCTGCTCGAACCCGGCGATCACCGGAGGCGGAAGCAGCGCCGGAATCTCCCCGTTCGGGGTGGCGACCCGACGCCACCGGTCGCGGTCTTTGAGGTGCTGATGCGCGACGACCTCACTGGGCCGGTTGTAGCGTGAATTACCGATGCCTGCGTCGTCGGCGATCTGCTGGATCTCGGCGAGATCATGCCGGACACACCAGGATCCAATCGCCTCGTTGAGCACATCGCGGCCGGCGCAGCGGTCGGAGTTGGTGGCGAAACGGGGATCGTCCGCCAAGTCGGGTCGATTGATGATCTCGCGGGCCAGCCGCTGCCACTCCCGGTCGTTGGTGGTGCCGAGCACCACGGTCTGACCGTCCCGGGTGGGAAACGCACCGTAGGGCGCGACGGCCGGTGAGCTCATCCCCAGCGGCTGCTGGTCGATACCGGAGTGCTGGGTGTAGGTCAGCGGGTAACCCATGATGTCGGTCATGGTGTCGAACAGACTGACCGCGACCGCCGGTGCCGCCGTCCCCTCCGGGCGCTGCGCCCGCCCGATCAGCAGCGCCATGATCGACAGCGCGGCATAGAGTCCGGTGGAGATGTCGGCCACCGGAGGCCCGGGTTTTGCCGGCATATCCGGGTAGCCCGTGACGGCGCACGCTCCTGATTCGGCCTGGATCAGCAGGTCGTACGCACGTTTGTGCGACAACGGCCCGCCCGGGCCGTATCCGTCGATCTCGACCGGGATCAGGTGCGGATGACGTTCGGCCAACTCGGCAGGCGACAATCCCATGCGAGCGGTGGCCCCTGGCGCGAGATTGGACACCAACGCATCGGCGCGCTCGAGCAGGCGGTGCAGGATGTCGATTCCGGCAGCCGACTTCAGGTCGAGCGTGATCGACTCCTTGCCGCGGTTGGCCCAGACGAAATGGGCGGCAAGGCCGTTCACCACCTCGTCGTAGTCACGGGCGAAGTCGCCGCCCCTGGGGTTCTCCACCTTGATCACCCGTGCCCCGAAGTCGGCCAGCACCCGGGTGCACATCGGTGCGGACACCGCCTGCTCCAGCGCGACGATGGTGATCCCGGTCAGCGGCCCGGTACCAGGGGGTCTGTCGTTCGGCATGCCCGTCACATAACCATGCCGCCATCGACCGGCAGTACCTGCCCGGTGATGTACGACGCGGCGTCGGACGCCAGGAAGACGAACGCGCCGGCCACCTCGTCGGCTTCGGCCCAGCGCTTGAGCGGAATGCGGTTCATCATGTTGGCCGCGAACTTCTCGTTGGTACGGATGGTTTCGGTCATCGGCGTCGCGGCCAGTGGCGCCAGTGCATTGACCATGATGTTCTTGGTGGCCAGCTCCCGCGCGAGCGATTTCGTCATGCCGATGATGCCGGCCTTGGCCGCTGAGTAGTTGACCTGACCCAGGGTTCCGGTGATGCCTGCCGAGGAGGTGACGTTGATGACGCGACCGGTGCCGTCGGTCGGAATGTGCGGCAGGGCGGCCTGGGTGACGTGGAATGTACCCATGACGTGGATGTCGAACGTCAGCCGGAAGGTCTCGTCGGTCTGCTTGGCGAACATCGCCGGTGCGGTGACGCCCGCATTGTTGACCACGATGTGCAGGTTGCCCTCACCTAGCCCGGCGGCGCGCTCCGATGCCGCCACTGCGGCGTCGCGGTCGCTGACATTCAGCGCGGCACTGTCGGCCTTGCCACCCGCGGTGTTGATTCGTTCGGCGACGCCGGCCGCGGCGTCACCGCTGACATCGGTGACGAGCACCGACGCGCCCGCGGCGGCCAGCGCCTCGGACACCGCCGCCCCGATGCCTGCGCCGGCGCCGGTCACGAGCGCCGAACGCCCGGTAAGGTCGAAATAGGTCCTCATAGATCCAGAAATCTCCTCAGTAGCTCTTGGGCAGGCCGAGAACATTCGCGCCGAGGAAATTCAGGATCATCTCCTGGCTCACCGGGGCGATTTTCATCAATCGGGACTCGCGGAAGAACCGGGAGATGTTGTACTCCTCGGAATAGCCCATGCCACCGTGGGTCTGCAGGGCGCGGTCCGCCGCGCCGAAACCGGCGTCGGCACAGAGGTATTTGGCCATATTGGCTTCCCTGCCGCACGGCTTGCCGTTGTCGTAGAGCCAGGTGGCCTTACGCAAGATCAACTCCGCGGCGTCCAGCCGTGCCAGCGAATCGGCGAGCGGGAACTGGATGCCCTGATTCATGCCGATCGGTCGGTCGAAGACATAGCGTTCGTTCGCGTACTTCACCGCACGGTCCAGGGCAACCCTGCCGATACCCAAGGCCTCGGCGGCGATCAGCATCCGCTCAGGGTTCAGGCCGTGCAGGATGTATTGAAAGCCCTTGCCTTCCTCCCCGATCCGATCCTCGACGGGCACCCGCAACTCATCGATGAAGAGCTCGTTGGATGACACGGCATTGCGGCCCATCTTCTTGATCGGCCGGATATCCACGTGGTCGCGGTCCAGGTCGGTCAGAAACAGTGAAAGGCCGTCGGTCTTCTTGGTGACCTCGTCGTACGGCGTGGTGCGGGTGAGCAACAGGATCTTCTCGGATTCCAATGCCTTGGAGATCCACACCTTCCGGCCATTGACGACGTAAGACTCTCCGTCGCGCTTGGCGAAGGTGGTGATCCGCGAGGTGTCCAGGCCTGCACCGGGTTCGGTGACACCGAAGCACACGTGCAGATCGCCGTTGACGATGCGGGGCAGGGTCGCCGCCTTCATCTCGTCGGACCCGTAGACGACCACCGGCTGCATCCCGAAGATGGACAGGTGGATGGCGCTGGCGGCGTTCATCGCGCCGCCCGAACGAGCCACCTCCTCGGCCAGAATGGTGGCCTCGGTGATGCCGAGCCCGTGGCCGCCGTACTCCTCCGGGATCGTCATACCAAGCCAGCCGCCCTTGGCGATGGCATCGTAGAACTCCTGCGGGAATTCGTGCTCCTGGTCTTTGGTCATCCAGTAGTGGTCATCGAACTTCGACGCCAGCTCCGCAACGGATTTGCGGATCAGCTGCTGGTCCTCGGTGAGCTCGAAGTTCATTCCGCCCGACACTGTGTGCTCCTAGTTCTGTCGTCAGTCTTGGGCGCCGGAGACGGCTTTGGCATTGGTCTGGAAGTCGGCGTAGCTGACGCCGGTCTTGGCCTTGTGGCTCAGGGCCCGGATGGCGACGTCATGGCCCTCGGCCTGCTTGCGCAGGGCGCCGACGGTGGCCTGATCTTTCGGAACGTGGGCGAACGGCTCGAAGTGGTAGAGCCGCATGGCGTTCTCGTGGGTGATCTTGTTGATCTCGTCGTCGGGCACCTCGTAGGTGTCGAACACCGCGCCGAGTTCCTCGGGAGCGCCCGGCCACATGGAATCGCTGTGCGGATAGTCCATCTCCCAGCAGATGTTGTCCACGCCGATCTCATGACGGTTCTTCACGCCGATCGGATCTGAGATGAAACACGTCATGAAATGCTCCCGGAACACCTCGGAGGGCAACTTGCCGCCGAAGTCCTGATTGGTCCATGTCGAGTGCATCTCGTAGGTACGGTCCACGCGGTCCAGGAAGTACGGGATCCACCCGGTGCCGCCCTCGCTCAAGGCGATCTTCAGCTCCGGGTACGCCTTGATCGGCGCGGACCACAGCAGATCGGCGGCGGCCTGCACGATGTTCATCGGCTGCAGCGTGATCATCACGTCCATCGGCGCATCGGGTGCGGTGATCGCCAGCTTTCCTGATGATCCGATGTGCACGTTCATCACCGTCTCGGTGTCACAGAGCGCTTCCCACAACGGCTTCCAGTACTCCAGATCGTGGAAGGACGGATAGCCCAGGGTCGACGGATTCTCGGTGAAGGTCAGCGAATGCACGCCCTTCGCCGACACCCGACGCACTTCGTCGGCGGCCAGTTGCGGATCCCAAATCGCCGGTATCGCCATCGGAATGAACCGTCCAGGGTTCGATCCGCACCACTCATCGATGTGCCAGTCGTTGTACGCCTGCACCAGGGCCAGTGAGAACTCGGCGTCCTCGGTGGCGAACAACCGCGCCGCGAATCCGGGGAACGACGGAAAGTTCATGGTCGCCAGCACGCCGCCGGCATTCATGTCCTTGACTCTCTCATCAGGGTCATAGCAGCCCTTGCGGATCTCATCGAGGCCCTGCGGTTCGAGTCCGTACTCCTCTTTGGGCCGGCCCGCGACGGCATTGAGCGCCACATTCGGGATCACGGTGTCACGGAACTGCCAGGTGTCGGAGCCGTCCGGGTTGTGCACCAGCCGGGGCGCCTCGTCCCGGTACTTCGCCGGAAGGTGGTTCTTGAACATGTTCGGCGGCTCGATGATGTGGTCGTCCACACTGATCAAAATCATGTCGTCGTTGTGCATCGCCGTTCTCCATTTCAGCCATCGAAGCCTGGACTGGGCTGACCGATGCGGTCGCATCGTCTCGGTTCTCTATACGAGAAAACTATCTTCTCATCTGACGAGAATCAATGTGTGACCCGATTGACGGGCGCAATCGCCCAGGTCAGACGGAGTCGAGGCCCGGTCCCATTGACCGTCGCCACAAAAGATGGAAACCTGTTAGTCGGAAATGAGAACATGATTCTCGCTTCAGAGAGTCGCCGAGAGGAGAACGGCAGGTGCGTCTGCCCCCATTACCCGCCGACGAGTGGGATGACGAGGTGCTGCGTGCGCTGTCGGTGATGCTGCCGCAGGAGCGCCTCAACCCGGAGGGGGCGGGTGTCGCGTTGTCCACACTGGCCCGCCACCCGGCCCTGACGAAGGCGTTTCTGAAGTTCAGCAATCACCTGCTGTTCCGCTCGACGCTGAATCCCCGGACACGCGAACTGGCGATCCTGCGGATCGCGCATCGGCGCAAATGTGTATACGAATGGGGACACCACGCCTTCATCGGAAAAGCCGAGGGGCTGACCGATGACCAGATCGCAGGCATCCAGCGCGGCGAGGCCGACAACACAGTCGACCAGATGGTGCTGAATGCCGTCGATGAACTCGACGAGCAGTCGCGGATCTCTGATGACACCTGGGCGGCGCTGAGTGGACACTTCGACGAACGCCAGCGCATGGACCTGGTCTTCACGGTCGGCGGATACGGCCTGATGGCCATGGCCTACAACACCTTTGGTATCCAGCCGGAGGCCGGCACGGAACCTGAAGAAGGCTCGAAACCTGGAGAAAGAAGGTAGACAAGTGGGACACTTCCCGAAACCAGCAGTCGGCAGCTGGACCGAGTCTTGGCCGGAACTGGGCACCGCACCAGTCGATTACACCGACTCGATCGATCCGGAACAGTGGAAACTGGAGCAACAGGCCATCTTCCGGAAGACCTGGCTTCATGTCGGGCGGGTGGAGCGGCTGCCGAAGACCGGAAGCTATTTCACCAGGGAGATGCCGTCGGTCGGTCCTGGCACGTCGATCATCGTCAACAAGGACAAAGAAGGCACGGTCCGCGCCTTCTACAACATGTGCCGCCACCGTGGCAACAAACTGGTCTGGAACGACTACCCCAACGAGGAAGTCTCGGGCAGCTGCCGCCAGTTCACCTGCAAGTACCACGCCTGGCGCTACGCAATCAACGGCGACCTGACTTTCATCCAGCAGGAGGACGAGTTCTTCGACGTCGACAAGTCCGACTACCCGCTCAAGCCGGTGCGTTGCGAGGTCTGGGAAGGCTTCATCTTCGTCAACTTCGACGACGACGCCGCACCCCTGGCCGAGTACCTCGGCGACTTCGCCGAGGGGTTGAAGGGCTATCCCTTCCACGAGATGACCGAGGTCTACAGCTACCGCTCGTCGATCAAGTCGAACTGGAAGCTGTTCATCGACGCGTTCATCGAGTTCTACCACGCGCCGATCCTGCACATGAAGCAGGCGACCAAGGAGGAAGCCGAGAAGCTGGCCAAGATCGGCTTCGAAGCCCTGCACTACGACATCAAGGGCGACCACTCGATGATCTCGTCGTGGGGTGGGATGAGCCCGCCCAAAGACCTGAACATGGTCAAGCCCATCGAGCGCATCCTGCACAGTGGCCTGTTCGGCCCGTGGGACCGCCCGGACATCAAGGGAATCCTGCCCGACGAGCTCCCGCCTGCGGTCAATCCGGCGCGCCAGCCCACCTGGGGTCAGGACTCCTTCGAGTTCTTCCCCAATTTCACACTGCTGCTGTGGGTTCCGGGTTGGTACCTCACCTACAACTATTGGCCGACCGGCGTGGACACCCACATCTTCGAAGCCAACCTGTACTTCGTACCGCCGAAGAACACCCGTCAGCGCCTGTCGCAGGAACTGGCCGCCGTCACATTCAAGGAATACGCGCTGCAGGACGCCAACACCCTGGAAGCCACGCAGACCCAGATCGGCACCAGGGCGGTCACCGAATTCCCGCTGTGCGATCAGGAAGTCCTGCTTCGCCACCTGCACCACACGGCGCACAAGTACGTTGACGAATACAAAGAGAGCAAAGCCGAATCCAACGGGAAGGTCGCGCATGTCTGAGACCAAAGAGGCGTTGCTGCCCGCCGAGTTCGCCGATCTCGAACGGTTCAGCGACTGGATCCTGGCCACCGAGCCGGAGCGCTACGCCAAGCGGTTGGCGTCGAGCATGGAGGAGATGCAGGAACTCTACGACGCAGGGATGGCGCGCCTCGAGGAAGTGATGGTCTATCTCGACGCCCGCTTTCCGCTGCACGGCATGCCCGACGATGCCAGAAGGTTGATGCACCTGATGCAATCGGTGGTGATGGTGTCCTTCCCGGTCGAGGTGTGGAAGCAGCCGCGGGTGCTCGACAGCGGCGCAGCCTGGGTCGAGATCATCCAGGAGCCGGTGGTCTAGACGTGCTGACCCTCAAAGCTGCGGGCCTGGTCGACATCGACGCAGGCGAGATCATCCGGCCGGGCATCGTGACGATCGACGGCGATCGGATCGTGGCTGTCGGCGGAGCCGACGAGGGCGGCCATGTCGGCGGAGCCGACGAGGGCGGCCATGTCGGCGGAGCCGACGAGGGCGAGGTCATCGACCTGGGCGACGCGATCCTGCTGCCCGGACTGATGGACATGGAAGTCAACCTGCTCATGGGGGGTCGGGGCGAGAACCCCGGCCTGTCCCAGGTGCAGGACGATCCGCCGACCCGGGTGCTGCGTGCGGTAGGCAACGCCCGTCGCACGCTGCGTGCCGGGTTCACCACCGTGCGCAACCTCGGGTTGTTCGTCAAGACCGGCGGCTACCTACTGGATGTGGCGTTGGGTAAGGCAATCGACGCCGGGTGGATCGACGGGCCGCGGATCATTCCCGCCGGGCACGCCATCACGCCGACCGGCGGTCATCTCGACCCGACGATGTTCGCCGCGTTCATGCCGGGCGCACTCGAGCTGACGGTCGAGGAGGGCATCGCCAACGGCGTCGACGAGATCCGTAAGGCGGTGCGCTACCAGATCAAGCACGGTGCCCAGCTGATCAAGGTCTGTGTCTCCGGCGGCGTCATGTCACTCACGGGTGAGGCGGGCGCGCAGCATTATTCGGACGAAGAGCTTCGGGCCATCGTCGACGAAGCGCACCGGCGTGGCTTACGGGTCGCCGCGCACACGCATGGGGCCGAAGCGGTCAAGCACGCGGTGGCCTGCGGGATCGACTGCATCGAGCATGGTTTCCTGATGGACGACGAGGCGATCCAGATGCTGGTCGAGCATGACCGGTTTCTGGTGACGACCCGTCGGCTGGCCGAGTACATGGACGTCTCGAAAGCACCACCGGAGTTGCAGGCCAAGGCCGCTGAGATGTTCCCCAAGGCCCGCACGTCGATCAAGGCGGCATATGAAGCCGGGGTGAAGATCGCCGTCGGCACCGACGCCCCGGCCATCCCCCACGGAAAGAACGCCGATGAACTGGTCACACTCGTCGACTGGGGCATGCCGCCCGCGGCAGTCCTGCGGGCGGCCACCGTCACCGCCGCCGAGTTGATCAACGTCACCGATCGCGGACGCCTGGCCCCGGGGTTGCTGGCCGACATCATCGCGGTGCCCGGCGACCCACTACAGGACATAAGCGTTACAAAGAATGTGGAATTTGTAATGAAGGGCGGTAAGGTCTTCCACAATGAGTACGCCACCGACACCAACGCGAACTGACGACCTGGTCGAAATTCAGCAGCTGCTGGCCAAGTACGCGGTAACCATCACCCAGGGCGACACCGATGCGCTCATGGGTGTGTTCACCCCCGACGGAACCTACAGCGCGTTCGGTGAAACCTACACACTCAACCGATTTCCCGTCCTCGTCGATGCCGCCCCCAAAGGTCTGTTCATGACCGGTACCGCAGTCGTCGAGTTCGACGACGACACCCGCGGTACTGCCCAGGGCACCCAGCCGCTGTGCTTCATCGAGCACTCCAAACACGACATGCGTATCGGCTACTACCGCGACACCTATGTGCGTACCGATGCCGGTTGGCGGCTGAAAACTCGTGCCATGACGTTCATTCGGCGTAGCGGTGACCACGACCACGGTCGGCCGCATGCGATCGGCAGGCCGGAAGCCGGATGACCGACCTGTACGAACCGGGGCCCTTTCGCACCGCACTGCGGGCCTGGCTCGATGCCAATGACCTCACCCCGCCACCGGAGGACCATTCGCTGTCGGGCCACATGCGTCAGTTCGCCCGGGTGCAGCGCGCACTCTATGACGCCGGCTGGAGTCGGTACGGCTGGCCGGAGCACGCGGGTGGACTCGGTGGCCCGGCGATGCTGCGGGCCATCGTCGGCGAGGAGGTGGTGGGCCGCCGGTTGGCCGAGCCCGGTCCCTACTCGATGCTCGAGGTCCTGGCCCCCACCATGATCGACTACGCGCCGGCCGAACTGGCCGCAGAGATGGTGCCGAAGCTTCTCAGCGGTGAAGAGCAGTGGTGCCAAGGATTTTCCGAGCCGGGGGCGGGCAGCGACCTGGCGTCACTGACCACGCGCGCCACCCAGCGTGGCGACCACTGGATCATTAACGGCCAGAAGGTGTGGACCAGCTTCGCCCAGTACTCGCGCCGTTGCATTCTCCTCACCCGTACCGGCGACGCGGAGACACCGAATCATGAGGCCATCACCGCGTTCTTCGTCGACGTCGACACCCCGGGTATCACCGTGCGCCCGTTGCGCACCATGCACGATGTCGATGAATTCTGCGAGGTGTACTTCGACGACGTGGCGATCGATGCCGATCGGATGCTCGGCCAGCCCGGCGACGGCTGGCAGCTGGCGATGGATCTGCTGCCCTACGAACGCTCAACGTGCTTCTGGCAGCGCATCGCCTACCTGTACTCGCGGTTCGACGTGCTGATCAGCGAGGTGAAACGGCAAGGCCAGGTGGTGGATTCGGAGCTGGGCGAGGTCTATCTGGCGCTGCACACGCTGCGCTGCCGGTCGGCGGCAACTGCACACCGGCTGGCCGAAGGTCACAAGCTGGGACCGGACACCTCGATCGACAAGGTGCTGCTGGCCGGCGCCGAGCAACTGCTCTACGACACCGCGCGCAATCTGCTTCCCGGCGTCGTCGAATTCGAAGACAGCCCGTGGCGCACCGAGTTCCTGTACTCACGGGCAGCCACCATCTACGGCGGGACCTCCGAAGTGCAACGCAACATCATCGCCCGTCGGCTGCTGAACCTCGGGAAGGACTGAGGCGTGGATTCCACAGATCCGGGCATGGACGGCGAATCGCTGCACCTGCTCGAAGACACCCTGCGCAAGACCATGCTGTCGGCATCCGGTGCGGAACTCGATGCGGCCCTGGCCGAACTGGGTTGGGCCGACATGCTGTCAGACATGCCCGAAGTCGCCATGCCCCTGGTTTTCCGGCTGCTGGGCGAAACAGGTTCGCATGCCGCGGTTCTCAACGACGTCCTGCTGGAGACCATTGGCGGCCTGCCCGGTGGAACCCCGCCGATGCCCTATGCCGGTGGCGGTTGGGTGGTGTGGGAACGCACCAACGGCAGCAACCCGGCCCTGGGCGGGTTGCCCTTGCGCCAGGTACCCGACGGACAGCTGTTGCGGATATCTGAGGCCCGACGGGCGCTCGGCTGGTGGCTGGTGGGGTCGGCACGCGCGATGCTCGCCCTCGCCCGCCAGCATGCGCTGGACCGGGTGCAGTTCGGCAAGTCGATCTCCTCGTTCCAAGCCGTCCGGCACCGGTTGGCCGAGGCGCTGGTGGCGATCGAGGGCGCAGAGGCGACGCTGAGCCTGCCCAGTGCGGACAACGTCGATCTGACTTCGCTGCTGGCCAAGGCCGCGGCGGGCAAGGCGGCGCTGACCGCGGCCAGGCACTGCCAGCAGGTGCTCGGCGGCATCGGCTTCACGGCCGAACACGAACTCCACCACCATGTGAAGCGTGTCCTGGTGCTCGACGGATTGCTCGGCAGCTCACGGGAACTCACCCGCAAGGCCGGAGCGGGGCTGCGGGCCCGCGGTTCCGCGCCACGCCTGGCCCAACTCTGATTGGTTGCGCGAGCGCTATTGAGGGCTGGGTTCGGCGAAAACCGTTACGGTGGACCGGCCCCGCAGCACCGTCGAACCTCGCACCACCCAGCGTCGGCTCTCGTCGGTGTCTGCGCGTGCGAGCGCGCCTGCCGAGCACAGCACAGGAACATCCCGGTCCTTGGCGTGATCGGCCAGCCGTGCCGCCTCGTTGACCGAGTCTCCGATGACCGTGTATTCGTAGCGGTTCTCCGCACCGATGTTGCCCGCGAATACCGTGCCGCATGAGATGCCCACACCGAACTCGACGTCGGGCAACCGGCGCAGACCGGGCACCAATGCGCGCGCCGCGGCCATGGCGGCCGAGGCGGGATTGTCCAATCGCAACGGCGCCCCGAAGGCGGCCAGCACCGCATCTCCTTCGAATTTGTTGATCAGCCCGTGGTGTTGTTCCACCGTGTCGACGACGATCTTGAAGAAGCCGTTGAGCAACGTCGCCAACTCTTCGGGCGGGCGGGACGCCGCAAGCGCGGTGGATCCCACCAGATCGACGTAGAGCACCGCGACCTCACGCACGTCGCCGCCCACTGCCCCGTCCTGTTGCAACGCACGCCGCGCCACATCCACGCCGACATAGCGGCCGAAGAGATCACGCAGGCGTTCGCGTTCGGCCAGACCCGCGACCATCCGGTTGAATCCGCTCTGCAGGCGCCCGATCTCCGACGGTTCGTACACTGCGACAGCGGTGTTCACGCGACCCCGCTCCACCTCGGTCATCGCGACGACCACTTCGTGGACCGGATCCGAGATCGACCGCGCGACGAGAATTGTCGCGGCGAATCCCAACAGCACCGAGACCGCCGCCATCACCAGGATGGGGGTGTCGATCGAGGCCGACGACTGCAGGAACCATCCGTTGGACCGGGCCAGCACGATCACCCAGATCCCGACACTGGGCACCGCGGTGAACAGCACCCAGACGTAGACGAGGCGGCCCAGCGCCCCCGGCAGCCGGATCCTGCCCGTCGAGTCCTTCATGGCCGCCGCGATGATCGGACGCAGCGTCCTGGAGGTGATGAGAAACCCGACGCAGGCGGTGATCATGGCGCCGAAGAGGATCGAGCCGCCGATGACGTAGGCGACACCGCCCTGCGCGTCGAGATTGAGCACCATGAACACCGCGCCGCTGATGATCCAGACGGTGAACTCGACTGCGGTCTGGCGGACCGGAATCCGCACCGCCGCGCGTTGCTGCGCAGCCGTCGGCTCCTCGCCCGTGGCGAACCATCGGAATGTCGGACGCATGTTGATCACGCCGAGCACCGCGTCCAGCACAGCCGAAAACGTCACCAGCGCAATGAACCCGATCAGATTTTTGGTGGTGAGCAGCTCGCGGGCATCACCGACCGTGTTGCCCGACAGCGAGACGATCACCAACAGCACCGCGGCGGCCGCGGTCAGATGCGCCAGGGTGAGCCGGACCGCGTAATTCACTGCAAGCCGGTCGACGCTCGCACGCCGTGGACCGGTCACGAGTGCACGCTACTTGATATTGGCCTTCATTTGATCGATGTCGACCAGCACCGGCCAGCCACTCACGCTCAGGGCATTCCCATGGCCGGTCTGGTGAATGTCGAACACCGATTGGATGGCAGCGTAGAAACCCTGCACGTCGAGCGTCTGGTTGACGGCCCGTTTGGCCTGACGCAACGCGAATGACGGCATTGTGGCGATCTGCTCGGCCAGTTCCCTGGTCTGGGTGTCGAGCTCTTCCCGCGGCACCACCCGGTTGACCATGCCGGTGCGCTCCGCCTCCTCCGCGCTGAGCGGACGACCCGTGAACAGGATCTCCTTGGCCTTGCGCGCACCGAGTTCCCAAGTATGACCGTGGTATTCAACGCCTCCGATACCCATCAACGCCACCGGATCGGAGAACAACGCGTCGTCGGCGGCCAGGATCAGGTCGCACGGCCAGCACAGCAGCAGCCCACCGGAGATGCACCGGCCCTGCACCGCAGCGATCGACGGCTTGGGGACGTTGCGCCAGCGGAGCGTGTACTCGAGGTAGCGCCGCGATTCGTGGGCGATGATGAATTCCAAGCTGATCTTGTCCGGCACGGGGCCGCCGCCCCGTAGGTCATGGCCTGCCGAGAAGTGCTTGCCGTTGGCCCGCAGCACGATCACCTTCACCTCGGGATCCTCGGCCGCTCTGGTCCAGGTGGCGTCGAGTTCGTCGAGGAGTTCAGGGTTCTGCGCATTGGCGGCCTCGGGCCTGTTGAGGGTGATGGTGCCGATCGAGTCCGCGACGTCGTAGTCGATGTACATTCAGTCTTCCTTCTTGGGCACCGGCCGGGGCGTGATGACCTTCTTCTCGAAGGACTTCTGTAATTCCCGTGATGAGAATACTATTCTCACAGTGAGAAAGTTACAATCTCCAACACGGTGGCTGCGAGGGGGTCCAGGACCGCAATGGCAAGACATTCTCCGGTACAGTCAGTGCATGCTTTCCCGACTCGGCACGCATCTGAGCCGCCGGTGACCACCACTGGCGAAGAACCCGCATGGAAACAACGGGCTGTCGAGCGGTCGATCAAAACCGCAAAACTCCGCGCGGCTCAGCGCGTGCAGCGCTTCCTGGACGCCGCACAGGCGATCATCATCGAAAAAGGCAGCACCGATTTCACCGTGCAGGAGGTCGTGGACCGCTCGCGGCAGTCACTGCGAAGCTTCTACCTGCAGTTCGACGGGAAACATGAGCTGCTGCTCGCACTGTTCGAGGATGCGCTGAGCCGGTCGGCCGATCAGATCCGCGCGGCCACCGCGAGCCATTCCGACCCGATCGAACGGCTCAAAGTCGCAATTCAGCTGCTCTTCGAGTCGTCGCGACCGGATCCGGCCGCCCAGCGTCCGCTGTTCACCGATTTCGCGCCCAGACTGCTGGTGTCGCATCCCTCCGAGGTGAAGGTCGCACACGCACCGCTGTTGACGCTGCTCACCGAGCTCATGGAGGAAGCCTCCGCGGCCGGCCAGCTGCGCGAGGGCATCAATCCGCGTCGCATGGCCGCGATGACGATGCAGACCGTGATGTTCGTCGCCCAGTCCAGCGGGGGCAACGAGGACGGTGCTCCGAAGCCGATCTCAGCCGACGAGGTATGGGACTTCTGCTCCCACGGGTTCGCCGCCAGCTAGCAGAGAATTCAGTTCTCGGCTGAATAGAACTTGCGCTGCCCTGCAGCGCGCTCATGATCTCCGTCGCGCTCGCCCCACCTCGGTGTACTGACCCTGGGGGGCGGCAGACTTCCGCGCGAGCGTCGCGGTTCCGTGTGTCGGCACCGCGGTAGCGCGCATTTGCCCCACTCGAAACCTCGCTCAGAACCCCTCAACAGACTTACGTGAGAACGTGATTCTTCTACACGCAGAGTACAACTTGCTCCTATCGATTCTGTCATTGACATGGCGGGTAGGGCGATGACAGAGTGCTGAGCAGGTGCACAACTTTTCATCGCTGGCGCCCCCCATTTTGACGACCAACAGAACTGAGGTAACCAATGTCTGGACGGGTGGAAGGCAAGGTCGCATTCGTTACCGGCGCGGCCCGCGGCCAGGGCCGCAGCCACGCAGTGCGGCTGGCCCAGGAGGGCGCCGACATCATCGCCATCGACATCTGCGGACCGATCCGCCCCGGGGCGGAGAGCGCCATCCCGGCCTCGACCTCCGATGACCTGGCCGAGACCGCGAACCTGATCAAGGGCCTGAATCGACGTGTCGTGACCGCCGAGGTCGATGTCCGCGATGCCGACGCGATCAAGACCGCGGTGGACAACGGTGTCGAACAACTCGGCAGGCTCGACATCATCGTCGCCAACGCCGGCATCGGCAACGGTGGCGACACTCTCGACAAGACCAGCGAACTCGACTGGGACGAGATGATCGACATCAATCTGTCCGGCGTGTGGAAGTCGGTCAAAGCCGGTGTCCCCCATCTCATTGCCGGTGGCCGCGGCGGATCGATCGTGCTGACCAGCTCGGTCGGCGGGCTGAAGGCCTACCCGCACTGCGGTAATTACGTGGCCGCAAAGCATGGCGTCGTCGGTCTGATGCGCGGCTTCGCCGTCGAGTTGGGCCAGCACAACATTCGCGTCAACAGCGTGCATCCGACGCACGTCGCGACCCCGATGCTGCACAACGACGGCACCTTCAAGATGTTCCGGCCCGACCTGGAAAACCCGGGCCCGGACGACATGGCGCCTATCTGCCAGTTGTTCCACACCCTGCCCATTCCGTGGGTCGAGGCCGTCGACATCAGCAACGCGGTGCTGTTCCTGACGTCCGACGAGGCCCGGTACATCACGGGTGTGACGCTGCCGGTCGATGCGGGAAGCTGCCTCAAGTAAGTCCGGTCCCTAGCCCGGACCCAACGTGGAGGCCCCGGTCTGCGGGTGGCGGTACCAGCCACCCGCGGACTGGGTGCCACCGTCGACGTGAAGGGTCTGCCCGGTGATGTAGCTAGACATCGACGAGGCGAGGAACACTGCGGTCGCGGCGATTTCATCGACATCACCGGCACGGCCCATGGGAATGGCATCACCGATCCCCGGCGGCAGTCCGTCAGGGGACAGCTCCAGCAGGCCTTCGGTCAGGGTGAGATCCGGCGCCAGCGCATTGACGCGGATACCATGCGGGGCCAGTTCGAATGCGGCAGTCTGGGTGTAGTTGATGACGCCTGCCTTGGCCGCGGCATACGCCGCGTAGCCTGGTGCGGCCCGCACACCCTCTATCGACGTGAGATTGATGATGCTACCGGCTGATTCGGCGGCCACCAGCTGCCGGGCCACCCGTTGGGTGCACAACAGCACATGACGCAGATTGCTCCGATACAGCGCATCCCAGCCGTTTTCGCTGGTCTCCAACAGCGGTGAGTGGAACACCCCGCCGGCGTTGTTGACCAGGATGCTGACCTGGCCCAGTTCGGCGGTGGTCTGCGCCAGAGCCGAATCCACCTGTTCGGAATCGCGGACGTCGGTCAGGATGCCCAGCCCGCCGACGGCTTCCGCTGCCATTGAGCAGCTTTGGGCGTCCCGCTCCCACACCGCCACCGAGGCGCCGAAGGCGGCCAGGCCTGCTGCGATACCGCGGCCGATGCCGGTGCCGCCACCGGTGACGACGGCGACCCGGCCCGTGAGCAGAATGTCAGAAGGATTGATGGCCATGGCTGTTGAGGCTACTGGCCACTGCAGGTTCAGCGCGCGGCTTTCCGTCGCCTCCCCGGCTCGGTGCCGATGACACCGTCCTCGGCCAACGCGGCTATCTCGGCGTCGGTCAGCCCCAACCCGGACAGCAGCACGTGATTGTGTTCGCCGAGCAGTGGCGCCGGTTCCCGGTGGAATTCCCGCGGCCCCTTTGACAGCGAAACGGGCAGGGTGCTGTGCGGAGCAGCGGCGTTCACCGGATGCCCGACACGCTCAAAGAAGCGGCGGTGCCGCAATTGTGGTAACTCCGTCTGCCGATGAGGCTGCATCACCTTGGCCACCGGCACTCCCGCCGCCCACAGCGTGTCGACGATGTCGTCACCACTACGGGTCAGGCACCAGGCAGCCAGGTGCTCGTCGATCAGGTCGTGTTGCGCGCGACGGCCCGCGGCGGTCGACAACGTCGGCTCCTGTGCCCATGCCGGATGTCCGAGGGCACGGCACAACCCATCCCATTGCCCGTCGGTGCTGACCGCGATCGCCACCCAGCAATCGGCACGGCCGAACTCGTCGACATCGGCGCTCCGGTACAGGTTTTGCGGCGCCGCCACCGGGCCACGGTTTCCCTCCCGGTGCAACAGTGATCCGTATGCGGAATGCTCGATCACCTGCTCGGCGGCAATGCTGAGCGCCGCGTCGACCATGGCCGCCTCCACCAGGACCGCTTCTCCGGTCTGACGCCGGTGTTCCAAGGCCAGCAGCAGCGCGTTCAGCGCGTGCACCCCGGCGTTCGGATCCCCCACCGAATACGGTTCGAACGGCGTGCGATCGGGAAAACCCGTAAGCCAACTCAGCCCCGAGGCGTCCTCAATGATGTAGGCGAACGCCGGGTTGTCGCGCCACGGTCCGTCCAGACCGAATCCGGGCATTCGCACCATGACGATGTCCTCGCGCAAGGCGCGCACCGAGTCGAAGTCGAGGCCGATCTGATCGATCACCCGGGGAGTGAAGTTCTCCACGACGATGTCCGAGGTGGCAATCAGGCGGCGCAACAGGTCCCGGCCCGCTTCGGTCTGGAAATCCAGTGTCAGGCTCTTCTTGTTGGTGTTCAGCGCGCTGAAGATCGGCGAACGCTCCCACCACTGGTCCTCCGTGGCAGGGATACCGGCGATGAGTCTCGTGCCATCCGGACGGGCGGTGGACTCGAGATGGATGACTTCGGCGCCCAGCATGCCCAGCACGTGGGTGCATGACGGTCCAGCCCAGAACGTGGTCATGTCGAGTACCCGAAGCCCACTGAACGGCAGCCGGTTCCCCCCTGGCCGTCGGACCGGAGCGTCCCGCGGGGACAGCGCCGCGTCGCGGAGTTCCTCGGTGTGTTCACCGAGCCGCGGCGCCGGTGCGGCGGGGCGCAATGTGAGGCTGCTGAACCGGTAGGGATGACCGGGCTGGGCGAACCCGTGCTGCGGATTGGTCACGAATGCGCCGCGGGCCACGAAATGGTCCATGGCCGTGACATTCTGGCCGTTCCCCACGGGCGAGTTGGGTATCCGGAATGCCGTCGCGAGATCCCGGAGGTCGTCGGCCCGTTGGTTCTGCAGCCACTCGTAGAGTTCGTCGGCATGCAGGTTGGCCTGCTCGGTGATGGTCAGGGTCGTATTCTCGTCGATCCAGTCGTCGTGACCCGACATCGCGCACAGATCCCACCATTGTTGCGCCGTGCCGCAGCCCAAAGCCACCAGTCCGTCGGCAACCTGGGCAATTCCTGGGACGGTGGGCCGGCGTTCGGTCCGCCAGGGCCGCCCCAGCATTTCGAAGTAGGTCACCGGATAGTAGGTGAGCCCCAGAATCTGGGCTTCCAACTTGGACAGGTCAATGAGCTCCCCGTGCCCGTCCCGCAGTGCGCGCGAGCGGAAGGCCAGTGTCATCGCGGCACTGTAGGCACCGGCGAGCCACTCCCCCACCTGACCGCCGATGGTCACCGGCGCCCGGTCCTGCGTGCCTCGCCCGATGCCGATGGCACCACCGGACCAGGCCTGCAACGTGAACTCGGTGGCGGCCCGGTCGCTCCACGGACCGTGCAGTCCGAAGGCGGTGATGGCGGTAACGATGAGGCCGGGGTGACGTTCGGACAGCTTTGTGGGTGATACAGACTGTGCCACGCGTGATTCCGGTGACCAGATCACTGAATCCGCGGACGCCAGCAATCGGTCGAGCAGTGCCAGATCGGCGTCATCGGCCGGATCGATGACCACACTGCGTTTGCCGCCGGCGAGGAAGGTGAACAAGGCACCGTCGGCGCCCGGCGGAATCACGGCCCCGGATGCCGACCAACTGCGGAGTGGGTCACCGTCCGGGCATTCGACTTTGACGACGTCGGCGCCCCCGTCGGCCAGGAGCTTCGTGCAGTATCCGCCGGAGATGCCGGATGACAGGTCGACGACGGTGTAGCCGTCAAGGGGTGGTCGAGGTGGTGATGGTGTCATGGCTCATTCGCTCTCCCGCCGAAATGGCATTCCAGCAGGCTCATACTCGAACTTTCCCTGCTGGAATGCCATTTCGCGGCTAGACAGGCTTGGCTCGGTTCTTCTTGCTCAACCTGAAGTCGGGCGGGAACTTATTGTCATTGTCGTTGACCGCGGCGGACAGCCCGGAGTCGATCGATTCGAACATGTCCAGATCCTCGTCACTGTCGTTGGACACTCCGTTGCCCATCGACTCGAAGAAGGCGCTCAGCAGGCTCCCCATGTACTCGCCCTGCTGTTGTTTGAAGATCTCGAAGAACATCTTCTGCTGAAAGACGGTGTCCACCGGCCGGTTACGCGTACACGCGCGCGCATACTTGTCGGTCTCGGCTTCCAGCTGATCGCGAGGCACCACCTTGTTGAGGAAGTTGCAGTCGTACATCTCGGCGGCGGTGAACGGTCGGCCGGTGAACACCATTTCCTGAAACTTACGCAACCCCATCATCTGAACCCAGGTCCACATCCGCGGGCCCCAGCCGTGGTACCGGAATGACGGGTGGCCGAACAGGGCGTCGTCGCTGGAGATCACGAGGTCAGCATCGGCGCACTGGTAGAAGTGCCAGCCGTAGCAGTAGCCCTTCGCCTCGACGATGCTGATCTTCTTGAAGTCCTGAAGCGCGCGGTTGCCCGCCTGGGAATTGGCGTACCACGAGCTGATGGTGGCCCCGTTGCGGAAGGTGCCCTTCGGTGGATAGGTCACCTCGCCGACACCGTCGTCCTCCAGCCGCAGCTCGGCCAATCGCGCCGCCGGGTTGTCGTTGCCCTCCATGAACTCCGGCAGGTCCGCGCCGCTGCCCAGGTTGTCCCCGACGCCACGGATGATCACCACTTTGACATCGTTGTCCGCGTTCGCCGCTCGCAGCACATCGGCGTAGCGCAGCCGGGCCATCGACGTCGGCGCGTTGAGATAATCCGGCCGGTTGAAGGTGATCGTGGCGATCTTGGTCTTGGGATCCTTCTCGTAGAGAATGATCTCCTCGGGGCTGGGCCGGTCAGGCATGAGAAGCTCCGAGCGCGTGGTAGGACGGGCTGCCCGACAGCACTTCCGGGCCGTCGGCGGTGATCAGCACCGCATCACGCGTGAACACCGCACCGATGCCCTGTTGCCATACGTGCGCAGTCACCGCGAGCACCATTCCGTCCTCCAACACCTCGGCATCGGCGCTGGCCCGCAATTGCGGCGACACCACCGGTGGATCGAAGCCAAGGCCCAAACCGTGAGCCACCGGTGTCGGCGGGATCGGTTCGCCCGCGTCTTCATACGCGGCCAGCAACGCACCGGCCCGGTTGCCCGTGCGGCAGGCATCGACGAGCCTGTCCCACAACCGATCACGCCGGCCGTACAACGCAGAGACCGCCTGCCCATCGGTGACCTCACCGACCGGCCAGGTGCGGGCCACCTCGGCGACATACCCGCCGGCGAGCACACCCGCCGCCACCGCTACCAGGTCGCCGTCACGCAATCGGCCGTCACCCGATGCCCGGCGCCACGGTGTCTCCTTGGCGGTGATCCATGCCGAGTCCTGCGTCGCCGGAGTGCTGACGCCACCGGCAGCCTCGGCTTCCATCAGCGCACCGGCCAGCATGCGCTCGGTGTTCCCCGGGATCAGATCCGCCACGGCGGCGGCCAACCCGTGCTCGGCAACGCCCAGGGCGGACCGCAGGGCCGCCACTTCCTCGGGCGTCTTGGTTCGGCGCGCGGTCCGCATCGCCAGTTCACCGTCGACCAACTCGGCGTTCGGAAACGCCATCGGCAACAGCTTGGCGAAGTTCGGTGTCAAGGCGTCGGTTCCCACCCGCTTGGCGGTGCCCGCACCCGTGATCCCTTGCAGCACACCGATCAGTGTCATGGGATTCCAGGCCAGGCCGTACAGGTGCTCGTGCGGAATCTCTTCCGGTATGCCCTCGTCCCACGTGCTGTTCAAATGGATGTCCCCGGTGGCCCGCACGAACGCGCAGATGGGGCCGAACGGCCGGGTACCGGCCACCCAGAGTTGCGGTGCGCCGGTGACATACCGCACGTTGGCCTGCCGGCCGAGCACCAGGATGTCGATGTCGTGGGCTTCCATCTGCGCCAGTACCCGCTCCCGCCGCCCGTAGCGGAGAGCGTGGTCATCGGCGAGCACCTCAGTAGACATAAGGGTCATACGGGTAGTCGGTCAGCGGTGTCCAACCGTCCTCGGTGATTACCACGATCTCCTCGCTTCGATAGCCGCCGGTGCCGTCTTCCCACACCACCGGCTCCAGGACCAGCACCATGCCGACCGGGAACACAAAATTGTCGTCGAACTCCTGGCCCAGATCGGTTCCTATCATGGGCATCTCGGCTGCATTGCTACCGATGCCGTGGCCGATGTAGAAGTGCGGCAGCCACGGTTTCTGCCCACCATTGGCCGCAATCGCCGCCCGGCCCAGATCACCACAGGTGGCGCCGGCCTTCGTGACCGCCAGCACCGCATCCAACAGATCGCGCCATTTGTGGAACTGTGCGTGCTGGCGTGGTGTCGGCTCGTCACCCACCACCCAGGTGCGGCCGAAGTCCGAACAGTAGCCCTGGTAGGTGATGGAGACGTCGGTCCAGAGCACGTCGCCCTTTTCCAGTTCGCGCTCGGTCGTCAACAACGGCAATGCCAGATCACCGTGTGTGGTCCACACACCTTCGGCTTTCGAGGTCGGCATCACCTGCCAGATGGCCTCGAGCATGCTGGCCGTGGCGCCGAGTTCGAATGCCCGGCGTACGAACTGCGCCGACAGGTCGATCTGGCGGACGCCGGGCGCCAATGACTTCTGTACATCGACCATGGCTTCTTCGGTGATCCGGCAGGCGCGCCGGATGGCCGAGAGTTGGTCGGGTGTCTTCACCAACTTGGCCGTACCCACGACGGGTGCGGCATCCACCGGTGCCCCGGCCGGGAACAACCGGCCTGCGGCGCGGCGCATGGCCCCGGTCAGCTCGTCGACCGCCACGGTGGCGCGGGCAGGGATCAACTCGGCGAGAACCTTGGCGAAATGTTCGACGCCTTCGTCGAATTCGAGGTAGACCGGCTCATGCAGATGGTCATCGGGGAGGTCTGTTTCCAACGGTGCGCCTTCGCGCGCCGGCATGAACAGGTGCGGGTACTCGTCGTCGGCGAGCATCAGCGCCACCGGGCGCTCCACATGGGACAGGCCGGCGTCGAGCAACGGCCAGCTCGCACCCGTCAGGTACACGACGTTGCCGTTGCCCAGCGCGATCAAGGCGTCGACGCCGTGCTCCTTCATCGCAGCGCGCACCCGCGCACCGATCTCGCGACGCATCCGGGGACGGTCGGGCTCCTCGGGAATGTCGATGACCGACGGGCCATCCTGGGCAACTGTGGTCATGAGAGTCCCAGAAACTTCGTGACATTGGCGCTGACGATCTTGACGGCGTTCTCCGGTCCCACCGCCGCAACCACCGATGCCAGCGATTTCTCCGAGTAGCCGTAGGTGCTTTCGTTGTGGGGATAGTCGCTGGACCACATCACGTTGTCGACGCCGATCTTGTCGATGAGTTCCAGTCCCAACGGGTCGACCATGAACGACGCACTCATGTGGGTGTCCCAGTAGTACCGGATGTCGTGTTGCAAGTCGTGGTTGAACATGTGCCGGTAGGAAGCCAGCAGATGTTCGGCGTCCTGCAGTGCCGTTGGCACCCAGGCGATTCCACCTTCGAACCAGCCGATCTTCAGGTTCGGGTGCCGGTCGAGGATCCCGGAGAACAGGTACTTGGCGAACTGCTCACGGAACGAGTCGACGTTGATCATCATCCCGACCACCACGCTGTTGTGCTCGCACGGAGTCTTCGGCGGGGTCTCCCCGATGTGGTGGGTGACCGGCAGACCGGCCGCTTCGATCTCGTCCCACACGGCGTCCATCGCGGTGCCGCCGTAGTCGTAGATGTTGCCCTCGTCGTCCTTACCCGGATTCAACGGCAGCAGAAATGTCTTGAGTCCGAGAGACTTCAGTTCTGCCAGCGTGCTGCGAGTGCCTTTCGGATCCCACCAGTTGATCAACCCGACACCGTAGAAATGACCGTTCGACCGTTCCTGCAGGTCAGCCATGACCTCGTTGTAGATGCGGAACACCCGCTCACGGATGTTCTTGTCCGGGTAGTGGAACAGTGCGAGCACCGCGTTGGGAAATGCCAGTTCCTTGTCGATGCCGTCCTCGGCGAGCTCGCGGATACGGGCCTCGATATTGTTGGTGGCCGCACCGGCGAGATCGTCGTACTGCATCAGCACCCGGCCGAAGTCGCCGCCCACCCAGGACTTGCCCTTCATCCCGACCATGTACGCGCCGTCCTCGTACCAGATCCGTGGCGCAGCACCTTTCAGATCGTCGGGAAAACGTTCGTAGAAGATGTCGTCGGCTACCGAGATGTGATTGTCGGCCGAGAAGATCTCGGTGCCGTCAGGTAATCCGGTCAGGGCTCCTTCCGTCGCGTGGCCGCGGCGGTCCTTGGGTGCGCCGAACCCCTCCGGGGGATACAGCGTGGTAGTTGGTGTTGACACGGTGGACGCTCCAATCGGGCTGTCAGGGCTGAACAGTCGGTTCGCTTCCGGTTACCAGGCGACGGGAAGTTCGTAGACGCCGTAGGCGAGACGGTCGTGTTTGAACGGCACCTCGTCGAACGGGATGGCCAGACGCATCGTCGGAATGCGGCGCAGCAGGGTGTGGAACACGATCTGAAGTTCGGCGCGGGCGAGCTGTTGGCCGACGCATTGGTGACGGCCGTACCCGAATCCGAGTTGCTGCCCGGCGTCGCGGCTCAGGTCGAGCTTGTCGGGTTGCGGATAGGCCTTGGCATCCCAGTTGGCCGGGGCCAGGTCGATGATGATGCCCTCGCCGCCGCGGATGGTCTCCCCACTGATCTCGATGTCCTCGATGGCCACCCGGCGCTGACCGTTCTGAATGATCGACAGGTACCGCATCAGTTCCTCGACCGCATTCGCGATCACCTTGGGATCCTCGGCATTGCGCAGGAACTCGGCCTGTTCAGGGTTCTGCAACAGGGCCAGCACGCCGATCCCGATCATGTTGGCCGTCGTCTCGTGCCCGGCGATCAACAGGCCCGTGCCCAGCTGGGCGGCCTCCTTGACGTCGATCTCGCCGGCCGTCACGCGCTCGGCCAGATCTGACACCGCGTCCTCGGCGGGATCTGCCATCTTGGCCTCGACAAGGTCGCACAGATACTTGGACAGGCTCATGCCCTTGGCCATGGTGTCTTCGGCCTTGGCGTACCGGTCCAGGCCGACGTTGGCATGATGTTGGAAGAACTCGTGGTCTTCATATGGCACGCCGAGCATCTCGCTGATCACCAGTGTCGGAACCGGCAACGCCAGCGCGGCGACGATGTCTGCCGGTTGCGGGCCGGCCAGGATCGCGTCGATGTGGTCGTCGGTCACCTTCTGGATCGTGGCCCGCAAACCTTCGACGCGCTTGAAGGTGAACGGCTTAGACAGCATCCGGCGGAACCGGGTGTGTTCTTCGGCGTCCGAGGTGAACACCGACCGCGGCCGCTTGTTCACCGTGGATACCATCATCTCGTTCCAGTGGGGAAAGCCCGAACGCCGATCGTCCACGCTGACCCTGGCGTCTGCGAAGAGCGTCCGCGCCTCCTCGTGGCCGGTGATCAGCCACGGCGTGCTGCCGTCCCAGATCCGCACTCGGGACAGACCTTTGGCTCTACCGAGCTCGAGCACCTGGGGCGGCGGTGCGAATGGGCACGCGGAGTCGCGCTCGATCGGATAGTCGGGGATGTCGGTGGTCGCCGTGGTATCGGTCAGTGTCTCGGACATGGGGATCAGTTCATTCCTCGGTGTCAGTCTTGGATGTCGATGGCCAGAGCTGGGCAGGCCGCCGCCGCACGGCGGGCGTTGTCGGTGTGGTCGGGACCGGGGTTGGGTTCGAGCAGAACCACGACACCGTCCTCGTCGCGTTGGTCGAACACCTCGCTCGCGTTGAGCACACACTGGCCCGACGAGACGCACTTGTCTTGGTCGACGGTGACTTTCACGTCAGATCACGCCCTTCGGTGACCGGCGCCTGCCACAGCCCCACAATCGCGTCGACGAGGCCGTAAGCCGCGGCGGGCCATGTCGACCGGGGCGCATTGACTCCCTGGGCCAGTGCGCGTTCGCGGTCGGCACAGCTGTGCATCAGCAGGTTGCGGGCCATGATGTTGCGCTCGGCACGGACCTCGGCGGGCAGATCCGGCAGACAGCTGTTCATTCCATCGATGACCTGCACCAGCGACGGCGAGCTGAGGGCATCCCGTACCACGATGCTGTGGTACGCGGGATCGGTCATCACCTGGGCCGCGAACCTGGCATACCACGTCGGGTTCCCCAGGGCGGCAAGGTGATCAGTGAGGGGACGGACCAAACACCCGACCCAGTCCCGCAGGTCGGCAGAATCGCCCGCCCCGTCCACCATCTGCTCACGCAACTGCTCGATCGGCCCGCGGTGCTTGTGTTCTATCGCGCGCACCAGATCGGTCTTGGTGCCGAAGTGATAGCCCACTGCGGCGTTGTTACCCTGCCCGGCCGCCTCGCTGACCTGGCGGTTCGATACCGCGAACACCCCGTGCTCGGCGTAGAGCCGCTCGGCCGCCTTCAGGATCGCTTCCTGCGTGCTGCTGACCCGATCGGCCCGGGCCGTCCGACTGACTGTCGTCACCGGTTCAGTGAACCTCGACATCATCTTTAAGTCAAGTGATTGAATTAAGCAATCGGCCGAACGCGGGTGGGTCCCTGTCGGACGCGGCGAACCTCAACCGCGCGAGGCCGCGATCTCCTCCTGCTCGACCACGTCGAAGGCGTCCAGCACAGGCTGCTGGTAGGTGTCGATCCAGACCTGCCGTTGGGAGGAATGGTCAAAGACGATGCGGCGATCGTTGGTGATCGCCCGCAGGACCATCGGCGCAATCACCTCTGGGGCCAGCATCCGCAGGCTGTCCTGAACGAATTCCTCGGGCACCCGCACCGGCGCCGCTTTGGGGCCGCCGAAACGCGTCGGTCGATAGCGTTCATTGTTGTCTTTCATCCCTGTCGCGACGCCGCCCGGGCAATACACCGTGGTGTTGATGTCGTGCGGGGCGAGCTCGGCCCCCAGGTTCAACATCAACCCGACCACACCGAGCTTGGCCGATGAGTAGGGCGCCTGACTGGGGAGCCAGGCCGGAAACATGCCGGATACCGACGACGTCGCCAACAGGTGCCCACCTTTTCCCGCCGCGATCATGCCGGGCAGAAACGACTGCACACAGTAGAGCGTGCCCATCAGATTGACATGGACAATCCAGTCGACGTCGGCATCTGACATCTCGACCAGAGGCTCGAATGAGGTGGCCCCGGCATTCGCGATCAACAGTGAGATCGCGCCGAGCTCACCTTGCGCCTCGGTCCTCATCGCGTCGATCGAACCACGCTCGCAGACATCACATTCCAATGCAATCGCGGTGCCGCCTTCGTCCGTTATCTCGCGTGCCACGCGTTCGGCGTTGGCCGGCATGATGTCGGCGACACCCACTGCCGCGCCTTGTCTGGCGAGTTCGATCGCCAGTGCCCTGCCGATGCCGCTGCCACCACCGGTGACAACGGCGGCGCGATCTTTGATCTCGGTCATCTGTAGACTTTTCCTGTAGTAGTTCGCTTTTGAGCATCAGCGGAGGCGTCCAGGGGCATCCGCCAAGTTCCCAAACCCAAGCCGGTGATCGGGTTAGAGTTTCGCGGTCCGGCGTCATCGACGAACCAGTCCAAACTTACTGGCATACACCATGATACAACCCGACTGCAGGCCCAATCGGATTAATGGAAGGTAGGCCGGAACAACTATGACAGCACAGGAAGCAGACATGACGGACCTCAAATCGCTGACAGAACAGAACCGTTCGCTCATCGAACGCTTCTATGCGGCAGGTGCCCGCGGTGATATCGAGACCATGATGTGCTGCCTGGCCGATGACGTCGTCACCTACGAGCCGCCTTACCTGCCATTCGGCGGGGAATACCGAGGCAAAGAGGCACTATCGGCCATCTACGCGGCGGTCGCACAGGTGGCGGACGTAACGCAGTTCAAAATTCACGACATTGTCGTCGACGGTGATCGGGCGGTCACCTTCGGCGGATACCCCCTCACCGATACCGGGCAGTTCACGCGCTTCGCCGAAGAAACCCGGTTGGTGGACGGGAAGATCGCCGAGATCCGCGTCTATTACCACGACGCGCAGTCGATGGTGGCGGCGACCGAATCCGGTTGAGCTGGTCGGCCCGTTGTCGAAGTGACGACACGGGTCAGCGCAGCACAGCCGGCATCGATTCCCAGCCCCGCACAGCCGAAGTCGATGTCAACGCGGCTTTGTCGAGCTCGACATCCCACTCGGGGAATCGCTTCAAGATCTCCTCCAGCGCGATCCTTCCCTCGAGACGGGCCAGCGCCGAGCCGAGGCAGTAGTGGGCACCGCGGCCGAACCCCAGGTGCTGAGGTGAACGCCGATGGATGTTAAAAACATCGCCGTCCGGCGGGAATTGACGATGATCGCGATTGGCCGCGCCGAGCATCAGCAGCATCACACTGCCGGCAGGCACCGTCTGTCCATAGTATTCGACATCGCGCGTGACATACCGGGCCATGTTCGGGCCCGACGGTTCATAGCGCACAAGTTCCTCAATGGCCTTGGGTATCAGTGAGTTGTCTTCGGCAAGCTGGCGCCGCTGCTCTGGATGTTCAGCCAGCACCTTGCCCATCCAGCCGATCAGCCGGTTGGTGGTCTCGTTGCCTGCGCCGACGACCAGGCTTGCGTAGGCACGGAGTTCGTCACGCGTCAGTCGTCGGGTGGTGCCGTGTTCGTCGGCGAACTCGACGCCGGCCAGCTCCGAGATGATGTCATCCGACGGATTCTCCACTCGCCAGTCGACATACCCCGCAAAAAGCTCCCCCGCGTCGATGGCCTCCGGGGCCACTTCCATGGGGCGACCAGCCTCCGTGCGCAGGTTGTCATCCCAGCGTTTCCGGACGGCCTCCTGATCACCCTCGGGCATCCCCAACAGCATGCCGATAACCTGCATCGGCATCCGCGCGCCGAGGTCGGCCACAAAGTCGAAACGTCCGCTGCCGACCAAGGGATCCAAACAGTCGGCACAGAATTCGCGGATCTTGGCTTCGAGTGCGCTGATCTTGCGTGGCGTGAACATTCGGGCCAGCAGCTTGCGATGGATGTCGTGGATAGGAGGATCCTCGAAAATGATGAAGCCCGGCGGGATGTCAATATTGGCCTTGACGGTCTCCAACACGTCACCACGGGCCGAGCTGAATGTTCTGACATCGACAGCCGCACTGTCGACGTCCGCGAATCGGCTCAGCGCGTAGAAATCATACTCGCTGTTGTAGTACAGCGGCGCTTCCTCCCGGAGACGTCCATACGTCTCATACGGATTCGCATTCAGCTCAACGTCGTACGGGTCATAACAGACATCGGTTGCCACTCTCACTGTCACGGATTCCGCCTTTCGCCACCACCAGGACTCCACCGAGAATCGGTCGTCACGACCCTCTCGTCGCAACGACCAACTGTACAACAGTGTTCTACTTTTAGCCCGGCGTAGCAATTTTGTTATTGTCAGGCGCGCCCCGGCTATACGGACACGGCTACCGCTACGACTTCGGCTTGCGGGAGGCCACCTTGCCCGCGACCGTTCCGCCGTCGATGGGCAACACCGTGCCGGTGACGTAGCGCGACCGGTCCCCTGCGAAATACAGTGCCGCCTCCGCCACGTCCTCGACGGTGCCTTCCCGCTTGAGTGGGCGGTCGGCGCGCATCTGCGCCCGGATACCTTCTTCGAACTGTTCCAACCGCTCACGGTCCTCGGCAGATGCGGATTTCGAGACGATCGCGGTCCGGATATTGCCGGGCGCGATGGCATTCACCCGAATCTCATGATGCGCCAGTTCGATCGCGGCAGATTTGGTGAACTGGATGACGGCGGCCTTGGACGCCCGATAGGTCATCACGCCCCCGCCCGCCTGGATGCCACCGATCGAGGTCAGGTTGATGATCGATCCGCCGCCGTGCTCCGCCATCCGGCGGGCCGCATCCCGCGTCCCTGCCATCACGCCGAGCACGTTCACTCCCATCACCTGGTGGAAGTCGGCGAGAGTGTCGTCGAGAAAGCGGCGGTGCATGGTGCCGGACACGCCGGCGTTGTTGACCATGATGTGCAAACCACCGAACCGCTGGACGGCCGCGTTCACCAACGCGCCGACCTGGTCGGGATCGGAGACATCGGTCGCGACGAAGTCGGTGCCCTCGCCGAGTTCGTCGGCCAGCGCCGCGCCGCGGTCTGTCTCGACGTCACCGATCATCACGCGCGCACCCTCGGCGGCGAAGCGGCGTACCAACCCCTCGCCCAGACCCGATGCGCCACCGGTGACCACTGCTACTTTTCCAGCCAGTTCGTTGCTCATGTAGGCCGCAAGCCCTTTCTCCTCAGCCGCAGAGGGCGACGCTTCGACTCAACCCGTTCCGCGAAGTTCAGTCAAGCGACTGCTTTAACTGAGAACGACCGCTCAACCGTCCTGAAGGATCACCGCCATCACGCGGCGCCGCGGCCTACCGCGCGATGCGGGCGCGCTGAGGCGCCAGGAAATCCACGAGCGCCCGGTTGACGGCATCCGCCTGCTCGATCTGCGGACAGTGCCCCGCCGCCGGAACGACGACGCTGCGGGCGCCGGCGATCTGCCCTGCGATCTCGGCTGCCCAGCCGGCGGGCAGCAGCTTGTCACCCTCACCTTCGAGGATCAGCGTGGGAACTGAGATGCGGTCGTACTCGCGCCGTGACGACGGACTGGCAGGCGCCGCCAACCCTGGCCGACGGAACCGGGCTGCCGCCAAGGCTTCCCACGCTCCCGGCGCGATGCTCGACTCATAGCGTCTGAGCACATATGCGTCGTCGGCGGGGTAAGAGGGATCGGCGAACAGGGCCGTGACGATGCGGCGCATCCCCTCGACGGTGGCATCGTATTCGTACAGCGCCGTCATATGCTCGTTTCGCTGGATCTCCCCTCCCCCGCAGATCGCCACCATCGACCGGATCGGGAGTCGTGGGGCGGCCGACGTCGCATCGACGAGCATGTTGATCGCGCCCATCGAATTGCCGACGAAATGTGCTGAGGTCACGCCCAGTTCGGCGCAGAATCGCGCGATGTGGCGGATCCGCATCCCACGGCCGTCATTGAAGTCGACAACTTTCGCGCTCTGCCCGAAACCCAGCATGTCCGGCGCCAGCACCCGGTAATGCTCGGCCAGCGCCCCGATGGTGTGCTCCCAGCCGAGTTCGGCGCTGACCCCGAACTCACCGCCGTGCAGTAACACCACGAGGTCACCGGTTCCGGCTTCGAGGTAGCTGGTGGTCAGTCCGTCGATGTCGACGGTGTGGCGCTGGAAGGTCATCGAGCGGCTCCGCCGGACCGGGCGAACGTGAGCACCTGGTTGGCCAGCATGTCGAGTTGGTTGCGCACCGAACCGTCGGTCAATTCGCCCGTTTCACCCCAGATCTGGTCGGCTGAGTTGATCGCCACGCCCAACGGTGTCGGCCAGGCCCGCAATGCATGGCCGATCGAACGCAGTTGTCCCAGCGTGCCGACCGCGGCCTGCCACCCGTACGCGCAGCTGATGCAGCCCCACGGGGTGTTGTCCAGATACACCCTCGGGTCCTCCCGCAGATCCTCGATGTAGTCCAGGGCGTTCTTCACCAGACCCGAGATGGCACCGTGATAGCCGGGTGAGCCGACGACCACGGCGTCGGCGTCGCGCAGCGCCTTGACGAGTTCGAGTGCGGCCGGTGTGCGATCCAGCGAATGTGGCGCATACATCGGCAGATCGAGATCGGGACCGGCGAACATCCGGGTCCGGCCGCCCTGATGTTCCACGGATGCCAGGCAGTACCGCACCGCGCGCTCGGTCGATGAATTCGCTCGCAAGGTTCCGCCGAGACCGACCACGAACGGCACTTTTGTGGGGGGCGGTTCAGTAGACGTCATGGTCTCCTCATTTGATCGCAATGGGATTCACCGGGGAACCCACTGCTCCGGTCACGCGTAGCGGCGGCGCAATCAGTTGAAATTCGTACACGCCGTCGGCCGCACAGTCCGCGGACAGGGCAGCCAGATCCCAGTATTCGCCCAGCATCAGACCCATGTCACGCAGACACAGCATGTGCATGGGCAGGAAGGTGCCCTCGACCCCGGCGGCCGGATCGGGATCCTCCACCATCAGGTTGTCGGCGGCCACCGCTGCTACCTCGTGGTCGTGCAGCCACGAAGCGCACCGCCAGTCCAGCCCGGAACCGGGCTCTGTCCCGTCGCCGGTGGACAGGAAGCGGGTCCACCACCCGGTGTGTACGACCACGATGTCGCCACGCCCGATCGTGACACCTTGTGCTACGGCCACCTCGTCGAGTTCGGCCGGTGTCACGGGGTTTCCGGGTTCCAGGAACATCTCGACACCCCGGTGGGCGACCACATCGAGCAGCACACCGCGGCTGGTGATGCCCTTACCGTCCACCTTGTCGATCCCACAGTGGAACGCTCCGAAGCTGGTCACCGAATCGGCCGGAAATCCGTTGTAGAGCTTGTCCTCGTAGTACACGTGGGAGAGCGCATCCCACTGGGTTGCGGCCTGCAGCGGCATCACGATCATGTCGTCGTTGAACCGGAACGGGTTGTCGACGAAGAACTCGCTGACCTGATGGGCCACCGAGTTGCGCAGCCACTGTGGCCCATACTGCGCGAGGGTGTTCGCGTCGCCGCCGTCGACGGTCATCACGTGGGTGGGGTTCTGCCGGAACTGGAACGCGCCCTGCGGCCCTGCCGAACCGAAGTCGCCACCGAGCGCGAACACCTTGCCTGCCTTGACCAGTGCCGCCGCTTCGGTGACCTTGTCGGCGGTGATGAAGTTCAGCGTCCCCAACTCGTCGGCACCACCCCAGCGGCCCCAATTGCGGACGTCGTCGGCGACTCGCCGGAAGTCACTCATATTCGCCATGTTTCACCATTTCGCTTCACTGTCGCGGTACCGATCCGGCGAGGTCGGTATCGCCCATGGTGCCACCGTCCACCCAGATCACCTGACCGGTGATGTAGCTGGCTGCCGCGCTGTTCAAAAAGGCCAGGACGCTGGCCTGTTCGTCTGGTCCGGCGACCCGGCCCAGTGGTGTCCGGAAGGCGGTCAGGAAGTCCGGTCCGTACGCGGTCCGTAGCTGATCGAGGATCGGTGTATCGGTCACCCCCGGCGCGGTGCAGTTGATCCGGATCCCCTTCGCGCCCAGCGCGGCGACATTGGCCATCCCGTAGAGGATGATCGCCTCCTTGGAGAGCCGGTAACCACCACCGTCGGCGACCGCCTCCGGATGGTGGCTGCACCATTCGATCCCGTCGGCGATTGATTGGGTGCCGAGCAGACCCGCGGTGACCGCGGCGTTCTCGCGGTATGCCGATGCTGCCAACGACGATACGTTGGCGATCGAGGATCCGGGCGGCATCGCGGGCACCAACGCCTCGGTGAAGTAGCGGGTACCGAGGAAGTTGATCCGGACCACCAGCAGCGGGTCGCCGATACCCGAGGACACCCCGGCCACATTGAACAGCGCATCAACCGTCCCACCGATCCTGGAGACCGCGGCGTCGATCGACGCCGGATCGGCCAGGTCGACCGGATGAAACTCACTCAGCTCCAGATTCGGGCGATTCACGTCCAGGCCCACCACGTCCGCGCCGAGTTCGGTCAGCTGGCTCACCAGGTGCGCGCCGATGCCCGACGCACACCCGGTCACCACGACCCGGCGTCCGTCGTAGCGCCACAGTTCGTCGATCTGTCCCACGGTCAACGCGTCTCGCGCTCGGCCTTCTCGTCTTTCGCCGCCTGCACCCGGCCCTCGTTCATCTCGGCCATCGCCTCGGGAATCTCGCTGGCGGTGAACTTGCCGCCACGGCCGGTGGGCAGCCCGCCGAATGAGTAGCTCTCGTCGAACCCGGGGGCCAGTGACGGTTCCCGACGGGCCTCGACCTTCTCCAGAACCGGTTCCAGCCGCTTGTCTTTCGCCGCAACGGCTTTCGCATCCCGTTCGATGAATTCGGGTAGCACCTCCTTGCCCATCAGCTCGATGGACTCCATGGTGCCCTCGTGACTGCGCGGATTGAGCAGCAGGATGATCTCGTCGACACCGCTCTCCTCGTAGCCGCGCAGGAACTCGCGCACGGTCTCGGGAGAGCCGATCGCACCGCGGCCGGGACCGTAGGCCAACGACGGATCCTGTTCGACCTCCTTGAGGTACCGCTCCCAGACCTGGGTGCGGCCGGGGGTGTGCTCACCGGTCATGTAGTAGTGCATGATCCCGAACGAGAAGAACCCGCCGCCGAGGCCGAGTCGCTGTACGGCCTGCTCGTCGGTCTTGGCCACCATCATCGACAGGTCGCCGCCGATGGCGAGGATGTTCGGGTTCATCAGCGGCGTGACCGGTGACCCGTTCTCCTCGAACTCCCGGTAGTAACCGTCCACCCGCTCCTTGAGCGGTCCCGGGCCGGTGTAGGCGAAACTCAAGGCACCGATGGCCTTCTGGGCTGCCATCTGCACCGAGGACGGTCTTGTGCAGGCCACCCACACCGGCGGGTGTGGTCGCTGCGCCGGCTTCGGTACGACGTTGCGCGCAGGCATTTCGATGTGCTGCCCCTTGAAGCCCGTGAACGGCTCCTCGGTCATACACCGGATCGAAACCTCGAGCGCTTCCTCCCACTGGGTGCGCTTGTCGGCGGGGTCGATGCCGAAACCGCCGAGCTCACCGACCGACGAGGATTCGCCGGTGCCGAACTCCACCCGGCCGCCGGAGATCAGGTCGAGAGTCGAGACGCGCTCGGCCACGCGCGCGGGGTGGTTGACCGCGGGCGGCAGGTGCATGATGCCGAAGCCCAGCCGGATGTCCTTGGTGCGCTGGCTCGCCGCGGACAGGAAGATCTCCGGCGCGGTGGCGTGGCAGTACTCCTCCAGGAAGTGGTGCTCGGTGAGCCAGACAGTGGAGAAGCCGGCCTTGTCGGCGGCCTCGACCTCCGCCAGCCCGTCGAGGAACAGTTCACGCTCGTCGTCTTGGGTCCACGGGCGGGGCAGGGCGAACTCGTAGAAGAGTGAGATCTTCATATTTTCCTTTTCCTCCTAGGAAATCCGGTGCTGAACTGAGCTGTCGGCTTTCGTACCGTCGTCGACGGCGTGTGCGGCCGATTGAGCCGCGGCGTGCTTGGCTGCCACATAGCCGAACGTCATCGCCGGACCGATGGTGGCCCCGGCGCCCGCGTAGCTGCGGCCCATGACCGCCGCCGAGGCATTGCCGACCGCATACAGACCCACCACCACGGTCTCGTCATCGCGCAGTACCCGGGCGTGTTCGTCGGTGCGCAGCCCGCCCGAGGTGCCCAGGTCTCCGAGGATGATCTGGAACGCGTAGTACGGCGGTTTGCCCAGCGGTCGCAGGTTCGGGTTCGGCAGCGTCGGATCGCCGTAGTAGTTGTCGTAAGCGCTGTCACCACGGCTGAAGTCGTCGTCGTGACCGGCGCGGGCGAGTTGGTTGAACCGTTCGGCGGTGGCCCGCAGATTCTCGACCGGCACACCGATCTTGCCGGCCAGGTCCTCCCAGCTCTGTGCCTCCTGCACCACCCCCGACTCCAGCCAGGCTTTCGGCACCTTGCGGCCGGTGGGCACCGGCGCGAACGGAATCCTCGGGATGGGCAGGTGCCCGGCCACCACGTACCGGTGGAACGAGTCGATGTCGGTGATCAGCCAGCACGGGATGTGTTGCGCGGCCTTGTCCCCGTCGCTTCGGCCGCCCAGCGCAGCCTGCTGGCCCTTGATCATGGCGTGCGCGAAGTCCATGTAGGGCGCGGCCTCGTTGATGAAGCGCTTGCCGTCCCCGTTGACCACGAATTGTGCGGGCATCATCCGCTCGTTGAGCATGAACTGCAGTCGGCCGTCGGGCCAGCAGATGGCCGGAAACCACCACGCCTCGTCGAGCAGATCGGTTGCTCCGCCGACCTTTTCACCGGCCCGGATCCCGTCTCCGGTGGCCGCGGGATTCCCGAAACTCCAATCCTTCTCCAGAACCGGCAGATGTTCCTTGCGCCAGGCCATGTCGTGATCGAATCCGCCGGAGGCCAGGATCACTCCACGCCGTGCCCGGATACGTAGGGGCCTGCCGTCACGTTCGACGACCGCGCCCAGTACCGCACCGTCTGCGCCGGTGATGAGCTCGGTCATCGGCGCGTTGAGCCACAGCGGGATGTCGTGCTGCTTCATCGCCAGCCGCAGCCGAGCCGCAAGCGACTGGCCGATGGCAGCCATCCGGTCGCCGAACACCCTCGCCCGGAACATCCGCCAGATCAGCTTCACCAACACGGCCTTGCCCCGCCAGTTCTGCCGGACCTGATAGAACAGCCGGAGGTCCTTGGGAGCGAACCAGATTCCCTTGGGCGCCAAGGCCAGCGGGGTCAGGAGGTAGCGCTCATCCTCGCCGAGCTTACGCAGGTCGATCGCCGGGACGTTGATCGTGCTGCCCTGGGCCGAGCCGCCGGGCAACTCCGGATAGTAGTCGGCATAACCGGGCTTCCAGACGAACTCGAACCAGTTGCTGGTGCGCTCCAGGAAGTCCATCATCTCCGGGGCTGCCTCGACATACCGACGCAGCCTGGCGTCGCTGACCGTGCCTTCGGTGATGACCCTGAGGTACTCCAACACCCCCTCGGGTGAGGGCACGTAGCCGGCCCGGCGCTGCGCGGGTGCACCAGGTACCCAGATCCCGCCGCCGGACAGTGCGGTGGAGCCGCCGAATTGGGAGGATTTCTCGATGACGAGCGCGTCGAGACCGGCCCCGTCGGCGGTCAGCGCGGCGGTCATGCCGCCACCGCCTGAGCCGACCACCAACAGGTCTACGGTTTCGTCGAAGTCATCTGCATTCACTGGATTCCCACCGCCGTCCTGATAGCGAAGCCTGCGATCAATTCCGGTGCCGCCCGGTAGAAGTGGCGCCCGGTCCGGTAGCGACCCTGGGCTGCCAGCGCCGCGAACGCGGCCACCCAGGTCCGGATTTCGTGCGCCGAGTTGCCGCCCTCGGACGCGATGAACGAGTTGGTCCAGCCGTCGAGGTCGGCGAGCCTGCCTTCATCGAAAATCTCCAGCAGGCTGTGGTCCCAGTCCGGGTTCAACGGCCGCAGCGGGCTCCGGCCGTGGGCGAAGTCGTGTGCCGCCTGAGCGACGGCCTCCTGCCTGGCCATTCGCTGCTCGTCGGTCATCGGTGCACCGTGCACAATCCGGTCCAGTGCCGCGGGTGGCGCGGTGGCCAGCGTCGGAACCGGCGGATCATGTGACAGACCACCGGATCCCAACACCAACACCCGCATGTCGAGGGTACTCAGGTACGCCCCGACCGCGGCGCCGAGCGCGCGGGACCGCGCCAGCGGGCCCAGCGGTGTGGCGACGGAGTTGATGAAGATCGGCACCACCGGACGTGCCGTCGCCGAACCGAACAGTTCCTGTAACGGCTGTACGGTGCCGTGGTCGACATCCATGCACGACGAGACGGCGATGTCGACGCCGGACCGCCACACGGCCTGCGCACACGCGTCGGCGATGTCACCTGCAACATCCAGCGGACCCTTGTGGGTGCCATAGTCCCCCACACCGTTGGCAGCGGTGCCGATACAGAACGGCGGCATCAGGCGGTAGAAGAACCCGTTGTAGTGGTCCGGCGAGAACGTCACGACCAGTTGAGGGTCGAAGTCGGAGACGAAGTCCCGAGCCGCTGCCAACCCGGATGCCAGGTCGTCAAGAAGTTCGGCCGACGGTCCCGGAAGATTCAGCAGTGGACTGTGGGACATACAGCACAGGGCTACTGGCACGGTTTCCTCCTTCCTGCCTCAGATGCAGAACGTCGGCGAGGGCGGCGCTCAGAGCCGGTGCACGCTGAGCGATGTCGGCTCCCGCGACGCACCGGTCCGGCCGCAGCACCAGTACAGATTCCGTATGCACGTCGAACCAGGATTTGAGCGCACCGGTGCGGTCACCGACGATCACCACGTCGGCGTCGTCGTGACCGGCCCAATGAAGTTGTGTCAGCGGGCGCGCCGCGATGAACGTGGCCCCCAGTGCTTTCCACTGCCCGAAGGCATCGTCATCGAGCAATGCCCGCGGATTGTTGTTCCAGCACAGCACCGCAAATCCCGGGCCGATCACGTCGTCGAGCAGGACGTTCGTCTGTTCGCGGGTATCCACCCGGGGCTGGATGAACAGCGTGCCCACCGGCGAGGTCGGCCCGGGCGGCTTCGGATGGTAGACCGCACCCTGTTCGTAGCGGGGCATCGGTTTGAACCGCATCTCCAGCACGTAACGTTTGAGCGACGGCACCACAGAGGCACCGCGAATGAGGCGGTCCCGCAATGCCGCAACGCGGCGGTTGGTCGGCGAGATGACGCGCCCGACCATGGTGGACAGGTCGATCATGGCCCTGGCGTGTTTGCGTCGCTCGGCATCGTAACTGTCCAGGAGGGCATCATCGGCGTGCCCGTTGACCACTGCGGCCAGCTTCCAGCCGAGATTGGCCGCGTCACGGATGCCACTGTTGTACCCCTGGCCCTGCCACACCGGCATGAGGTGCGCGGCGTCTCCGGCGAGCAGCATCCGTCCGTTGCGGAACGCTCCCGCGATGCGGGAGTGGTGGGTGTACACCCGTTGGCGGATCACGTCCACCTGCTCGGGGTACGGGACGAACGGGGCAAGCAGGTTGGCCACGAATGCCGGGGTGACGGCCTGTTCGTCGGTTTCATCGGCGTGAATCATGAACTCGAAGCGCCGGATTCCGTGCGCGATCGAAATCGAGGCGTAGGGCCGCTGCGGGTCGGCGCCGACCTCACTGTTGGGATGGCCCAGTGGATCGTTCGCGAGGTCGATCACCACCCAGCGGGTGGCCGAGGTGGTGCCGTCGAAGGACACCCCCATCAGGTGGCGGGTAGCACTGCGCCCGCCGTCGCAGCCGACCAGATACCGCGCCCGTACTGCGGGGACTTCGGCACCGAAGTGCACAATCACACCGTCGGCGGATTGACTGGCCGATTCCATCCGGTGGCCCCAACTGACCGCGACGTGCTCGAAGCGATCAAGCCCGGCCAGCAGTTCCGCATCAACCATGGGCTGGACGAAACCATTTCGTTTGGGCCAGCCGAATCGCGCATCGGGAGGCGCCATCTCGGCCAGCAGCCGACGCTTTCCGTCGTAGAACCGCAGAATCTGATTGGGCACGGTATGCGGCAAGATCCGCTCGACCAGACCGATGGACTGGAACGTGCGCAGGGATTCGTCGTCTAGTCCGACGCCGCGGGGATAGTCGATGACGGCATCCCGCTCGTCGGTCACCAGTGTGCGTACGCCCTGGACCCCAAGAATGTTCGCCAGCGTCAGCCCGACCGGTCCGGCACCGACGATGACCACGTCGACCTCTTGTTCTGACACCGTCACCGCCCCAGCAGAAAGTCGAGATGCAACCGGTTGAAGGTCTCGGGGTCCTCGTATTGCGGCCAATGCCCGCATCCCGGCATCACCTCGAAACGGGCACCGCGGATCATGGCGGCGATGCGACGCCCCTCGGCGACATCGGCCGTCGGGTCGTCACTGGTCCAGACCACCAGCGTGGGCGCGGCGATGGCGCCGTATTCGGCCGGCCCCAACAGGTTTCGTGCGCGGATCTCAGGGTCCTGCAGCGCCATGATGTCGCTCATTGCTGCGACGAATCCCGGTTGCCGGTACACCCGCCGGCGGCTGGCCACGATGTCGTCGTAATCCTTGCTCTTGTCTGCCATCAGCCACTTGATGCGCGCCTGCACGGTTTCCCAGGTGGGATTCTCGGCTGCCGCCATGGACAGCGTGATGATGCGCTTCATCACCTCGGGATCGGCCTGAGAGCCGCCTGCGGTGTTGAGTACCAACTTCTCGACCCGGTCGGGATGGTCAACGGCAGCACGGGAGGCCACCCAGCCGCCGAGGGATTCACCCGAGATGTGGGCACGCTGCACACCTATCGCGTCGAGGAATTTCATCAGGTGTTCGACGTAGTGCGCCACCTCCAGCGGATGTCCCGGCTTGTCGGTGTATCCGTGCCCGAGCATGTCGATCGACCAGGTCGAGAAGTGCCGGGCGTGGGATTCGAGGTTACGCACATAAGCCTCGGCGTGTCCGCCGGACCCATGCAGCAGCACCAGGGTGGGCAACTCGCGGTCACCGGCGTGCAGGTAGCGGGTGCGCACTCCGCCCACATCGAGGTAGCCCTGCGAGAACGCAACGCCCTGCAGATCACTCCAGACGCTCTCGAACTCGACGGTTATTTCCGAAACCGCGTCGGCCGCAGTGCTTGTCATGATGCCCTCTCCGGAGTGCAGAGAATCGAATTCTCTGTATTCGTAAGCACTTTGCTCATATATCGCACACTCTCGTGCATTATTATCAGAGCATCACTCGCGAGGATCTATCTGTCAAGGAGGGCGCGATGCCAACCCGGGCCACCAAGCCGAAGGCCGAAGGCGCTCCCAACGGTGCGCCCGGCTCTCAAACTCTGGCGCGCGGACTGAGCGCGCTCCAGGCCATAGCCAGTGCACCCACCGGTTTGACCGTGCAGCAGGTCGCCGACCACGTCGGCGCGCATCGGACGATCGCGTACCGACTGCTGGCGACGTTGAGCCAGTTCCGCTATGTGGCAAAGGGAGAGGACGGCCGGTACCGCCCCGCAGCCGGACTCGCCGTGCTCGGTTCGTCCTTCGACAACAATCTGCGGCAACTGAGCGTGCCGACGTTGCGCACCCTCGCCGACGAACTCGGCACCACGGTGTCGCTGCTCGTCGCCGAAGGCGACCAACAGGTCGCGATCGCGGTCATCGTGCCCAGCCAGGTCTTCTACCAACTGTCCTTCCACGAGGGCAGCCGTCATCCACTCGATCGCGGGGCGGCCGGGGTGGCGCTGTTGGCCAGCATGCCCGTGCGACCCGGTGAACGGGACCTGGTTAGCCAGACCCGCGAGCAGGGCTGGGTGATCACCCACGGCGAGATCGAACCGGACACCTATGGCCTGGCAGTGCCGGTGCGCAGGCGCCCACCGTCGCCTCCCACCTGCATCAATCTCATCTCCCACCGCGAGGATGTCGTGCGCAACGGCAAGGACGCGGTGGTGCGAGCCGCACACGAACTGTCCACCATCCTGCACTGAAAGGGGTCTGGAGCCTTGGATCACAACGAGACTGACTGGAACGACGAGTTCGACGTCGTAGTACTGGGTAGCGGCGGCGCCGGACTGACCGCGGCCCTGACCGCCGCCGTCAACGGCGCTTCGGTAGCGGTGTACGAGAAGGCCGCCACCGTAGGCGGGACGACCGCTGTCTCCGGTGGCATCGTCTGGGTACCGGCCCACGACCGCAGCTCTGACGGACCGCTTCCGGTCGCCGACGCGCTCGCCTATCTGCATGCGCAGTCGCTCGGATACATGGACACCGATCTGGTCGAGACATTCGTGCGCACCGGTCCGACGATGCTCGATTTCGTCGAATCCCACAGCGAACTGCGCTTCGCGGTCGCCGAGGGCTTCCCCGACTACAAGCCGGAACTGCCCGGTGGGCGCCCCGGCGGCGGTCGATCTCTCAGCGCAGGCCCGGTCGACCTCGCCAAACTCGGCGCATGGCGGGACCGGATCACGTCATTTCCGGCAGATTTCAGCAACGTCGGCATCGACGCCGAAACCCGGGCGCGCATCCACGCCGCTGTCGATGACCCGACCGCCGACCTGTGCGTGGCAGGCACCGCGCTGATCGCCGGACTGCTGCGCGGACTGCTCGATCACGGTGTACAACCGGTGACCTGCGCGCGCGCCGTCGAGCTCCTCGGTGACGCCAACGGCATCACCGGTGTTCGAATCACGGTTGACGGCAGCGAGATTCGGGTACGGGCGCGCGGTGGTGTGGTGCTGGCAACCGGCGGTTTCGAGTGGGACTCCACACTGGTGGAGACGTATCTGCGCGGGCCCATGCACGGTCCGGTGTCCCCACCCAACAACACCGGTGACGGGCTGCGGATGGCGATGGCCCACGGCGCCGATCTGGCCAACATGGGTGAGGCCTGGTGGGTTCCGATCGTGCAGATCCCTGGCGACACCATCGACGGACATCCGCGCAGCCGCAGTGTGCGGCTCGAACGCACGCGCCCGCGCAGCGTCATCGTCAACCGGGCCGGCAGAAGGTTCCTCAATGAGGCAGGCGAATACAACTCGATGGCGGGCCCGTTTCAGTACCTCGATCCCAAAACCGGCTATGCCAACGATCCGGGCTGGATCGTGTTCGATTCTGCACACCTGCAGCGCTACGGATTTCTCGGGGTCGCACCAGGCGATCCGGTGCCGGACTGGTTCTGCGCCTCGGCCGATCTGGGCGAGCTTGCCGCCAAGACCGGAATCGACGCCGAAGGGTTGACCCAGACACTGCGCCGGTGGAACGACAACGTCGCACGAGAGGTCGACCCGGACTTCGGCCGCGGCTCCAGTGCGTATGACGGCTATTGGGGTGATCCCGATGCGGCGACACCGGCCGGGCAGACGCTCGGGCCCATCGACACCGCGCCGTACTACGCCGTTCCTGTCACGGTCGGTGCAATGGGCACCAAGGGTGGGCCGCGCACGGATCGCGACGGCCGTGTCCTGCATGTCACTGGCAATCCGATACCGGGTTTGTTCGCGGCAGGCAATGCCATGGCGGGGGTGACCGGCAAAGCGTACGGCGGCGCGGGTGGCACCTTGGGCCCGGCAATGGTTTTCGGCTACCGGGCAGGGATCGCCGCCGCGCGCTCCGACTGATGTGGACAATCGCTCTGACCATATTTGACACAGTGGTTTACCTATGCAACGCTGTTGCACTTTGATCCACGGTGCGGTTAGCATCGCAGTGCCCACCGGTGGCGTCATCGACCTGAGAAAGGCACTCCATGACTGATCTTCGGTTCGACGGCCGCACCGCGATTGTCACCGGCGCCGGCGGCAAACCCAGCCTTGGCCGTTCCTATGCACTGTTGCTGGCCGAACGCGGTGCCAACGTGGTCGTCAACGACATCGGCCGCACCGTGGCGCCAGGTTATGCCGGGACCGCGTCAGCCGAAGAGGTCGTCGAGGAGATCCGCCGCGCCGGCGGAAGCGCCGTCGCGGACACCAATTCGATTGCGACAGAGGAAGGCGCGGCGGCCTTGATCGAGACTGCGATCGACGCGTTCGGCCAGGTCGACGTGCTCATCAACAATGCCGGTATCTCGATCGCCGCCGCATTCGACGAGATGACCTCACATGACATCCGTCAGCATGTCGACATCAATCTGATGGGCACCATATGGACGTGTCGCGCTGCCTGGCCGCACATGAAGGCCAACGGCTACGGCCGCATCGTCAACACAAGCTCGGGCGCCTTCGCGGGCGCGCCGCTGTTGGTGGCCTACAGCGCCAGCAAGGGCGGCGTCTTCTCGTTCACCCGCGCGCTCGCCGGTGAGGGCGACGCGTACGGCATCAAGGTCAACAACCTCAACCCCGGCGCGTTCACGCGCATGGTCGCCGCGCAGCAGGACGAGAGCTCGCCCATGTACCAGCTCGCGCAGTCCAACCTCCCACCGGAGTTGGTGGCGCCGGTGGCCGCGGTCCTGTCCCACGAGTGTTGCCCGGTGTCCGGCGACACGATCAACGGCGCCGGTGGGCTCGTGAACCGGGTCTACCTGGCAGAGACCGGAGGATTCAGCGAAAATCCGTTGACCATCGAGGCTGTCGTCGAGCGCTGGACGGAAGTGATCGGCGGAACCCCGGACAACGCGGTCCCGGCGGGGGCACACGATCCACGCGAATGGAACGTCAAACAGTACGTCGCAGCCGACCGCGATTGACTGAAAACCCGCCCACCCCAACTCGATCCGATACTTTCGAGTAAAAGTACAACAGTGTTGCAAATATCCCTCGATGTGGTTAGCATCACATTGTCGCAGCCGCAAGATCCCCGCCGGGGGTCTTATTCGGCATGCGCTTCACGGACCATCAAGCCCGGTGTCCTGCAACGAATTCGACGGAGAGGTTGCCATGCTCGACGAACGCCTGACATTTGAGAACCCACTCACCGCAGAGGCCGGCATGATCGTCGACCGCACCAGCCAGTCCCGGGATTCGGCCAAGCTGCCAGAGGGTCTCGTCCTGGTGTCAGCCGACAACCACATCGAGCTCACGGAGGACATTTTTTACGAACGGTTCCCCGCCGATCGGCGCGAGGATGCGCCACGGGTCTGGTTCGACCGCTACTGGAAGGTCGGATTCAAGGACGCGATGCAGGCCTATCCGGAGAGCGCCGACGTTGACACCGCACTCGCCCGCTCGGTTCTCAACGACGGGTTCGAGTTCGGTGTCCGGAACCGCCATCTGGACGCCGAAGGCATCGACAAGGAGATTGTCTATCCCCAGAGCCTGCTCGCCTTCATCCGCTATCCGGACCAGGAGATGCAAGAGCTCATGTACCGGACATACAACGAGTACATCGCCGAACTCGGCAGGTCGAACCCTGGCCGCTTCTACGGCGTCGGCATCTGCAGCAACTGGTGGGATCCGGATCACGCAGAACAGGCTGTCCAGCAGATCGTCGACCTCGGCCTCAAGAGTTTCATGCTCCCCTTCAGCCCCGGAAAGAACGCCCAGGGCGAGACGATCGACTACGACAGCCCGGACATGGACCGCTTCTGGGCCTGCGTCGCCGAGGCGGACCTGCCGGTCAACTTCCACATCGGCGAAGTACCGTCCTCAGGTGGTCGGGGCGGCTTCGGAACATTCTTTCTCATGCAGGCCGCACCGTTCCGCCGTGCCTTCGGCAGCCTGATCTTCGGCGGCATCTTCGACCGCCATCCGAACCTGCAGGTCGTGTTCGCCGAGGGAGGCATCAACTGGATCGCCGGTGCACTCCAAGACGCCGAACTCACCTACGGCGCGCACCGCGAACTCTTCGGCTGGCCGATGAAGCACCGTCCGAGTCACTACTGGCAGAACAACATGTTCGCGACCTTCCAGACCGATACGATCGGCCTGAAGCTCCTCGACCACCTGGGCGCCGACCGCGTGATGTGGGCGCAGGACTACCCACACAGCGAGGGCACGTTCGGGTACAGCGCAAGCGCGATCAACGAGGTCGTCGCTGCCACCTCCCCCGAGGACGCGCGAAAGATCCTCAGCGAGAATGCGATCAACTTGTACAAGCTCAACGACTGATGTAGCGGCGCATCGGCCCATCGATCATCAGGATGGGCCGATGCGCGAACTACGAACTGTGCCGGTAATTCGTCGACGGGTTCAGCGCACAGACCCGCCGCAGTCAACCCGGCCTGGCACGTGGCAGTCAGGGATGATCCAATCACTCATCGGATCGTCGGGATGGACACGTACCGAACCGACCGGCAATTCCACTGCACTACCCGGTTCAAGGATGAATGTGTCCGAAACGAACGCCGGCATGGATCGCGACAACCTGTGCAGCACACCACCTTTTCTGGCGCACACGGTACCGAACTGGTCCGGGCGAGGCATTGCCTGCGATGTCGGCCAGACGAAGTTGCACAGATCCTGCGAGCTCAGGATGTGAAACGGCGGCTCGTCGGCCAGCGCTTCGGGCGCCGAAACCAGCCCGATACCGGCTGCGCCCGAGATCGCCATCACGACAACGATTCTGCGGGTCGCACCAGCCCGTCTCGTCATGGGTTTGGCATCGACGGATCGAACGTGCTCAGTGTCCATCGTGGTTGCTCCTGTCATCGTCTGAGGATTTTCGTCGGACAGCATGGGGCCAGGCCTCTCACACGTATTGCCGCAGCGCCCTGAACGTCTCCATGGTCTCCTCGTCCTCGAGTTGGATACCAAGAGATCTGGTGAGCATCGCCATCGTGGTGTAGGCACCGACCAGACCGACGATTTCCATCAACCCGGTCGCAGAGTAGTGATCGGCCAACGCAATCCACGTGTCGTCACTGACCGTGAAGTCATGGACGAGTTCTTCGGCGGCGCGAGAAAGCAATTGATGGACCGGCGACAACCCAGCACCTGCACGGGCCGCCTCGATGTCACGGTCGGACAATCCTGCGGCGCGCGAGATCAACACATGGTGTTCTGCCTCGTAGACCTCGCCGGTGAGGGCACAGGTCCGCAAGATGAGTACCTGCCGATCGTGGGATGGAAGTTCCGATTTTGCCACCACTTTCGCGATCAACGGCAGGATGACCTCGAAAAGATTCGGGCTTCGCATCATGACGCGATTGAAGTGCAGGGCCTCCCATCCCCGCATCTGCGATCTCTGTTCCTCGGTGAGTGCGTCCATCTCGATCGGCGCGATGCGCGAGAACGACGGCGCGGGGCTGGGCGACATGACACTCCTTGGAATCGGTTGACAGGTAGGGCAGAACCTCGGCTGGTGATCGTCTCCCCCGTGAGGAACCCGGGAGCTTCTGCCGAGACGGGCACACCACGTTGAACTTTGCCTGTCATGGCTCCTCATCTGTTGTTCGCCGGCCGCGCCCACCGTCAGTGCAGAGCCGGCTCAGTTTCCAATCGGTCGATGACAAGCGCGCCATCACGGATGACCCCTTTGAGTGAGTCGTCCGGACGGGACAACAACGAGAGATCGTCGAGGGGGTCGCCATCGATCACGATGAGGTCGGCCATGGCAGCTGCCTCGATCACGCCGACCCGCTCGGGTTCGTCGGCCAGGAACTGGCCGGCATTCCTGGTGCCCCAGCTCAGCACCTCAGCCGGCGAGAGACCGTCAATCGCGCCGTAGTAGGCGAATTCACGTCCGTAATTGCCGACCTGGTGGTCCAGTGGATCGTCGTCGAGCAGATCGCGGAAGATTCCGCTGTAGTCGTCACCGATCAAGATTCGGACGCCTGCGGCCTGCGCCACCGGCAGCATCGCCCGCGTGTGGTCGTACTGCTCACGCGTCACGCCGAATTCGGCGGCGTAACCGAGTTCGAGCAGGCTCCACGGATAGATGAGGCTGGGCACCCAGAAGGTGCCCGCCTCCACCATCGCCTCGATGACCTCCTCGTCGATCTCATCTCCGTGATCGATCAGGTCGAGCCCGAGTTCGATGCACTCCAGCATCATCGCCTTGTCCGAAACATGGGCCCGGACCTTCGCGCCCCGTTCATGGGCGGTGGTGATGATTGCGGCGATCTCTTCACGAGACATGTTGCGGATCGTGCGATGCAGTTGACCGTGACCGGCACTGGCGAAGATCTTGATCGTCTCGACACCGCGATTGATCTCCTCCCGGACCAGAGCACGCATAGCCTCGGGACCGTCAGCGCAGACATCGGTTCCCGGCGTCTCGTACCGCTTCCACCAGCGTCCACTGTTGTTCATATCGCCGGTTGTTCCGAGATGGTGTCCGCAGGCACGGATCCGCGGGCCGGGGATGATGTCATCGGCGATCGACATCTTGAGCGCAGCGTCGATATCGTGCGCGCAGGATGCACCCGAGTAGCCGGTGAACCCACTCTCCAGCAGCACCCGGCAGGTACGCACTCCGATCGCCATCATGACTCCGGGCGGCAGCTCTTTGCCGGGTCGCTCGGTCGCCGCGATGGCAATACTGAACTTATAGAAGTCGGGATGGAGATGCGACGTGATCAGACCCGGCATCAACGTCATTCCGGCCAGGTCGATCGCCCCGTCGGGCACCGACCCCGGGTGAGGACTGACGGCCTCGATCCGGTTCCCGTCGACGGTCACCGTGTGCCTGCCGGGGAGCATCGTACGGCCGTCGAAAACGTTGGCATTGGCGAGGACCAGCATGTGTCGTGTCTCCTTGGACTCTGGTTCAGCCGATCAGCGGGAAGCGCTCGTCATCGAGGGGCTGCCATTGCGCCATGCGGCTGGAATCGAAGTTCGGCGTCGGCGCTCCGTTCCAGCACACGTCCGCCGGCTGAGTGACCAGCAGGTAGGCCCAACGCGGCCGGTCCATCGTGTTCACGCCCGCTCCATGGATCGTGAAGTGGGTATGGACCGAGATGTCGCCGAGTTCGTAGGTCAACTGCTCACTCATCTCGAGATCACGAAGCTCCGGGAAGGCATCGAGGGCATCCCCGTCACCGTAAGTGGTGTAGTCGCCCATCACCCCGGCGCGATGCGATGCGTTCACGAACGACATCGTTCCGGCCTCGGGTCCGTATGCCTGCAACGGAAACCAGAAGGTCAAGCCCCCGGACCGGTCGACGGAGAACGTGATGAAGTCCTGATGGAACGCGGTCGCACCGTTTCCCCCATGGCGGGCAACCTTGGTGCTGGGCAACTTTGGCGCAAAGAAGTCGGTGTAGTACCGGGTGCCCACCGCTGAGCCGTCGGCAAGGCGTCGTCGTTGCAGCACGCTCGCACTCTTGCCCACTTCGTCGATCAGCGGTCGCATCACCGGGTTTGACAGGCCTGCGCTCTGCTCGACGTTGAAGTATTCCAGGCCCGGCTGCCCATCACCGTCGGTCTCGGGCGCGGCGCCGGCCTGCAGCGGATTGCTGTCCGCATCGTCACCCATCTTGCCGCGGGCGATCGCAAGCATCTTGCGCACCACGTCGGGATCCACAAACCCTTTCAGCTGCACCCAGCCGAATTCATGCAGATGATCGACTTCCCCGGTAGTCACGGTACGGCAAGGCGATTTCAAAGCCGTTGTCTCTTCCACGATTTCAGTGTCTCCTCGTAACTGATCGCCAGATTGGCTAGATAAAACGTCCAGGGCCGGTGCGGAACGCGTAAAGACCCATGACAGCATCGTCGGGGACGGTGTAGGGCGTTGCGACCTCATCGACCGTGGGGCCGATCTTGGCCGCTACCTCGGCCAGCTTCGCGCGGTCGAGTCCGTACACGTCGATTGCGGTGTCGCCGAGGTACTTCCGGGCATACTTCGGCTCGATGTCATTGAACGTGAACCGAATGGCCTCTCTGGTATCCGGCCACGTTCCTTCGGCGTGCGGATAGTCGTCGCCCCACATGACCTTGTCGGTGAGGTCCTGGTCCACTCCCAGCTTCGCTTCCCAATTGGACATGAAGCTCGCACCGATGAAGCAATTGCGTTTGAAGTAGTCGGACGGCGGCATGGACAGTGCCGCACGGACCCACTCGCCGGTTCGCGAATGGTAGAGACCGTCCATATCGTCCATCACGCCCGGCGCCCAGTCCATCCACTGCTCGGTGAGCACCATCTTCAACGCGGGGTGGCGCTCGAACACACCGCCGAGGATCATCACCCAGACGCCGCGACGGGTCCGGAAGAGGGTCTCCATCATGTACATCGCCTGGGCGCCTTCACCCTCGTAGGGGTAATGCTCGCCTCCGCCGCCATGGGTGTTGAGCGTCATCCCGGTCTCCTCGCAGGCGGACCAAAGCGGCTCCCACACCGAGTCGTTCAGCATCGGGATGTCATTGCGAGGGGCTGGAAGGTTGATTCCCTTCAGCCCCGCCTCCGCCGCCCAGTAGACCTCGCGGACGCAGGCGGCCGGGTCGGAGATCGGGATGTGAGCGATGCCGGCGCTGCGCTCCGGGGCTGACGACACGAAATCGGCCAACCACCGGTTGTAGATACGCACGCCGAGGTCCTCGAGACGATCGTATTTCGAGTCGCCCCAGCTGATGAGGCCTGTGGTCGAGAACGGAATCGACTCACCGTTGAGACCGCCGTGATAGATGACCGACGCGGCAACACCCTGTTCGTCCATATCGGCCAGCCGCGCCGCAGGGTCCTGCAGACCGGGAACGAAGCTGTGCTCGTAGCTGCGGTTCAGGAACCCCAGATCCATCTGGTCCGGGTTCCGGATGCCTGCGGTCTTCGCGAACTCCTCGGCCTGGGACTGATCCAAAGACCAGTTCTCGTCATAGCCCTGATCCCCCGCTTTGGACGATCGCAGCGAGAACATGCCGTGCTTTTCCATCTCGGCGGCGAAGTCATCGAAATCGTCGAGGTATTTCGGTTCGCAGTACTGACGCAATTGGTTCTTGAGCGACGGTCCGACATGGCTGTCGGTCGAGACCACGATGTAGGGCTGTTGCTGCACCATGCTTATCCCTCGCAAGTTTCGAGAACGTCTGATGTGGGCGCTGTGATGCTAACCACAATCAGAACGAATCTGCAACGGTGTTATACATTTGTACCGGCGTGGCAAATATCGCTCGCTGTGGCACACCTGAGTAGAGTGACACCCATGGCCTCACGCGCCCTCCAGCGAACTCGCTCCCACGTACTCGACGCCGCCCGGGACTTCGTCGAGCAACATGGCGTCGAGCAGCTGTCCATGCGCCGCCTCGCCGACGAGGCCGGCGTCAGCGTCCGCACCCTCTACAACCACTTCGGCGACAAAGAAGGCCTCCTCGCTGCGCTCATCCAGCGCTCACTGGACTCCATGGATGTTGCGGTACACCAGCTCTCGGCTACAGATCCCATCGAACGGATCTGGGAGGCCATCACGTTGTCCATCGACAAAGTCGTCGCCGACATCCCCAAGGCGGTCGTGCGCGCCGTCCTCATGGACGACCGGCTCCTCGACCAGGTCAACCTCCGATGGAGCGGCTGGGATCTCATCGTCACCGAAATCAAGGCCGCAACCCGGCGCGGCGCACTGCGTGACGACATCGATCCGGATGTCCTGGCCGACCACGCCGCCATGGTGTTGTTCCACCTCCAACGGCGTTGGACCGCCGGTGACATCGACGCCGACCAACTCCGGGCGAGCGCACTGCATGCCTTCGACATCTGCCTGCTGGCCATCGCCAGGCCACGCGCACGCACCCTCATCCTGGACCACGCCCACTCGATGCTGTCCGCAAATGAAGCCGCCGCACAGGCCTGATTCCACCTAACCCGTCGGCTACTGTCGTGTCGTGCTCTCGACGAAACGCAGTGCTGCACAGACCCGTGTCCTGGACGCGGCGCTCGAGCTGATCTCCGAACACGGTGTCAGCGGCACCTCGTTGCAGATGATCGCCGACGCCATCGGTGTCACGAAAGCTGCGGTCTACCACCAGTTCAAGACCAAGGAAGCCATCGTCATCGCGCTGACCGAGCGCGAACTCGGACTGCTGGAGGAAGCGCTGGACGCGGCCGAGGCCGAGGGCTCGCCCACTCGTGCGCGGGAGTTGCTGCTGACCCGCGTGATCGAATTGGCCGTGGCCCGCCGCCGCGCGGCCAGCACGCTGCAGTTCGATCCCGTGGTGGTACGACTGTTGGCCGAACACGAACCGTTTCAGCGTTTCATCGACCGCCTGTACGCGGCACTGCTCGGCGGCGGGTCAGGCGACACCGCGCGGGTGCACGCGGCTACGTTGTCCGGCGTGATCAGCGTCGCGGTGATGCATCCACTGGTGGCCGACATCGACGATGACACCTTGCGCGCGGAGTTGCTACAGACGATGCGCCGCATCGTCGCTCTACCCAGCTGACCGCGGGCGGGCCTCGTCGGCGAACAGTTGTTCGGCCGCGGTGTAGGGGTCAGTGGTGCCGTCGGCGACCGATGCGGCCAGCCGATCCAACTCGGCGTGGTGGCGCAACAACGTCTGCGCCAGCGACAGGATCTGCGTGCGGGCCCGTGCGGTGCGCCGCTCGGGGGTGTCGGCCCGATGGTGGGCATCGATGGCCGCCACGAGCTCGTCGACACCTTCACCCTGTGCCGCAATCAGTTTGAGCACCGGCACGCTGGCCTCGGCCCGCAGGTCGCGGGCGGTCTGGTCAGCGCCTTCGCGATCCGCCTTGTTGACCACCACCAGGTCGGCGACCTCGAGCAGACCGGCCTTGGCGGCTTGAACGGCATCGCCGGCACCGGGATTGAGGATCACCACGGTCGGATCGGCGATCGCGGCGATCTCGATCTCGGACTGCCCGACACCGACGGTCTCCAGCACGATCAGGTCATAGGACAACGCGGCCAGCAGCCGGATGGCGGAGGGTACCGCGGCGGCCAGCCCACCCAGATGTCCCCGGGTGGCCACCGAGCGGATGAGCACGTCTGGATCGTTGATGTGGGCGGACATCCGGATGCGGTCGCCGAGTAACGCGCCGCCGCTGTAGGGCGAGGACGGGTCGACAGCCAATACGGCGACGCGTAGGCCTCGGTCACGGTAGGCGGTGACCAGTGCGCCGACTGTCGTCGACTTGCCCGCCCCCGGCGGTCCGGTGACGCCGATGACGCGGGGCGCGGCCGGCCCCAACACCGCGAGCACCTCATCGCGACGGTCGCTTTCGACCAGGCTCAGCAGCCGGCCCGCGGCACGCAGTGATCCGCCGCGGGCGGCGGCGATGAGCTCGTCAACGGTCACGTCACTGACCCTAGGGTGCCGGGACCTCGATCACCGTGGCCGACCCCATGCCGCCGCCTGCGCACATCGCGGCCACTCCGATTCCGCCGCCGCGGCGGCGCAGTTCGTGCACCATGGTCACCAGCATGCGTGCGCCGGTCGCGGCGATCGGGTGTCCCAGCGAGCAACCGCTGCCGCTGACATTGACGATGTCGGGGTTGATGTCGAGCAGCTTGATGGTGGCCACGCACATCGATGCGAACGCCTCATTGATTTCGAAGAGGTCGACATCTGAGAGCGACAGACGGGCCCGGCCAAGGGCTTTGGTGATCGCCTCGACCGGTGCGAGGCCGGTGGAGGCCGGGTCGACTCCGACCGAGGCCCAGGCCTTGATGGTGCCAAGCGCGGGCAGGCCGAGTTTGTCACTGGCCACGGCCAGCAGCGCGGCACCGTCGTTGGCGCCGCAGGCGTTCCCCGCGGTGATGGAGAAGCCCTCGATCTCGGGATGCAGCGGTTTGAGTCCGGCCAACTTCTCGATGGTGGTGTCCCGGCGCGGATGTTCGTCGGTGTCGAACAGTCCGTGCGGAGTCTCGATGGCGACGATCTCTTCTTTGAAGCGGCCCTCGTCGATCGCGGCGACGGCCTTGCGATGAGACCCCAACGCCCACTCGTCCATCTCCTCGCGGCTCACCCCGGCCTTGAGCGCGGCATTCCAGCCGATCGTGATGGACATGTCCATATTGGGAGCATCCGGCCTGTCCGGGTGGGTGGGGGGAAACCAGCTCGCGGTCTCGTCACCCACCTGCCGGGTGAAGCGCGGCGAGGTCGACGCGGAGTTCACCCCACCGGCGAGGATCAGTTGATCCATCCCGGCGCGGATGCCGGCTGCGGCGCTCTGCACGGCCGCCTGTCCGGCCGCACAGTGCCGGTTGTTGGACAGGCCGGGCACCGAGGTCAACCCTGCCGTGATCGCGGCATGCCGGGCGATCACCCCACCGCCGTAGAGCCCTTCGCCAAGGATCACGTCATCGATCGGCCCCGACAGCTCGCCCGCCGCCGCGCCCACCACGTGATCGGCGAGCGCGTAGGCGTCCGTGTCGCGCAACGTGCCCTTCGTCGCGGTTCCGATGGGCGTGCGCAGCGCTGACACGATGACGGCTTCAGGCATTGATGTTCTCCCTGGAGTGACCCAATATGAGAATGTTATTCTCTCAGTTTGAGAGTGTCAGTTGCAAGAAGGGGAACCATATGCAGATCACCGGTAGCTCCGCGATCGTCGTCGGCGGCGCGGGCGGCCTGGGCGAGGCGACCGTGCGCCGCTTGCACGGCGCAGGCGCCAAGGTGGTCGTCGCCGACCTCGCCGACGAGAAGGGCGGTGCGCTGGAGACGGAGCTCGGCGTCCGATATGTGCGCACCGACGCCACCTCCGAGGAATCCGTACTGGCAGCCATTGCCGAGGCGGAATCACTTGGCCCGCTGAGAATCTCGGTGGACACCCACGGTGGTCCCGCCAGTGGCGGCCGCCTGGTCGGCAAGGACGGGTCGCCGCTGGACCTCGACGGGTTCAAGAAGACCATCGAGTTCTACCTGACCGCGGTGTTCAATGTGATGCGGCTGTCGGCCGCCGCGATCGCCAAGACCGATCCGCTGGAGGAAGGCGGTCGCGGCGTCATCGTCAACACTGCATCGATCGCCGGCTACGAAGGCCAGATCGGTCAGTTGCCGTACTCCGCAGCCAAGGGCGGCGTGCTCGGCATGACGCTGGTCGCCGCACGCGACCTGTCCCCGCTGGGCATCCGCGTCGTCACCATCGCCCCGGGCACCATCAACACACCGGCGTATGGCACCGCCGCCGATCAGCTGGAGCAGTACTGGGGTCCGCAGGTGCCGTTCCCCAAGCGCATGGGGCGATCGGTGGAGTACGCACAGTTGGCCCAGAGCATCATCGAAAACGACTACCTCAACGGCGAGATCATCCGCCTCGACGGGGCGCTGCGATTCCCGCCCAAATGACCCTGCCCCCGGTCGGTCTGTGACGAGCGTGCGCGGAATGCCTTCTCTCGACGGCAAGGTCGCGTTCGTCGCGGGCGCGAGCCGTGGCATCGGCTCGACGATCGCGAGAGCCCTGGCCGCCGAAGGCGTGGCGGTCGCGGTGGCGGCCCGCTCCGAAGAGCCGGGCAAGCTGCCCGGCACCATCGGATCGGTAGCCGACGCCATCGCCACCGCGGGCGGACATGCACTGCCGGTGGCCTGTGACGTCACGAGCGAGGCGTCGGTGAACGACGCTGTGGCCGCGACCGTTTCGGAGTTCGGCGGAATCGACATCCTGGTCGCCAACGCCGGTGTGCTGTGGCTCGGGCCCGTCGAGTCCACGCCACTCAAACGGTGGCAGCTGTGCCTGGACGTGAACCTCACCGGAGTGTTCCTGGTGACGAAAGCCGTTATCCCCCATGTCCGCGCCCGCGGCGGCGGGTCACTGATCGCCGTAACCACCACCGGCGTCGGCATGGTCGAGCACGGGGCGAACGCCTACTGGGTGTCCAAGGCCGCCGCCGAGCGGCTTTACCTCGGGCTGGCCGCCGACCTGCGCGACGACAACATCGCGGTCAACTGCCTGAGCCCGTCCCGGGTGGTGTTGACCGAGGGCTGGCAAGCCGGCGGCGGGGGCATGGCGATACCTGCCGAGATGGTCGAGCCACCCGAGGCGATGGCGCGGGCCGCGGTTCTGCTGGCCCGCCAGGACGCCGGCGGGATCACCGGCACCGTCCTGCGTTCCGAAGAGCTGACGAACTAGTCCTTGGCGATCAGACCGTCGACGATGCGATTGAAATCGGCGGTCCCGAACGATACGTACTCTGCGAGGTTGGCGTAGTCCAGCGACGCCATCACCTGCTGCTCGAGCTGGATGTTCATCAACCGCTTGGTGGCCTCGACCGCCTGCTTCGGCAAGTCGATGAGCTTCTTCGCACACGTGATCGCCTCGGCGAGCGGGTCCGCCACGACGTGATTCGCCAGTCCGAGTTCGACGGCCCGCTGTGCCTTGATCCGTACCCCGGTCAGGGCGAACTCCTTGGCCTGCAACAGGCTGATCTGTGAACCCCACACCAACGGACCACCGTCGGCGGCGACCAGACCGATCTGCACATGCGGGTCGGCGAAATGCGCGTTCTCCGCCATGTAGACGACATCGGACAGCGCAGCCAGGCTGCAGCCTAGTCCGACCGCCGGACCGTTGACCGCGGCCACAACCGGGATGCGGCACCGCACCATGCCGACGACGAGGTCCCGACCGTGCTTGATCGTCTTCTGCCGCAGCGCCTCGTCGCGTCGAAGCTCGTCGAGATAGTTGAAGTCTCCGCCTGCGGAGAATGCCCGGCCGGCACCGGTGATCACCGCCGCGCGGGCCTCTGCGTCCTCGTTGAGCGCTTCCCAGATTCCCGCGAGCCCGACGTGCAGATTGTCGTTCACCGCATTCAAGGCGTCGGGCCGGTTGAGCGTGATGATGCGCAGCGCACCGTCGGCCCGGACATCGATTTCCTCTGGCATTCCGTACATGTGGATCTAGACCTCCAGTCCGAGGATTCGTGACGCGATGATGTTCTTCTGGATCTGCGAGGTACCGCCCATGACGCTCTGTGCGCGGCTGTACAGGTAGGCACTGAGCAACTCGGGGTCTCGGGTCCCGGTCACCGCCAGCGCGGCGTGCCCGACCGACTGCTCCACCCAGGTCATGAGTAGCTTGTCCAGCGAGCCCTGTGGTCCGTGCTTGATGCCGTCGAGTTGTTCGGACAGCCGGCGCCGTACATGCAGGCGCAGCATTTCGGCCTGCACCGCCGCCCATGCCAGATCCTCGGGCACCCTCGTTTGTGCGGCGTCGACCTGAGCCGCCATCTCCCGCACCAGCTTTCCGTACCGCGCGGAGTAGCCCAGCGTCGACGGCTCCCGTTCGTGACTGACCACGGTCATCGCCAACGCCCAGCCCTCCCCCGGTGCGCCGACCATGTGCGAAGCCGGGACCACCGCCCCGTCGAAGGCCACCTGACCGAATTCGGTGGTGACGCCGTTGATCATCTGCAGCGGCCGCTGCTCGATGCCGTCCTGGTGCATCGACACGATGAACGCCGAGATGCCCTTATGGCGGGCCACGGTCTTGTCCGTTCGGGCCAGCACCAGGCACCAGTCGGCCACATCGGAGTAGCTGGTCCAGATCTTGTGGCCATTGATGATGTAGTTGTCCCCGTCACGGGTGGCGGTGGTCGTCAGCGAGGCCAGGTCCGAGCCGGCCCCGGGCTCGGAAAACCCTTGGCACCAGCGCTCGGTGCCGTTGATCATGCCGGGCAGGAACCGTTGCTGCAGTTCCTTGCCGCCGTGCTGCCCCAGTCCGACGACCAGGTAGCCGAGGCTGGGCCGCGGCGGTGCACCGGCGCGGGCGAGTTCCTCATCGACGATGACGTCATAGACCGGCGGCAGGTCCTGACCGCCGAACTCACGCGGCCAAGATGTTCCGAAAAACCCTGCCGCATAAAGGGATTGATGCCACCTCCCCTGCAGCGTCCAGTAATCATCACCTGACGCCTTGAACGACGAAGCATTGTCGGCCAGCCAGGTCCGCAACCGGTCGCGGAATGCCGCTTCCTCGGATGAATCACGAAAGTCCAAGATCGATGTCCTCCAATCCAACAGGCCACAACTCGGTGGACGTCAGTACGCGTCGCAGATAGACGTGCGCCAGACATTCCCAGGTGTTGCCGATGCCGCCGTGTACCTGAATGGCGGTTTCGCAGACCGTGCGTGCGGCGCGGGCGCAGTAGATCTTCGCGATCCGACCGGCGCGCACCGCTTCCTCGGCGGGCAGTTCGTCGACCGCCCAGGCGGCATGCCGCAACACGCTGATCGAGCCCTCGATCAATGCGAGGCCCTCAGCGAGCAGATGGGCGATCGCCTGATACGAGCCGATCGTCGAGCCGTACTGTTCCCGGACTTTCGCGTAGTCACACGCCAGGGCGTGGGCCCCGCGCGCGGCACCGACCAGATCCGCGCTGGTGGCCGCTAGCGCCAACGCCTGCCAACGCAGGGTGTCCTCGGACGACAGCTCGCCGAGTGCCTCTGGCGCCTCGACCACCCCGACCGCACTTCTGGTCAGATCCACACCGGGCGTTCCAGCCTGCGCTGTCGATTCCGGCATCGGGCGGCCGAGCCGACGGGACAGGTCATCGGTGAGAACCGGGCCGAGGAACGGCACGTCGACCAGCCCCCGGCCGAACTCCTCGGCGATGATCGCGACCTCGACACCGGAAGCTCCGTCAGAGCGCAGCGTGCGCCACTCGGTGGCGGCGACCGTGCTCTCCAACCGGGTGATCCGGCCTTCCTCCGACAGTTCCTGGACCGCACCCGGCCCAAGATCGTCGGCCAATTTCGCTGCGGCCTCGCGCAGCTGCTGTTGTTCAGCCGTCAGACGGACGTCCATGCCGCTCCTTCAGCACTCGTCGTAACACCTTTCCGGAAGGTAACCGGGGTATCTCGGTTACGAACTCCACGCGGCTGGGTCGCTTGTACGACGCCAGCCGCTCACCGACAAGCTCGATGAGTTCTTCGGCAGTCGTCGTTGAACGGGTCGCCACGGCGGCGACGATCGCCTCGCCGTCGGCCGGGTCCGGCTCACCGAACACCGCGCAATCGGCGACCGCCGGATGACCGTGTAGCACGGCCTCGATCTCGGCCGGGGCGACCTGAAAGCCGCGTACCTTGACCATCTCCCTGGAACGGTCGGTGATGTGCAGATACCCGTCGGCATCCAGGAAGCCGACGTCGCCGGTGCGATACCAGCTGTCGCAGAACGCCTCTGGCGTCGCGTCAGCAGGCAGGTATCCGGCCATGACCGAGTCCGACCTCAACTGGATCTCGCCGTCCTCGGCGATCCGCACCCGCACTCCCGGCACCGGACGCCCGACGGTGTCGATGCGGACATCGGTGAGCGGATTGCAGGAGATGACGGGCAGTTCGGTGGTGCCGTACGCGGTGAGCCATCCCACCCCCGTCCGTTCGGTGACGGTCTCGGCGACGCTGCGGGTGACGGGCGTGGCGCACCACATGATGTAGCGCAGTGATGACAGATCGTAGCTGTCCAGCCCGGGGTGGGAGGCCAGCGCCAACGCGATCGGGGCCACCGCCATCTCGATGGTGATCCGGTCGGATGCGATGTGGCGCAACATCGCATCGATGTCGAATCGGCGGTGCAGCCGAATCCAGGCGCCGGTGTCCAGCGCCATCACGATGTTGAGCAGCCCGAGGATGTGCGAAGGCGGCGTCATGATCTGCATGCGGTCGGCCGCCGTAAGGCCAAGGGCGTCACGCCAGTGCCGCACCGCAACAGCCAAGGCGCGGTGTGTGTGCCGGACCGCCTTGGGCATCCCGGTGGTTCCCGAACTGAACACGAACAACGCATCGGAATCGGGACTCGGCGGTTCGTACGCTCGGTGAGTTGGGACGATCGGTTCGTCGAGGCGCAGCATCGGCAGCTGCTCGGCGAGCGCCGCGTGGTCTCCGACGGCATACGCGGGGTCGGTGAGCGACAGCGCGTGCGCGACCTCAGCGGTTTTCCAAGCGGGACTGATCAACACCGCCGCGGCACCCAGCTGCCAGATGGCGCGCAGGGCGACCACGAATTCGGGCCTGTTCGAGGACATGATCGCCACCCGATCGCCCGGCCCTACCCCGTGGCGCTCCAGCGTGGTGGCCATGCCGGCTGCCAAGTCATCGAGATCGGCGAGGGTGTAGTCGCGATCCTCGAATGAAAGCGCGACAGTGTCAGACAAGAGCCGCAACCCCTTCCTGAGAAGTCGACGATCGCGCCGAGGACACCGAGAAGATACTATCATTTAAAGAGAATGATATTCTCTTTAAGTCAGAATGCTAGTGCGCAGGGGAGTCTCATGACGGCAGAAGCGATGTCCGCCGATACCGCCAGTAAAACCGGTGGTCAGGTGACGATCATGCTCGACCGCGAACAGGCGTCGGTGCCCAGACGGCCGGGCGAGACGCTCCTGGAGAGCGCCCGCCGCGCCGGCATGACGCCGCCGTTCTCCTGCGAGGCAGGCAACTGCGGTACCTGCATCGCCAAGCTCATCGACGGCGCTGTCAGCATGCGCGTCAATGACGCGCTCGACGATGACGAGGTCGCCGACGGCTGGGTGCTGACCTGCCAGGCCGTGCCGGACACCGACTGCGTGACGGTCTCCTACGACGAGGATTGAACCCCCGGGTCGGCGTACTCGTCGAATGCCGGCGCCTGCCGGTACTCGGGCTCGTATCCGCCGATGTGGATGGGGCTGCCGACCAACCGGAATTCACCGGCCGAGACAAGTGCCTCGGGCGTGATGGCGAGCGCCTCGGGCAGCGTGCGCACGGCAGCGGCCGGGATCCCGAGAGGCTTCAGCCGGGATTCCCACCCGGAAGCGGTGTCCGCCGCCAGCGCAGTGGTCACCACGGCGATCACCTCGTCGCGTTGAGCGGCCCGCTCGGCCATCGTCGAGAAACCCCCGATGCCCGCCTCACCGGCGAACGACTTCCAGAACCCGTCATGGGTGACGAACAGCGCCAGGTACCCGTCCTGGGTCGGGAACAGCTGGGCCGGAACGTAGTAGGAGTGCGCACCGAAGGGGTACCGACGCGGCTCGGCGCCGTCGTTGAGATACGCCGACGCCCGGTAGTTCAGCTGCGAGAGCATCACATCGCGCAACGACACGTCGACCTGACCGCCGCGCCCGGAGATGATCATCGCCAACAGCCCGAGTGCCGCGGTCAATCCGGTCGAATTGTCCGCCGACGAGTATCCCGGCAGCGTGGGCGGACCATCGGGATCACCGGTCATCGCCGCCACTCCGGTGGCTGCCTGGATGACATAGTCGAACGCCGGATCGTCACCGCCGTCAAGTCCGAATCCGGTCATCGCCACGCAGACGATCTTGTCGTTGACCTCACGCAGTGCTTCATATGTGAGACCGAGTCGGCGGATCACCGAAGGTTTCATGTTCACCAGCAGTGCGTGCGAGTCAGCCACCAGCTCGGCAAGTTTCGCCTGACCGGACGCGGATGCGAGGTCCAGGCACACGCTGCGTTTTCCCCGGTTGAGGCTCGCGAAATAGCTGTCCCCGACCTGCCGGGAGATTTCACCACCCGGCGGCTCGACCTTGATCACCTCAGCGCCCAGATCGGCCAGCATCATCGTCGCGTACGGGCCTGCCAACATCACGCCGACCTCGATGACGCGAATGCCCGCCAGCGGCGCGCCCACCGCGCTCACTGCACGGCCTTGGCCAGCTCCGCAATCACCTCGCGGGTGCGGTACTTCGACGCGATCAGCTCGTCGCGGGTGTCCCCGATCGGCAACAGCCGCACCGACAGATCTGTCACACCGGCGTCGGCGAACTTCTTGAAGCGCGCCAGGATCGCCTGCTCATCACCCGCCGCGCAGAGGTCCCCGACATTGCGGGCATCGCCACGATCCAACAGTTTCTGGTAGTTGGGGGATGTCTCCGCCTCGGCAAGAATGCGATTGGCACGTTCCTTGGCAGCGTCGATCTCCGAATTCGCACAGAGGCACACCGGGATACCGGCCACAATCCGGGGTGCAGGGCGGCCCGCGTGGTCCGCGGCCTTGTTGATCCGCGGCGCGATGTGGTCACCGATGGCGCGCTCGTCTGCCATCCACAGCACGGTGCCGTCGGCCATCTCCCCGGCGATCTGCAACATGACCGGCCCCAGCGCGGCGATCAGCACCGGCAGCGGCGTTTCGGCGCCGAGCGCGGTCGGGTTGTGCACGGTGAACGACTCATTCTCAACGTCTACCGGTCCAGGTCCGGCCAGGGCGGCGTTCAGCACCTCGAGATAGTTCCGGGTGTAGGCGGCCGGCTTCTCGTAGGGCAGGCCCAGCATGTCGCGGATGATCCAGTGGTGTGACGGGCCGACGCCGAGGGCAAGTCGACCCTCGGACATCGCGTGAGTCGACAACGCCTGGCGCGCAAGGGCAATCGGATGCTGCGCCTGCAGCGGCACCACAGCGGTTCCGAGCTCGATGCGTGACGTGTGCCCGGCCATCAGGGTCGCCATGGTCAGCGCGTCGAAATCATCGGGCACCTGCGGCATCCATGCAGTGTCCAGTCCCGCGGCCTCAGCCCACTGGATATCGGATACCAGCTTGTTGACCTTGCGGGCCATATCGCCACGCTCGGCCCCGATCATCACGCCCAGTCTCATATGCCCACCCCGCTTCGCCCGCCCAACCTCATATGCCTGCCTTCCCAGTCAACGCGCGAACCTCGGTCACGAGGCTGTCCAGCGGCGTGCCGGTCGGGAACACCGCGGCCGCACCGACGTCCAGCAGCTTCTGGACATCGCTCTGCGGGATGGTGCCACCGACGACCACGGCGATGTCGCCGGCGTCGGCTGCGCGCAACGCATCGACGATGCGCGTGGTCAGCGCCACATGAGCACCGGAAAGGATCGAAAGACCTACCAGCGCAACGTCTTCCTGCACGGCGATCGAGACGATGTCCTCGATTCGCTGCCGGATGCCGGTGTAGATGACCTCGAACCCGGCGTCACGCAGGGTGCGGGCGACGATCTTGGCGCCCCGGTCATGCCCGTCGAGGCCGGGCTTGGCGACGAGTACTCGGGTAGCCATAGCTAGAACACCACCGGCTGTTGGAATTCGCCCCACACCGACTTCAGCGCCGAAACCATCTCGCCCACCGTGCAGTACGCGTTGGCGCAGTCGATCAGCTTGTGCATCAGATTGTCGTCTCCCTCGGCGGACCGCTTGAGCGCGGCAAGAGTGTCGGCCACCAGGACAGGGTCGCGTTCCGCCTTGACCTTCATCAGCCGTTTGAGTTGCAGGTCGCGACCCTGCGCATCCAGCTCGTAGGTGGCGATCTCGGGCGGTGGCTCGTCGGAGACAAATCTGTTGACCCCGACAACGGGCCGATCGCCGGTTTCCACCTCCCGATGGATCTTGAACGCCTCGTCGGCGATCAGGCCCTGCAGGTAACCGTCCTCGATGCACCGGACCATCCCGCCATGACGCTCCAGGTCGTCCATGATCTCGATGATCTTCGCCTCGCTGGCATCGGTGAGTGCTTCGACGAAGTACGAACCACCCAACGGGTCAGCCACTTTCGTGACGCCCGTCTCGTAGGCCAGGATCTGCTGGGTGCGCAGCGCCAGCGTCGCCGATTCCTCGCTGGGTAGCGCGAACGGCTCGTCCCAGGCGGCGGTGAACATCGACTGCACGCCACCGAGCACCGAAGCCATCGCCTCGTAGGCGACCCGCACCAGGTTGTTCTGCGCCTGCGGGGCGTAGAGGGAGGCACCGCCGGATACGCAGCCGAACCGGAACATTGAGGCCTTGTCGGCGGTGGCGCCGTAGCGCTCCCGCACGATCGTCGCCCAACGGCGCCGTCCGGCGCGGTATTTGGCGATCTCCTCGAAGAAGTCACCGTGTGTGTAGAAAAAGAACGAGATCTGCGGCGCGAACTTGTCGATGGTCATCCGGCCGCGCTCGATGACGGTGTCGCAGTAAGTGACGCCGTCGGCCAGGGTGAACGCCATCTCCTGCATGGCGTTGGCGCCGGCATCGCGGAAGTGCGCACCGGCCACCGATATCGCATTGAAGCGCGGCACCTCGGCCGCGCAGAACTCGATGGTGTCGGCGATCAGCCGAAGTGAGGGTTCCGGCGGCCAGATCCAGGTGCCACGCGAGGCATATTCCTTGAGGATGTCGTTCTGGATGGTGCCGGTCAGTTTCTCCCGCGGGACGCCCTTCTTCTCGGCAGCGGCGACGTAGAACGCCAGCAGGATGGCAGCGGTCCCGTTGATGGTGAAGCTGGTGCTGATCGCCTCCAGCGGGATGCCGTCGAACAGCACCTCGGCATCGGCCAGGGTGTCGACGGCGACGCCTACCCGACCGACCTCTTCCCCGTACTCGTCGTCGTCGGAGTCGTACCCGCACTGGGTCGGCAGATCCAGCGCCACGGACAGGCCGGTACCGCCCTGGCGGAGCAGATACCGGTAGCGCTGGTTGGACTCCTCGGCAGTGCCGAAGCCCGAGTACTGGCGGAACGTCCAGGTCTTTCCGCGGTAGCCGGAGGCAAAGTTGCCACGGGTGAACGGGTAGGCACCGGGTGCCGGCGGTTCGCCCGAGCGGTCACCTGGCCCGTATACGGGCGCCAGCGGGATGCCCGAGGGGGTCTCAACGTCGTCGCTCATCACTCGATAACGTACTTGCCAAAAATGAGAATGCCAATACCGCACGACGGAAATGCGCGGCCTGCACTGGCGCTAAACCGTCCGGTAGGCGACGTTACGCGCCCGGCGAAGGCTTATGATTACGGGACTTGCCAAAAATGAGAATGGCAATACCATCAGGAAATCGGCCGCAAACGCCGATGCGCGAGGAGGCCAATGTCCACCCAGCAGGACTCATTCACCGATCGCACGCTTGTGGTGTCGGGCGGTAGCCGCGGTATCGGCCTGGCGATCGCACTCGGCGCTGCGCGACGCGGGGCGAATGTGGTGCTGCTGGCCAAGACCGCCGAACCACACCCCAAACTCCCTGGCACCGTCCACACCGCTGTCGCCGACGTCGAGGCCGCCGGAGGTAAGGCGGTCGCGGTGGTCGGCGACGTCCGCAAAGAAGAGGACGTGCAGCGCGCCGTCGATGCTGCCGTCGAGCATTTCGGCGGGATCGACATCGTGGTCAACAACGCCAGCGCCATCGCCACCGAACCCACCGAGGCGCTGTCGGCCAAGAAGTTCGACCTGATGATGGACATCAACATCCGCGGCACCTTCCTGCTGACCAAGGCTGCAGTGCCCCATCTGCGCGCCGCCGCGGCGCGCACGCGAGGAGCACAGACAGCCGGCGCGCATGTGCTGACGCTGGCCCCGCCGCTGAACATGAACCCTTACTGGTTGGGGGCACATCCGAGCTACACCCTGTCGAAGTACGGGATGACGCTGCTGTCTTTGGGCTGGGCGTCCGAGTACGCCGAGGACGGTATCGGGTTCAGCTGCCTGTGGCCGCAGACCTACATCGCGACATCGGCAGTGACCAACCTCGCCGACGGTCAGGACCTGGTCGCCGCCTCCCGCCGCCCCGAGATCATGGCCGACGCGGCCGTCGAGATCCTGTCGCGCGCGGCAGCCGAGGTCACCGGTCAGACATTCATCGACTCCGAGGTGCTCACCGCGGCGGGCTCGGCAGATCTGTGCCGCTACGGTGGCGGGGACAATCCCATCATCGACATCTTCATCGACGCACCGGGACAGGGCCTATGAGCATTTCGCTGCTGCTGGAGATGGCAGCGTCGAGCAACCCCGACCGCATCGCGGTGGTGTCCGACGACCTGCGCCTCAGCACGGCCGAGGTCAGCGCGCTCGCCGACGGCGGCGCCGGTGTCATCACCGCGACGGGGGCTGCGCAGGTCGCTTATGTGGGCACCGGCGGCGCGCTGCTGCCGCTGCTGCTGTTCGCCTCGGCCCGCGCCGGCGTGCCGTTCACCCCGTTGAACTACCGACTCAGTGCCGACGGCCTGCGGGAGCTCATCGACCGGCTGCCCGAGCCCCTGGTGATCGCCGACGCCGAGTACGCCGACGTGGTCAGCGGGGCCGGCAAACAGATGATCACCGCCGAGGAGTTCCTGGCGGCGGCCCGCTCGGCCGACCCGGTTTCGGAGTTCGTCGACCCCGACGCCGTGGCCGTGGTGCTGTTCACCTCGGGCACCACCTCGCGCCCCAAGGCCGTCGAGCTCACCCACAACAACCTGACCAGCTACATCACCGGCACAGTCGAATTCGACTCGGCCGCAGCGGAAGACGCAGCACTGATCTGCGTGCCGCCGTATCACATCGCGGGCGTGAGCGCGGCCATGTCGAATCTCTACGCCGGCCGGAAAATGGTGTACCTGCGCAATTTCGACGCCGATAAATGGGTCGAGCTGGTGCGCACCGAAGGCGTCACGTCGGCGACAGTGGTGCCGACCATGCTCGACCGCATCGTCACCGCACTGGAGACGACCGGTGCCGAGTTGACGACGCTTCGCAACCTCGCCTATGGCGGCTCGAAGGTCGCACTGCCGCTGGTGCGCAAGGCACTGCACTTGCTGCCGGCTGTCGGCTTCGTGAACGCCTACGGTCTGACCGAAACCAGTTCCACGATCGCGGTTCTCGGTCCCGACGACCATCGGGCCGCGCTGGCCGCCCGGGACGCGGCCGGGATGCATCGGCTCGGCTCGGTCGGCCAGGTGGTGCCCGGGATCGAGGTGCAGATCCGCGCCGAGGACGGCACGGTGCTCGACGCCGGTCAGACCGGTGAGCTGTTCGTGCGCGGCGAGCAGGTCTCGGGCCGGTACTCCGAGATCGGGTCGGTCCTCGACGAGCAGGGCTGGTTCCCCACCAAAGACGTTGCGATGCTTGACGCCGACGGCTATCTGTTCATCGGCGGGCGCTCCGACGACACCATCATCCGCGGCGGGGAGAACATCGCGCCTGCCGAGATCGAGGACGTCCTCGTCGAGCATCCCGATGTCCGGGACGTGGCCGTGGTCGGGCCGGAGGATCCACAGTGGGGCCAGATCATCGTGGCCGTCGTGGTACCCGCCGACGGGGTGTCCCCGGATCCGGATCAGCTGCGCGACCACGTGCGCAAGCAGTTGCGGGGATCGCGCACCCCAGATCGCGTCGTCTTCCGCGATGAACTGCCGACCAACGCCACCGGCAAGGTGCTGCGCCGCCAACTCGTCGATGAACTCGCACCCATCTCAAAGGAGTCAGCATTGTGATCAAGAACGGCACCCGCCTGCAGAGCCAGGTGTGCGACACCCAGGTCATCGTGGTCCGCAGCGCCGACAGCCTGGACGATCTGCGCGCCGGTGGCGCCGCGATGGTGCCGCTGGACGCTCAAAAAGACGACGGCGCAACGATCGATCCGGCATTCTCCGAGGGCAATCTGATGGGCAAGCGTTACGTCGACGATGCCGGTGCCGAGGTGCTGGTCACCAAGGCCGGCGCCGGGACGCTATCGATCGGCACCACCCCGCTGGGTCTCAAGGAAGCCAAGCCGCTGCCTGCCAGCGACTGAACCCGCGACTGTGAACCGTCTGCGAGAATTCGGCCGGCAACTCGCAGGGCTTTCACGTTCGCGAATAACCACGCTCGGGTTGCTGTTCTTGTCGTTTCGACAAATCGACCGAGTTTCCCACGGCGGCAAAACACCCGATAGCGCTCACCGTACCCAGCACCATCAGCAAAAGCGCAGCGGGCCAGGAAGCTTGCGTCTGCGACACCAGGAATGTGGCGACCAGAGGGGTGAATCCGCCCAGAAGACTGGCGCCCTGGTAACACAGAGAGATACCTGTGTACCGGAGGTGGGCTGGGAACTGGGCGGCCAAGAGCGCAGGCAGCATTGCCCAGAGACCGGTCTGGAACATGGTGGCCACACCCTGTCCGAACCAAATCGCCACGGGTATTTCCGTATTGAGTAGCCCGAAGAGCGGAAATGCCCATGCGGCAACAAGTGCCGCCCCCGCCCCGGCGAGGAAACGAGGCTTGCGCGTCGACGCCCAGAGGCCGATTACCAGGATCAGGCAGCCCTGGATCGCGGAGGTGATGATCTGACCGATCAAGCCGATGCTGCGGTCCAAACCGAGTTCTTCGACTGCGTAGGAGACGACGAAGGTATTGACGAGGAAATATCCGCCGCTGGTGAGCATCGCTGCACTCAGTCCGATGAGCAGTGGCTTCTTGCAGGTCTTGAAGAGCTCGGCAAGTGGGACGGTCACCTGTTTGCGATCTCGTTGGACCTTGACGAAGTCAGGGGTTTCGTCGATGCCAGCGCGGATAAGCAGGCCGACCACAAGGAGTGCAGCCGACACCAGGAAAGGTATGCGCCAACCGTACGAGTGGAAGGCCTCGTCTGACATGAAGCCCATCAGTAGGACCATGGCGGTGGACAACAGCAGGCCCGCGGGGGAGCCCAGCTGAGGGATCGCTCCGTAGAACGCCGCTTTTCCCTTCGGCGCGTGCTCAACCGATACCAGCGAGGCACCGCCCCATTCACCACCGAGCGCGAAACCCTGGACGCATCGCAAGAACACCAGCGCAATCGGCGCCCAGACGCCGGCCGTCGCATACGTCGGCAACAGACCGATCAATGTGGTCGCGCTACCCATCATCAGAAGGGTGACGACCAGCACGCGTTTGCGGCCGAGCCTGTCTCCGTAGTGACCGAAGACGATCGCACCCAGTGGACGCAACAGGAAACCAGCGGCGAATGTCGCAAACGCTGCCAGTGTGCCTGCCACAGGATTGTCAGAGGGAAAGAACAGCTTTCCCAAGACGAGTGCAGCTGCCGTTCCGTACAGGTAGAAGTCGTAGTACTCGATCGCTTGGCCGGAGAACGCGCCCAGCGCAGCGCGCTTGTGCTGTGGGCGTACCTGTACGGAATCACCGCTGGCGCTGGTCATTTGGTGGCGCCGTCCTTTACGGCGGTGGCAGCAGTCAGCTCGCGGTGCGCTGCCAGTCCGTCGAGGAACTCGATGATGACGCGCCCCGCCAAGCTGCCGGTCAACCCGAGTGGATCGTGGGGAGGACTGACCGTGTTGAGATCGAACGAGACGACATTCAGCCGACTGAACTGATGAAGAAGTTCGAAGCCTTCCCGGGCCGAAGCTCCTCCCCATTCCGGCATCGCCACTCCGGGTGCTGCTGCAGGATCAAAGAAGTCCATATCCCAGCAGATGTAGACGGGAAGATCACCGATCTCGGCAATCAGACGCTCACCGACTGCCTTCGGACCTTCGCCGATGAACTCATCCATGGACAGGACCCGGTGGCCCACACCGGAGATATTCGTCCGGGTGCCAGTGATCGCGGACAGGGTGCCTCGCGTGCCGATGTGGTAAGTCCGTTCCGGGTCGATCAGCCCTTCTTCGGCTGCCCGGAGGAATGTCGTGGTTGTCGTATACCGGCCGGCACCAGGAACATCCGAAGTGTCTGTGTGCGCGTCGCAGTGAATCACCGCGAGTGTGCCGAACTCGGCGTGCGCGGCACGCAGCTGCGGCAACGTCACCGAGCCGTCTCCCCCAAGCGTTACGGGCACAGTTCCCGCTCGATAAATCGTCGACGCGGCTGCACTGATCTGATCGAACGCATCCTCGAGCCGGCTGGGTGTCAACGAGAGGTTCCCCAGGTCGATGACGTTGAGATCTCTGAGAAAATCTCGATCCGAGTGGAACAGGAACTGGCGATCCGGCAGGTGCGACCGCCGGATGTGGTCGGGCCCCTGACGGCACCCGATTCGAAAATTGTTTGTGCCGGTGTCGAAGGGCAGGCCGAGAAGGGCTGCGCCGACGGGGCGCGATGTACTGCGGGGCACGCCGGCAAAAGTGCCGAGTTCGAACCGGCTGGAGTTGATCTGCTCGAAAGCGCTTGTCATGGAGTGTGAATACCTCGTGGCTCGGGTGAAGGCGCGGCAATTACCGGATGGGCCGTTCGTCGTAGTGCTGGCGTCAGCGCGGCGGCTGACCTAAGCTAACTTGGACACTTGGTCGTACCAAGTGACCAAGCTAACAGTCATTGAATCACTGGCCCAGGACCAACGCAAGAAGATCGGGCGAATTTTCACCGATCCGGACCACCTCCCCTGTCCAGATCACAAGCTCTGAGAGGTCGTTATGTCACCTGGCCAGATCGCACTGCTGGCGGTCGCGGGCGTCTTGGCGGGCTCCGTCAATACCGCCGCAGGCGGTGGCACGTTGATATCGTTCCCTGCGCTGCTGGCGCTCGGCGTTCCGCCTGTGACCGCCAACATCACTTCTGCAATCGGACTGGTTCCGGGTTATGCAGGCGGCGCCTACGCCTACCGACGAGAGTTGCACGGTCAGCGCAGACGATTCGTCGGGTTGTTGGCGGTGAGCATTCTCGGTGGCATTGTTGGGGCGCTGCTCCTGCTGGCCACTCCCGGAAACGCATTCAAGCGTGCCGTTCCGTACTTGGTGATCATCTCCTGCCTGTTGTTGTTGGCGCAGCCGCGACTGGCTGCGTGGGTGAATAACCGAAGACGCCAGGAAGCGACGACAACTCGTAATGAGATATCTCGCTTCGGAATCCAGTCAGGCGGCCTGCTTGCCAGCGTGTACGGGTCGTACTTCGGCGCGGGGCTCGGCGTGCTGCTGCTTGCAGTCCTCGGGATTTTCATCTCCGACGACATGCAGCGACTGAATGCGCTTAAGGCACTTCTGTCGCTCGTCATCGTGACCGCAGGCGCGACGGTCTATATCGGGTTAGGTCAAGTGAGCCTGCTTCAGGTGGCGATCCTGTGCGCCACGTCCTGCATCGGCGGATTCCTCGGTGGGTTCGCCGCCCGGCGACTAAGCCCTGAAACTCTCCGCCGAGCCGTCTGCGTCCTGGGGTTCACCGTGGCCGCAGTTATGCTTAAGCAGGGATGATCGACCAACTGGGCTGGCTATGGCGACAGGCAGTGGCAGGGAGGAACCGAGTGACGATCGATTGGTCGGGCGCTGGTCTGAACGCGTCGATGGTAAGCACCGAGGTTGCCACCTACCTCGAAAAACTCATTGCAACCGGCGAGGTCCGGCCAGGGGAAAAACTTCCCCCCGAGCGGGAAATTGCAGAGAAGCTCGGCGTATCTCGCACCAGCGTTCGACACGCAATGGTGCAGCTTCAAATGAAAGGCCTGGCGGATCGGAAGCCTGGCCGAGGGACTGTGGTTCTCGAACCGAACTCACAAGTTGGTGCGCTACTGGGAGCGTTGAACCAAGCTGATCGCGAAATGCTCCACATCGTCGATCTCAGACACGTGGTCGAACCGTCGATTGCTGCCCGCGCAGCCGAAAGGTCCACCGCGGCAGACCTTCTCCGTATGCGGCAGATTCTCGGTACCTCAAGCGGCGACTTGAGCCCCGACGAGTCCCTCCGGCTCGACGAGGAGTTCCATCAAGCCGTCGCCCGAGCCACCCAGAACCCGCTCCTGGTCGCACTTGTCGAACAGATGAAGCACTGGATCAGCGCCTCCAGACACGGGTCACACGCAACCCGTGAAGGCCGCGAAGCATCAATTGCCGGACATCAGAGAATTCTTGCCGCGATACAGGGCGGCGATCCAGCGCAGGCCTTCATAGCGATGGACGAGCACATCCAGGATGTCGGCCAGATCGTCGAAGACAAACAACTCTCGACTTGAGTACCTAGCCGCAGATATCGGCGATCGCGGCCGCGGTCTGCAGATCTTCGTAGGCCGCCGAATAGCGTTGCGCGAGTGCGAGTGCGATGTCAGGCCGCTGCCACAGCTCCCCCGCGCTGGCAGTGGCCAGCCACAGGGTCAGGCCATGGGCGACGGATGCCCGGTAGCGCAACCAGATCTCCTCGGTGGTAGGAAGTTCGCCGGCGGGCAGGCCCAGCGCGTCGCGGTACTCCTCAAGCAGTACCCGCTCGCTGAGGCGCCGGTCCTCGGTCCGCAACGCGCCCTGAAGGAAATAGCCGAGGTCCAGGGAGAAGTTGCCGCGCCGGGCCACCTGCCAGTCCAGGAAGCCCACGTCCCCGTCGGGCAGCAGATAGGTGTTGCCGATGTGGGCGTCCCCGTGGAGCAGGGTCTGCGAAGAACTGGTCAGCGTGTGGATGTAGGGCTTCCAGATGCCTTCGACGAGCTGATCGATGGACAGTGCGTGGACCGACTCCGGGGCATCGTCACCGAGGCGTTCCAGCGCGGCGGGCAGCGGCGCGTACTGCATGCCGTCCCACGGCACGAAGGGTTCCAGCCAGTCGAGCGCCGGCCGCTCGACGCGGGTGCCCCAGAACTCGCCGTGCATGCGGGCCAGGCCGCGGACGCCGGCGGCCGCCTGCTCGACGGTCAACGGCCGGGTGGCATCGCGGGGATCGGCGTTGCGCGCGGTGAGGTCCTCCATGACAAGCATGAAGTCCTCTTCGGCCTCATCGATCAGTGCCGCGTATACCTTCGGATGTTCAAGTGGCAGAGGTAGATTCGCGTTGAACAGGCGCGGCTCGTGCAAGAGCCCGCTGGTCATCTTGATCATCGCCTTGTGCTCGGGATCGACGGCCTTGACGAATACGGTCGCGGGCCCCGTACCGGCGGAGTAAGTCACCGCCAGCCTCGCACGCCGGTTGGTGCCGTCATCACGTAGTTCGACGGTGACGTCCTCGACCGCAGCGCCGGGGAAATCCCGGGACAGCGCGGCCGTCATCCATTCGGCGGTGATCCCATCCCAGCTCTTGGGGACGGTCAGGCTCGCGGTCATTTGACGAACGCCGGCATCTTGTCCCAGCCGCGGACCGTCGAGGTGGGTGACAGTTGGGCATTGTCCACATCGACCTCCCACTCGGGGAATCGCTTGAGCATCTCCTCGAGGGCGATACGGCCCTCCAACCGGGCCAGTGCCGAGCCGAGGCAGAAGTGGGTGCCGACACTGAACGCCAGGTGCTGACGCTGCTCGCGGTGGATGTCGAAAACCTCACCATCGGGTGGGAACTGGCGGCTGTCCCGAACCGCCGCACCGATGAGCATCATCATGACGCTGCCCTGGGGCACGGTCTGCCCGTGGAAGTCGATGTTCCGGGTGACATAGCGCGCGACATGCGGGGCGGGCGGTTCGAACCGCAGCAGCTCCTCGATGGCTTGCGGGACCAGTGCCGGGTTCTGGACCAGATCGCGCCGCTGATCGGGGTGCTCAGCCAGAACCTTTGCCGCCCAGCCGATCAGACGCGTGGTGGTCTCATTGCCCGCACCTGCCACCACGTTGATGTAGATCAGCAGTTCCTCGCGGGTGAGCTTGCGGGTCACCCCGTGCTCGTCGGTGAACTCGACGTTGAGCAGATCGGTCATGATGTCGTCGGACGGATTGTCCTTGCGCCAGTCGATGTAGGTCTCGAAGATCGAGCCGTCGACCAAGCCCTCCTGGGCCGCCTTCATCGGCTTGCCCGCCTCGGTGCGCAGCTGCGCGTTGCCGTGGTCGCGGATCATCTCCTGATCGTCCTCGGGGATACCCAGCAGGGCGCTGATCACCCGCATCGGCATGATGGCGCCGAAGTCGGTGACGAAGTCGATCTTTCCGGTACCGACCAGCGGGTCGAGGGCCTGCGCGCAGAACTCGCGGATCTTGGGTTCCAGCGCGTTGATCTTTCGCGGGGTGAACATCCGGGACAGCAGTTTGCGATGAATGGTGTGGATCGGCGGATCTTCGAAAATCAGCGCACCGGAAGGGATGTCGATGTCGGCCTTGATCAGTTCGATGATCGCGCCGCGGGCGGAGCTGAAGGTCTCGTGGTCGACCAGCCCCTTGTTGACGTCGGCGAACCGGCTCAGTGCGTAGAAGTCGTGCTGTTCGTTGTAGTACAGCGGCGCTTCGTCGCGCAGCCGGGCGAAGGTCGGATACGGGTTGGCGTTGATCTCGACGTCATACGGGTCGAAGTACACGTCACTGGTGGTACTCACGCTCACAGCGAACCGCCTCTCTGAGGGCTGCGCAGAGTTGCTTACACGCGTAAGTTACACGGCCGAGCATCCGTCCGACAAGGTCTGAGCGGGTTACGGTTGACCGGAGACATGTAACGCTCAGGTGCTGTCGCGCACGATGAGCCGGGCAGGGTCCTCACCGGGCTCGTCAGCGACGGTGGGATAACCGAGTTCGGCCATCATCGCCGGGACCGCGGCATCGACGATGGTCTTGGCGTCGAAGACCACCGAGGTCAGCGGTGGGGAACTCACGGCACCCAGCGGTATCGCGTCGACGCCCATAACCGCGAGATCCCCCGGGCAGCGCAGGCCGGCCCGGCGTATCCCGTGCAGCACGACGAACGCAGTCTCATCGCTTTGCGCACACACCGCCGTCACACCGGCGGACACCCATGTCGACACGATCTCCGCCGCGTCGGACCCGTCGATGTCCACACTGGCGACCTCGATATCGGGCAGCCCGTGTTCGTCGGCGGCCGCTCGCAGACCCGACAACCAGTAGTCACCGAGCGGCCGCAACACCTCGGCGCCGGAGTACGCGAACGCCAAGCGGGTGTGCCCGCGCGACATCAGGTGCTCCACCCGCATCGCCCCGACTGTCAGGTGCAGCGATCCGAGCGCCCGCAATTTCTCGCTACCGAGGTAGATCTGGGGGATCCCCGCCGCGTCGACCGCCGCGGCCGCGGCGCCGGCGAGCGGGAACACGCCTGCAACCGCGGCAGGGTTGAAGTTCGCGACCGCGTCGACGATGTTCTGGCCGTCGTCGGTCTCAAGCTGCATCGACAGCACGATGCCGTGTCGACCGAGTGCGGTGGTGAGGCGACTGCCGACCTCCAGTGGCAGCTCCCCGAGATCGGTCCGCGGCACGATGTAGAGCACCACCCCGCTGCCGCCGACTGCGAGGTTGCGGGCCGCCAGGTTCGGCCGGTACCCGAGCTGCGCAGCCGCATCTCGCACCGCCGTCTTGGTTTGCTCCGAGATGCGTTGGCCCTCAACATTGTTGAGGACATAGCTGACGGTCGCCGTGGAAACCTTGGCGAGCCTGGCCACGTCGGCCTTCGTCGGCCTGGTAGTGGTTCCTCTGGTGCTCACGGTGCCATCGTGGCACGTTGCTGCTCAGAGAGGTCTCCCGAACCCGGCAACGGGCGGTCGGCACTTTCGCGCAGGGTGAAGACGGTGGCGACCGAGACGACGGCGGCGGCGACGAGGTACAGGGCAGGAGCCAGGTTGTTGCCGGTGGACGCCGTCAGCCAGGTGACGACATAGGGCGTGGTGCCGCCGAAGACCGCGACCGCGATGTTGTAGCCGATCGAGAAGCCGCTGTAGCGCACCCGGGTGGCGAACAGCTCGACACCGGCGGTGACGGCCGTCGCCACACATACCGATTCGATGGCCGCGAGCACGCAGTGGCCGGCGATGGCCGCAACCACCGAACCCGAGTTCATCAGCAAGAACAGCGGATAGGCCAGCACCACGAAGCCCGCTGAGCCGCCGATCAGCAGGGGCCGACGCCCGATCCGGTCCGACAGGGCCGCCAACGGCAGGATCAGGATGAGCGCGACCAGGCTCGCCAGGGTGATCGAGAGGAACGCCTGGGTCTTGGTGAACTGCAGGGTCTTGATGAAGTACGTCGGCAGGAAGGTGAACACGACGTAATAGCCCACGTTGAAAACGATGAACATCCCGATGACCTGCAGGATGTGCTTGCGTGCGGTCCGGATCGCTTCGCGCAGTGGTGATGTGGCGACGCGGTCGGTTTTGTCGAGTGCGGTGAAGGCGGGCGTGTCATCCAGACGCAGCCGGATGTAGAGCCCGACCAGTCCGAGCGGCGCGGCCACCAGGAAGGGGATGCGCCAGCCGAAGCTCTCCATGGCCTCCGGCGCCAACAGCGCCTGAAGCAGGGTCACGGTGATCGAGCCGAGCAGGAACCCGAGCACCCCCGACCAGGCGATGAAGGTGACCACAAAGCCGCGGTGCCGCTGCCCGGCGTATTCGGCGAGATAGACTGCGCCGCCACCATATTCACCGCCTGCCGAGAAGCCCTGCAGGCAACGCAGGCCGAGCAGCAGCAGTGGGGCGGCAACGCCGAGCGTCGTATAGGTGGGCAGTAGCCCGATGCCGAGGGTGGCCGCCGACATCAGCAGGATCACCACTGCCAGGACCTTCTGCCTGCCCAACCGGTCGCCCATGGGGCCGAACACGAACCCGCCGAGGGGCCGCATGAAGAATGCGGCGGCGAAGATCGCGAAAGTGTTGAGCAACGCCGCCGTCTCATTGCCGGCGGGGAAGAAATTGGCGGCGATGTAGGTCGCCAGGAAGCCGTAGATGGCGAAATCGAACCACTCCACCGCGTTGCCGATGGAGGCGCCAGCGATCGCCTTGCGCACGACGGGGTCCACGCGGTGGGAATTCTTCAGCGGGAAAGCCAATGGAAACTCGCCTCTCAGATCGCGAGAGGCGAGTTTACCCATTCGGTTATGCGCGTAAGCCTCTTTTCGGGCATTCGCGCATGCGCATTGGCAATCAGACCCCCGAGAGCACGTCCACGGTTGCGAGCGCCTGGGCGACTCCCGAGACGATCGACGCCAGGCGGATGGCCTCGAAGATCGTCGTGCGTGACACCTCGGCGTCGCGCAGCACGGTCTCATGGGCGGACAGGCAGTGCCCGCAGCCGTTGATCGCCGACACCGCAAGCGACCAGAGCTCGAAGTCCGCCTTCGGGACACCCGGATTGGCGATGATGTTCATCCGCAGCCCGGCACGCAGATCGTCGTAGCGACCGTCGAGCTGACCCTTGGTGCGGTAGAAGACGTTGTTCATCCCCATGATCGAGGCTGCGCCGAGGGCGGCGTGGTACGCCTCTTCGCTGAGCACGTCGAGCGCGTCCTCGGAGATCTCCTTCAGCAGCCGCTCCGATTTCGTGGCTGCCGCCGTCGCCACGAATGCACCCCACAGCTGTTGCTCGGAGAGTTCGGTGCTGTTGGCGATGCTGCCCAGGTTGAGCTTGAGATCCTTGGCGTAGTCCGGCAATGCGGACTTGATGTTGTCCAGACTCACGGTCAGACCGCCTCTGCCAGCAACTCGCCGGCCTTGATCGTCGGATCACCCTTGCGCCAGTTGCAGGCGCACAGTTCGTCGGACTGCAGGGCGTCGAGTACCCGCAGCACCTCGTCGACGTTGCGACCCACCGAACCGGCGGTCACCGAGACGAACTGGACCTCGTTGTTGGGATCGACGATGAACGTCGCGCGGTCCGCGACACCGTCGGCGTTGAGCACGCCGGTGGCCTGCGCGAGTTCACGCTTGAGGTCCGAGGCCATCGGGAAAGGCAGCTTCTTGAGGTCGTCGTGCTGGGCACGCCACTGGAAGTGCACGAACTCGTTGTCCACGGACACGCCGATGACCTTGGCGTCGCGGTCCTCGAAGTCTTCGTTGAGTTTGCCGAAGGCGGCGATCTCGGTCGGGCACACGAACGTGAAATCCTTGGGCCAGAAGAAGATGATCCGCCACTTGTCGTCGTGGTCCTTGTTGGTCACACGGGTGAAGTAATCATCGGGCTGCTTGGCGTCGACCTCGGACAGATCCCCGCCCACCACAGCGGCCAGGTCGTATTCCGGAAACTGAGCGCCAATCGACAAAAGAGCCATTGCAAACATATCCCATCGTCTTCGTTTTCTGGAATAATTCCAGACTGCACGTCCACGATTCTGTCCGTTACGAGGCGGTTGTGGCAACCGGATCCGACGTGATTGTCAACACAACCCGCGGGTTTGCGAGCGGGTCGCATCATTATCTGTGTTGTCGCAACGAGATTGGCGCGCACGTCCGAGTCAGCCATGCGCCGGCGCGTCGAACGTGTCGGGCGGGTAAAACTGGCATGGGTACATGCGGCGGAAGGCAGGGCAGGTGGCAGGTCGGGCGCTCCGCCGGTGGCTGGTCCTGGTGTGTTGCGCGGTCCTGCTGGCGGGTTGCGCCGGCACCACCGTCGTCCAGGGACGTGCGACGTCGATGCTGTTCGACCCCGACCGGGTCGGCGGGCTGCCGGTCACCGAGGGGCACAGCGGTATGCGGCCCGACGCGCCCGCCCCCAGCCGCGGCGCCGAGAACAGTGACGGCGGACAGATCGACAACCTGACGTTGTTGGCGATCGACGACATCGAGGACTTCTGGTCGCACAACTACTCCGGTGGGTCGCTGCCGGGCGCCTTCGCCCCGGTCGGGACCCTGGTTTCGTTCAACTCCGACAAATCGCCCGGGCTGGACATCTGCGGCGAGAACACGTTCGGCCTGACCAATGCGTTCTACTGCTTCAACGACGACCTGATGGCGTGGGACCGCGGCGTCGCAATCCCGGTGGCCGCGCAGTACTTCGGCCAGATGGGTGTGGTCGGCGTGATGGCACACGAATACGGCCACTCGGTCCAGGCCCAGGCCGGGCTCGTCGACCACGCGACGACACCCGTACTGGTCTCCGAACAGCAGGCCGACTGTTTCGCGGGGGTATACCTGCGATGGGTGGCGGCCGGAAATTCACCGCGGTTCGAGCTGAGCACCGGCGAGGGGCTCAACTACGTGCTCGCCGGGCTGATCTACATCCGTGACCCGCTCATGACGAAACTGGACGCCGTGCTGACCGGCAACGAACACGGTTCGGCACTCGACCGGGTCAGCGCGTTCCAGATCGGATTCAGCGGCAACGTCGACCAGTGCGCGGCGATCGACATGAGCGATATCAAGAAGCGTCGGGGAGATCTGCCCAACTTCCTCGATTCGGACCTCTCCGGCGACGCGGAGTCCGGAAACAGCGCCATCACCACAGATCTACTGAACGACGTGATGACGGCGCTGGCGCCGATCTACTCCCCCACGAATCCGCCGTCGCTGAGTACCGACGCCCAGGACTGCCCCGATGCCAAAGCGTCACCGCCGGCGTCGTACTGCCCGTCGACCAACACGATCGTGGTGGACCTCCCCGCACTCAAAGCGCTGGGAGCCGCCAAAAACGAGAACGACGAACAGCAACTGCTGCAGGGCGACAACACCGCAATATCCGTCATCACCTCCCGTTACGCGCTCGCGGTGCAGCACGAGAAAGGCCTGGCCGTCGATACCCCGGTGGCGGCCATGCGCACCGGGTGTCTGACCGGCGTCGGGCAGGCCAGGATGGCCGAACCCGGTCAGCCGATCACCCTGTCGGCGGGCGACACCGACGAGGCGATCAGCGGCCTGCTCACCAACGGGCTGGCGGCCAGCGATGTCAACGGCACCCTGCTGCCCGCGGGATTCAGCCGGATCCTGGCCTACCGGTCCGGCCTGCAGGGCGACGCTGCGCAGTGCTACCAACGTTTCGGTGAGTCAGGTTAAGGAGCGGCGGTGAGCGGTCCCGAACAGCCATGGTGGTCCAGGCCCGGCGGAGCGCCGCCACCCGGCGCCCCCGCCGGCCGGCCTGCGATTCCGCATCGGCCGCCTCCGCGCACTCCACGGCCCAATCCCTACGGTCCGCCTCACCCCCCGCTCCGGCCACCCAACCCTCACCGGCCCGATCCCCCTCGCGCCCGCCCGGCGCCCAAGCCGTCGCGGACCTGGGCCCTCGCGGCGGGTGCGGCCGTCGGTGCCATGGTGCTCGTTGCCATCGGGTGGGCCGTGTGGACGCTGGGGGCGTCGGGCGGCACGGTGCTGGACGTCCATCGCGCCGAGGCAGGAGTGACGCAGATCCTGTCCGATCCGCTCAACGGCTACGGGGCCAACGCGGTCGCGGCGGTGGTGTGCAACAACGGTGAGAACCCACAGGTCCGGGTCGGCGCCACTTTCACGTGCGAGGTCGACATCAACGGGACAGTGCGTCGCGTGAACGTGGAATTCACCGACGACGACGGAACGTACGCGGTGGACGGCCCGAGGTAGGCCCATATCGGCGTGGCCGACTATGACCAAGATCACATTGACACCGAGCGGTGACTACCGTCATAAACCCAGGATGCATAGGGTATTTAGAGGCCCTACTATTCTCTTGTGCTATGGGTCGGGAACCTCTGAACAGCGCCGTGGTCGAACGGCCGGAGTCCAGCATCGAGCACTACGTCGGCGCGGACGGGACGATCGTCGTACCTGACGGCGTGACGTTGACGTCGTTCCTGGACCGCAACCGCAGCACATTCGGCGACGAGGCGTGCTACCGCTTCCTCGATTACTCGCAGGACCCGGAAGGGCGGGCGGTCGAACTCAGCTGGAATGCGTTGTGGGCGCAGGTCTGCGCCATCGGCGCTCGTCTGCAGCAGGTCACCGCGGCCGGTGATCGCGTGGCGATCCTGGCCCCTCAGGGGGTCGAGTACGTGGCGGCGTTCTTCGCGGCCATCCACGCGGGCAACGTCGCGGTCCCCCTGTTCGCGCCGAGCCTCTCAGGTCATGCGGAACGGTTGGCCGCGGTGCTGACCGACGCCAAACCCACGGTGGTGCTGACGACGACCGCCGCGTCGGAGTCGGTGCGGACCTTCCTGCGGAACCTGCCCGCCGCGAGCCGCCCTCGGTTGATCGCGGTGGACGCCGTTCCCGACGCCCTCGGCGCGATGTTCACCGGGGCGTCGCTGGACTCCGACGACATCGCCTACCTGCAGTACACGTCGGGCTCGACCCGCAGCCCGGCCGGCGTGGAGATCACCCACCGCAACGTCTGCACCAACGTCCTGCAGATGATCCTGGCCGGCGATCTGGACATGGGCGTGCGCAGCGTCAGTTGGTTGCCGCTCTATCACGACATGGGTCTGATCATGATCATGTTCCCGGCGCTGTGCGGGGGTCAGATCACGCTGATGGATCCGATGGCCTTCGTTCGGCGGCCCTACCGCTGGATCAAGCAACTCGCCGCCGAGGCGGTGTACGGCCGGACCTTCGCGGCGGCACCGAATTTCGCATTCGAGCTGACCGCCGAACGTGGGCTGCCGCCCGAGGGTGAAGCCCTCGACATGAGCAACGTGGTGACCCTACTCAATGGGTCTGAGCCGGTGACCCTGGCGGCCGTCGAGAAGTTCACGACGGCATTCGCTCCCTACGGCCTGCCCGCCACCGCGATCAAACCGTCCTACGGAATGGCCGAAGCCACGCTTTCGGTGGCCAGCATCGCGCCCACCGCCGCGGCAGGCGCCGTTCACCTCGATCGCGCGCAGCTGTCCGACGGACTGGCAGTGACCGTCGCCGCCACCGATCCCGGCGCCGTCACCCACGTGTCATGCGGTCAGCCCATCCCCAACCAGTGGGCGGCGATCGCCAACGCCGACGGCGAAGAGGTGCCGGACCGCACGGTCGGCGAAATCTGGCTGCACGGCAACAACATCGGCCGCGGCTACTTCGGCAGGCCCGATGAGACCGAGCGGGTCTTCGGCAACAAACTGCAGACCCGCCTTGCGACCGGTAGCCACGCCGAAGGTGCTCCGGAGAACGGCTACTGGTTGGCCACCGGCGATCTCGGCGTCTACATCGACGGCGAGCTGTATCTGACCGGCCGGATCAAAGACCTGATCGTCATCGATGGACGCAACCACTACCCGCACGACATCGAGACGACGGTGAGCAACGCCTCCAAAGGGGTGCGCTCCGGTTACGTCACCGCGTTCTCGGTGCCCGGTGAGCGCGGCGAGGAACTCGTCATCGTCGCAGAACGCGCCGCAGGTGCGGGTCGCGCCGACCCCGGACCGATCGCCGACGCCGTGCGCGCGGCGGTGTCCCGCCAACACCACGTCCGCGTCGCCGACGTGCGCATGGTCGCCGCCGGGGTCATCCCGCGGACGACGAGCGGAAAACTTGCCCGGAATGCCTCTCGCAGTGAGTATCTGGCTGGACGGTTTGATCGGTAAGTCGGCAGTGTTGCGTACCTCCTGAAATGAAGTACCGCCGGTAGTGCCGTCCCTTTCGCTGGGGTGGCACCCCGATATGGTTGTGACATGGCAGGCGAGGCTGATGGTGCCGACGTGCGACAACTGACGGGGCGACTGACCGGCTTCGTCGACTCGGACCCTGCGCCGAAGACGCGGCCCGCGCTTCGTCATCCACGACGCGCGGACGTGGCGGTCTTCCGGCTCCGTCTCGACCTCGACCACGCCCGACCGCCGATCTGGCGTCGGCTCGATCTACGCTCAGACCTGCCGTTGGATGTCGTGCATCAGGTGCTGCAGGCGGCGTTCGGCTGGACCGACTCGCACCTGCACCGCTTTTCGCTCGGCGGTCATTCGTTCGACAAGGACAGTCAGCTGTTCCTGTGCCCCTATGACGTCGACGAGGGCGACGACGACGGGCTCCCTGCCGACGAGGTGCGCCTCGACGAGACCTTCGCGAAGACCGGCGATGTTCTGCAGTACCTGTATGACTATGGCGACTCGTGGGAGCTGAGCCTGCGGCTCGAACAAATCCTGCCCGCGGGCGCGGACTGCCCAGCAGCTGTCGCCGTCGACGGCCAGCGTGCCGCACCACCCGAGGATTGTGGCGGGCGCACCGACGTCGAGGATCTCGCCGAAATCATTGAAGACCCAGCGGCTTTCGATATCGACGAGATCAACAAGGCGCTGCGCGCACCGTATTTTCGGCTGCGCGAAGCCGGTGTCGACCAGCGGCTCATCGACCTCATCCACCGACTTGGCTACACCGCGATCGGTGATGAGCTGACTGACCGGATGGAGCGGCTGCTGTCCGGACCGTCCACCCTCGACCCCGCGGAATCGGCCGTGTCGCTGCGTGGACACCAATGGTTTCTGGACCGCGCCGCGGACGGCGGCATCGCCTTGACATCCGCGGGATATCTCAAACCGGCCGATGCGGCGGCGGCCTGTGAAGTCCTACCCGCGATGGGCGATTGGCCCGGCAGCCGCAACCGGGAGTCCCAGTCGATCCCGCTGCTGCATTTCCGTCAAACCCTGCAATCCACCGGGCTGCTTCGCAAACACAAGGGCACGTTGGTGCTGACGCGCGCGGGTGCCGTCGCCCAAGGGAATCCGTCCGCACTGTGGGACCACCTGGCGTCGAGGCTGCTGCCCGTCGCTGATGAACGCAGCTTTGAATCCCACGCGACCCTGCTGCTGCTTGCCTTTGCCGCCACCTCAGACAACGCGGACCTGCCGCTGCAGACGATCGGCGTCGCGCTCACCGAGCTCGGCTGGCGTCACCGCGACGGGACCGACGTGAAGGGCCACGAGATCTACGAACTGCCAGCGCATGACGTGCTGATCAACGTCGCGACGGAGCCCGTTTCACGGCATAACCGGAACCGGTTAAGCCACGCCGCGGCGACATTGGCACGGGCAGCACTTCGCCCCCAGGGTTGACGCCGTATCCGTCGGGCAGCGGAGCGCCGAACCCCGGCGGCGACAAGCGTGGCCTGACTCAGCGGTCGCGGAGTTCGATGATGTGGCGACGGCGACTCGACACCAGATAATCGGGTGACCCGAGTCGTAGTTCGTGTGTGCTGGGGTGAAACCCGCCTGCCCGCAACAGAGTTTCGGCGCGCTGCGAGACGCCGCCCTGTCGAATCCCGAACTGACTCAGCAGGTCCTTGACGTGCATCCCGGTGCCGTACAGTCCGAACAGATCATTGGCCTTACCGATGATCCAAACCACCGCGCCAGCCACAGTTTCCACCCGCCCCCGGCTGAAACTCGACGGCGACGAGGACGCGATCCGGGCGAAAAGTCTGCGGCAGGCAGTGCGGTACTCGACATCGAGCAGCTCGTCACAGCAGCGGTCGACGAGAGTGAGTACCTCAGCAACCCGGGGAGCGGCGTCCTCGGGGATCCCGTCCCAGCAGAACGGCTCATCGGGCAAGGGCGCATCGTCGAGCGCGTCGAGGGCCGGTTGACCGCCGACCTGCGCCGCGAGCCAACCGTCTTCGTCTACGTCGAGGCCCATCTGGGCCAGCAGCGCCGCCGGGCCTTGAAGCCGTTCGGAGCGAATCACGCTCTGGTACTCCGGCTCCCATTCGTCGACGGCCGCGAGTGCCTGGTCGGTCCACATCGACTTCAGACCAACCTCGGTGTGCGCAAACCTGATGAATGCCCTCAGCAGATCCGGCGCCTTGGCAAGGTAATCGCTCGGCGCCACAATCTTTCGCGGAATCCAATCGGCCAGCAGGATCTCCACCCCGACGGGACTCCAGCGCAGTGGATCGCCCGGGCCGTAGTCCGTGCCGTACCACAGCAGGGATTCCAGCAGGTCGCGATGCTCGGCGTCGTCGAGCCCGGCCCCGTCAGGAGAGGCGAAGAACTTGTCGGCCAGCTGCTTGGTCTTCCTCTCGTCCCACTGTGGCGGTTGATGGCCGGTGCCACCGGTGGGTAACGTCCGGATGACCCATTCCACCAGCGCGCGACAGCCTGGCCAGGAGTCGGACTCGAATGGTGGGTAGGTGATCGCGGCCCGCTCGATCCCGTCCTGCACCCATGCCCGCGCGTCGGCAAAGCTGAGCTCGTCCCAGCTCGTGTCGGCTTCGGCGATCTGTTGCGACTGGGCGAACACCTCCGCGATCGGTGCCGGAACAACGAACGCGTCCTTCACCAGGGTGCCGACGTTGTGGTCGATGTAGACGACGATGGTGAGCTCATGTCCGCCGGCCAGCCGCGCCCCCAAGATGATGTCGTCGCCGTCGCCGAGGGCATGGCTCATCCGCAGGGCGCGATACACCGAGGGCTCCGACAGCTCGGCCAGCCATCGGACCTGCGGCTTGAGACGCCCGGACAGTTCCCGCCGGATTCGGGTCCGCAGCAGATCGTCCGCACCGCCCAGTTCGGCGATGACCCTCAGTAGAGCCGTCGTCTCAGGGAGCTGCGCTTCGATGAGCATCCCCGCAAACTCGTCCAGGCTGGTCGCGTCGTGATCGGTATCCGGCCCGGCGAAGGGATTTCGACCGCGGCGGTCCATAACAGCCATCAGGGTGCTGACATACGAGAGCAAGCCCAGCGGATGCGGATCGGAGAGATTCCGGACGACGCCTTCGAGCAGACCGGGAGCACTTGAATCGTGCCGCGGTTGGGATGGCCGCCGCGCCTTGGCGCGCTTGTGCTTGTGCTGCCGACTCTTCTTCGACATGGGCGTCACCCTAGTGGTGCGGGCGGAGGGATTCGAACCCTCACGCTCTCTCGAGCACCGGCACCTAAAGCCGGCATGTCTGCCGTTCCATCACGCCCGCAAGGTTCCCGATCGTACCGCTTCATTGATACCGAATGTGCCCGAGGCCTGAACCCCAGTTGTCACAGCAGTCACGGGCGTCCGAACCTATGTCGACGCGCCCGCCTATTAGCGACAAAGTCGCTGAAAACGCCACATGGGTCGCTTCAGTGTCTTAAGTACCACGCACCGAACCCCAGCGGTGTAAGGCTGTCACTTCAGCCGCGTTAGCCACAGGATCTGGGCTGCCCCGCTGCTAGCGACAAAGTCGCTAACAAGCGGGCCGACCGAGGGCGGCGTCCGGCCCGGAGGAAACGGCGTCTCGAGGCCGCAGGAATCGCCGGCCGAAACGGTGGCTCAGAATCGCATGAATCGTTGGCCTCAGGTCCAGCGAACGACCCCTGACCAAACGACTGCAGTAGCCGCGCTGACCTCGACACATTCGTCGGGCCCAAGAGCTGCGCGGTACCGTGGACGAATGTCCACTACGCGGCGTAGGAGACCAGCGCTCATCCTGCTGGTGACCCTTGGCGCCGCCGGCTGCCTGGGCCTGGCCTGGTGGCAGTGGACCCGGTATGAGTCAGCCTCGGGCACATTCCAGAACCTGGGCTACGCCCTGCAGTGGCCGATGTTCGCCGCGTTCTGCTTCTACGCCTATTACAAGTTCGTCCGCTATGAGGATGCGCCTCCACAGCAGCCCAAGGATGAGATCACCGAGATCCCCGCCGGCCTGCTGCCCGAACGGCCCACGCTGACAGCGCAGGACATCAGCAGCGACCCGACGCTCACCGAGTACAACGCCTACCTTGCCGAGCTGGCCAAGTCGGACACCGAGTCCGAAAAGAAAGACAGGACCGATACATGACCGCCCCCGATCCGGACACCGAGGTCACCACTCCCAAAGAGACGATCCGCAAGGCCTTGTTGGGCTACCGCGTGCTGGCGTGGACGACGGGCCTCTGGCTGATTGCGCTCTGCTACGAGATGGTGCTCAAGTACATCGTGCAGGTCGACGATCCGCCGAGCTGGATCGGTGTGGTGCACGGCTGGGTGTACTTCATCTATCTGATGTTCACCGCCAACCTCGCGGTCAAGATCCGCTGGCCCATCGGCAAGACCATCGGCGTGCTGCTCGCAGGCACCATCCCGTTCCTGGGCATCATCGTGGAGCACTTCAACACCCAGGACATCAAGCAACGCTTCGATCTCTAGCCCGCGGCGAGCTCCCGCAACGCCGGCACCAACAACGCCAGGGCCCGACCGCGGTGGGACGCAGCATCTTTCTCGGCGGGCGACAGTTCGGCGGCGGTGCGAGACGACCCCTCCGGCAGGAATATCGGGTCGTACCCGAACCCGCCGGCACCGCGCGGCTCACGCGTCACCAGCCCCGTCCACTCTCCGCGCACCACCGTCGTACCGGCGGCCGATACCAGCGCGCACGCCGAGACGAACGCCGCGCCCCGCCGCTCGTCGGGCACATCGGACATCTGCGCCAGAAGCAGCGCGGTGTTCGCGGCGTCGTCGCCGTGCGCACCGGACCAGCGCGCTGACAGCACGCCGGGCATGCCGTTCAACGCATCCACCGAAATTCCGGAATCGTCGGCCACACAGGCCAGCCCGGTCGCGGCGAAACCGTCGGCGGCTTTGGCCGACGCATTCTCCTCGAACGTGGCGCCGATTTCGGGCGCCTCATCGAAGGCGGGCACATCCGAAAGCGATATCAGCGAAAGACCGGCCACCCCCGCGACATCGAGCACCCGACGCAATTCGGCCAGCTTCTTCGGATTGCGTGATGCCACCAGCAGATCAGTCAACGCAGGTCCTCACCCGTCTTTTCGATGGCCATCAAGTACAGCGTGTGCGGTTCGGCCTTGCTCTTCTGCCGGTACCACAGCCTGATATCCGCCTGGGGCACTCGGTGCATGCGGTATGCCCGCTCGGTGTCCCCGGGCCGGGTTGCGCGCAGGTCCAAATCGGTTCGGAAGTCAGGTCGGCCCATCCGCTCGACCTCGTTGTTGACGAGAAGTTGTTCATGGGGCGTGAGCGTCGCCATCGCGAACACTGCATCCTCCACAAGCAGCACGTTGCGGTCCAGGAGACCGCGATCCGGCAGATGAGTGAACCGGGACAACGTCGCTTCCAGTGCCTCGCTTGCTTCTTTCAGATTTGCGCCGGTGATGACCTGGCCCAGCTCGATCTGTTTCTCGGCGCGGCGTGTCTTGACCGCAGGGACCTTCAGCAGGCCGAGGTCAACCAACCCATCGATACGTGAGTAGAAGGCCGCGAGAACGACCAGCACCAGACCGACGAGAACGAAAAAGCCTCCCGCGAGTCTGTTGTTCTGTCCGGTGAAATAGGCCCACGCTCCGGCCGCCAGCAACAACGCACCCAAATCGCCCAACAGGATCTGGCCGACGAGCTTTTTCTCAGCTGCCGAGTCCATATGAGAGATGCTATCCGGCCAGAGACGTCAGCTTCCGAACGCTTTCTTGGAGGGCGTGGACGACTCCGGCAGCACCCCGGGATAGGGCAACTCCAGTGCCTCACGCTGCAGCACGAACAGCTGCTCGCACGCACCCAGCGCGGCGTCCAGCAGCTTGTCCAACGTCGACCTCGGGAAAGTTGCCCCCTCGCCGGTGCCCTGGACCTCCACCAGCGTTCCGGTGTCGGTGGCGACGATGTTCATGTCCACCTCGGCACGGGAATCCTCGGTGTAGGGCAGGTCGACACGCACCCGGCCGTCGACCACACCGACCGACACCGCAGCGATCGCGCACGACAGCGGCCGCGGATCCGAAAGCCGCCCCGCCGCAGCCAGATACGTCACAGCATCGGCCAGTGCCACATAGGCGCCGGTGATCGCGGCGGTACGGGTGCCACCGTCGGCCTGCAGCACGTCGCAGTCGATCGCGATGGTGTTCTCCCCCAGTGCGCCCAGGTCGATGCAGGCCCGCAGCGAACGCCCGACCAGCCGGCTGATCTCCTGGGTACGCCCACCCACACGCCCTTTGACCGATTCGCGATCCGAGCGGTCATGGGTCGCGGCCGGCAGCATCGCGTACTCGGCGGTCAGCCAACCCTGCCCCGAACCCTTGCGCCAGCGCGGCACGCCTTCGGTCACCGATGCGGTGCACATGACACGGGTCTGGCCGAACTCCACCAGCACCGACCCGGCCGGATGATTGGTGAAGCCACGGGTGATGACTACCGGGCGCAGCTCGTCATCGAGGCGGCCGTCTTCTCGTCTGGACACGCGACAACCCTATCGGGTCAGGCCGACACCGCCCGCGATGACTCAGCCCCGCGTGACGTCGAACGCCTCGCCGCACACCACCGCGTGCACCGGGCCGTCGAACTCCGCCTTGGCTTCGCTGATCACATCCTCGCGCGAGGTCCACGGCGGAATGTGGGTCAACAGCAACTCTCCGACGCCCGCCTCGGCGGCCGTGCGCCCGGCCTCCTTGCCCGACAGGTGCAGCCGCGGCGGCCGGGACGGATCATGGGTCCACGACGCCTCGCACAGGAACAGGTCCGCGCCGCGGGCCAGGTCCACCAGCGCATCGCAGTAACCGGTGTCGCCGCTGTAGACCAACGTCGCCCCGGATGGATCGGTGAACCGCATGCCGTAGGACTCGGTGGGATGACACACCAGCCGCGGCATCACGCTCAGTTGACCCATCTGCACCGACTGCCCGTCCACCCAGTTGCGGACGTCGAAGATGTCGGTGAAGTCGTCGATCTCACCGCCCTCCGGCGAGGACGCGGCGCCGAGCCGCGACCAGGTGTTGGCCGGCCCGTACATCACTCCGCGCTCGGTCGCGGGCATCGGATGGTAGCGCCGCCAGACGAACAAGCCGGGCAGGTCCAGACAGTGGTCCGCATGCAGATGCGATAGCAACACGTTGACCGCGTTGGGGTCGGCATAGCGCTGCAACGCACCGAGCACCCCGCCGCCGAAGTCGATCACCATCGGAACGGTGTCGGATGCGGTGACGAGATAGCCGGACGCCGGCGAGTCTGGGCCGACGACACTGCCGGAACATCCCAGTACGGTCAATCGCACAGTGTCCAGCTTGCCATGCCCGCTGTCGGCGTGGCCAAGACATGGCCGGTTTGCGCGACGGAGATCATGTTCCGGCGTCGGCGTGACGGCGCACGCCGTCCAGACTCGGGCCCAGGAATCGGGCGGCCAGCGCGGTAAACGCCTCCGGGTCGCCGGTCGCCTCGTACACGCGTTCCGCCGGCGACGCATCGTGCGGCCTCAGCAAATCCAGCTCGGTCAGCACCCGCAGCAGGTCCTTGGCCGTCTCCTCCGCACTGGAGACCAGGGTGACGTTGTCCCCCATGGCCAACTGGATCAAACCGGACAGCATCGGATAGTGCGTGCAGCCCAGCACCAGGGTGTCCACCTCGGCGCGCTGCAACGGCTCCAGGTAGCCCTCGGCGAGCCCGAGGACCTGGCGGCCACTGGTCACCCCGCGCTCGACGAAATCGACGAACCGCGGACAGGCCACCCCGAATATCTCGGTGTCACGGGCCGCGGCGAAGGCGTCCAGGTACGCCCCCGAGGCGATCGTCGCGGCGGTGCCGATCACCCCGATGCGCCCGTTACGGGTCGCGGCCACCGCGCGGCGCACCGCGGGCAGGATCACCTCGACCACCGGGACCGGCGAATAACGCTCGCGCGCGTCGCGTAGGCACGCCGACGACGCGGTGTTGCAGGCGATCACCAACGCCTTGACCCCACGCGCCACCAGATCGTCGCCGATCGCCAGCGAGTGCGCCCGGATCTGCGGAATGGTCAGCGGCCCGTACGGCCCGTTGCCGGTGTCACCGACATAGACGATGTCCTCGTCGGGGAGCTGGTCGATGATGGCGCGGGCCACCGTGAGGCCGCCGACCCCGGAATCGAAGATCCCGATCGGCGCGAGTTGATCTGTCATGAGGTCAGGTACGGCTGGCTCCGTTTACGGGATTCCCGCGCCTTGCGTTCGGGCCCGGCCAGAAGGTACGCCGCAACCACACCGGCGACGGCCCCGCACAGATGCCCCTGCCAGGACACTCCACCGCACGTGTTGAGCACGGGAACAGCGCCCCACAGGATGCCGCCGTAGACGAACAGCACCACCAGGCCGGTGATGATCTGCCAGACGTGCCGGGTGAACCAGCCGAACACCAGCAGGAAGGTCAGCCAGCCGAAGATCAGGCCCGAGGCGCCGATGTGGTTGGTCGGTAACGCGCAGCCACCCACATCACCGATCAGCCAGGTGCCGACGCCACCGAGGATCCAGATGATCGCGGTGGCCCAGACGAAGCGCGACATGCCGGCCAGAGTCACCAGAAAACCCAGCACCAGTGCCGGGACCGTGTTGGCGACGAGGTGCTGCCAGTTGGCATGCAGCAGGGGCGCGAACAGGATGCCCCACAGTCCGTCGGTTTCCAGTGGCCGGATGCCGTTGCGGTCCAGACGGCCGCCGGAGAGCTGATCGACGAGTTCGATGACATACAGCAGGGCGATGAACGTGACGATGGTGGCGCCGCCCACCTTCCACGCCGGCGGCTTCTTGCGCTGCGGCGCGGATGGCACCGGCAATCCCGGTCCGCTCATGCCCATAGCTGCCCTTCCAGCGCGTCCTCCGCGTCATCCAGGCTACCGGCGTAGGCGCCGGTCGACAGATACTTCCATCCGGCGTCGGCCACCACGAACGCGATGTCGGCACGCTCGCCGGCCTTGACCGCCTTGGCGGCCATCCCGAGCGCGGCGTGCAGCACCGCGCCGGTCGAGATCCCCGCGAAGATGCCCTCCCGGGTCACCAGCTCCCGGGTACGCCGCACCGCGTCGAACGAGCCGACCGAGAACCGGGTGGTCAGTACCTCGGGGTCGTACAGCTCGGGGATGAAGCCCTCGTCGATGTTGCGCAGCGCGTAGACGCCTTCGCCGTAGCGCGGTTCGGCGGCGACGATCTGCACGCCCTCAACCTGTTCGCGGAGGAACCGGCCGGTGCCCATCAAGGTTCCGGTGGTGCCCAGCCCCGCGACGAAGTGGGTGATCTCGGGCAGGTCCGACAGCAGTTCCGGGCCGGTGCCGTAGTAGTGCGCATCGGTGTTGGCCGGGTTGCCGTACTGGTAGAGCATCACCCATGAGGGGTTCTCCGCGGCAAGTTCTTTGGCGGTCGCCACCGCGGTGTTGGAGCCGCCCTCGGCCGGACTGTAGATGATTCGCGCGCCGTACAGTTCGAGCAGCTGACGCCGTTCGATCGACGTGTTCTCGGGCATCACACAGATCATGTTGTAGCCCTTGAGCAGGGCAGCCATGGCCAGGGAGATGCCGGTGTTGCCGCTGGTGGGTTCCAGGATGGTGGCGCCCGGCTCGAGGCGCCCGTCACGCTCGGCCTGCTCGATCATCCGTAGTGCGGGACGGTCCTTGATCGAACCGGTCGGGTTGCGGTCCTCGAGCTTGGCCCACAACCGGACGTGCGGATCCCCTTCCCAGGCCGGCGACAGGTTCTGCAGCCCGACCAGCGGCGTATTGCCGAGAGCCTGCAGCAGCGAGTCGTAGCGCGTCATACGGGCGTTACGCCCCACCCGCTGATCCACCCGCAACGGCAGGCAGGATCGTCACCGAATCGCCGTCGGAGATCGCGGTGTCCAGGCCGCCGGAGAATCGCACGTCCTCGTCGTTGACGTAGACGTTGACGAAGCGGTGCAGTTTGCCCGGATTTGCCGGATCGACGAGCCGATCGGTGATCCCGGAGTAGTTGGCCTCCAGGTCGGTGATGACGGCCTGCAGGGTCGCACCCGAGGCGCTGACACGCTTCTGTCCGCCGGTGTGCGGACGCAGGATCGTGGGGATGGATACGGTGACAGAAATGGGCTCAGTCATGGGACGCCTTTCTAGTACTACTGGTACTGCTCGACGATGTCGACGGGTTCCTCGGTGACGACGCCGTCGATGATGCGGTAGCTGCGAAACTCGTGCTGGTCGGGGTCCCGCGTGGAAACCAGGACGTAGTGCGCGTCGGGTTCTGACGCGTATGAGATGTCGGTGCGGCTCGGGTAGGCCTCGGTGGCGGTGTGCGAGTGGTAGATGATGACCGGCACCTCGTCGGCGTCATCCATCGCCCGCCACACCTTGAGCTGCTCCATCGAGTCGAAGCGGTAGAACGTCGGCGACCGCTCCGCATTGAGCATCGCAATATGACGCTCTGGGCGATCGGAGCCTTCAGGCCCGGCGATCACGCCACACGCCTCATCGGGATGGTCGGCGCGCGCATGGGCGACCATCGCCTCGACGAGGTCGCGCCGTATCACCAACACTGCAATTCACCTTTCATCCGAATGCTCCCGGCAACATGCCACGGTATGTCGGTATTCCGGCAACCGGTTCGGCGGCGAGAACTCCGACCAGCACGGCGCGGGCCAGACACTCCGCCGCGGCCGCCCCGATGCTGGTGACCAGCGCGGTCTCCGGGGACATCGCCACCGGGGTCTTCGGGTCGGGCTCGACCACGATGGCGCCGGTGGCCAGGGCAAACACTGTATCGCCGTCCAGCGGGGTGTGGCACGGGGCCAGCGTCCGCGCGAGCCCGTCATGGGCGGCGACCGCGACGCGGCGGCATCCGGCCGGGCTCAGTGCGGCGTCGGTGGCGACCACCGCGATGGTGGTGTTGAGCGGGCTCAGCTCACCGTGCCGGTCGGCGTATGCGGCGAGTTGATCGGCGGGCGGCGCGACCAGTCCGAACTCCTCGATCAGTGCCGCCATCCAGGGCAGGCCGGTGCGTGGATCCACCGCATCGCCGGCAGCGTTGACCACCACCAGCGCTCCGACGGTCACCCCGGAATCCAGCGTGATCGATGTGGTGCCCACACCGCCCTTGAGCACCCCGACCCGGGCGCCGACACCGGCCCCGACGGTGCCCAGCGCGAACTCGGTGCCCGCAGCGTCGGCGGCCGCGTAGCCGAACTCTGCGGTGGGCCGATTCGCCCAGGCGCCGACCGGCAGGTCGAAGATCACCGCGGCGGGAACGATGGGAACCAACCCGCCGTCCATCACCACCCCGCGGCCGTGGGCCTCCAGCCAGGTCATCACCCCGTCGGCCGCGGCGAGACCGTAGGCGCTGCCGCCGGTGAGCACCACCGCGTCCACGTGGCGCACCGTGTTGATCGGGTCGAGCAGGTCGGTTTCCCTGGTCCCCGGTGCGCCACCACGACCATCGACGGCGCCGACGGTTCCGGGCGGGGCCAGCACGACGGTGCTGCCCGACGCCCATCCGGCGCCCAGCGAAGCGTCCGGGTCGAGCCGGTGGTGGTGTCCGACGAGAATGCCGCCGACATCGGTGATCGAGCCCATCATCACTTCCCCATGAGTCCCAGGACCAGGTACTCCTGCAGGACCGTCAGCCACTGGTAGACGTCGAGGTGCCCAGCCATCGGATCTTCCTGCGACAACCGCTCCGGCCCGTCGGAACCGATCTCGAGCATGGTGCCCAGCGCCAGTCGCACATCGTTGACCGCGCTTGCCCAGGCCTGGGCATCTTCCTCGCTCAACTCCAACTTGCCACCGTCGGCCGGAAGAGTATCCAGCAATCGTTGCGCTGCTTCACGTTTCGCTTCGAGAATGGCGGGCTCATGCAGCCCGCGCAGGGCGCCGTTGAGACTCTCTGCGGTGCCCGAGCCGGCCGGATGCTCGGTCTGGGGCCGGAAGAAGTCCGGTAGCAACCGCTTCATCGTGGCATCCTCGGGCGGCTCCGGGTTGCCCGTTCTCATACCCGTTATCGCTTCGAGTTCATCTGCGGGAGAAGATGATTCACGATCTTCGATCATCCCCACCAGCGAGGCGACCAGACTGGACAGCAACGCCGCTTCGTGCGCGGCCAGTGCCGAGCGAAAGCGCGGGCCCTGCGTCGTCTCAACCCGTTTCCATTTGCGCACTGTCTTCTCAGCGGTCCTGTTGCAAGGTTGCCCACAACCCCGCCGCATGCAGCTTGGACACGTCAGTTTCCATCGATTCCCTACTACCCGCCGACACCACGGCCTTGCCTTCGTTGTGCACCTGGAGCATGAGCTTGGTCGCGTGCGGCTCGCTGTAGCCGAACAGTTTCTGGAACACGTAGGTCACATATGTCATGAGATTGACGGGGTCATCCCAGACGATGGTCACCCACGGGCTCTCGGTGGCTCCGTCGGTGGCGGCATCGCGTTCCTCGCGGGTCCCCGGACGGGCCTTCGCCGGTGTAACCATGCGCTCACAATACCGGCGCCGCCCGTGACGAAGGAAACAGCTACGGTTGCTGCTGTGACGGTCGCGTTGCTGACGGACAAGTACGAGCTGACCATGCTTGCCGCTGCGCTGCGCGACGGCACCGCACACCGGCAAACCACATTTGAGGTGTTTGCCCGCCGGCTGCCCGAGGGCCGCCGTTACGGTGTGGTCGCCGGTACCGCACGCTTCGTGGAAGCCTTGGCGCAGTTCAGATTCGCCACCGAGACATTGGCGGCACTGTCAGACTTCCTGGACCCGGCCACGCTGGATTTCCTGGCCGGGTACCGGTTCAGCGGAGACGTCGAGGGCTACGCCGAGGGTGAGCTCTACTTCCCCGGCTCGCCGGTGTTGTCTGTGCACGGCAGCTTCGCCGAATGCGTGGTGCTGGAGACCCTGGCCCTGTCAATCCTCAATCACGACACGGCGATCGCCTCGGCCGCAGCCCGGATGGCCGGCGCCGCAGAAGACCGCCCTTTGATCGAGATGGGTTCGCGGCGCACCCATGAGCAGGCCGCTGTCGCCGCGGCCCGTGCCGCCTATCTGGCCGGTTTCGCGGGCTCGTCGAACCTGGAGGCCCAGCGCCGCTACGGCGTGCCCGCGCTGGGCACCGCGGCCCACGCCTACACCCTGCTGCACACCACTGCGTCCGGGCCTGACGAGCTCGCCGCATTCCGGGGCCAGGTGGCCGCGCTCGGGATCGACACCACGCTACTGGTGGACACCTACGACATCACCGCGGGCGTGGCCAACGCGATCGAGGCTGCAGGCCCCGAACTCGGATCGGTACGCATCGACTCGGGCGATCTGGGCGTGCTGGCCCGGCAGGTTCGTGCCCAGCTCGACGAACTGGGCGCCACCGGGACACGCATCGTGGTCTCCGGTGACCTCGACGAGTTCGCGATCGCGGCGCTGCGCGCCGAACCCGTCGACAGCTACGGCGTGGGCACCTCGGTGGTGACCGGGTCAGGCGCACCCACCGCCGGTATGGTCTACAAACTGGTCGAGGTCGACGGCATCGAAGTGGCCAAACGAAGCAGCCACAAGGAATCCCACGGCGGGCGCAAGCAGGCCCTGAGGTTGGCGAAGCCGTCGGGCACCGTCGTGGAGGAAGTGGTGTACCCGTATGGCCAACCCCCGCCCACCCCGCGCGGGCTCACCGCGCGAGCACTGTCGGTACCCCTGATCAGGGACGGCGAGCCGGTCGCCGGCGCGGTCGACGATCTGGCGATCGCCCGCGACCGGGTGCGGGCCGGCCTGCACAGCCTGCCCTGGGACGGGCTGAAACTCTCCCGCGGTGAGCCTGCGATCAGCACCCGGCTGGTCTCTGCCGCCTCACCCGTCGACGACCGTTAGGAGCCATCACGTCGGATCCTGTCGTCACCAAACTTCTCGCCGTCGCGGTCGACGGTCTCGGCGGCACCCGCCGCAGCGGCCAGGTCGAGATGGCCGAAGCCGTCGCGCACGCCTTCTCCTCCGGCGAGCACCTCGCCGTGCAAGCAGGCACCGGTACCGGCAAATCGCTGGCCTACCTGGTGCCCGCGATCGCCCGTGCCCTTGAGGCCGAGCAACCCGTGGTGGTCTCGACCGCGACCATCGCGTTGCAACGCCAGTTGGTCGACCGCGATCTGCCCCGGCTGGCCGACACCCTCGCCGATGTGCTGCCGCGCAGACCCGAATTCGCGTTGCTGAAGGGCCGGGGAAACTACTTGTGCCTGAACAAGGTTCACAACGGTAGCCAGAATGATCCAGTCGAACCGGACGCTCTTGCTCAGGATGAGCTGTTCTCGCCGATGGCGGTCAGTGCACTGGGCCGCGATGTACAGCGACTCATCGACTGGTCGTCGGACACCGAGACCGGCGATCGCGACGAGGTGGTCCCCGGCGTGCCCGACCGGTCCTGGGGACAGGTCAGCGTGTCGGCCAGGGAATGCATCGGCGTATCGCGCTGCCAGTTCGGCACAGACTGCTTCGCCGAGCGGGCCCGCGCCAAGGCGGGTACCGCCGACGTCGTCGTCACCAACCACGCACTGCTGGCCATCGATGCGATCTCGGATGCCGCGGTGCTGCCCGAATACGAGCTGCTGGTGGTCGACGAAGCCCACGAGCTGGCCGACCGGGTCACCGGGGTGGCCACCGCCGAACTGTCCGCGACATCGATGGGTGTCGCGCACCGCAGGATGAGTCGGCTCGTCGATGCCGAACTCGCGCAACGATTCGAGGCCGCGACCGCCACCTTGTCCTCGATGCTGCATGACCTGGAAGCCGGTCGCATCGACGTGCTCGACGATGAGTTGGCGACGTACCTGACCGCGCTGCGCGACGCCGCGAACACCGCCAGGATGACCATCGACACCACCCCGAACGATCCGAAGGCCGCCTCGGCCCGCACCGAGGCCGTCACGGCCCTCAACGAAGTCAGCGACACCGCGACCCGCATCCTGTCCTCGTTCGTCCCGGCCATCCCCGATCGGACCGATGTGGTGTGGGTGGATCGCGACGACGGCACGCGGGGCGCACAAAGCGGCGGCCCCGTTCGGGTGACGCTGCGGGTGGCGCCGCTGTCGGTGGCAGGCCTGTTGCGTACCAGGCTGTTCGCGCACACCACCGCCGTGCTGACCTCGGCCACGCTGACCCTGGGCGGCAACTTCGACGCCATGGCCCGCAACTGGGGGCTGGCCAACTACGACGAGAACACCAAACCCGGCTGGCGCGGCATCGACGTCGGCTCGCCGTTCCAACACGCCAAGGCGGCAATCCTGTACGTCGCCAAGCACTTACCGGCACCGGGACGGGACGGCACCGGGGCCGAGACACTCGACGAGATCGAGGCACTGGTCACCGCCGCGCAAGGACGGACCCTCGGCCTGTTCTCCTCGATGCGCGCGGCCAGGGCCGCGGCCGAGGTGATGCGTGACCGGCTGAGCACCCCGGTGCTGTGCCAGGGTGAAGACACCACTTCGGCATTGGTGCAACAGTTTTCCGCTGACCCCGAGACTTCGCTGTTCGGCACCCTCTCGCTGTGGCAGGGCGTCGACGTCCCTGGCCCGTCACTCTCGCTGGTGATCATCGACCGAATCCCCTTTCCCCGCCCCGACGATCCGCTGCTCACCGCGCGACAGCGGGCGATCAGCGCACACGGCGGCAACGGCTTCATGGCCGTGGCCGCCAACCACGCCGCGCTGTTACTCGCCCAGGGGGCGGGCCGGCTGCTGCGACACACCGAGGACCGCGGTGTGGTGGCGGTGCTCGACTCCCGGCTGGCGACCGCGCGCTACGGCGGCTATCTGCGCGCGTCGCTGCCCCCGTTCTGGGCCACGACCGACCCCGACCGCGTCCACCAGGCACTGCGCCGGCTGCGCGGCGCCGGCTGAAACTCCCGTCCGGGCAGTGGGAGTTCCCTATCCTGTGAGCAACCTCTGCGCGCCGCACCGGCCGCCCGAGCCCACCGGAAGGCGGCAATATGAGCCGACAGCACTTCATCGGAGCCCTGCTCTGCACGATCGTGCTGCTGCCCGTTGCCGCCTGCTCCACCGTGGTGTCCGGTGCGCCCGTCTCGGTGTTCGACGATCCGTTCTCCGTCGCAGGCATGCCCGCCACCGACGGCCCGAGCGGTTTGCGGCCCGATCCGGCCGAGCCGTCGCGGGAGGTGTGGAACTCCGACGGTGGCGAGATCGATAAGTTGGCCGCCAGTGCGGTCAGCGACATCGAAGAGTTCTGGGCGACCGCGTACCGGGACGCGTTCGAGGGCGAGTTCAAACCGGTCGACGAGTTGATCTCCTGGGACGCCGAAGGTTTCGGGGAGGAGTTCTGCGGTCTGGATACCTATGGTCTGGTCAATGCCGCGTTCTGCAAGCCCGATCGGACGATCGGCTGGGACCGCGGCGTGCTGCTGCCTGCCCTGCGCAAGGCCAACGGCGACATGGGCGTGGCGATGGTGCTGGCGCACGAGTACGGCCATTCGATCCAGCAGCAGGCAAAGCTGGTCCGCCGGGGAACCCCCACCCTGGTGTCAGAACAGCAGGCCGACTGCCTGGCAGGCACCTACATGCGGTGGGTTGCCGAGGGAAATTCGCCCCGGTTCACGATCGACACCGGCGACGGCCTGAACAATCTGCTGGCCGCGGTGATCGCCTTCCGCGACCCACTGCTCAGTGAGGACGACGCCCAGATCGGGATGGACGAACACGGCTCGGCCTTCGAACGCGTCTCGGCGTTCCAATTCGGCTTCACCGACGGTGCCGCGGCATGCGCTGCGATCGACGTCAAGGAGATCGGCCAGCGCCGCGGGAATCTGCCGGTGTTGTTGCCCGAGGACCAGACCGGTGAGCTGCCGATCACGGCGGATTGGGTGCGCTCGATGGTCGCCGCTCTCAACATCCTCTTCAAGCCGTCCGCGCCACCGCGGTTGAGCTTCGACGCCGACTCCGCCGCCGACTGCCCGGACGCCAGGCCCAGCCCGCCGGCTTCATTCTGTCCGGATACCAACACCATCGTGGTCGACCTGGCGGAGCTCGATGCCCTCGGGGCCCAACCCGAAGACGAGGACCCACGCGGGCTGGCCGGCGGCGACAACACTGCTTATTCGGTACTGATATCGCGCTACATGCTTGCGCTGCAACACCAACGCGGTCTGGTGCTCGACAACGCCGAGGCGGCCCTGCGCACCGCGTGCCTGACCGGGGTGGCGACGGCCAAGATGACCACGCCGGTGTCGATTCCGGACGGGGACACCATCCTGCTGACGGCAGGCGATATCGACGAGGCGGTCTCGGGCATCCTCACCAACGGCTTGGTGGCCAGCGACGTCAACGGCGAGTCGGTGCCCTCGGGCTTCTCCCGAATCGACGCGTTCCGGGCCGGCATCCTCGGTGACGAGGATCGGTGTTTCAAGCGGTTCTCCTGAGGGCTCCTCAGGCAGGCAGCCGCAGCACGAACCCGGATTGCAGGGCCACCCACGGAGCACCGTCCGGGCCGATCGCGACACCGTGCGGCTCGCTGCCCGGCGGCAGGTCGATGGTGACCACCTCACCGTCACCGCTGACCCTGGCGAGCTGATCGGCGCCCCACAGGCTCACCCACACCCCGTCGGCGGTGTCGGCGACCACGGCGTGCGGTTTGCCCGGTAGGTCGATCTCCTGGATGGCCTCGTTCAGGGGGATGCGCCCCAGCTTGTCCGCCAGGATCTCGGTGAACCACACCGCATCGTCGTGGGTCGCGGTGATGCCCACCGGACCCGCTGCTGCGGTGGGTAATTCACGGACGGTGACGCTCCCGGCACTGTCGACACGGCCGACGGCGCCCGCCTTGTTGAGGGTGAACCACATCGCACCATCGGGACCCCGGGTGATCATCGACGGCATTCCACCGACGACAGCGGCGGTGCTGACCTCGCCGTCGGTGGTGATCCTGCCGATCTCCCCCGAGGTCATGGTGGTGAACCAGAGGGCGCCGTCGTCGCCGGCGGCGATGCCGAACGGAGCGCTGCCCTCGGACAGTTCGAAGGCCGTCGATTCTCCCGACGTGCTCATCCGGCCGATCCGGTCGTCGCCGTAACGGGTGAACCACAACCCACCATCGGGCCCGGCGGTGATGATGGAGGGCCGCGACCCCGCAGCGACCGGATACACGGTCAACTCACCGGTTTCGCCGACACGGGCGATCTGCCCACTGTCGTACAGCGTCACCCACATGGCGCCGTCCGGCCCGGCCGCCAGCGCATAGGGGTTGCCGTCGATCGCGACCGTCAGTGCCCTGCTCAAGCCAGTGTGACCAAACCGAGCTCGTTGTCGGCGGCCAACAACGGGTGATGCGGCAGTACCCGCACGGTGTAACCGACGGGCCCGGCCACCGGCAACGGGGTGCTCGTCGAGAACACCTCATTACCGCCGTCGCCCGTCCCGGTGTGCGACATCGAGACCGTCACCGGCGACACGATCGCGTCGCTGGCGTCGACCCGCCCCAGTACCGCCTGCACCACGACCTCGTCCGGTCGCAGCCCCGCCAACCGCACCGTCGCGGTCAGCGTCAGCGTCGATCCCAGCAACGGGGTGTCCGGAAGCCCGTAACTGTCGACGTCGGTGATCTCGATCTTGGGCCAGATCTCCTGCGCGCGCCGCCGGTAGTCCGCGAGTTCACGAGCCGCGCCGAAGGGTTCACCAGATGCGGACTGAACTGTCCGGCGCAGCGATTGCGCGGCGGGCAGGTAGTACTTCTCGGTGTAGTCACGCACCATCCGCGACGCCAACACCTTCGGGCCCAGGGTCTGCAAGGTGTGCCGCACCATCTCGACCCATCGGGTCGGCACACCGCGCTCGTCGCGGTCATAGAACTTGGGGGTGACCGCGTTCTCCAGCAGGTCGTAGAGGGCCGCGGCCTCCAGATCGTCACGGCGGGTCTCATCAGCCAGGCCGTCGGCGGTGGGGATCTCCCACCCGTTCTCGCCGTCGTACCACTCGTCCCACCAACCGTCACGGATGGACAGGTTGAGCCCGCCGTTGAGCGCGCTCTTCATCCCCGAGGTCCCGCACGCCTCCAGCGGACGCAGCGGGTTGTTCAACCAGACATCACAGCCCCAGTACAGCAACCGGGCCATCGACATGTCGTAGTCCGGCAGGAACGCGATGCGGTGCCGCACCGCGGGCCGGTCGGCGAAGCGCACCACCTGCTGGATCAGCGCCTTGCCGCCATCGTCGGCCGGGTGCGACTTACCCGCGACGATCAACTGCACCGGACGCGTCTCGTCGAGCAGCAGCCGCTCGAGGCGTTCCGGATCGCGCAGCATCAAGGTCAGCCGCTTGTACGTCGGAACCCGGCGGGCGAAACCGATCGTCAGCGCCGACGGGTCGAAAGCGGTGGTGATCCAACCCAATTCCGCATCGGAGGCGCCCCGCTCCAGCCAGGAGCGACGTAACCGGTCGCGCACGTCGGCGATCAGCGTCTCCCGCAGCTGCGACCGGATCCACCACATGTGGCCGGGGTCGACCTCCTGCAGCCGCTCCCACACTGCGGGTTCGGCGGCTTCCGAGCCGATCAGTTCCCGGCCGAGCTCCAGCCACTGCGGTGCCGCCCAGGTGGGGGCGTGCACACCGTTGGTGATCGATCCGATCGGGACCTCACCCTGATCGAAGCCCGACCACAGATCGTTGAACATCGACCGGCTCACCCGGCCGTGCAGCAGTGACACCCCGTTGGCCCGCTGCGCCAGCCGCAGACCCATGTGGGCCATGTTGAACTTCGACGGGTCGTCCTCGACGCCGAACGCGATCACCCGGTCCAATGGCACACCGGGAAGCAACCGGGAGTCTGCCGGCCCCCCGGGCGGACTCCCGAAGTACCGCTGGATCATCTCAACCGGGAACCGGTCGATGCCCGCGGGCACCGGAGTGTGGGTGGTGAACACCGTGGAGGACCGCACCACGGCCAGCGCGGTGTCGAAATCCAGGCCCGCCGACACCAGCTCCCTGATGCGTTCCAGACCGAGGAAACCGGCGTGGCCCTCGTTCATGTGGAACACCTCGGGCGACGGCAGGTCGGCGGCTTCGATGAACGCCCGGATCGCCCGGATTCCACCGATACCCGCCAGAATCTCCTGCTTGATCCGGTGTTCCTGGTCACCGCCGTAGAGCCGGTCGGTGACGCTGCGTAGCTCGTGCTCGTTTTCCGGAATGTCGGAATCCAGCAGCAGCAACGGAATCCGTCCGACCTGGGCGATCCAGACCCGCGCGCGCAACTGCCGGGAATCGGGCAGCGCCAGCTGCAGCAGCACCGGATCCCCGGCCGCGTCGGTGAGCAGCCGCAGTGGCAACCCCTGGGGATCCAGAGACGGATACGTCTCGTGCTGCCAGCCGTCGAGCGTCAACGACTGCCGGAAGTAGCCGGACCGGTAGTACAGGCCGACCGCGACCAATGGCAGGCCCAGATCCGAAGCGGATTTGAGATGATCGCCTGCCAGAATGCCCAGGCCACCCGAGTAGTTCGGCAGCACCTCGGCGACGCCGAACTCCATCGAAAAATACGCGATGCCCTTGGGCATCTCCCGACCTTCGTCGGCCTGCTGCTGGTACCACAAGGGACGGGTCAGGTAGTTGTCCAGATCGGCGGCCCGCTCGTCGAGCCGCGCCAGAAACGACTCATCGGCGGCCAGTTCGTCGAGCCGCTTCGGGCTGACGGCGCCGAGCAGCGCCACGGGATCCGCCCCGGTCTGCTGCCACAGCTCGGGATCGAGCGCCGCGAACAGGTCCTGGGTGGGCTTGTCCCACGACCAGCGCAGGTTGACGGACAGGCGTTCCAGCGCCGCGAGACGCTCGGGTAGATGCGTGCGGACGGTGAACCTGCGGAGGGCTTTCACGTGAGCCAACCTTACTGACAAATCCTGTTATCGCAGCCCTGAGCGCTTGCTCTTCACGCCCGCGGGGTTCGGTCGGCCACTACGGTGGGTACTAGACGCGACGAGGCATGAAACGGACAGCGGCAAGCGCCGCGGCGACGTGAGGAGATGTGGGTGGCCGGTCGTATCGAGATCGACGACGTCGCGCCCGTGATTTCCGGCGGACGTTTCCCCGCCAAAGCGGTCATCGGCGAGGTGGTGCCGGTGCGGGCGACCGTGTGGCGCGAGGGGCACGATGCGGTCGCGGCCACCCTGGTGGTGCGCTACCACGGCACCGATTACCCGCGGTTGGCCGAAGACCCGGGAGACTCCCCTCCCGCAGTGCCGATCGAGGAAGTGGTCCGCCCGGCGCCACGGATCAAACCGCAGGCACTGCCGATGTCGCCCGGGCACCAGCCGGACGTCTTTCACGGCCAGTTCACCCCCGACAGCCACGGCCTGTGGACCTTCCGGGTCGACGGCTGGGGGGACCCGATCCGCACGTGGCACCACGCGGTGGAAGTCAAACTCGGCGCGGGTCAGAGCGAGGCCGAACTCTCCAACGACCTGCTGGTCGGTGCCCGACTGCTGGACCGCGCCGCTGCCGGTATGCCACGCAAACTACGGGATCCGCTCCTTGAAGCCGCCGTCGCACTACGCGCGCCCGGCGACCCGTTCACCCGCGCCGGTGCGGCACTGTCGGCTGAGGTGGCCGAGTTGCTCGCGCAGTACCCGTTGCGCGTATTGCTCACCCGCGGTGAGCAATACGGGGTGTGGGTGGACCGGCCGCTGGCCCGGTTCAGCTCCTGGTACGAGATGTTTCCCCGGTCCACCGGCGGCTGGGACAGCAACGGCCACCCGATGCACGGCACGTTCGAAACGGCTGCGGCGGCGCTGCCCCGCATCGCGCGGATGGGCTTCAACATCGTTTACCTGCCGCCGATCCATCCCATCGGCAAAGTGCACCGCAAGGGCCCCAACAACTCCGTGACCGCCGCGCCGGGCGACGTGGGCTCGCCCTGGGCGATCGGCAGCGACGAGGGCGGCCACGACGCGGTGCATCCGATGTTGGGGACCATTGACGATTTCGACCAATTCGTCGCCGCGGCGGGAGATCTGGGGATGGAGGTGGCACTGGATCTGGCGTTGCAGTGCGCCCCTGACCATCCGTGGGCAAAGGATCACCCCGAGTGGTTCACCGTGCTGCCGGACGGGACGATCGCCTACGCCGAGAACCCGCCCAAGAAGTATCAGGACATCTACCCGCTCAATTTCGACAACGACCCGGTGGGCCTCTACCACGAGGTGTTACGGGTGGTGCGGTTTTGGATATCACACGGCGTCAAGGTATTTCGCGTCGATAATCCGCACACCAAGCCGCCGAACTTCTGGGCCTGGCTGATCGGCGAGGTCAAGAACTCCGACCCCGATGTGCTGTTCCTGTCCGAAGCCTTCACCAGGCCGGCGCGGCTGTACGGGCTGGCCAAACTCGGCTTTACGCAGTCCTACACGTACTTCACCTGGCGCACGGCGAAATGGGAGCTCACCGAATTCGGCCAGGACATCGGGCGATACGCCGACTGTGCGCGGCCCAGCTTGTGGGTCAACACGCCCGACATCCTGCACGAGAGTCTGCAACACGGCGGCCCGGGCATGTTCGCCATCCGGGCCCTGCTGGCCGCCACCATGAGTTCGTCGTGGGGCGTGTACTCGGGCTTCGAGTTGTACGAGCACCGCGCCGTCCGCGAGGGCAGCGAGGAGTACCTGGATTCCGAGAAGTACCAGCTGCGGCCGCGCGATTTCGGCGCCGCGCTCGAAGAAGGCGCGTCCCTGGAGCCGTTCCTCGCACGGCTCAACGAAATTCGACGACTCCATCCGGCACTCCGGCAACTGCGCACCATCCGGTTCCACCATGTCGACAACGATGCGCTGCTGGCCTACAGCAAGTTCGACCCGGTCACCGGGGACACCGTGCTGGTGGTCGTGACCCTCAACCCCTTCGGCGCGGAACAGGGCACGCTGTGGCTGGACATGGAAGCGCTCGGCATGGAGTCATACGACCGCTTCTGGGTGCGCGATGAGATCACCGGCGAGGAATACCAATGGGGACAGTCGAACTACGTCCGCATCGACCCTGCCAAGGCAGTGGCACACGTGTTGAACATGCCGCTCATACCGTACGAGAGACGACTCGACTTGCAACGCAGGGAATGAGGGCACGATGACGAGAAGCAGGCACCTGACCAACGCGACGCTACGTCCAGACCCGTCGGATGTTCACCGGCTGCTCGCCGGCGAACACCATGATCCGCACGGGGTACTCGGTGCCCACGAACACGCAGGCCACACCGTCATCCGGGCCTACCGCCCGCACGCGGTCAAGGTGACCGCGGTCATCGGTGGCGACCGATTTCCGCTCGAACACCTTGAATCCGGTCTGTTCGCGGTCGCGGTACCGATCACCAACCTGATCGACTATCGCCTGGAAATCGGCTATCCCGGCACCGACGACACGGTCGACACGCACGTCATCGCCGACGCGTACCGATTCCTGCCGACACTGGGCGAGCTGGACCTGCACCTGTTCGCCGAGGGCCGCCACGAAAGACTCTGGGAGATTCTCGGGGCACACCCACGGTCGTTCAAGACCGCCGACGGTGTGGTCGACGGCGTGTCTTTCGCGGTGTGGGCGCCGAATGCCAAGGGCGTCAGCCTCATCGGCGACTTCAACCATTGGGACGGCAACGAGGCCCAGATGCGGGCATTGGGGTCGTCCGGGGTGTGGGAGCTGTTCTGGCCGGGGTTTCACAACGACGGCCTGTACAAGTTCCGCGTACACGGCGCCGACGGTGCGGTCACCGACCGGGCCGATCCCATGGCGTTCGCCACCGAGGTGCCGCCACAGACCGCGTCCCGGGTCACCACCAGTTCGTACACCTGGGCGGACGGCGACTGGATGGCACGCCGGGCGAGTCAGAATCCGGTATTCGAGCCGATGAGCACCTACGAGGTGCACCTGATGTCGTGGCGGCCGGGCCTGAGCTACCGGCAACTGGCCACCGAACTCACCGAGTACGTCGTCGAGCAAGGCTTCACCCACGTCGAACTCCTGCCCGTCGCCGAGCACCCGTTCGGCGGGTCCTGGGGATACCAGGTCACCTCGTACTACGCGCCGACGTCGCGGCTGGGCAGCCCTGACGATTTCCGGTTCCTGGTCGACTCGCTGCACCGCGCCGGAATCGGCGTGATCGTCGACTGGGTGCCTGCACATTTCCCGAAAGATGCCTGGGCGCTGGGACGGTTCGACGGAACCGCGCTCTACGAGCACTCGGATCCCCGCCGCGGCGAGCAACTCGACTGGGGCACCTACGTATTCGACTTCGGCCGGGCTGAGGTGCGCAACTTCCTGGTGGCCAACGCGCTGTACTGGTTGCAGGAATATCACATCGACGGCCTTCGCGTGGATGCCGTCGCGTCGATGCTCTACCTCGACTACTCACGTCCTGAAGGTGGCTGGACCCCAAATGTTTACGGTGGCCGGGAGAACCTGGAAGCGGTGCAGTTCCTGCAGGAGATGAACGCCACCGTGCACAAGCTCAGCCCGGGAATCGTGACCGTGGCCGAGGAGTCCACCTCGTGGCCCGGCGTGACGCGGCCGACCAGCCTTGGTGGCCTTGGCTTTTCGATGAAGTGGAACATGGGATGGATGAACGACACGCTGGACTACATCAGCCGTGACCCGATTCATCGCAGCTATCACCACCACGAGATGACCTTCTCGATGCTCTACGCGTTCAGCGAGAACTACGTGCTGCCCGTCAGCCACGACGAGGTCGTACACGGCAAAGGCACCCTGTGGGGCCGGATGCCCGGTGGCGACCACGACAAGGCGGCCGGGCTACGCAGCCTGCTGGCCTACCAGTGGGCTCACCCGGGCAAGCAACTGCTGTTCATGGGCCAGGAGTTCGGGCAGCGTGCGGAATGGTCCGAAGAGCGCGGCCTGGATTGGTTCCAGCTCGACGAGCACGGGTTCTCCGGAGGTGTGCAGCGGCTGGTACGCGATCTGAACGCGGTCTATCGCACCCGTCCGGCTCTGTGGAGCCGCGATACCAGCCCCGAGGGCTACTCCTGGATCGATGCCAACGATTCGGCCAACAATGTGCTGAGTTTCCTTCGGTTCGGCAGTGACGGCTCGATGCTGGCGTGTGTGGTCAACTTCGCCGGTAGCGAGCACAGCCAATACCGGTTGGGGCTGCCACACGCCGGCCCGTGGCGCGAGGTGCTCAACACCGACGCGGCGATGTACAACGGCGCGGGCATCGGCAATCTCGGCGCAGTGGAGGCCACCGATGATCCGTGGCACGGCCGGCCGGCCTCGGCGGTGATGGTGTTGCCGCCGCTGGCGATGTTGTGGTTCGAGCCCGCCTGATTCCTTCTCGCGGTCCTCCGCGCGAGCAGACAGTTCGGTACCCGAAAACGCGTGGTTTTGGGGACCCAACTGTCTGCTCGCCGGGGGAACGGGGGTCAGTACAGGGCGTTGGCGAGGTTGCGCCGGCCGGCCACCACGGCCGGGTCGGCCGGATCGAACAGGTCGAACAGCTCGATCAACCGGGTACGCACTGCGGTCCGCTCATCCCCGGACGTGCGTTTGACAAGTGCGATCAGCCGATCGAATGCCGCCGGGATCTGCTGCTGCAGCAGCTCCACATCAGCCGCGGCGAACGCCGCCTCGATGTCCGTCGGCGCGGCATCGGCAACCGCGACCGCATCGGGCCGCTGGGCACTGGCGCGCTGCAGGAAGGCGATCTGCCGCACCGCGCCCTTGGCTTCGGCATGGTTCGGGTCGGCGTCGAGGATCGCCTGATAGGCGGTCTGCGCCGCATCGAAGTCGCCGTTGTCCAGGTGGTCCCTGGCCTGCTCCAGTGCGGGATCCACCTGTTCGGGTTGCTCGTCATCGGCCGCGCCGCTCAACTTGCCCGCCGTCGCGTCAAGTAGGGAATCGACCCACCGGCGCAGCTGCTCGGCGGGTTGCGGGCCCTGGAAACTGGCGATCGGCTGACCTGCTGCCAACGCGATCACCGTCGGCACGCCTTGGATGCCGAACATCTGCGCCACCCGCGGTGTGGTGTCGACATTCACCACGACCAGCGACCACTTGTCGCCGTCCGCGGCGGCCAGACCGGCCAGGGCGTCACCCAGTTGCACGCTGGCATCGCTGCGTGGCGACCACAGCAGCACCACGACGGGTACCTCATTGGACCGGGTCAGCACCTCGGCTTCGAAATTGGCTTCGGTGACCTCGATGCCGCCAGGACCGGCGGGCGCGGGACCGTCGCCGGCAGGCGCCGGGCGCTGTTTGAGTGCCGAGAGGTCGACGGCGCCGGCCAGGGCCGGCCCGATGGGAGGACGTGGACGAGTCACGCCATCAAGTCTGTCACGTCGATTCTGGTACGGCTGCGCCCGGTTGCGAGGCCAGTGCCGGGCCACGTTCAGCGCCCGCGGTAACGCCCATCCGGCCGGTCCGGTCGGCCCACATGAGGAAGATCACACTACCCAATGGCACGATGCTCGCCAGCAACGCCAGCACCCAGGTGCCAATACCCCATTTGAACGCGATCCCGACCAGCACTGCGGCGACGACGAAGGCAATGAAGACGCCGCCGTGAATGGGGCCGAAAACCTTCACGCCGACCTCGGTACGTGGACTACCCAGGTACTTGAAATACATCCCGACCAGCAGTCCGGCCCAGCTGACGGCCTCGGCCAGCGCGATGAGCCGGAACCAACCTGGAACCGAACGCAGGTCAAAAGAGCTTGTCATAGCCGCCATTGTGCCTGAGCGACACGCTAGCTACTACACAGCGTCGTGGATAGCTCTCAGCGACGCAGTATCAGCGCATCGCCCTGCCCGCCGGCGCCACACAGTGCGGCCACCGCGTAGCCCGAGCCACGTCGCGCCAGTTCAAGAGCGGCGTGCAGCGTGATCCGGGCACCCGACATCCCGATCGGGTGGCCGATGGCGATCGCGCCACCGTCGACGTTGACCTTCGCCGGGTCGATGCCCAGCTCCTTGGTCGAGGCAAGCGATACCGCCGCGAATGCCTCGTTGATCTCCACGACATCGAGCTGGTCGACGGTGATGCCCTCGCGCGCGATCGCCTTCTTGATCGCGTTGGCGGGCTGGGACTGCAGCGTGGAATCCGGGCCCGCCACCACCCCATGGGCGCCGATCTCACACAGCCAGGTCAAGCCCAGCTCCTGCGCCTTGGCCTTGCTCATCACCACAACCGCCGCCGCGCCGTCGGAGATCTGCGATGACGAGCCCGCGGTGATCGTGCCGTCCTTGCGGAACGCCGGCCGCAGGCCGCCCAGTGACTCGGCGGTGGTGTTGGCGCGGATGCCCTCATCCTCGGCGAACTCGATCGGATCGCCCTTGCGCTGCGGGATGGAGACCGGAACCACCTCGTCGGCGTAGACACCGTCCTTCCACGCCGCGGCGGCCTTCTGGTGCGATTGGGCAGCAAACTCGTCCTGCTCGGCGCGGGTGAACTTGTCCACGTCGTTGCGCTGCTCGGTGAGGGCACCCATCGGTTGATCGGTGAACACGTCGTGCAACCCGTCGTAGGCCAGATGGTCGAGCGCGGTCACGTCGCCGTACTTGTACCCTTCGCGACTCTTGGGCAGCAGGTGGGGGGCCTGGGTCATCGACTCCTGCCCACCCGCCACGACGACGTCGAATTCACCGGCCCGGATCAGCTGATCGGCCAGCGCGATGGCATCGATGCCGGACAGGCACATCTTGTTGATGGTCAGCGAAGGAACGTCCCAGCCGATACCGCCCGCCACCGCGGCTTGCCGGGCGGGCATCTGCCCCGCGCCGGCCGTCAGCACCTGGCCCATGATCACGTACTCGACGGCCGAAGCGTCGACGCCCGCTTTTTCCAGGGCGCCGCGGATGGCGATCGCGCCGAGATCGCTACCCGAGAAATCTTTGAGCGAACCCATCAGCTTGCCCACTGGAGTACGAGCTCCAGCAACGATCACTGACGTGGTCATGTGTTACCTCCAGGGGGTGTTCTTGTAAGAGCTGTGTGGCCGATCACATACCGCAACCATTCAGTTAAAGGTTACCGTTACGTTATGACCGCCGATCAGGTTGATGCCCGTCCACTGCTCAGCACCGCGCTGGTGACGGCGATCGACCACGTTGGCATCGCGGTCGCCGACCTGGATGTTGCCATCAAGTGGTACCACGACAATCTCGGCATGATCGTGCTGCACGAGGAGATCAACGAAGAGCAGGGCGTGCGTGAAGCGATGCTCTCGGTGCGTGGCGCACCCAAGGGCAGCGCTCAGATCCAATTGATGTCCCCGTTGGACGAGAACTCGACCATCGCCAAGTTCCTCGACAAGCGCGGCCCGGGCCTGCAGCAGCTGGCTTACCGGACCAGCGATATCGATGCACTCTCCGAGCGGCTGCGCAGCGACGGCGTGCGGCTGCTCTACGACGCACCGCGCAACGGCACCGCGAACTCACGCATCAACTTCATCCACCCGAAGGATTCCGGTGGCGTGCTCGTAGAGCTGGTCGAACCGGCTCACGACGAACACTGAGCCGACGCCCTTACGACCATTTACGCGTCGGGCCTCTCGTGGCCCGGTTGGTCCAGCACGGCGTATGCCAGTGCCGCCGATCCTCACCGTCCCCCAGTTCCACCGGCCAGGCCACCACATGTGCGGTCCCGGAACGAATTTCGTGATCACATCCCGGACAGCGGTAGGTCTTGGTGGCGCGCGACGCCGCAATCGAGCGCACCTCGTACTGATAACCGTCCGGACCCGCCTCGATTCGACGCGACGCCGGTAGCGGCGGCAGCCGACGAGGTTCTCTGCGCCGCCGCGGCATCAGAACAGCCGGTACTCGTCGCTGTCCATGCCGCGCATCCCGTCGTAGTCCAATGTCACACAACGGATACCGCGGTCAGTGGCCAACGTGCGGGCCTGCGGTTTGATCTGCTGGGCGGCGAACACACCGGCTACGGGGGCGATCACGCTGTCCCGGTTGAGCAACTCGAGGTAGCGGGTCAACTGTTCGACACCGTCGATCTCGCCGCGCCGCTTGATCTCCACGGCCACTGAACCACCCAGCTCGTCGCGGCACAGCAGATCCACCGGCCCGATGGCCGTCGGATACTCCCGACGCACCAATGTGTAGCCCGTGCCGAGCAACTCGACGTGTTCGGCCAGCAGCTTCTGCAGATGCGCCTCCACCCCGTCTTTGACCAGACCGGGATCGACACCGAGTTCATGCTGGGAATCGTGCTCGACATCCTCGACGGTGATGCGTAACTGCTCACCGGCCTTGTTCTGCACAACCCACACCGGCACCGCATCATCGGGGGTTTCCTCGGTGACCCAGCAGGGAGGACTCATCCAGTTCAGTGGCTTGTAGGCGCGGTCGTCGGCATGCACGCTCACCGAGCCGTCGGCCTTGAACAACAGCAGCCGACGAGCCGACGGAAGATGAGCGGTCAACCGACCTACGTAGTCCACAGTGCACTGGGCGATGACAAGGCGCACCCGATCTACCTTAGGGGCACCCGCGACGAACTAGGCTGACGCCACCATGAACGCGGACAAATCGGTCGCCCACCGGCTGGGCCGCGTGCTGGAGACGGTCACCCGGCAGAGCAGCAGGCTCCCGGTCACGCCGGAGTACGGATCCTGGGTATTGGGACGGGTGTCGGAGAGCCAGCGCAAACGGCGGATACGTATCCAGATCATCCTGACGACGTTCGTCATCATCGCCAACCTCATCGGGATCGGCGTGGCGACCCTGGTGGTCATGGTCGCGGTCCCCACCCCCAGCGTGTTCGAGCCGGAGGTTCGGTGGATCACGTTCATCGCGGTTCCCGTGTACATTTCCGCCGCGCTGGTGATCGGGATCTTCTGGGCCACGCGGCGGGTGTTCGACAACGTGCGCTGGGCCATCGAGGAGCGCAAGCCGACCAAGGAAGACCAGCGCAACACATTCTTCGCGCCGTGGCGGCTGACGCGGGTACTGCTGTTCCTGTGGGGTGTGGGAGCTGTCCTGTTGACCACGCTCTACGGGTTGGTCGACACCAATTACATCCCGAAGTGGCTGCTGGGCATCAGTTTTCCCGGGATCGTGGTCTCGGCAAGCTGCTATCTGTTCACCGAGTTCGCCCTCCGCCCGGTGGCGGCCCAGGCGTTGGAGGCGGGCAAGCCACCACGACGGATGGCCGAGGGACTCATGGGCCGCACCATGCTGGTGTGGGCGCTGGGGTCCGGCGTACCCGTGCTGGGCATCTTCCTGGCCGCTCTGATCAACCTGGTGCTGCAGAACCTCAGCCCCACCGAGTTCACCGTCGCCGTGATGATCCTCGCGTTGTTCGCGCTGGTCTTCGGATTCATCCTGATGTGGATCCTGGCGTGGCTCACCGTGACACCGGTGCGCGTCGTGCGGGCCGCACTCAACCGGGTCGAGCAGGGGCATCTGAGCACCAATCTGGTGGTGTTCGACGGCACCGAACTGGGACAGCTGCAACGCGGCTTCAACTCGATGGTGCGCGGACTGCGCGAACGCGAGCGCGTGCGCGACCTGTTCGGCCGCCACGTCGGTCGCGAGGTCGCCTTACTGGCCGAGCAGGAAAAGCCCGTCCTCGGTGGCGAAGAACGCCATGCCGCAGTGGTTTTCGTCGACATCATCGGTTCCACGCGGCTGGTGGCGAACCGCCCCGCGGTCGAGGTCGTCGCGCTGCTCAACCGGTTTTTCGCCGTGATCGTCGACGAGGTCGACCGCCATCACGGCCTGGTCAACAAGTTCGAAGGCGACGCGGTGCTGGCCGTATTCGGCGCCCCGGTTTCGCTGGAGAACGCCGAGGACGAATCGCTGGCCGCAGCCAGGGCGATAGCCTCCCGGCTGCGCGTCGAGATGCCCGAACTGGACGCCGGTATCGGGGTGGCGGCAGGCCAGGTGGTGGCAGGCAACGTCGGCGCCAAAGAACGGTTCGAGTACACCGTGATCGGCGAACCCGTCAACGAGGCGTCCCGGCTGTGCGAGTTCGCCAAGTCCGTCCCCGGTCACCTGGTGGCGTCATCGGACACCATCGCCAATGCCGGTGCTACAGAGCAGGCCCGTTGGTCGCTGGGCGACACCGTGACGCTGCGCGGGCTCGACGAACCGACCCGCCTGGCGGTACCGGTCTGATCAGGTCGGCTTCTACAGGTAGCAGACCCGCAACTGCGCGACGGAGTTCCTCGAATTCGACGGGTAAGACGGCGACCGACGGTGACGCTAACCATCGGGGCACTGTCGGCTCCCAGCGGGACGAAGGAGTGTGGTGTGGACGCGGAGTCCGAGGACTGGTTGCGGCTGCTCCATGCCACCGGCGGTCCGCGCGATGACGCAATCCGCCGACTCCACGAACGGCTGTTGCGGGTAGCCCACCACGAGGTGCGCCGTCGCCAGACACCCGTCAGCGGCGTCGAACTCGACGACATCGCGGCGCAGGCGGCCTCGGACGCGACTCTCGCCGTTCTGGCCAAGCTGGACACCTTTCGCGGCGAGAGCCGGTTCACCACGTGGGCGTACAAGTTCGTGATCCTCGAGGTCTCGAACAAGATCGGCAGACACTATTGGCGCAAGCCCCAGGTGGCGCTGCAGCCCGAGGACTGGGACCGGCTGCCCGAACGCTTCGGGATCGACCCCAGCCTGCATGCGGAAGCCGCCGAGTTGATGGCCGCCATCCAGCACGCTGTGGAGACCACCCTCACCGAACGACAGCGCAGGTTGTTCATCGAGATAGTCGTCAAAGGGATACCGCTCGACGCCCTCGTCATCAAGCTCGGCGTGAACCGAAACGCCATCTACAAAACAATTTTCGAGGCGCGACGTAAGATCCGCGGTTTCCTTGTCGCCAATCACTATCTGACCGACCACGTTGCATGGGACGAACCGTGACCGATTTGACCCGATTGAACCGGTTCCTGACGACCGACCCACGCGACGTCGGTTGCGATGAGGCGATGGCGGTTCTGCACATCTTCGTCGAATTACCTGCTGAAGAACGGGCGCGGCACCATCCCGGCGTCGTGGCGCACCTGCTCGCCTGCGGGCCCTGCGCCGACGACTTCGACGGACTGCTCGCCGCCATCCTCAACCAATGATCGACCACAGGAGGAACATTGTCCGGCGCGGATGACTCACGGATTCGCCTCACAGCCTTCGGGCAGGCGGTCAGCCGGTACGGCCTGGTCGTGGTGCTGGCGTGGATCGGCGTGGGCAAGTACGTGAAAATGGAAAGTCGCACCTTGATCGAGCACAGCCCATTGATGAGCTGGCTGTACGACTTCTTGAGCGTGACGACGGTGGCCGTCGCCCTTGGTACGGCCGAAATCGTGGCGGCAGTCCTCATCGCCTTGCGGCCGCTGTCTGCGCGGGCATCAGCAGTGGGTAGTGGCATGGCCATCGTGCTGTTCCTTGGGACGTTGAGCTTTCTGTTCACCACACCGGGCGTGATCGCCGCCCACGCTGGTCCGATCCCCGTGCTCTCGGGTCTGCCCGGCCAGTTCCTCCTGAAGGACCTGGTGCTCATCGGCGTCGCACTCTGGAGCCTGGGCGAATCACTGCAGGCCGCACGTGCGGGCATTGCGCGACCGGTGGCCGGTGGCCTCAGATCAGCTGACGTGCAGCACTGATCGCTTCGTCGAGTGTGCGGAACACGGTGCCGTCGTAATCGCCACCCCGATCGGTGGACACCACCCGGCCGTCAGGGTCGACCAGGTAGGTCTCCTTGCCTGCGCCGGCCAGGCTGGCCCGCATACCGGTCAACATGGCCCGGGCCGCATCATCGATCTCGTCGACTCCGGTCGCCTCCAGGATCGCCACGTCGAAGTCCTGGCAGTCGCGCGAAGCGGTGCGCAGCACCTGCTCGGCGCCCGTGAACAACAGATCACCCTGAATCTCGTACACCCGGATGCCGGGGCCGCTGTCATAGACGGCCCGCAATGCCGACGACGATTCCCTGCTGACGGTGAGGAAATGCAGTCCCAACCGGGCAGACAGACTCCGGCATACCTGCACCCCACGCACGCTGTGGCCCTTGGCATCCAGGCGCGGCGAATACACCCCGATTCCGAGTTGCCCGGGCAATACCGCGGCGATGCCGCCGCCGACCCCGCTTTTGGCAGGCATCCCCACCGCACTGACCCAGTCGCCTGCAGCCTCGTACATGCCGCAGGTGACCATCACACTGAGCGTGCGCCGGACCACCGGGGCGTCGGTCACCCGCTGCCCGGTGACCGGGTTGAACCCACCGCGCGCCAGCGTGGTGGCCATCCTGGCGAGGTCGGTGCTGGTGACCTTGATCGAGCACTGCCGGAAATACACGTCGAGCACCTCGTCAGGATCGCCCTGCAGTACGCCGAAACTCGTCAGCATGTAGGCGATCGCGCGGTTGCGGTTACCGGTGGACTTCTCCGACGTATATACGTCCTGGTCGATGTCGAGCCGACGCCCGGCACACGCTGAATAGAAGTCATGGATGCGTGCGAACCGTTCGTCGGGGTCGGCGCCCGGCACCAGCGATACGGCCGCGATCGCACCGGCATTGATCATCGGATTCTTGGGCGTCTTCGTGACGTTGTCGACGCTGATCTCGTTGAACGCCTCACCCGAGGGCTCCACACCGATCCTGGCATCCACCGCCGCCTCACCGATCTGGTCGATCGCCAGCGCGTAGGTGAACGGCTTTGAGATGGACTGGATCGTGAATTCGACTGCTGTATCGCCGGATTCATAGACGTACCCGTCAGAGGCGGACAATGTGAGCCCGAAACCGTCCGGGTTCACAGTGGCCAACTCGGGGATGTAGCCCGCCAGCTCGCCGTCATGCAAACCGCTGTGCTCGGCGCAGATCTGGTCCAGGTATCGCTGCACCAACTCGGCCACGGGTGCAGTGTATCCGGGGCCGGCTGCCCCACGACGATGTCGGTTTTCCGCCAGTGTTGTCGGTGTGGTCGTGTAATCGTTGCAGGTATGCATGACGATTTCGACCGCTGCTACCGCGCAGTCCAGTCGAAGGACGCCCGGTTTGACGGTTGGTTCGTCACCGCCGTGCTGACCACCGGAATCTACTGTCGGCCGAGTTGTCCGGTCCGCCCTCCGTTCGCCCGCAACATGCGGTTCTACCCCACTGCCGCGGCGGCACAGGCGGCCGGCTTCCGTGCCTGCAAGCGGTGCCGCCCCGACGCTTCACCCGGTTCCCCCGAGTGGAACGTACGCGGCGACGTCGTCGCGAGGTGCATGCGGTTGATCGCCGATGGTGCGGTGGACCGGGAAGGCGTCACCGGCCTGGCGGCCAGGGTCGGCTACACCACGCGACAGCTGCAGCGGATCATGCAGGCCGAGTTGGGCGCCAACCCACTGGCCCTCGCCAGAGCGCAGCGGGCCCAGACCGCACGGGTGCTCATCGAGACCACCGAATTGCCCTTCGGTGACGTGGCTTTCGCCTCAGGATTCGCCAGTATCCGGCAGTTCAATGACACGGTCAGGGCGGTCTGCGCCCTGACCCCGACAGATCTGCGCCGACGCGCCAGGTCCCGCTTCTCCCCTCAGGACAGTTCCTCATCCGGCGTGCTGTCACTGCGGCTTCCGGTGCGGACGCCGTTTGCGTTCGAGGGACTGTTCGGGCATCTGGCCGCGAGCGCCGCGCCGGGAGTCGAGGAGGTCCGCGGGGACACCTACCGACGCACACTCCGGTTGCCGCACGGCAACGGCATTGTGGGGCTCAGCCCCCGCCCTGACCACGTGCGATGCGAGTTGGTGCTCGACGACTTCCGTGACCTGTCGGCGGCCATCGCCCGGTGCCGACGCCTGTTGGACCTCGATGCCGATCCGGAGGCGGTCGTCGAAGCCCTCGGCGCCGACGCCGATCTCGCCGTTGCGGTCGCAAAAGCGCCTGGGCAGCGTATCCCCCGCACAGTGGACGAATCCGAGCTGGCGATCCGGGTTGTGCTCGGCCAGCAGGTCTCGATCAAGGCCGCCCGCACCCACGCAGGGCGGCTCGCGGCCGCATACGGTCAGCCGGTGCACGACGCCCATGGTGGCCTCACCCATGTGTTTCCCAGCGTCACCGAACTGGCAGAAATCGACCCCGGTCATCTCGCGATGCCTGCCGCCCGCCGCCGAACAGTGAACGCGATGGTCCGGGCATTGGCGGAAGGTGAGCTTGTGCTTGATCCCGGCTGCGATTGGGATCGGGCCCGCGCTCAGCTGCTGGCTCTCCCGGGCATCGGGCCGTGGAGCGCCGAAGTGATCGCCATGCGCGGTCTCGGCGACCCTGACGCGTTTCCGGTCACCGACCTCGGCGTCCGGGTGGCTGCCGAACAGCTCGGGTTGCCGGCCGAACCTGCCGCACTCTTGGCACACAGCACGCGGTGGCGGCCCTGGCGGGCCTACGCCACACAACACCTGTGGACCACACTGGACCACGCGGTGAATGACTGGCCCCCGAAGCCGAATCAACAGGAGAAGTGATGACGACACTGCGATGCCGCACCGTGGAAAGTCCGGTCGGTCCGCTCACCTTGGCCGGCCGTGAGGACCGGTTGATGCACCTTCGCATGGTGGATCAGACCTATGAGCCCAGCCGTAGCGGGTGGAATCCTGACGAGGACGCGTTTCCCGAGGCCGTCGAGCAGTTAGCGGAGTACTTTGCCGGCGAACGAACGGTGTTCGAACTCGAGTTGGAAATGGTCGGTACACCATTCCAGCGCCGGGTGTGGACGGCGCTGCAATCCATTCCGTATGGCGAAACTTGTACGTATGGCGACATCGCCCGGGAGATCGGTTCACCTGGCGCATTCCGGGCCGTCGGATTGGCAAACGGCCATAACCCGATCGGAATCATTGTGCCGTGTCATCGCGTCATCGGCTCGAATGGCAGCCTCACCGGATACGGGGGCGGCCTGGAGCGCAAACGTGCATTGTTGGATCTGGAGAAAAGCCGTGCGACGCCGGCATTGTTCAATTGAGAAAATGCCGATGAAGAAAAACATATAGAAATGCCTGAGCCCCCCAATCGAAATTGGGGGGCTCAGGACTTTAATTTGTGTTCGGCGGTGTCCTACTTTTCCACCCGTAGGGGTAGTATCATCGGCGCTGGCAGGCTTAGCTTCCGGG
>NZ_JAMQTH010000011.1:0-279473 GCF_032883035.1 Mycobacterium appelbergii
GGACCAAGACTGCCGACCAAATCTTCACCAGCATCGGCAACTACTGCATCAGAATTAATGACTCAGGACACTAGCCCAGCACCATCGTCAGCACCGGCAACTGCGTCGGCGTGCGGGTCTGGCCATAGCCCACGGGGATCGTCGTGGGTGGAAACCACAGATCACACTGGGCGATATCACCAGCGTCATAGCTGGTGCGCCCAGACGGGTCCGGCGGCAGATACGCCGGGCGCAACTCGCGGACCCGTTCACTGAACACCGTCATCCCGTGCGTCCAGCCGACCCGCTCGGCGATCACCGTCGCCGGCATCGTCGGGGTCTTCTTCAGCTCGGCACGGATCGCGTCCTCGAACGCGTCCACCGCCGACCCAGCCGGCTTGCGCTCACACGTCGGCGGCGCGTCAGAGGCTAGCGCCGCCCGCACCGTGTTCCTCGAGATCCCCAACGTCCTGGCGATCATCTTGATCGGCAAACCCTGCGCTCGATGCAATCTGCGGATCTCAGCCCAATCCTCCACAGCTAACAACTCCCTTCTCTTCTCGGCTCGTAAGCCGAGAATTGGACGAAGGGGGTCAAAATTCGGGCGTTGACACAGGGTCAGTTTCAGACGACGCCGACAATCGACCGGATCCCCGAAAGCAGACTGGCTCGTAGGGCAACCCGCCTTGAGGTTGGTCTGCCGCGATGCCCATGCGTGTGAGCGAGATGCTCATCGGCGTGCGCTTGGTGCGAAGAACCGGTCGCCGACTCTCAATCTGAGGACACAACCGCTGTGAGTCGATGAGGTGCACGGCTGCGAGCTGTCCGTGCAGCGGATTGGCAAGTGCTGAGCAGCTCACAGGCCCGGTGGCACTGCTCTTTTCGCATTGGTGGGTGCGTGTTCGTTCAGCGCATTGTCAGGTCTTGTGGGGCTGGCCGCGATTCACATATAGCGTTAGGCTGCGGGGGATCGCAGAGGCTGCGCGCACGGTTGCGAGTGCCGCCGGCAAAGTTGTCAATCTACCTACCGGAAGGTAGGGTTGCTGGCATGGTCACTGCCCCCTCGACTGCTGAGGCGATTCTCCAATGTGCACGGTCTGCGATCGTGGCTGGGGGTTACAACGGTTTCAGTTATGCCGATATCGCTGCGGTGGTGGGCATTCGTAAGGCCAGTATTCATCATCATTTCCCGACCAAGGTTGATCTGGTGCGGACGTTGGTGAAGCAGTACCGGGCCGAGGCTGAGGCGGGGATCGCTGCAATCGAGCGTCATGTTGCGGATCCGGTCGAGCAATTGCGCAGTTATACCGCGTATTGGGAGTCGTGCATCGGTAATCCCGAAACCAGTTATTGCGTGTGCGCGTTGCTGGCAACGCAGATCCCCGTTCTTCCTGACGAGGTCGTGCTGGAAGTGCGGGCGTATTTTCGGTCGTTGTCGGCGTGGCTGGCATCGGTGTTGGAACGTGGCGCGCGCGGAGGTGCCATCACGTTGGCTGGTGATGCCCATAGCGAGGCGGAGGCATTGATGGCCGCGGTGCACGGTGCGATGTTGTCGGCGCGGGCCTATGGCGATCCGCAGGCGTTTGCCGCGATCACCCGCCCGGTGATCGACAGGCTTCGATCGGAATCTTGACCGCAGAAGCATTCGGGAGCGCGGCGCGTTTCGTACGGTATGACAATCGATGCTCAACTGATGAATGTTATGGATCTGCCGGAGATGCTGCGCGCTCCGATTGAGGCCGGCGCAGCGGACGCAGATCGACTCGGCGACATTCCCGCCAGCCTGCACGAGGCTTTACGTGAGGCCGGCGCCTTTCGGCTCCTAACCCCGCGTGAATACGGGGGAACCGAGACCCCCCTTCCGACGACGCTGTCGGTCTACGAACGCTTCGGTCGCATCGACGGCTCGGTGGGACTCCTGGTGTGGAACGCCAACTTCGGATTCATCGGCGCGATGCTCGCGGAGACAGGCGCGGACCGCATCTGGAAGTCGGGGGCCGAGCCGGTCTTCGCCAATTCGGGTGTCCCCAGCACCGCAGTGCGCGTCGACGGCGGCTACCACGTAACCGGGCATTGGAAGATTGTCACCGGGGTACAGAGAGCCGATTGGCTCATTGCTCTCGGGGCGGTCAGTGCCGACGGACACCCCCAGTTGACGTCATCTGGAGCGCCGGACGTTCGCCTCTTCGCGATCCCGACGTCAGAGATCGACATTCACGACACATGGGACGTTACGGGCATGCGAGCGACCGGAAGTCGAGATGCCGTCGGTGATGCCATCTTCGTGCCAGCCGAACTCACCGCGTCACTGGAAGCTCCCGCTCGCATCGACCGCTCGCTCTATCGCGGTTTTATCCCGGGTTTGGTCTTCGCGGGTTGCAGCGCTGTCACATTGGGCGTGGCGGCTCATGTCATCGAGGAGACAGCCACGTTGGTGCAGAGTAAATCAGCGGTCGTCGGAGGTGTCGTGGCCGATGCGGCGCGGACGCAATACCTGATTGCAAAAGCCCAAGCCAGCGTCGAGGCCGCACGGCTGTTGCTCCTGTCGGCCGCCGGCGATTTAGAGGAGGCAGGGGAGCGCGGTGCGAATGTCACCATGGAGCAGCGAGCGGCGTTCCGCGCGGCGATGACTCACGCCGCGGACGTGAGCCGCGAATCACTGGTGAACATGTATCAACTTGCCGGGTCCGCGGCGCTCTACCGGACCAACACGATTGATCGGCTGTTCCGTGACGGTATGACGGCCGCGCAGCATGCCAACCAATCGGCGGTATTCATGGAGGCGGCCGGACGTGTCCGGCTTGGCATGGATCCAGGCACGCCCATCTTCTGAATCCTCGCCGCCCCGCATCAGCAGCTTGGAGTTCAGGGCGTCGTCGGTTCCGGCCATTCTCCAACGCTGTGAACGCCCCCAGCCATCCCGGCGATCGGCATTTGCTCGCGTGGGGTACATCACTTGACCGGACGGAATCGTTCCGCCCTTCGTTCCACTTGTTGCAAGCAGTTGCCACAACCACATCGAGGCGATGGCAGACGGGAACGAAAGACGGGGAACGGCAGCCATGAGTACATCGCAGATAGCCCGGATGGGCACCGTGATCACCAAGGTCGCACGGTCCACGGTTTTCACGGCCCTTGCCTCGGCCGCGATCGTCGGCGGTTCGCTGGCGGGCCCGATCGCATCGGCCGGTGCGGCCGCCGACAGCTGCGCCGATGTCGAGGTCGTGTTCGCCCGCGGCACCAATGAGGCGCCGGGTGTCGGTGCCACCGGCCAGGCGTTCGTCGACGCGCTCACCGCGCAACTGCCGGGAAAGTCGGTCGACGTGTACGCGGTGAACTACCCGGCATCGCTGAACTTCGGTCAAGCTGTCGATGGAATCACCGACGCGAGCAACAGGATCCAGTCGATCGCGACGAGTTGCCCGGCCACGAAGATCGTGCTGGGTGGTTACTCGCAGGGTGCCGCAGTTGCCGGCTACACCACCTCCAGCTCTGTGCCCGCCGGATACGTCCTGCCCGCGGGCCTTTCCGGTCCGATGCCGGCGTCGGTCGCGTCCCACGTCGCGGCGGTGGCCCTGTTCGGCACACCCGACAGTTGGTTTCTGAACCTGGTGGACCGTGACGCGCCGCCCATTGCCATCGGCATGCCGTACACGGCCAAGACCATTCAGCTGTGTGCCGCGGGTGACCCGGTGTGTTTCCCCGGCGGCCTGAATCGTGCAGCCCACAGCTCATACAAGGACAACGGGATGGCCGTCCAGGCAGCTGATTTTGCGGCCCGCCAGTTGGGCGTCAGTGCTCCGGCAGCGCCAGTGGTGCAGACCGCAGGGTAGGCCCGCGGCTCAGCCTCCGTGCCTGATTGGTCGGCTCAGCCTCCGCGCAACGTCGCGAGCTCGGCCATATCGGCCAGGCCCTGCTCCTGCGCCTCGTCGAGAAACCCCGGCAGGGGAGCCCGCAGTTCGGGCAGCACCTCGTGATCGAGAAGCGCCTGCAGCTCAGCCTGTTTGGCGCTGCGACCCGCCTGGTTGTCGAGCTCGGTGACCCCGGACGAGGTCGCATAGTCGTACAACTCGAATTCCATCGGCCGCGTGGTGTCGGTGTCCATGCTGCCGGGCTTCCAGTACGAGTACCTGCCGAACTTGGCGTTGGGGGTGCGCACGGCGACGATGTGCCCCGGGGCGGAGGTGGGAATGTTGGTGGGTGGGCCGGTGAGGCCGAATACGCGTTGCGCGACCGGAGAATTCAGGAGCGTCGCGATGTCTTCCACCGACATGTCGTCGGTGGCGTGGGCAACCCAGGGCCGACCGGACGCCCGAGGGTCGGCGGCGATGCCCGCGATGTCGGCGCGGGTGGCCAGGTAGGAGTACCGCGAATCCGACCGCCAGTCTCGGCCGCCGTGGGCAATGGTGAGCAGCAGCGGTGCCAGGTCGGCGCTGGAGGTGAGCTGGGTTCGGGAGCTGCCGGGCGACGGCGTCAGGTGACCGGACGGATCCCTGATATAGAGCGGCACCCGGATGCTCTCCTCGTAGATCGCGGCGCCCTTACCGCGCAGTCCGTGCGAGCCGGCGTACTCGCCGTGGTCGGAGGTGAAGACGATGACCGTATTGCGATCGATCTCGGGCCGGGCGGCCAATGTATCGAGCACCCGGCCGATCTGGACGTCCACCTGCTGTTGCAGCCACAGGTACATGTCGAGGCACCGCGCCCACTGCGCGGAGGCGTCGGGCCCGGTGTAGGCCATCGGGCCGGTCATGAACGGGGACATGAAATCCATGTAGTCGATCTGCAGCTGCGGTTTGCCGCGTCGCCGCAGATCGTCGGCCGTCTCGAAATTGGCCGGCTTTCCGCTGAACCGGTGCGGGACGTCGTCGGGCAGCGGATTCTTCGGCCACCAGCAGATGTCGTGCGGGTTGACCAGCGATACCGTCGTGCACCACGGACCAGTCCCGGCGTGGGCGTCGAACCATCCGGCGAACTGATCGACGATGGACGGATCCTGCTGCAGTCCCTGATTGGGCGCCCCGTTCGGGGACGGGTAGGTGCCACCGGAGAACCCGTGGGCTTCCAGCCCGTCCGGGGTGTTGTCGGCCTCGTGGCCCAGATGCCACTTGCCCCACCACCAGGTGCGGTAGCCGGCGTCGCGCAGCATGGTGCCCCAGGTGGGGAACCGGGGCGCCAGCGTCGACTCGGTGGGGCCCTCGCCGGTGAACAGGCATCCCGTCTGGTGCGAGTACAGGCCGGTGGTCAGCACGCCGCGGGACGGCGTGCACATGTTCGACGCACTGTAGTGCGACGTGAACGAGACGCTGCGCTGCTCGAGTCCGCTCAGCCGCGGAAGCAGCCCGCCGAGTTGCTGCGCGTCCGGAAACCACTGCGGGGCACGCATCTGATCGACGACGATGACCAGGATGTTGGGCTTGGCCCCGCTGTCCTGCCCGGGCCTGCGCAACAGTTCGTAGCCACCAAAACCCACTGCTGCAGCCCCTGCGACCGCCGCTGCACTGCCCAGAACCGCCCGCCGACTGACCGCTGCCATGGCGTCAGCCTATGAGGTCATCCTGAGGAACCCTTTAGTGTGGGAAACCGTGACAGCTCAGCGACATGTGGACGCCGACTTTCTGCAGCTGCCCCGGTTGGCATTGGCCGAGGCGGCGTTGTCCGCGGCGGTGGCGGCCGGCGCCAGCTACGCCGATCTGCGGATTCACCGCATCACCACCGAGATCATCCAGCTGCGGGACGGTGAGTTGGAGACCTCGGTGATCGACCGGGAGGTCGGGCTCGCGGTGCGCGTGATCGTCGACGGCACCTGGGGGTTCGCGTCGAACGCCGAACTGGCTCCCGCGGTGGCCGCCCAGACCGCGCGGCGTGCCGTGCAGGTGGCGACGACGCTGGCGCCGCTGAACGCCGAACGGATCGAGCTGGCCCCCGAACCTGTCTACACCGATGTCACCTGGGTGTCCGACTACGGCATAGATCCGTTCGAGGTGACCGCGGCCGACAAGATCGCGGTCCTCGACGAATACTCCGGACGGCTGCTGGCGGCCGACGGTGTGGACCACGTGTCGGCGGGAATGCACGCGGTCAAGGAGCAGACGTTCTACGCCGACACCTTCGGGTCGTCGATCACCCAGCAGCGGGTGCGGGTGCTGCCGACGTTGGAGGCCGTCGCCGTCGATTCGGCCGCAGGCACCTTCGAGGCCATGCGTAGCCTGGCGCCGCCGACGGCAAGGGGCTGGGAGGCGGTGGCCGGCGACGACGTGTGGGACTGGACCGCAGAACTGGCCGAACTGCCGACGCTGCTGGCCGAGAAGCTCAAGGCACCATCGGTGGTGGCAGGCCCGACCGATCTGGTGATCGATCCATCGAATCTGTGGTTGACCATCCATGAATCGATCGGGCACGCCACCGAGTACGACCGGGCGATCGGTTACGAGGCGGCCTATGCCGGGACCTCGTTCGCGACTCCCGACAAGCTCGGCGCCATGCGGTACGGCACCGAGGTGATGAACGTGACCGCCGACCGCACCGTCGACTTCGGTTTGGCCACTGTCGGATTCGATGACGAAGGGGTGCACGCGCAGAGCTGGGACCTGGTGCGTGACGGCATTTTCGTCGGCTACCAGCTGGACCGCGTGTTCGCGCCCCGGCTGGGGGAGGCCCGCTCGAACGGCTGCTCGTATGCCGACTCGCCCCACCACGTGCCGATTCAACGCATGGCCAACGTTTCCCTGCAACCCGCGCGCGAGGATCTGTCCACCGACGACCTCATTTCGCGGGTGTCCGACGGTCTCTACGTCGTCGGAGACAAATCCTGGTCAATCGATATGCAGCGCTACAACTTCCAGTTCACCGGCCAGCGGTTCTACCGGATCCGCGATGGCCGAGTGGACGGGCAGGTGCGCGATGTCGCCTACCAGGCCACCACCACCGACTTCTGGGGTTCGATGGAAGCGGTCGGTGGCCGGTCAACGTGGCGTCTCGGTGGGGCGTTCAACTGCGGTAAGGCGCAACCCGGTCAGGTGGCCCCGGTCAGCCACGGCTGCCCGAGTGCCCTGTTCCGCGGCATCAACGTGCTCAACACCCGAACGGAGGGAGGCCGATGATCGGCGCACAACAGGTCGTCGACATCGCGTTGGACGCGGCGGGGCCCGGCAGCGAAACCACCGTGCTGGTCACCGACCGGGCCGATGCATCGCTGCGCTGGGCAGGCGACTCGATGACCACCAACGGCGAGACGGTGAGCCGCACGACCACCGTGATTTCCATTGTGCGGCATGGCGACAAGGCGCACGTCGGATCGGTGCGGTCCAGCGAGGTCGATGCCGCGGTGATCCCGGAACTGGTCGCGGCCGCCCAGCGGGCCGCCCTCGGCGCTCCGGAAGCGCGTGACGCGGCACCGCCGTTGCCGCCCACGGGGGCGCCGGCGGACTGGGATGCCCCGGTCCCGGGCACCGGCGCGCAGGTGTTCTCCGGAATCGCCGACGACCTGGCCAAAGGGTTCCGCGGCTCCGATCAGCTGTACGGCTATGCCCGGCACGTGCTGGAGACGACGTTCGTGGCGACCTCGGGTGGGCTGCGGCGCCGCTACACCCAGCCGACCGGGTCGGTCGAGGTCAACGCCAAACGCGACGAGGCCAGCGCCTGGGTTGGTGTCAGCACACCGGATTTCCGTGATGTGCAGGTGGATTCGTTGCTCGACGATTTGTCGTTGCGGCTCGGCTGGGCCCAGCGGTCAGTTGAGCTGCCTGCCGGACGGTACGAGACCATCATGCCGCCCTCGACCGTCGCGGACATGATGATCTACCTGACCTGGACCATGGACGGCCGGGGGGCGCAGGAGGGCCGGACGGCGTTGTCGGCACCGGGCGGGACGCGGGTGGGGGAGAAGCTCACCGATCTCGGGCTGACCCTGTACTCGGACCCGTTCGCGGAAGCGTTGGCTTGCCAACCGTTTGTGGCGGTGCCGAGTTCCTCGGAACGGGAGTCGATATTCGACAACGGTATGAACATCGACCGCGTGGACTGGATCCGCGACGGTGCGGTCAACGCATTGGCGTATCCGCGCGCGGTGGCCGCCGAGTACGGCACGCCGGTCACCGCGGCCGCGGACAACCTGTTGATGACGGGCGGATCGGTCGAGTTGGCAGACATGATCGCCGGCACCGAGCGCGGACTGCTGTTGTCCACGTTGTGGTACATCCGGGAGGTTGACCCGACGGTGCTGCTGTTGACCGGGCTGACCCGCGATGGTGTGTACCTGATCGAGGACGGTGAAGTGACCGCGGCCGTCAACAACTTCCGGTTCAACGAGAGCCCGCTCGACCTGCTGCGCCGCGCCACCGAAGCCGGCCTCAGCGAGGTCACGTTGCCGCGCGAATGGGGCGACTGGGCGACGCGGGCTTCGATGCCGACGCTTCGGATTCCCGACTTCCACATGTCCTCGGTGAGCCAGGCGCAATGATCTGAGGCGGGACGGCACGGGCATCAACCGCGTTGGACGTCTTCGGCGATGTCGACCAGGGATTCGGTACCGGTCTCGGGTGCCCATGCCCAGCAGATCAATCCGCCCGCGGTCAGCACGGCGACACAGGCGAGGAGCGCAGTGTTGACGCCGAAGCCGGCCACCACCAGCGGCAGCAGAAAGGTGCTGATTGCCGAACCGAGACGGCTTGCCGCGGTCGCGATCCCGACACCGGATGCGCGTAGGTCCGTCGGGAAGAGCTCTGGTGGGTACGCAAATTCAAGGTTCACCGCGGCAGCGAGGACCAGGGCGAAGAGGGCGAACAGGGCGATGGCGACGATCGGTCCTGCGCCGGCGAAGACCACCAGTGCCGCCAGCAGCGCCGCTCCGAGGAAGAACGACCCGATGAGAAAGCTCCTGCGCGAGATGCGGTCGATCAGGAGCAGGCCGACGACGGCACCGACGAGCAGGAACGCGTTGTAGGTAGCGCCCGCGCCGAGCTTGCTGGTGACACCGAGCGATTCCATGATCTGTGGGGAGAACGTCCCGAGCGCGAAGAACGGGATGACCTGGCAGACGTAGAAGAGGGCGCCAACCGCGGTGCGCTTGCGGAACTTCGGGGTGAACAGGACACGCACACCGCGGCGCGCGATCCGCGGCTCTGCCGGAGGGGGCAGCACATTGGGTCCGAGGTGCGTACGCACCACCATTGCCGCCTCTTCATACCGCCCGTGCTGGGTCAGCCACAGCGGTGATTCGGGCACGCCGAGCCGGAACGCGAAGATCAAGAGTGCCGGAATTGCACTGGCCACCAACATGTAGCGCCAAGACTCGCCGCCCATGTGGGTCAGCAGGTAACCGACCAGATAAGCCGCGACATAACCGCCGGCCCAGGCGACGGCCAGCAGACTCATGAGACGACCCCGAAAACTCCGCGGAGCGTGCTCGGTGACCAGAGACTTGCTGACCACATAGTCGGCACCGAGAACGATGCCGATGAGCAACCGCAGGATCAGCAGATGCCATGGTGATTCCACGAAAAACTGCAGAGCGGACAGGATGGCGAAAACCAGCATGTCCCACGCGAAGATGCCGCGCCGGCCGATGCGATCGGCGATCGGGCCGGTGATGATGGCACCCAGAAAGAGGCCTGCGAGCGTGGCGGCGCCGAGCAGGCCGATCCAGAGCGGAGTCAGTCCAAGGGCGCTCGTCGATGCCGTGATGACAATGCCGATGATGCCAAGGATGAACCCGTCACTGAACTGACCACCAGTGCCGGCGATGGTCACCCGGATCTGGAACCTGGTGAGTGGGGCGTCCTCGTATGCCACGGGTGTGTTGTGCTGGATGACACTAGACATTGGCCGAACCGTTCGAGGTAGCGGTGCTCTCGGTCTGGGCGCGGTATCTGGTGGTGGTGGCTTCATAGCCGCTTGTGGCTGACAGGGTGACCCAGGAGTCCAAGGCGCCGCGCAGATTCTCCTCGCGGCGAGGGCCGTCCCAGGTGATGCCGGCCACGCAAAGACGGCCGAAAGTGGTTGCTGCGGCTTCGATGTCGGTGAGGATCGTGACAATCGAGTCGACGATCACCGGCTCCATGACGTTGAGTTCGAGGTCTCCGGCAGCGACTGCGCATTCGACGGTGTGCGCACACCCACGGACTCGGTAACTGAGCTGCATCACGTATTCGGGGATGGCAGGGTTGACCTTGGCGGGCATGATCGACGAGCCGGCTTGCACCGCGGGGATGGTGAGATCCCCGACGCCGCCGGCGGGGCCGGAGGAGAGCAGTCGGATGTCTGCGGCCACCTTCGCCATTGTCATCGCCACCCGCGCCCCGGCGTGTGCGACGTTGGCGTACGGGTCGAGGTTGGCCAGCGCGTCGAACAGGTCTGCGGCAGGACGGATGTCGCGACCCGCCAGTGCGGCGAGTTCGCGGACCGCGATCTCACGGTAGCCCTCTGGTGCGCCGAGCCCGGTGCCCAGCACTGTGGCACCAAGCGCGACGGCGGTCATCGCGGCCACCGCGGAATTCAGGTCCTCCGCAGTGCGACGGATCGCGACGGCCTGCGACCGGTGCGTCTGGCCCGCTGTGACCGAGACGGCATCGCGTAGGCAGGTGCGACCGAGGTGCTCGGTGCCGTCGTACTCATCGGCCTTCGCAGCCAACGCGCAGGCGAGCTCCTCGAGCGCCGTGAGCGGTCCCTCGGCGAGGTCCAGCACTGTCACCGCCATCGCCGTCGGATAGGTGTCGTTCGTCGACTGAGAGGCGTTGACGTGGTCGTTGGGGTGCACCTCGATCCCCAGCAGTTCCGTGGCACGAGCGGCCACGACCTCGTTGATGTTCATGTTGGTGGTCGTCCCGCCACCGCCCACGAGCAGTGCAGACGGGAACTGCGAGGAATGCTCGCCTGCGGCGATCTCCCCGCACGCCGCGATGATGGCGTTCGCACGCTGCTCGTCGAGCACGCCGAGCTGGGCGTTCGCGCGCGCCGCGGCCAACTTGACCAACGCATAGTTGCGCACGAACGTCGAAACATCGCCGAACGTCCGCCCCGGACCCGGGAAGTTGCCGAGAGCCAGCATCGTCTGTTTTCCGTACAGCGCGGCGGGCTGCCCGGCTTCTGTCTGCGTGGTGACCATGGATGGTCCTTTCATGTGATGCGGAGCACTAGTTCGAGAACTCTAGGGAGACCGCACCCCACGCCAAACAGATGTTGTGTTCCCGACAACATATTTTTGGGTTTACTGGGATGATCTGCAGAGTTATCGTGAGATATGTTGTTGACATAGCAACAGAGGAGCGCTACGTGACTGATACGTCCGCCGAAAGGGTTGCCGCGCTGGTCCTGGCATTTGCCCACGGAGGCAACTCCGCGGGCGAGCATTCCGTCAGTGACCTCGCTCGCGCAGTCGGCCGCGAGCGCAGCCAGGTGTCTCGGATGCTGAAGGCGCTGGAGCGAGGCGGGCTCGTCGAACAGAACCGCGGAACAAAGCTCTACCGGTTGGGCTGGCCCCTACTCGTCCTCGCCTCGGGCGCAGGCAACACACCACTTCTGCGGGCGGCCCGCCCCGCACTGCAGAGCCTTGTATCACGGTTGGGCGAGGTGGCCCTGTTGTCAGTGCAACAGGGAAACCGATCGTTGACGGTGCTGAGGGAGGAGTCCCATCAATCGTTACGCGCAGGCGGATGGGTGGGCCGTAGCTCGCCGATGCATTGCTCGGCGTCGGGTCGGGCGTTGCTGTTCGACAGCGATGACGAGCTCGTCGAGGCGCTGACTTCAGAGGCTTTACTGGCCCCGATATCCACGCTTGCCGCACCTGCCACCTTTAATGAGCTCCTCACGCGTCTCAATGCTGAACGTGCCCAGGGTTATTCGGTGGCGAGCGAGGAAATCGAGATCGGACTGACCTCGGTGAGTGCCCCGGTACGCGACAGAAACAACGAAATCGTCGCGGTGATCAACGTCTCGGGGCCGACGTCGCGGCTCATCTCGCGCGTCAACGACATCGCCAAACTCGTGCTGTCGGCGGCGGCGGCCGTCCAGCAGAACTTATCCAGCCCGACGCAGAGCCCTATCGCCAGGCAACGGAACAGCCGGGCGCAGTTGCGCTAGGACCTACGTGCGGGCCACTTCCGCGGTGTCGCGTCCGGCCAGCCGGTTGTCCCACACCTTCAGCACAGCCGCCGGCGTACGGGCCGTCGCGAGGCTGACCGCGACGTAGGCGATCAAGCTGGTGGCCAGCCCGTAGTAGATCGGCTCATTGGCCAGCACATCGCCGACGATCGCCATGGTGCCCAGCGTCACCACGGTGCCGACAGCCATCGCGACGAGCGCACCGGCACCGGTCGCGCGCTTCCACAGGAATCCGCCGAGGATCGGCACCAGCAGCCCGCCGACGAGAATGTCGTAGGCGATGGTCAGCGCGCCGACCACATCGTTGAGCAGTGCGGCGATGACGATCACGAGGATGCCGAGCACCGCGACGTAGCGGCGGTCGGAATGCACTTCCACCTCAGCGTTTTCGACCTTCTCAGCTTTGCGCCCGACCAGGCGCAACAGCAGTGGTTTGATGTCGGTGCGGGCCACGGTGGCGGTGGCGATCAGAGCTCCCGAGGCGGTCGACATCATCGCGGCCACGGCGGCGGCCAGCACCAGACCGCTGATGCCAACGGGCAGAATCGCTTCGGCGATCTGGGCGTACACGTCGTCCTTGGCTTCGACATCGGTCAGGAAGGTCGATGCGGCCATGCCGATCAAGGCCCCGGCGATGCCGTACAGCACGCAGTACAGTGCGGCCGTGGTGCCACCCCACTTGGCGACCTGTGGGGAGCGGGCGGTGAATACCCGCTGCCAGATGTCCTGTCCGATCAGCATTCCGAAGCTGTAGACCACAAAGAACGTGATGATGGTGTCGGTGCCGATCGCGCTGAAACTGAACACCGCGTCACCGGCACGCTCACGGATGCCGTCCAAACCGCCGGCCCTGTTCCAGGTGAACGGCAGCAGCAGGAAGAACACACCGATGGTCTTGAGGACGAACTGCACCATGTCGGTCAGAGTGATGGACCACATGCCGCCGATCGACGAGTACAACATCACCACGGCCCCACCGATGACCACCGAAACCGTTCGGCCGGTACCGAACAGGACGTTGAACACCGTCGCGTAGGCGATTGTCGAGGTGACCGACAGCATCAGTGTGTAGGCGGCCATCACCACACCGGAGGCCGAGGTCGCATCGACGCCGTAACGCAGGCTCAGCATCTGGGCGACGGTGTAAACCCGAAGGCGCTGAATGGGTCCGGCGAACAGCAGGCTCAGCGCCAGCAGGCCGACGGCGATCGCGACCACCAGCCACATGCCGGAGATGCCCCACTTGTAACCCAGGCCGACGCCGCCGACCGTGGAGGCGCCACCGAGCACCACGGCCGCCATCGTGCCGGTGTAGAGCGCCGGGCCGAGCCGACGGCCTGCGACCAGGAAATCGGCGGAGTCCTTGGTGCGCGTCTTGCCCCAGAATCCGAAGGCGAGCATGGCGACGAGATAGATGACGACGATCGCGATATCGAGTGGTTTACCCACGGATTCAATCCTTCGTTAGGTGGGTTGGCGCAAACATCTGCAGGACTGCGGGCAGCACGACGACGGCAGGTCCGTCGGTGGCCAAGGTGGCGGCTACGACGTCACCGATGTTCTCGACAGTGGCGGGGTGCGCAGGGATCCCGAAACTGGTGGCCAGCGCGGCGAAGTCGGGTCGGGCCAGTTCGGTGGCAGTGGCGGTGCCGAACTCGGCGGTCATGTACTCCCGCAGAATCCCGTATCCGCCGTCATCGACGATCAGCCACGTGACATTCGCGTCGTGTTGACGGGCGGTGGCGAGTTCGGCGATCGAGTACATGGCACCACCGTCGCCGGACACCGCGAAGGTGCGCTCGCCGGTGGCGATCGCCGCGGCCAGCGCCGCCGGGAAGGCGAACCCCAAACCCCCAGCGCCCTGGGCGGAATGGAAACCGCCGTCCTGTGGGTCCCATACCGACCAGGCCCAGTACCCGGCGATCGTCATGTCCCAGAAGGTGTGTGCGCTCGACGGTACGGCGGCGCGCAGATCGGCCATGAGCGTCAGCTCGGTGGCAACATCCTGTGCGGCCAGCCGGTCTTCCACGGCTTTGCGTAAGTCGGCAGCCTGCGTGACGCCCGCACGGTCGTCACGGGCGTGCACCTGGTGTGTCAATGCACTCATCGCCTGCGCGGCGTCGGCGTGGATGGCCAGCGCGGGATGGTTGGCCTCCAGCACCCGGGCTTCGGCGTCGATGTGGATCAGCCGGCCGCGCGGTGCGAATGTGAAGTAGTTGCTGGTGACCTCACCCATGGCGGTCCCGACGGCCAGCAGTACGTCGGCGTCTTCGAGCAGCTCGGTGGTGTAACGGTCCTCGATCCACGAGGCGGCTGACAGCGGATGGTCGAACGGAAAAGCACCTTTACCGCCCACGGTCGATACCACCGGCGCACCGAGTCGTTCGGCCAGGGCGACGAGTGCGGCCGGACCGCCTGCGGAGCGGCGTATCCCGCCGCCGGCCAGAATGACCGGTCGGGCAGCGGAATTCAGCAGCGCTGTGGCGGCCTCGACGAGTTCGGGACGTGGCGCGCGCCGGACAATATCGACCGGCAGAGACGGTACCGGTGGCACCGATACCGGTTCCAGCAGCACATCTTGCGGAATTTCGACCCACGTCGGGCCGGCCGGCGCGGACAACGCCAGCGCGTAGGCATCGGCGATCAGGCTCGGAATCTCGGCGGCCTGTCGCACGGTGGCAGCACTCTTGGTGACGTTGACCGCACTGGCCTTCTGGTCGTCGAGCTGATGCAGCATCCCGCGCCGCAGGCCCATACCGGACCGCGGTACCTGGCTGGCGATCACCAGCACGGGCACCCCGGTGGCATAGGCCTCTTGCAACGCGCCGAGCGCGGTCAGCGCGCCCGGACCGGTCGACAGGAACAACACTCCGACCTCGCCGGTCACGCGGCTGTAGCCGTCGGCGCCGAACGCGGAGTTGTTCTCCACCCGCGAGCTGATGAACCTCAGGTCGCTGCGCCGGATGGCGTCGAACAGGCCCAGCGCGTTCTGGCCCGGGATGCCGAAGACATGCGAGACACCCAGTGCGGTCAGGGTTTCGACGACGAGGTCGCCGCCGTTACGCATCAGGACCCAGTGCCAGTAGCGAGACGAGGTCGTAGGCGACGTGGGCGGCGGCCACCCCGGTCATCTCAGCGTGGTCGTAGGCCGGGGCGACCTCGACGACGTCGGCGCCCACCAGGTTCAGCCCGCGGAAGCCACGCAGAATCTCCAGCAGCTCGCGGCTGGTCATGCCCCCGGCCTCGGGAGTGCCGGTGCCGGGTGCATGAGCGGGATCGAGCACATCGATGTCGATGGACAGGTAGACCGGGCGGTTCCCGACGCGTTGGCGCAGTTTGTCGACCACCTCGCGCACGCCCTGGTAATACACGTCGGACGAGGTGACGATGCCGAACCCGAAGCGGCGGTCGTCCTCGAGGTCCTTCTTGCCGTACAGCGGGCCGCGGGTGCCGACGTGCGACAGCGCCTCGGTGTCGACGATGCCCTCTTCGACTGCCCGGCGAAACGGGGTGCCGTGGGTGTACTCGGCGCCGAAGTAGGTGTCCCAGGTGTCCAGGTGCGCGTCGAAGTGCACGAGTGCGACCGGGCCGTGCTTGGCGGCCGCGGCCCGCAGCAGCGGCAGCGCAATGGTGTGGTCACCGCCGATGGTCACCAGTTTCGTTCCGTCGGAGGTGAGTTCACCGGCGGCGCCCTCGATGGTTTCGATCGCCTCGTGAATGTTGAACGGGTTTACCGCGATATCGCCTGCGTCGGCGACCTGGATGAGGTCGAACGGTGACACGTCCAGCCCGGGGTTGTAGGGCCGTAGCAGCCGGGAGGACTCCCGCACATGGGTGGGACCGAACCGGGCGCCGGGTCGGTAGGAGACTCCGGAGTCGAAGGGCACGCCTGCGACGACCACATCGGCTTTGGTCACCTGGTCCAGACGGGGCAACCGGGCGAAGGTGGCGGGTCCGGCGAAGCGGGGAATCTTCGACGCGTCGACGGGACCGATTGGGGTCGAAGATGTTGCGGTCATGCTGTCACTTCCTCTGTGGTAGCGGTGGTTTGGGTCTGGTCGTCACTGACGATCGGGATGTTGGCGGGATTTCCGGCAGGCACCGCGCGGGGGCCGTCGGGACCGAAGGCGTCGCGCGGTTCGGGGAACGCCCACAGCAGTGCGGGGTAGAGCACCGCGGCCAGGCCCAGGCCGAGGGGAATCGACAGGTCGATGCCGCCGGCCAGGTTGCCCAGGGGGCCGACGAATTGGTCGGGCAGGTTGACGAAGCAGATCGACAGCGCTGCCGAGATCAGCCATGCCGCCAGGCCACGCCAGTTCCAGCCGTGGGTGAACCAGTACCGGCCACCGCGCTGGCGGCGGTTGAACACCTGCAGCGCGTCCGAGTCGTACCAGCCGCGGCGGGTGAACCAGCCGATCATCATCACCACCATCCACGGCGCCGTGCAGGTGACGATCAGCACGGCGAACGTCGAGATACTCTGCACCACATTGAAAGCGAAGCGGCCGATGAAGATGAACACGATGGCGATGGAGCCGATGAATATGGTCGCCTGCACGCGGCTGAAGCGGGGGAACACGCTGGCGAAATCCAGGCCGGTGCCGTAGAGCGCAGTGGTACCGGTCGACATCCCCCCGATCAACGCGATCAGGCACACCGGGACGAAGTACCAGCCGGGTGAGACAGTGAGCAGCCCACCGACGTAGTCGCCGTCGGCGAAGTTGTCCGGTGCGTGGGTGGCGATCACCGTCGCGGTGACCAGGCCGAACAGGAACGGCACCAGGGTCGACAACTGTGCCGCGATGGTGGCCGTCATGCACTTCCAACCCGGGGTGCCGCGTGGGATATAGCGAGCCCAATCACCGAGGAAGGCGCCGAACGACACGGGGTTGGACATCACGATCAGCGCCGCTCCGACGAACGACGGCCAGTACAGGGGATCACCCATCGGCAGCGTCCCCGCATAGCCCGCGTCGAACATGCCGCCGAACGCGACGATGCCCGCCAGGAACAGCAGGGTGGCGGCGATGACGGCAACCTTGTTGACCAGCAACATGAATCGGAAGCCGTAAATGCACACCACCAGAACCAACAGCGCGAATATGCCGTACGCGACGCCGACCGCTACGTCATTCTGCGGCAACCCGATGGCGCGATTCGCACCGCCGACCAGTACGTCGCCGGAGGTCCACACCGAGATCGAGAAGAAGGCGACGGCGGTCAGCAGGGACAGGAATGAGCCGACCACGCGGCCGTGCACACCCAGATGCGCCGAGGAGGACACCGCGTTGTTGGTGCCGTTGCGGGGACCGAACAGCGACATCGGCGCGAGGATCAACGAACCGAGGACGAGACCGGTCAGCGTCGCCAGCAATCCGTCGCGGAACGACAGTCCGAAGATGATGGGGAAAGTGCCCAGCACCACCGTGGCGATGGTGTTGGCACCCCCGAAGATCAGCCGGAAAAGGTCCAGCGGACCGGCGCTACGCTCGGCGTCAGGGATCGGTTCGACACCGTGCGTCTCCACCTCGGTGACTTTGGGTGGGATGGTGCGATGTTCAGTGGCGGCCATGACGGTCCTTGCGCGAGGGCGGCGGGTGTGATGTGCGTTACGCTAAACCCGCAGGTGAGACGGCGCAATCGATTCGATCGTTACATCCACGTTGCCGCTGTCGATATGCCGGAGTCATACGTCATTCAGGTCAGAAATCGCCGTCGTGGCGCTGTCATATGATCGATACGCGTGCAGATGTGCGAGAAAAAATCTTCGGCCGAATTTGAGGTGACTACCCAGATGGACGAGGTCGACGAGGCGATCGTCAGTCTGCTTGAGGGTGACGGGAGGTTGACCCACCGTGACATCGCGCAGCGGGTCGGGTTGTCGAGGTCGGCGGCTGCCAGCCGGATACAGCGACTGATCTCCAGTGGGCAGGTAGTGGTGCGCGGCGTCGTGCACCCCGCCGTGCTCGGCCGTGGAGCCCTGGCGCATGTCAGTGTGATGGTGGACGGTCCGGCGGCTCGGATCGCCGCCGGCCTGGCGCAACGCGACGATGTCGCGTTCCTGTCGCTGACCAGCGGTGCGTACGGATTGATCGCCGAGGTGCGGGTCGGATCGATCCGCGATATCGACGGCGTGATCGCCGAACTACGGGTGCTGTCCGGCGTCGTCGGGGTCGACACGCTCACCTACGTCGAGGTGTTGCGTGATGTGATAGGCCCGGTCGGGGATGTCAGCGTCGAGATCGATGAGGTGGATCTGGCGCTGCTGCGGGCACTGCAGGATGACGGACGGGCGTCGTATGTGGATCTCGCTGAAAGGGTGGGACTTTCACCCGCCGGTGCGCGACGGCGCGTCGTGCGTCTGGTCGAATCGCAAGTGGTGCGCATCGGTGCGGTGGTGCGGCATTCCGGGCAGGACCGGCAGAGTGCGCTCGGGCTCGGGATCCGGCTGACCGGGGCCGCCGACGAGGTGGTGGCCACGCTATTGGGAATGCGATCGGTGATTTTCGCGGCCCGCACCCTGGGCCGGTTCGACCTGTTGGCGACGGTGCGGGCGTTTTCGGCTGCGCAGCTGATCGAGATCCTCGACGCGGTACGTGCGCTGGACGGCGTCGGTGTCGTCGACAGTTGGGTGCATCTGGACGTGATCAAGGAGACCTACGCGTCGGGACTGGACGCGATGGCGGCAGGGGGCACGCGCTAAACCGCCCCGGCAGTGCCGCAGGTGATGGATACTGCCGGGGTGCTGAGTGAACTGACGCACCTGGTCAGCTTGTCGCCGCCAGGACTGACCGACATCAACGCCGCGGTCCGCGAGGTATGCGCCTCGGCGCTCGGACTGCCGCCGGTGGCCGCAGAACGTTCAGGCGGCGCCGTCGACCCGATGGTGACCGAGTTCGCCGAGCAATTCAGCATGGACGTGGCCGCGATCAGCCCCGCGCAGCGTGCTGCGTTCCTAGACCTGTTGGGCGCCGACGTATTCGGGGTCACCGCACTGATATTCGTCGCTGACTTCGCGCCGCGGATGCGCACCGGGCTGTCCTCGATCGGCGTGGACTGGCCGGCGGAGCCCGATGGTTGGGACCGCGACACCGAACCGGGCGGCTACGTGCTGGATGTTTTCGTGCCCACCGTGGGACGGATGCGGACGCTGGACCCGGTGACCTCCGAGATCGTCCGTCTGCGCGGGGCCCGCCAGCACAACTGCCGACTGTGCAAGTCGCTGCGCGAAGGCGCCGCGCTCGACGCCGGAGCCACGGAGTCGGTGTACGCCGAAATCGATGACTACGAGAATTCGACACTGTCCGAACGGCACAAGGCTGCGCTGCGCTACGTCGACGCGCTGATCTGGACACCGTCGCAGGTGGCAGGCGCCGAGCTTCGCCAACATTTCACGCAGGACGAGGCGGTCGAGTTGACACTCGACGTCATGCGCAACGCGTGCAACAAAATTGCCGTCGCCTTGGGCGTGGACGCGCCCCGGGTCGAGTCCGGGACCGAACGGTATCTGCTCGGCGACGACGGCCAGCCGGTCTACAGCTGACTCACGCCGCCTTCTTCTTGAGCACCAGCATGGGCAGCAGGAGGGTGGCCAGCGCGGTGACCAGCCAGACCACCACGGTCGCGGCGATCCACGAGCCGATGCCACGGATGCTCAACCCGTGGGTGAGCACCGAGGCCAGAATCAACGCCGCCAGCGTCGAGACCAGGCCGATGCCGCCGAGGAACGCCGAGGCGTAGCGGCTGGCCATCTTGAGGAAGAACGGCGAAAGGATCCCCTGCGCGACGGTGAAGATCACGACCGCGGTGACGAACCCGAACACCGACACCGAGACACCGGGCACCAACCATGCCGCCGCCAACAGGCCGATCGCCGAGGACGCCAGGAAGATCGCCACACGCAGGAGGAACCGGATCACGCGGTGAGCGTATCCGGCGGGCCGTATGTACCGCCGGGCTTCGCTCCCAACCGTGGCGGTGCGAGGTCCTGCCGAGGGTGTGGGAACATAGTTGCCGCATAGTTGCGCCTGGGGCGGTAGCTCAGTCGGTTAGAGCCGCGGACTCATAATCCGTAGGTCGCGGGTTCGAGCCCCGCCCGCCCCACTTCAGTGGGTGTATTCAAGATCACTCACGTTGTGTCATCGTTTTTTCATCGTTTATGCGGGCCGGGGCCCCCTGGCCGAACCAGGCATGACCTGTGCCCAAGCGTGCTGCACGGCGGTCAGGGCATCCTTGGCAAACCCTGTGCACGAGGCGAACTCGACTCATACGTCGGATGCCGCGCAGACCGCACGCGGTCTCGGCACGGTCCCTGGACGCCGCTAGAGACCGATGTTACGCTCATGCCGAATCGTTTCGGCAACGACGTTGCCCTTGGAGCTACGCGGTCTCCTAAACGGTTTATCAATGGTGCGGGTGTCTGCTCGCGTGAAAGGAAGTGAGGCAACGATGACTGACGTGACGGCCGGTTCATTCGACGAGACGATGTGGAGCGGGCTCCTGCACGGAGGCCTCGGCGGAACCTTCATGGGTGTGCCGAGCATTGATCTCGACCGCGAGGCGATCAAGGCGTCGGGAACGAAGGCGGTGGTGTACGGATTTCCGTTCGACGCGACGACGATCAGTCGCAGCGGTGCCAATTACGGTCCTCGCGCGATCCGCGAAACATCGGTGCAGTTCACGAACTTCCAGGCAACCTACGACTTCGACCTCTTCGAACGGCTTCCACTTGCCGATGGCGGGGACTGCAATGTCGCGCTCGGCAATACTGTGAAGACCTTCGAGCGGGTAGAAGCGGACATCGCCGAGATCGTCGCCGGCGGAGCGATTCCGGTGGTCTTCGGCGGCGACCACTCTGTGAGCATCCCGGTCGGCAAGGCGGCGAAGCGGCCGGGGACGAGTCCGGGATGGGTGCAGTTCGACACACACCTCGACGCTGCGCCGGATGTCGGGGGCGAGGAGCTGAATCACTGCTGCACTATCACGCGCGCGGTCGACAACGGGTACGACCCGTCAAAGATGGTGCTCGTCGGCATCAGCGGATGGCTGAACCCGAAGACGGAGTTGAAGTACTGCCGGGACCACGGCATCCGGGTGATCTGGTTGGAGGACATCTGGGAGCACGGTGCGGCGTGGGTCGTCGAGCAGATTCTCGAACGCGTCGGCGAGGAAGGGTTCTATCTGACGTTTGACGTCGATGCTCTCGACGCCGCCTATGCGCCGGGAACCTGCGCTCCGACGCCAGGTGGAATGACCATGCGCGAGGCGCTGGAGATCATTCGGGGCATCTCACCTGCGGGGTTGATCGGCGTCGATGTCGCGGAGCCGGCTCCGTCGCTCGACCACACGACCCGGACCCAGCTGGTCGCTGCTCGGATAGCGCTGGAGGCGCTGGCTTTCCATGCGGGCTCGCCCCGCACTCCGGTGCGAGTCGGCTGACACGACAGGAAGGTGCAGGCCCGGGCCGAACGGCCCGGGCCCGCACGCCCGCCACCGCTACGATTCGTAGAGTTCTGGACGGCGCTGACCGAGCATGTCGGTCGCGTCCTCGCCGCGGGCGCCGACCTCGACGTCAGCGGTCGCACCGTCGATCTCAACGTCGTCCAGTGCAGTGAGCACTGAGCCGTCGCGGTCGACGATCCGGCTCGATCCACAGAAGTGGTGCCCCGATTCGCTGCCGACCCGGTTCGCGTATGCCAGTGGGACGCGGTTCTCCATCGCTCGGGAGCTGGCCGCGATGCGATGGTCACGTTCGTAGGGGTGCATGTTGGCCGACCCGGCGACGAGAAGCACTGCTCCGCGGAGCACGAGCGTGCGGGCCACCTCGGGAAACTCGAGCTCGAAACAGTTCAGGACGCCGACCGCGGTGTCGCAGAGGGTAACCGGTTCGAGCGCATCGCCGCTGAGGAATGCCTCGCGCTCGCTCCCGAACAGGTGTGTCTTGCGAATGGGCTTGCGCACGGTCCCGTCTCGGTCGATGGCGAGGTAGGTGTCGAAATAGCCGCCGGAAGCGGGCTCGACATATCCGGTCAGCAGAGCTGTGCCTGCAGACCGGCAGGCGTCTGCGAGTTCCGCGATTCGCGGGTCGTCGAGTGGCAGTGCGATCTCGCCGAGACCGGTCGTCTGGTAACCCGAGAGAAAGAGTTCGGGGAACACGATCACATCGGCTCCGCCGGTGGTGACGCCGTCTCGTACGCGGGCGAGGTTGTGGTCGAGGTCCCTGGGGCGCGGCGCGTCCTGAACGACGGTGAGGCGCAGGGTATACGGCGGCGTCATGGTGCTCCCGTGTGCGGTGTGGTCATGGTGGGCGGGGCAAAGTTAAACCGTTTCGAGCAAGGATATCAACCGCGGATCCACTGCTTGTTAAAACGTTTCGGCTGACGTAGCGTGATCGCCGTTACATACCTTCGCCGTATCGAAGCAAGGGAGTTTCTATGGCCGAGGCACCGATGGTGATGAGGCGAGAGTTCACCATGTTTTCCGCTTTATCCGTCGCTTTCGCGTTCGTCTCACCGATCGTTGCCCTCTACAGCGTGCTCGGTGTCGGGCTGGCCACCTCGGGGCCTGCGTTCATCTGGGGCGGCCTCATCCTCTATGCCGGCCAGTTCGTTGTGGTGCTCACGTTGGGTGTGCTCGCTTCGAAATGGGCCGATTCAGGCGGCATCTATCAGTGGTCTCGCCGTCTGCTGGGGCATCGCTACGGCTGGTTCGCCTCATGGACCTACATCTGGACACTCCTGATCACCCTGCCCGCGGTGGCATACGCCGGGGCGGTGCTGATACCGCCCATCTTCGACATCCAGGGAGCCGGTCACGGCCTGGTCACGTGGTTGGCGGTCGGGATCCTCGCGTTCAGCACGCTGGTGAATCTCGCCGGGCGGGTGTTCATCAAGATCCTCATGGTCGGCGTGATCTTCGCCGAGGCGGTGGGGTCGGTCGGGGTCGCGATCTGGCTGCTCCTGTTCGAACGCCATCAGGGCCTTGAGTACCTGTCACCGGCCGCGCTCGGCGACTACCGTGGGGCGCTCTTCTCGGCTCCGCTGGTGATGGCCATCGCATTCTCGAGTTACTTCGCGATCGGCTTCGAGAGCGCCAGCTCGATCGCCGAGGAGGTCAAGCGCCCGAAGTGGGCAGTGCCGCGGGCGATGGTGGTGTCGTTCTTCGCGATCATGACCATCGTGGTGCTCAGCACGCTGGCGTTCACGCTCGCGGTGCCGAACGAGGCGTTCCTCCAAAACCCGGAGAATGCCGCGGATCCGGCCGTCGCCATCATGGCTACCGCGCTTCCCGAGCCGGTTTTCCGTGGCGTCCTCGCCCTCTTCGTCATCGCGTTCGCCGCGAGTCTCATGACCATTCAGATCACGGTTTCCCGAATCGTCTGGGCGACAGCGCGAAACGGAGAGCTGCCGTTCGCCCGGATCCTCACCAGCCTGTCCGGAGAGACGGGCCTGCCGCGGCGGGCGGTCATCGTCACAGCGATCATCGCGGTGCTGCTTTTCCTGCCGTTTCAGAGCGAGGGCATCCAGATGGCGCTGATCTCCTTCTCCTCGGTGGGCTTCTTCATCTCCTTCCTGTTTCCGATCCTTGGCCTGGCCATCGCGCGCGTTCGCGGCCGGTGGAATGACGAGCCCGACCTGTTCCTCGGACCTGCGGGACGCGTGGTGGGGTGGATTGCGCTCGCGTGGTTGGTATTCCAGATAGTCAACGTCGCGTGGCCACGGGAGACCGGCGGTGGATGGGCCAGCGACTGGTCGACGATCCTCGGAGCCCTGGCGGTGGGCCTGCTCGGGGTGGTGGTGGAGGCCTGGGTGCATCGAAGGAGGCGGCAGGCGGCGTTGACGGGTCAGACGCTCGTGATCTTCGAACGTGACGAATCGGCCGACGACGAAGGGGAGCCCGAGTCGGCGGACAGCAACCGCCTCAGTCGGCGAGCGTTGACTCCCGGACGGTGAGCGATGCGTCCACCAGTTCGCGTCGTCGATCGGATTCGCCGTCGAGCTTGGCGAGAAGGAGGTCGACCGCGACTTCGCCCAGCCGCACCGGGTGCAGATCGAGCGCGGTGATCGGCTTCTGCAGGCCGTAGTCGAGGTAGCGGCTGTCCGTGAGACTGACAACCTGAAGATCCTCTGGCACGGCCAGTCCCAGCATGTGTGCGCTGCGCTCCGTGGCGAATGCGAGCGTGTCGAGTGTGGTGAGCACGGCATCGAAACGGCGGTCGGGGGAGGCGAGCGCGGCCCGGATCACCGGCTCCGCCTCATCCACGCGCGGCCCCGACGAGCGGATGATGATCGGCTCCAACGAGACCGTCGAGCACCAGTCGAGATACGCCGAAAGTTCGTCTCTGACATAGAAGGAGCTGGTTTCGCTGAGGAACAACGCCGTTCGTGAACGTCGGGTCGCATCCAGATGGGCCAGAGCCATCGTTGTACCCGTGGAGAAGTCGTTGTCCACCCAACTGAGCTCGCCGGAGTTCCGGCCGATGGTGACGCAGGCCAAGCCGGCGTGCGCGGCATCAGCGAGCAGCTCATCATCGTCGCTCGGGTCGACGACGATGAGGCCGTCGGCCGCCGAGAGGTACGCCTGTGAGGACGAGTGGGAGGGGAGCATGGACAGCAGGTACCCCCGCCGGAAGGCTTCGGCGCTCGCTCCGTTCAGGACTCTGAAGTAGTACTCGATGTCCCATTCGGGCTGCAGATCGGAGCCTGAGGACTGTACCGCCATGGGGGAGACGGTCAGCACGAGCGAGCCGGTCCTGCCCGCATTGAGATTCTTGGCGATCCGATTCGCGGTGTACCCCAGGCGATTCGCGATATCGACCACATTCTGACGGGTGGCCGCAGCGACGCGCCCCTTACCGTTCAGCGACTCTGACGCCGTGGCGATCGAGACGCCGGCCTCGCGTGCGACGTCCTTGATGGTGATACGGCTGTGTTTCACGAAACCTCGGACTTGCAGTTGTCGTCGGAGAAATGATCGAGATCGGCCAGGACCGTGCGGACGGCGAGGTCGAGTGACGGAGGCTGTTTCGCCGGGGGCAGCGACGCGCGTGCCTCCGCGACCAGCGCAGAGATCCGCTCCTTCGTCGAATGCAGTATGCGACTCGAACCAGCTTCCTCGGCCAGACGGTCGCGCAGTGATGGTGCCGAGGCCGGCCGGGTCTCTCCGAGCTGAATGAGACGCCGGTAGGCGCTCCAGAGCGGAAATGTGGGAACTCCGTTGCGGAGATCGGCCCCGTGGTCCTTACCGAGGTTGAGAGCGTCATCCCTGACGTCGAGCAGGTCGTCGGAGAGCTGAAAGGCGAGACCGAGCCGTCGGCCTGCGTTGCGGAAAGCGTCCTGGAACGCGGTGTCGCAGTGGGCTGCCATGGCGCCGAGTTCGAAAGCGGCTCCGAAGAGAGCACCGGTCTTGAGAGTCGCGTAGTCTTCGATTCCCCGTTGAGCGTCGGCGCCCCATTCGAGCGCCGGTTCCAGCAGCTGTCCCCTGCAGAGCTCCCCGAAGGCGCGGGCGAGCACGGCCACGGCACGCTCTCCCAGAGCTGCCGCAGTCTCGAACGAAAGGGCGATGAGCAGATCTGCGATGAGGATCGCGGTGGCCTCGTCGGCGTCGACGTGCAGCGACGGGTACCCGCGGCGGGATTGGGACTCGTCGATGATGTCGTCGTGCACGAGTGATGCGGTATGGAGCAACTCAAGTGCGACGGCCGCATCCGCGGCAGATCGTGGAGCAGGTGTGCCGAACGCGTGCGCTATGAGGAACAGCGTCCGTGCGCGCAGGTACTTGCCGCCCGAGAGGGCATCGATGGTCGCCAATGGATCATCAACCGGGAGTGGGATATTCGCGATGCGCTCGGATACATGAGCCCTGAGGCTGCCGGCGACGGAGGCCACGTATGCGTCGATCGTCTCCGGTGCGAACGGCTCCGCGTCGCTCGGAAGAGCAATGGGCGTCGTCGTCACACGGCTCCCTTCTCCGGTCAATATGACGGTGCGAGGATTCCCATAGGATACGGTCACGGGTGACCAGTGCCAAATCGGTTCAGCAACTGCCGCCACAGCCGCCAGTGCCGCGCCGCAGCCGCGAGATCAGCGCAATGGTCGACGCTCGGCGGGCGAATCGACCATTGCGCTGATCTGGGCTCGAACCGGGCGGAATATCCCACGTCGTCGGCCAGGTTGACCCCTTCATGAGGACTGGCCGGTGAACGATCTGGGAACCGATATCGAGTTGCGGTTGGTGCGATATTTCACGGTGGTGGCGGAGCAGCTGAACTTCAGCCGGGCGGCCGCCGAGCTTCATCTCGCGCAGCCCGCGTTGAGCCGCCAGATACAGCGCCTGGAAGGCCGTCTCGGGGTACGCCTGCTGGATCGGACACCGCAGGGCAGCTTGCTCACCGAGGCCGGCAAGGCGTTTCTGCCGGAGGCACATGCGCTCTTACGCGCCGCTCGCCAGGCGGCGCTCACCGCCAGGGCCTATGCGCCTGCCGGCAAGGTCATCATCGGGTACGTCGAAGACCTGGTCATCACACCGGCCGTCCGCGAGCTGCGGCACCGCCACCCGCAGGCCGAGATCGGCACCCGGCACCTGGAGTGTTACGACGAATGGGCCTTCGCCGACGGCCAGGTGGACGTGCTGGTTGCCCGGGACCCGCTGTCCTCGCCGGCTGATGCGGCCCGGATGACCGTGCTCTACGAGGAACCTCGGATGCTGGTCGTGCCGGTCGACCACCACCTCGCCGGGCGCGCGTCGGTGTCACCGGACGATTTCGCAGGAGACGGCTCGGTCGTCTGCCCCCACGGCGGTACCCGCTCGATCTACCCGACCGAGGCCTACCAACGCAGCGACCCGGGCCCGATTTCGGCAGGCCCGATCACCGAGAGTTTCGAGGACAGACTCGAACTCGTGGCGAGCGGCCAGGCGATCGCGGTCCTGCCGGTCGGCGACCGGCGCAGCTCCCTGCGGTCCGACCTGGCCACCGTGCCCGTTGAGGGCCTGCCCGCCAGCAGGGTCGTGGTCGCGACCCGGGTCGGAGACCCGAATCCGCTGGTGGCCGACTTTGTCCATGCCGCTCGTGCCCACCTCACCGGCGTAGCGGCGTGATCAATTCACGAGTCACCGAAATGTGCCGCGTATTTCGCCGGCCCATAAAATAGAGGCGGGATATTCAGCGCTCGCCCCGGCTGCAGTTGGGGTCCGCGGGCTTGGTGGGCCAGGCACAGACATCGATGAATGTGGTGCTGGCAAATCCACCGCCGTCGAACACGCCGTACGCCTCACCGTGGGTTCCGGTGAAGGTTGCGCCGCCGCCTCCTTCACCGCCACCTGAGCTCACAATGGTGGTCACCGCCCAGCCTTTGTCCGTCAGCGCTGCCTTATAGGCCTGCATCGCATCGTTGGGCGCGGCGTTGACCTTGTAATGCAGGTGGACACCGTTGTTCGGAATGGTGTCGGGCCCAGTTGCCTCACTGTTGGCGGGCGTGGGGATCAGCGACTGCAGTTGTCCGCTGTCGACGGGCGCTGCCGCGGCCTGCGAGGTGGTGCTCGGGGCGGTTGTTGTCGTGGTGGCCTCGGTGGTCTCTGCCGCCGAGTTGGTACTGCCACATGCCGCAGCAACCAGGCTTACGGTCACCGCAATACCAGCTAAAATGTGGGAATTTCGCGTCATCATGGTGACCTTTCCGTCTCGGCGCACCGTATATCAGTGGGGTCGACAGCCGTCGGGAAATGCGAAACTCGCGAATAGCCCTTTCCGCAGCTCAGTGGCGGGATCTGTAGTTGCCAGATCACACAAGCCCGGAATGCGGCTCGTGGCGTCGACGTAACGATTCCGCAAAGTCTTCGAACTGTGTGCACGATGTTCTGCGGAATACTCGAATGCGCTGCTTCCCTGGATTTACCAGACTGCGACGTGTCTTCAGCAGAGACGGGGGTAAACGCATGCGTCGTCTGAAATTTGTGATCGCCATTTCCGCTGTGTGTGTGGCCGGCTGCGGTGGTGGCGGTGGCGACGGCACCGACCAGGACCTTGCTGAGCAGACACCGAGCAAGCCGATGATCACGTCATTCGCCCCGGTGCCTCTGGCGAACGACGTCCTGCCTGAATTATTGCTTCCGCCCGAACGGATCGATGCGGCGGTGGGCGCAGCGGGCATGATCGTCTCGAGTACCCACACGGAAATGTCGGATGACAGCGCGACCATGGAACCGCGTGAGTGCTTGGCCGTCGACGGCGCCGCACAGGCAGCGGTCTATGCCGACAGCGGTTTCACCGCCATGCATGATGAGACCCTCGCGAATGGCGACGACTTCACCCATTTCGCCCAGCAGGCCGTGGTGTTGTTCCCCGACGCCGACAGGGCCAAGGGGTTTTTCGACGCGTCGGCGCAACAGTGGCCGGCGTGCAAGCATTACACCCACCTGCAGTCCGGCTCGCTGTGGGATGTCGGTCCCATCGCGAACAAGGACGGCATGCTGAGCGCGACCACCACCCAATCGAACGCCCAAGAAGGCGGATGGGCGTGCGGGCGGGCCTTGACCGTCAACAACAACGTCATCGTCGACGTCAACACCTGCAGTGCCAACCCGGCCGGCTCGGCCGTCGCGATAGCGGCGGAGATCGCCTCGAGAGTGGATTCGCCGTCGTCTCAACGGTAGGCGCGGCGCCTATCGGACCGGGCCGACCACCCCTGACGCGGGGACGGGGATCGGTGTGGTCGCGGAGTACCCGACCGGGAGGAGCACGTCACCGGCAGTGGTCCGGTACATGACCTCCCACCGGTAGTAACCGGTGAAGGCGGCGGGGTCGGTTGCGAGGACCTCCGCGTAGTCTTTGACCGCCTGCACATATCGGTTCGAGTTGTTGTACCGGTACAGGGCGTGATCCGGGTCGTCGGTGAAACCGTTGGCGGCCAGATGGCGGCCTGCGGCCACGATGCTGTCCCGGGGCGAGTGGATGTCGCCGCCCTCGCCGTAGGCGGCGAATGTGGACGGCATGAACTGCATGGGCCCTTGCGCGCCGGCCTCGCTGACGCCCGAGATACGGCCGAATCCGGTTTCGATCAGATTGATCGCCGCCAGATAGTTCCACCCGACACCGGACGCGGCTTCGGCTTCGCGGTAGTAACCCAGCAGTTCGTCCGGTGGCGGCGGGGGAATGATCCGCCACGCAGGCAGGGTGTCCTTCACGCGGTTGCTCATCGCGGCGAGTTGCCGACGTGCGTCGACGTTGCGGTCGTAGATGCCGCGCAGCGGCGGCGGGATTCGGGGACGCGCGATCGGGTCCCACTCGGGGTGCCGGCCGAAGGCACGGTACGCCGCTTGCTGGCGGTGTGCCGCCGCCAGCAACACGGTATCTGACGACGACGGGTCCCTCAGTGCGCGCTCGTCGGCGACGAGATCGTCGGCGAGTTGCGCGGGGTCGGTTGCGAGCCGTCGGTTCTGGGGTTCGTGCGGCTGGATGCGTGGGGCGGAGTGCGCAGCGGATGCCGTCGACGTGGGCGACGACCCGTTCGATGGTGAGCAGCCGACAAGCCCGCACATCAACGTGACGACAAACGTGATCGTGACGGTTCGGCGCATCAATGTTCCTAGAACGGCGCGCCGGGAGGTGGCGGCGGGGGCGGAGGCGGAGCCGGCGGCGGTGGCGGTGGGGCCGGGGCCGGCAGGGTTATCGGCGGCAATCCGGGGATCAGGATGACGTTTTCAGGTGGGGGAGGCGGCGGCGCCCCGGGCGGCGGCGGAGCGTCCGGGCGGGGGACATAGACGGGTGGAGGCACGTACCCGGTGCTGGTGTTGATCGTGATGATCGAGCCGGGAATGGTCCTGCCGCTCGGGGTCGTCCCGACCACCGAACCTTTCGTGGCATGGCTGTTGACCGGTGTGGGCTTGTCGGCCACTTGGAAACCGGAGTCCAGCAGGCGCTTACGCGCCTCGTCGAATTTCATGTCGGTCACCTCGGGCACCTGGCTGCCCGGGCCGCCCTCGACGTACCGTGGATCGGTCGGAGGCAGCGCCAACGGGCCGAAGTATTCCGCGATCGGATTCATTGCCGCATACCAGGTCAAGGCCGGCTCGATGCCGCCGAACAGGGTGCCGTCGCTGCATTCACGCAACGGGTACGAGCACAGACCCCCTGGTGACGACGAGTCGTCGAAGATGTAGTTCGCAGCGGCGTACCGGTTGGTGAAGCCCAGGAAACCCGATGACCGGTGCGCCTCGGTCGTGCCGGTCTTGCCGGACATCGGCAATGTCCAGCCGACCGAACTTGCCGCGCCTGCGGCGGTTCCGCTGGAGTGATCTTTGCTCAGGGCGTTGGACAGCGTATTGGCCAGCCCCTCCGGTACAGCTTGATCACAAGGCACGGTCTCGACACCCACCTCGCGGCCGCGGCGGTCGAAGATCTTGTCGATCGGGCTCGGCGGGCACCACGTGCCACCGGACGCCAGCGTCGCTCCCACATTCGACAGTTCGAGCGCATTCAGCTCGAGCGGGCCGAGCGTGAAGGATCCGATGTTCTGCCGCTTGACGTAATCGGCGAGGCTCTCGTCGGAGTCGGGGTTGTAGGCCCGGGCGCTATTGGGTTCGGCGTACGACCTCAGCCCCAGCCGCACCGCCATGTCCACTGCGCGTGCCACCCCGATCTGTGAGATGAGTTTGGCGAACGCGGTGTTGGGTGACTGGGCGAGGGCATCGGTGATATTCAGCGAGCCGGGGAAGGACCTCGCGTTGCGCACACACCACGTTTCCTTCGGACAACCGGGAGTATCGCTGCTGCCCAGGCCCTTGCCCTGAAACGCTGACGGCACATCGAGTTTGGCATTGATTCCCATACCCATGTCGAGGGCGGCCGCGGTGGTGAAAATCTTGAATATCGATCCGGCGCCGTCACCGGCGAGAGAGAACGGCTGCGGTTGCACCGTCTCGTTGGCATCGATGTCGAGTCCATAGGTGCGGCTGTCGGCCATCGCGACAACCCGGTGGGCGTCTTTGCCCGGCGTGATCACACTCATCACGCTGGCGACACCGTCGGTGTCCGGGTCTGCAAATTTGTCGACTGCGGACTTCACGCTGTCCTGCACCTTGGGGTCGAGCGTGGTGCGGATCAGGTAACCGTTGCGTGCGACGTCTTCGATGGTGAGTCCCGCGTGCGCCAGGTACTGCAGCACGTACTCGCAGAAGAAGGCGCGGTCTCCGGCGGCGATACAACCCTGCGGCAGCGGCTCGGCTTGGCGCAGCACTCCCAGTGGCTCGGCTTTGGCAGCCCTGAGTTCGTCGGCGCGGTCCGGCAGATAGTCGATCAAGGTGTCGAGCACGGTGTTGCGTCGCGCGAGGGCGCCGTCGGGGTTGGTGTAGGGATTGAGTGCGCTGGTGGACCGCACCACGCCGGCCAACAAGGCGGCCTGTGACCAGGTGAGGTCGGCAGCGTCGACGCCGAAGTAGGTACGTGCCGCGTCCTGAACGCCGAATGCGCCGTTGCCGAAGGACACGAGGTTCAGGTAGCGGGCCAGGATCTCGCCTTTGGGCAGTGCCTTGTCCAATGCCAGGGCTATCCGCATCTCACGCAACTTGCGGGCGGGCGTCACTTCGACCGCGGCTCGGCGCTCGGCCTGTGTTTTGGCATTGACCAGCAGGTTGTAGTTCTTGACGTACTGCTGCTCGATGGTCGAACCGCCGCGCACCTGCTCGACGCCCCGCAGGTATCCGATGAGGCCGTTCAGTGTCCCCTGGATGTCCACACCGTTGTGTTCGACGAAGCGTTTGTCTTCGACCGACACGATCGCCAGCTTCATGGTGTCGGCGATCCGATCGCTTGGCACCTCCCATCGACGTTGCTCGTAGAGCCAGGCGATCGGATGGCCCGAGGTGTCGACCATGGTGGTGACGAGCGGCGCGTCGCCCTGCAGCACCTGCGCCGAGTCCTGGGCGACCGTATCGGACAACCGCGCCGTCAACATCCCGACGCCGCCGATGACGGGGAACATCAGTGCGGCCGTGAGCAATCCGGCCAGCACACAATGCATGGCCAGCTTGGCAACCGTAGCCCCCGACCGCGGGCGCGGGTCGGACATGTCCTCAAGCGTAGGGCCTTGCGGGTCTCCTGGTGAGCTGATTGCGCGCGAGACGTTAGGTGCGTTGGTATTTCGATGAGACGTTCATTAGACTCCGCTGCCGCCCCGACCGGCCGCGGTCCGGGTCCAATCGTTGCGCATGGCAACTATGTTCACAGCATCGAAGCAACTGATGACGTGATCGATCCGTCCATGGGCAGCACCGGCGACGGCGATCAGCGCAGGGAGATCGCCTCGCCGGTGCGTATCGTGCCATCAGCGATCACCTCGAAATAGGCTCCGGCGCACGGCAGGACGCCGAAGTCGAAGGACTGCACCCGGTTTTCCTTCGCCGGCGTGCGTAGCGCGTGGGGTGCGCGAGCGAGCCGGCCATGTTCGAGGGTGGGTATCACACACCGCGGCGTGGGCCCCATACCCCTGATCTGCACCTGGCCGATCGCCAGCGTCCGCCCGACCCAGTCGTTCTCCGCGTACGCGGGGTAGCCGGGTGGCGTTGCGATCACCAGGTTCGGTCGGTAGCGCTCGGCTTCCGTGCCGATGCGTTCCAGGGTCGCCGTGGTGATGACGTGCATCGGCGCGAAATCGACGAACGAGTCACCCGGAGTGCCCTGGGCCAGCTCGAGCAGGGGAGCTTCGACCTCGGCGTCCACGCCCTGTTCGAGCACCTGGTCAGGATCGGCTCGCTCTATCGTCGCACCCTGCTGCCGACCGTCGACCAAACGCACGGGTCTCGACAGCAGTCGGGAAAGCTGTTCGTCGGTGCCGTCGTCGTCGGCCGGCACCATTGTCCCGTCGGGCAGCCGGATCTGCACACGGCCGTCGTGCACACCGGCATTGCACTGGAGGAGGTCACGCCAGAGCCGAGCCTGCTTTGCGCTTGCGATTCGTCCGGTCTGTGTGTCGACCAACGCCAACCGCCGGTCGCCCTGCACGCCCCGCTCGTCGACGAACAACTCCTCGACGGTCTCGCCCAGCATCGACTTCACCGGATACCGGCGCAAAGTCGCCACGTGCATCTGCTGTTCGGGGGCCGCGAGATTCATGCAAAGAACCATAGTTCGAATCGCATCGGCGGAGCGGCCGACCGGCCCGCGAGTGTGTTCAGATCTTGGTGTGCGTCCGCGTCACCGTGGGATGCGGATCGGCGTCCTCGCGGTGCTGGAATCGGAGAATGTCGGGGTTGCGCACGGTGCCGTCCCCGATCTCGATGGCGCGCGAGATCGTGGTGCTCGTATCCCACGCCGCCTGCCCGCCGAGCACCGTTTCGATGTGCGGCATCAGCGCTTCGCTGATCTCCCAGGTCGCGGAGTTCCACAGATAGGACGGACTGTGGTCGACGGCGTAGTACTGGACACCGTTGGTCAGCTCGCGAACCGGAGCGGTGAACGACGTCGGATGCGCCCAGCTGAATCCCATGCCCTCATCGCAAGACACGTCGACCAGCAGGCTACCCGCGTTGAACACGGTCAGATCATCCTCGGTGACGAAGATCAGGGGAGCGTTGGGATCCTGCAGCACGCAGTTGACGACGATGTCGTTCTCGGCGAGGAACCGGGCCACCGGTATGACGCCGTCTTCCGGTGTATCGGCCCACGTCCGCCCGGGTGCGTCGGCGTCCTGCCCCATCTGGACGATCTGCGTGGAGTGGATCGGTGACCCGACGGCGGCCACCTCACGGTTGGTCAGGACCCGGACGTCGTCGACGCCGTGGGCGTTCAGCGCGGTGACCGCACCGCGAGCCGTCGCACCGAATCCGATGACCGCGGCGCGGAGCCGACGGCCGTAGCTGCCGGTGACCCCGGCCAGTTGCATGGCATGCAAGACCGAGCAGTAGCCCGCGAGCTCATTGTTCTTGTGGAAGACGTGGAGGCCGAAGCCGCCATCGGCCTGCCAGTGGTTCATCGCCTCGAAAGCGATCAGCGTCAACCGCCGGTCGATGGCGATCTGCGTCAGTTCGGGATCCTGCACGCAGTGCGGCCATCCCCAGACGATCTGACCGGTCCGCATCCCCGCCAGGTCGTCGGCGCGCACCTTGGGCAGCAAGATGACATCGCAGTCCGCGACGAGTTGGTCCCGCGTCCTGATGCCGCCCACGAGCGGAGCCAACGCAGCGTCGGTAGCGCCGAACTCCGCGCCGTAGCCGTGCTCGAGGAAGATCCGTTGCCGCACCGGTGGATCGATCCGGCTGAGGTGTGCAGGGTGAATCGGCAGTCGGCGTTCGTTGGGTTTACCGCAGCGGGCCAGTACACCCAATGAAAGCTGTTTTTCCTCAGCGATCTTCGTCAAACCCCTTGATTGTGAGGGCCTGAGTGGTCCCGATGCCTTCGACACTACGCGTAGGGAGTCCCCGGCCGGACATCACCGCCCTGCGCGCGCTGCCACCTCTGCCACCACGCCGCGCGCCGGTCTGGTCCGCACGAACTGCGGCCACCAGAACCAGCGTCCCATCAATGCTGCGATCGAGGGGGTCATGAATGACCGGATCACCAGGGTGTCGAACAGCAGGCCGAGCCCGATCGTCGAGCCGACCTGGGCCACCACGGTCATCTCGCTGACCACCATCGACATCATGGTGAACGCGAACACCAGCCCGGCGGCGGTCACCACCGATCCACTACCGCCCATGGCGCGGATGATGCCGGTGTTGATGCCTGCGGGCAGCTCTTCTTTGAGCCGGGCGACCAAGAGCAGGTTGTAGTCAGCGCCCACCGCCAACAGCACGATGACGGCCATCGCCATCACCATGAAATGCAGTTCGATCCCTAACAGGTGCTGCCACACCAGGATTGACAAGCCGAAGGACGCGCCGAGCGATACCAGCACGGTGCCCACGATCACGGCTGCGGCCACCACACTTCGGGTGATGAGCAGCATGATGATGAAGATCAGGCACAGTGCCGAGATGCCTGCGATGATCAGGTCGTAATTGTTGCCTTCCTGCATGTCTTTGAATGTGGCCGCGGTTCCGGCGAGATAGATCTTTGAGCCTTGCCAGGGTGTGCCTTTCATGGCTTCCTTGGCGGCCAGCTTGATCCCGTCGATCAGCTTGATGCCATCGGGTGTCAGCGGATCTCCCTCATGGGAAATGATGAACCGCACCGCTTTTCCGTCCGGCGAGATGAAGCTCTTCATGCCGCGTTTGAAGTCGGCGTTGTTGAAGATCTCCGGCGGCAGGTAGAACGTGTCGTCGTTCTTGGCGTCGTTGAACGCCTCGCCCATGGCCGTCTGGCCGTCCTGCATCTCGGCCATCTGATCCTGCAGACCCTTCTGGGTCTGGTACATGGTCAGCATCATCGTCTTCATTTTCTTCATGGTCTCGATCTGCGGCTTCATCATCGACGCCATCTGGGGCATCAGCGCATCGAGTCGATCCATGTCGGGCAGCAGCTGCTGGATGCTCTCGGTCATGGTGTCGACGCCGTCGAGCCCGTCGAACACCGACCGCATCGTCGAGCACACCGGAATGTCGTAGCAGTGGGGTTCCCAGTACAGGTAGTTGCGCAGCGGCCGCAGGAAGTCGTCGAAGTCGGAGATGTGGTCCCGCAGTTCGGCGACGTCGTCGACCATGTCGTGGGTCTTGCCGACCATGCTGTGCATGATCGTGCTCATCTCGCCCATGAGCGCGATCATCTGATCCATCGTGTCGACGGTCTTCTGCATCTCATCGGCCTGCAGCAGCATGTCGTCGGCGCGGTCCATCAGATACTTGCGGTTCATGGTCTGCATGACCCCGCCCATGCTCATCTGCGCGGGGATGGTGCTGAACTCGAGCGGTTCGCCCTGAGGGCGCGTGATCGCCTGGACGCTGCCGATTCCGGGCACCTCGAAGACCGCCTTGGCGATCCTGTCGATCACCAGGAAGTCCGCTGAGTTGCGGATGTCGTGATCGGTTTCGATGAGCAGCAGCTCGGGGTTCATCTTGGCTGGTGAGAAATGCCGTTCGGCCGCGGCGAACCCCTGCTGGGCAGGCAGATCGGGAGGCAGATAGTTGCGGTCGTTGTAGTTGGTCCGATAACCCGGCAGCGTCAGCAGCCCGACCAAAGACAGCAGGATGGTGCCCAGCAGGACCGCGCCGGGCCAGCGGACGACGAACGCGCCGAGCTTGCGCCAACCCCGAATGCGCATCGCCCGCCTGGGTTCCAGCAGTTTGCCGAACCGGCTGGCCACAGTGATCACCGCAGGCCCCAGTGTCAGCGCCGCCACCACCGCCACGACCATCCCGACCGCCATCGGAATGCCCAGCGTCTGGAAATAGGGCAGCCGGGTGAAATGCAGGCACAGCGTCGCCCCGGCGATCGTCATGCCCGAACCCAGCACCACATGGGCGGTGCCGTGGAACATCGTGTAATACGCCTGCTCGCGGTCCTCGCCTATCGTCCGGGCTTCCTGATAGCGCCCGATCAGGAAGATCGCATAGTCGGTCGAGGCCGCGATGGCCAGCGTCACCAGAAGCTGAGTGGCGAACGTCGAGAGCCCGATCAGATCGTGATAGCCGAGGAAGGCCACCACTCCGCGCGCCGAGGACAGACAGACCACCACCATGAACAGCGTGATGAGCACGGTGATGATCGACCGGTACACCAGCAGCAACATCGTGATGATCACCGCGAACGTGACCATCTCGATGATCTGGACACTGCGGTCACCGGCGAGTTGCTGGTCGTTGGCCAGCGCCGAGCCGCCGGTCACATAGACCTTGACCCCCGGCGGCGGCTCCAAGCCTTTGATGAGGTCCTGGACTGCCTGCACCGACTCGTTGGCCAGGGCTTCACCCATGTTGCCTGCGAGGTAGACCTGCACATAGGTGGCTTTGTTGTCGTTACTCTGGGCGCCGGCCTCGGTCAGCGGATCGCCCCAGAAGTCTTGGACGTGCTCGACGTGTTTCTTGTCGGCCTCGAGCTTGTCGACCATGTCGTTGTAGAAAAAGTGCGCGTCGTCGCCGAGCGGCTGCTCGCCCTCCAGCACGATCATCGCCGAACTGTCGGAGTGGAACTCGTCGAACACCTTGCCGACGCGTTTCATCGCAATCACCGACGGCGCATCGTTGGGGCTCATCGAGACCGATCGCATCTGCCCGACGACTTCGAGCTGCGGCACGGTGACGCTGAGCACCGCGACCAGCAGTATCCAGCCGATGATGATCGGGATGGCGAGTCGGCGGATCCATCGAGCGATCCCGGTGTGCTTGCTGGTGGACGCAGCGGGAACGTCGGTGGAAGCGGCCATCAGGAACCCTTGGTGGTCGGTCGGAGGTATCGCCGCGGCAGCCAGGAGGGGCCGCGTGTTGTGCTCCCGTCTTACCAGACCGCGGCGCGGATTGGGCCGCCAGCCTCCCGCTACCGGCGCGTCAGAACTGCACGCCCCGGGTCAGCGCGCCGTCGACCAACAGGTTCGTCCCGGTGATGAAGCTGGCCGCCGAGCTGCTCAGGAATACGACGGCGTTGGCCACCTCCTGCGGTGTGGCCATCCGGCCGGTGGGATTGAGCGCGAGCGCGGACGCGAACAGTTCGGGGTCGTCCTGTTCGATCGTCGGCCACACCCCACCGGGAAAGTAGGTGTTGCCCGGGCTCACCGTGTTGGCTCGCACGCCCTTCGCGGCATAGTTGTAGGCCAGACCCTGGATGTAGTGGATGATCGCGGCCTTGAAGGTGCCGTACGGGCCGGAGGCGAAGTCGATCTCACGCCCGGACACGCTCGAGATGGCGACGATCGAGCCGGCGCCGCCGGCCAGCAGATGCGGCATCGCGGCGTCGACGAGGGAGACCGTTCCCATCAGGTCCACCTCGAAGCTGCTGCGCCAGTTATCCGGGCTCTCGGGAATGGCCAGTGCACTGACATTCGCGACGACCCCGTCGAGCCCACCGAACGCGTCGGCGGTGCTCGATACCCATTGCGCCACCGCCGCGGCATCACCCACGTCGACGGCGCTGCCGACCGCGGTGGCCCCGTCGGCGGTCAGCTCCGCCTGCGCCTCGGCGACCGCCTCCGGGGTACGTGCGCAGTAGGCGACGACAGCACCCTCGGTCAGCAGTCCTTCGACGACCGCGCGGCCGATGCCGCGGGTGCCACCGGTGACCGCGAAACGCTTGCCCGACAATCCGAGTTCCATGTACAGCCCCTTGTATCAGTAGGAAATGACGCCGAGGTTTTTTGCGGCACCGCGTAATTCGTGGTGAACCCCACCGTAGGCCGGGGCCACGGGCAGCAACCGCTTGTCGATCTTGGTCACGGCGCTGTAGTTGGCGTCGACGACGTTGGCGATCGGGACCTGCGAGATCTGGGTCAACAGCTGGTAGGCGTCGAGGCGGTCCAGCCCGTACAGCTCGCCCAGCCAATGGATCATCTCGACCTGGCCGGCGCGCCAGGCCTCTTCCAAGGGGCGTCCCGAGCCGATCGTCATCAAATGGGTGTCGGTCTCCAGCCGTGGCCAGGCCGGTCCGCCACCCTTGATCAGCTCGACGATCGCGGTGACGTTCATGGCACCCTCCACCGCGGTGCCGCAGGCTTCGCCTTCACCCTGGCGGTAGTGCCCGTCGCCCAGCGAGAACAACGCTCCTTCGACGTTGACCCGCAGATAACAGGTGGCGCCTGCGGTCATCTCAGGGGTGTCCATGTTGCCGCCGAAAGCGTCGGGCACCAGTGAACTGCGTACCTCCCGGCGTGCGGGCGCCACCCCGACCGTGCCGAGCATCGGGTTGGCAGGCAGGGCCAGTTCGAAGTTACTGCCCTGCGCGGAGAAGCCGACAGTGCCTGCGGCGGAGTCGTATTCGTAGATCCAGGTTCGTTCGGGCAGTGGATCCTGCAGCGTCGGGCTGACCGGAATGCTGGTGAGGCCGCCGAAGAACGGAATCAAGGTCGACGCGCCCCAACTGCGCGCCGGGGTGAGGTCGACCAGATGGATCGCCAGGGTGTCGCCCGGCTCGGCGCCCTCGATCCAGAACGGGCCGGTCTGCGGGTTGAGGTCCTCGGTGTCGAGTGCGGTGCTCGCCACGCTGTCGCGGCTGGTGATGCGTCCGCCGTAGGCGTCCTCGGTCCACAACGTCAGCACGGTCCCGGGCTTGATGTGCATGACGGGTTCGGCGCCGCCGAAGGTGTAGTTGAGCTGATCTACCGTCGGCACGAAGGTGATGTGGTCCATGGCAGCCATCTTGACCTACGCCGGGACCTCTGGCATGTCGATGGGCTCCAGCCGCCACCTGCCGTCGCCGAGCAGTTCCAGGCGTTGCTCATGATGACGGTTGACGGTGGTGCGATGGGTGACGCTGACAAACACGGTATCGGGCAGTTCGCGACGCACCAGCGCATAGATCATGAATTCCAGCGGCTCGTCGAGCGCCGAGGTGGCTTCGTCGAGGAACACCGCCCTGGGTTTGGTCAGCAGGACCCGCGCGAACGCAATGCGCTGTTGCTCACCGGGGGAGAGCACCTTGGCCCAGTCGGCCACCTCTGACAACCGGTCGACGTAGCGCGGCAGGGCGACCGCCAGCAGCGCGTCCCGCAGGGCCTGGTCGCCGATATCGCCGGATTGCCGGGGGTAGGACACCACGGTCCGCAGATCCCCGAGCGGAACGTACGGCAGCTGCGACAGGAACAACGTTTCATTCTCGCCGAGTGGGCAGCGCAGTGTGCCGGAGGTGTAGGGCCACAGTTGGGCCAGGCTGCGCAGCAATGTCGTCTTGCCTGTGCCGGACTCGCCGGTGACGATCATCGCGTTGCCTGCGGTAAGGCTCAGGTTCAAGCCGCTGACCAGCTGTTCGCCAGCGGGGTTGCGCACCTCGACACCGTCGAGTTCGACGATGCTGTCCCGGTTTTCGGCGACTGTCAGCGTGGGCAGTTCACGGCTTTGCCGGTCGGCGGTGACAAGCCCGTGCAGGCGGATGATCGAGGCCCGGTAACCGGCGAAGGTGTCATAGGAGTTGCGGAAGAACGACAGCGCGTCCTGGATGGCGCCGAACGCCGTCACCGATTGGGTGACGGCGCCGAGCTGAATCTGGCCGGCGAACAACCGCGGCGCCTGCAGCACCCAGGGCAGCGGGATGATGATGTGGTTCATCGACAGGTTCCACCCGGTGAACCCGATGGTCCGGTTGACGAAGCGCTTGTAGTTGGCGACGACGGGTGCGAACCGCTCACGGAGTTGGCGACGTTCGGCTTTCTCCCCGCGGTAGAGCGCAACGGATTCGGCGGCGTCACGCAGCCGGACCAGCGCGTACCGGAAAACGGCGTTGAACTTTTCGTTGTTGAACGACAGCCGGATGAGCGGCCGGCCGAGCCAGAAGGCGATGACGGTCGCGAACGCCACATAGACGAACACCGACCAGAACATCGCCCGGGGAACCTCGACCCCGAACACAACCAGATCACCGGAGAGATTCCACAGTATGGAGGTGAACGAGATGACCGAGACGATCGACGAGATCGCGCCGAAGGGCAGGGTGCCGTTACTCGTCTGGTGCGGAGTGTTGGGCTGGGGTCCCGACAGCGCGGTGAAGACGTCGATGTCGGACTGGATGCGCTGATCGGGGTTGTCGATCGTCTTGTCGATGAACCGGGTGCGGTAGTACGCACGGCCGTCGAGCCAATCACCGGTGAGCCGGTCGGTCAGCCACGTCCGCCAGGCCAGCATGAACCGTTGCGTCATGAACAGGTCGACCAGCACGCGAGTGACGAGGATCGCGGCCAGCAGTGAAAAAGTCAGCAGGGATGTCCAAAACCCCTGCACACCTGAGTCTTTCACCACCTGATCGCCGGTGGCGAAGCCCTGCACGGCGATCTGGGCAGCGGAGTACAGGTCGTTGCTCTGGTAGCTGAACAGCACTGACAGCCGCACGCCGATGATCACCGACATCAACATCGCGCTCAGCACCAACCACACTTTGAGGCTGCGCCGGCCGCTGAAGTACGCACCGGTGACCGTCCAGAACTGTCGGCCCCAGGTGGTGTATCTCGCGAGCAATGTCAGCGTTGCCACCGTGCAGATCGCCGCGATGGCCCAGGCCTCGGCGAGCCAGATCAGCGTATGGAGTAGCTCCTCGCCCCAGTCGATCGAGGGTGAGAACGGCTTGAGTTCGTTCACGAGAACCGACTCCTCGGTTTGCCGACTGGTCAGCGCGAAGCTACCGCAGACAATCGCTCTTGGCCGGGAAATGCATCGGCGGGGCTGTAGATCCCTACAGTCCGGGGCGGTGTGCCTGTGCTCGCAACCCGGTATTGGCCATCGGCGGTGTCCGCCGACACGTTTTGTGCCCATACTTCGGTGTCCTTGCGGCAGCGAAAGGTTGGTCAGATGGCCTCAGATAGTCAGACAGACTCCGCACCAGCAGAATTGAAGCGAGAGTTCTCGCTGTGGTCGGCGTTTGCGTTTGCGTTCGCGTTCATTTCACCGATCGTCGCGATGTACGGGATCTACGGCCTATCGCTGTCGACCGCTGGTCCCGGCTTCTGGTGGACGTTCGTCATTGTCGGTGCAGGACAGTTCATTGTGGCGCTGGCCTTTTCCGAACTGGTGTCCCGCTGGCCGTTCGAAGGTTCGATCTACCAGTGGACCAAGCGGCTGGCGGGCGAGATCGCCGGCTGGCTGGCCGGCTGGGTCTACATGTGGGCGCTCGTGATCATCATGGCCACCGTCGCTTACGGCGGTGCCGGATTCCTTGCCCAGCTGGTCGGCGTCGAGGCACCCACACCCGTGCAGCAGAGCATCATTGCGCTGTTGATCCTGCTGGCAGGGACCGGCGCGAACGTCCTGGGCCGCGGATTGTTGAAAGCACTGATGGCTGCCAGCATCATCGCGGAGATCGTCGCGTCGTTGGGGCTGGGCACCTACCTGTTGATCTTCCACCGCCACCACGGTCTCGACGTGATTCTGCAGGGCGCCGATGTCGGCAGCGGATGGTCGTGGGCGTATCTGTCGGGGCCATTCCTCGCGGCGCTGGCGTTCACCAGCTGGTCGATCCTGGGGTTCGAAAGCGCGGGCGCGATCGCCGAAGAAGTCAAGGAGCCGCAACGCAACGTTCCCAAGGCAATGCTGTTCTCGGTCTCCTTCATCGCCCTGGTCATCGCCTACGCGTCACTGGCCGTGACACTGGCCGTGCCGGACTTCAGCCGCATCAGCTCCGGCGAAGAAGCCGACCCGGTGACGTATGTGCTTCGCAGTGCGCTGGGCGATGCGGCGGTCAAACCCATCCTGCTCGCGTTTGTGATCGGCTTCCTGGCCAGCTTCCTGGCGCTGCAAGCCTCGGCGTCCCGCGTCATCTGGTCGTTCGCCCGCGACAAGGTGCTGCCGGGATCGCGGATCTTGTCCAAGCTGTCCAAGTCAGAGGCTCAGCCGGTCAGCGCGATTCTGGTCACCACCGTCATCGGCGCCGTCGTCTATCTGATCTCGGCCACTGACGTCTACTCGGTTCTGGTGACCTTCACCGCCGGTGGCTATTACCTGGCGTTCTTGTTTCCCTTGGTGACCGGGTTGGTGGCACGGCTCCGGGGCAAATGGGTTCCGGGACCGTGGAATCTGGGTAGGTTCGGTACGCCGGTGGCGATGCTGGCGGTGCTGTGGGCCGGCTTCGCATTCGTCAACATCGTCTGGCCGCGCACGGTTTCGACCTCGTGGTACATCAACTGGGCGTTCTTTGTCGCGATGGGCGCGATCCTCGCCGTCGGCGCGGTGATCCTGAAAGTGCGTAAGGTCGGCAGGCCCCAGCCAGAGGCGTCCGTGGAAACGACTCCCGCAGTCACGGAGTCGGTATGAACGCGACCTCGGCGACCGCGGTGGTGACCGGGGCGGGAAGCGGCATCGGCGCCGCGATCGCACACCGGCTGCGCGCCAACGGCTGGAATGTCGCCTCGATCTCGCGCGAGCCCGCACCGGACACCGATATGTGGTTGGTTGCCGACGTGGCCGACGAGAATGCAGTGGCGAACGCAATTGCCGCCGTGCAGAACAGCTTCGGGTCGATCGATGCTGCTGTCATCTGCGCCGGACACTATGAGGAGACCACTGCTCTCGACATCACGCAAGAATCGTGGGACCGGATGCTGCGCGTACATGTGGGTGGATTGGCACACGTGTGCCGCAGCGTGCTGCCCGATATGCGTCGGCGCGGCACCGGACGCATCGTCGGTATCGCCTCCGAACGAGCCATCGGAGGCGGCAGCAATGATGCCCACTACGCCGCCGCGAAAGCTGCCGCACTGAGCCTGCTTCGCAGCGTCGCGGTCGAAGTCGCGGGCGACGGGATCCAGGTCAACGCCGTGGCTCCCGGCCCGTGTGACACCCCGCTGCTGCCACCCGATTCCTGGGAGCGGGCCGAAGGATTCGTCCAGACCTTGCCCGCGCGGCGCATCGCGCTGCCAGGCGAGGTCGCCGAGCTGGTCCGCGCATTGCTCGAAGACGACCTGTTTCTGTGCGGGGAAGTGCTGTCCGTCAACAGCGGGACGGTGATCTGATATGCCGCAGAGTTCCAGGATTCTCGTAACTGGCGTGGACACCATGTTGGGCGCTGCGGTGCGCGCGCATTTCACCACCTGTGGCGCCACGACCGTAGGCACGTCGATCCGCGCAACGGATTCGGTCGGCGAACAACTCACGCTGCCTGCCGATCCCGCTGACGGCGTCCAGGTGGGATCCGCCGTCCGTCGGGCCGCGGAGGCGATGGGCGGAATCGACGCACTGGTGGTTGCCCATGGCCTGCCCTACGTTGCCGGACTGGGCGAGCAGACGATGACGGATTTCTGGAATCACGTCAATGCCACCTTGACCGGAAGCTTTCTCTACGCCCAGGCAGCAGCGGAGTGTATGCGGCGCAACGGTATCGGTGGACGCATTGTGCTCACCACCTCACGATGGCACATCGGTGGTGCCGACCTGTCTGCCGTGGCCGCCGCGGCCGGCGGGATCGTCGCGCTGACCAAAACGTTGACCCGTGACTTCGGCCCGTTCGGTGTGGGCGTGAACGCCGTCGCGGTCGGCGCTGTCGAGTCGGAGTGGTCGCTATGTGATGCCGGCGGTGGTGTACCGCCGGCCGGACACCTCGGAAGCGTCGAGCAAGTGGCAGGCGTCATCGGCCTGTTGTGTCAGCGGCAGCTCGGCGCAGCTGTCGGTCAGATCATCAACGCCGACGGCGGACTATCCCGAAATCGTGTCTAGGAAAGGTAATCAATGAACAACGAAAGCGGCGGCAACTCCATTGTGGGGCCGGTCGATCCGCAGGTGCAGCCACGCTACGCGGGATGGACGACGTATGCGAGACTGCCGCGGCTCGAAGACGTGCCCAGTGCCGACGTCGTCGTGGTGGGTGTCCCGTTCGACAGCGCTGTCACCTACCGTCCCGGTGCGCGGTTCGGACCCAATGCAATTCGCCAGGCCTCTCGGCTCATCCGGGGCTACAACCCCGCGCTGGACATCAAGCCTTTCGAGGTCTGTCAGTTCGCAGATGCCGGCGACCTCGCGTGCAATCCGTTCGACATCGGCGAGGCGGTCGACCAGATCGCCGCTCAGTTGACTGGGCTACTGGCCACCGGCACACGCGCGGTCGTCCTGGGCGGTGATCACTCGGTAGCTCTCCCGTCGCTGCGGGCGGCGCATTCCGTACACGGTGCGATGGCGCTCGTGCACTTCGACGCCCATCTCGACACCTGGGATTCGTACTACGGCGCCGACATCACCCACGGGTCGCCGTTCCGGCGGGCTTTCGAGGAGGGGCTGCTGCTCGACCGCAACATGCACGTCGGTGTCCGGGGGTCGATCTACGATCGCAAGGACCTTGTCGAGGACGCCGGCTTCGGATTCTCTGTCATCACCTGTCGGGATATCGACGCTCTGGGTACCGCAGGCATCATCGAACGCATCCGCGAACGTGTCGGCGATGCTCCGGTGTACGTCTCGGTCGACATCGACGTCCTCGACCCGGCTCATGCACCGGGGACCGGCACACCCGAGGCCGGCGGGATGTCCAGCAGGGAATTACTCGAAGTCGTCCGTGGGCTGGACAGCGTGAATCTCGTCGCTGTCGACGTCGTCGAGGTGTCGCCGGCTTACGATCACGCCGAGATCACTGCCGTCGCCGCTGCCAATGTCACCTGGGAGTTCTTGTCCGTCTTCGGAAGAAAGGTTCAGCAATGAGCACTCTGACACCTGCGGGACCGGTACCGTGGCCGCACGGCAAGACCTGTGCCGTCGCGTTCACCTTCGACGTGGACGCCGAATCCCCTCTGCTCACCACGGACCCCGCCTTTGCCGACCGGATGGGCGCGATGTCACACCAGGCATACGGCCCGCTCGTCGGCATCCCGCGGCTGCTCGGTATCCTCGATGAATTCGAGGTGCCCGGAACCTTTTTCGTTCCCGGATACACCGCTCACCGACATCCGGGGCCGATCCGCTCCATCGCTGCTGCCGGGCATGAGATCGCCCACCACGGATATCTTCACGAGTCACTTGTCGGAGTCGATGAGGACACCGAACGTGACATTCTCGATCGCGGCCTGCGCGCCCTGGAGGAGGTGGCCGGTGTCCGGCCGGTGGGCTACCGCGCGCCGATGTGGGAGATGAACTGGCACACACCGAAGTTGCTCGCGGAGTTCGGGTTTGTGTACGACTCCACGCTGATGGACTCCGACCATCCGTATGAGTTGGCAGTGGGCGACGGATCATCACTGGTGGAATTGCCGGTGAGCTGGGCGCTCGACGACTGGCAGCAGTACTGCTTCGTCCCCGACTTCTCCGGCACGGGACTGATCGAGACGCCCGCCAAGGCGATCGAACTGTGGCGAGCCGAACTCAACGCCATGCGCGACATCGGCGGGGTCTGGATCCTCACCAACCACCCATTCCTGAGCGGCCGACCCGGTCGTGCCGCTGCGCTGCGTGACTTCATCGCCGAGGTCCGCGCCATGGACGACGTCTGGCTGGCCGGCATGTCGGAGATCGCCACCCATGTCCGCGAGCAGCAGATCGCGCCCCGTACTTTTACTCGGCCAGTCCTGCGCCCGACAGCCCAACACTAAGGAGAACCGAAAGATGAAACACGAAGCGCTCACACCGGATAGGCTTCGGGAGGCTTACCAGCATGTGTGGTTCGTGGTGGCCCGTTCCGAGGACATCGGCACCCCGCAACCCGCCCAACTGCTCGATCACAAACTTGTGGTGTTCCGCGATGCCTCCGGTGCGGCGCGGGTGACTGACCGACGCTGTATTCATCGGGGTGGCAACCTCGCGGATGGCGTCGTCGACGGTGCCAACATTGCCTGTCCCTATCACGGCTGGCAGTTCGACGGCGGCACCGGTCAGTGCCGACACATCCCCTCGCTGGCCGAGGGGGGACGGATCCCGCCGAAGGCGGCCATCAAGTCCTATCCGGTCATCGAACGGTTCGCGCACGTCTGGACCTGCCTGGGTGACCCGGTCTTCGACCTGCCGAACCCGCCCGAAATCGAGGATCTGGAGCTCGAGTGGCGGGCGGCCGAGCCGATTCACGCCGACTGTGGGTTCATGGCCGCGACAGAGAACTTCCGTGATATGGCGCATTTTCCGTTCGTGCACGAGCATTCGATGGGGGAGGTCGACCCTGTTGTTGGCGATCTCGACGTCAAACGCGAAGGGCGTGAGGTCTGGGCGTCCTACTTCTACGGAAAGGTCCCGGACTCGGACTTTTCCGATATCGGGGACGCCTGGATGAATTACCACTCGTATGCGCCGGGCATCGCGACCATCCTGTACGACTTCGGAGAACTCGGGAAGCGTTACCTCGTCGACTTTCCCTCGCCGGTGAGCTATGACAAGTGCATCATCTTCTGGGGAGTGGCCACGGACAAGGACTTCCGGGGCGGAAGTGTCGACGAAATCCTGCGGATCGAGACCAAGGTCTTCAACGAGGACACCCCGATCTTGGGAGGCCTTGACCCGAAAGAAGTTCCGCTGGCCGGCCAGGCATTCGAGGCGTCGGCACCGGCCGACATCTACACGTTGAACTATCGGCGCGCGACCCAGCACGCGGTTCAGACCATTCAGGAAACTCGCGGGTTGATCGAGGTTGCCGAAACGGAGAACGGGCGCGTCCACGCATGAGCGCATGAAGCTGCAGGTCACCCAGTTGCGGCTCGAAGCCGCAGATGTCATATCGGTGATGTTGCGAAGCCCCGCAGGCGACCGGTTGCCCGAGTGGGCAGCCGGCGCCCACGTCACCGTCACCCTCCCGTCGGGCCTGATGCGTCAGTACTCCTTGTGTGGCCGACACGATGATCCGTACTCCTACACGATTGCGGTGTTACTGGTCGGCGACGGTCGCGGTGGTTCCCGCGAAATCCACCAGGGGCTGCGCATCGGCGATTTCATCGAGGTCGGCACACCGCGGAACAACTTCTCGCTCACGCCGGCGCACCACTATCTGTTCGTCGCGGGCGGCATCGGGGTCACTCCGATCCTGGCGATGATCGAGGCGCTACGGGGTGAACCCGACCCACCCCGGCTCAGGCTGCTGTATGGCGGTCGCAGTCGAGCAGCGATGGCCTTCCTGGACCGCCTCGACTCTCTCGACGGTGTCGAAGTGGTCCCGCAGGACGAAGCCGGCCTGCCCGATCTGGCCGGTGCCTTCGAGAACAGTCCGGCGGGCACCCACGTCTACTGCTGCGGACCGCCCGCCATGCTTGCGGCGGCCCAACGCCTCAGCGCACTCCATCCGGAACTGCACCTGCACTTCGAACGGTTCACCGCGGGTACGGAGGAAGTGGCCAGAGTCGATGACGGGGCGTTCGAAGTAGAGTTGGCGCGCAGCGGGATCACCATCACTGTGCCCAAGGACAAGAGCGTCCTCGACGCGGTGCTGGAAGTGGCCCCGGGGACAGAGTTCTCCTGTACCAGCGGTTTTTGCGGCACGTGTGAAACGAAGGTGCTGTCCGGTCAAGTCGATCATCGCGACGGTCTACTCACCGACGACGAGCGGCGGGCGGGCGCATCAATGATGATCTGCGTGTCACGGTCGCTCGGTGGCGACAAGCTCACGCTCGACCTGTAAGGACCAAACAATCGTCCTATACTGCGCAGGCATGAACGCACTGGCATCGAAGTGCCCATGATCACGAGCAAGCCGGTGGCGGAAGGCAGAACTGAGCCCGCTTTGGCGCCACCGCACGATGGCATCGTTCGGCTGCGTGAATTGCTCGCCGAGCCGGACCTTCACGTCGAGACGGTCACGCAGATCCACGACGGAGATCGGGCGATCCGCTACGTGTATCCGACCGAACTGGTGGACCCTTCACGGTATCTGTCGGGAGACGAGCTGATCCTCAGCGTCGGTGTGCCCGTCGCCGACCAGTCCGATGAAGCGATCCGCCGCTACGTCGGCACGTTGACCGGTCAGGGCGTCACGGCACTGCTCGTAGGTCTCGGCGACTTGTTCGACGAACCTCCCGCCGCTCTCGTGAAGGCGTGCCAGGACCTGGACCTGCCATTGCTCGCCCAGCGTGCGGCGGTGCCGTTTCGTCGGATCGTTGACTGGGCCGAATCCACTCGTGCCGCGGACCGCGAGATAGGAACGCGTGAACGGGATCTCGGATCGATCCTGCGCTGGTTCGTGGCCGGCACGCTGGGTGTCGGGCCCGTAGAGAATGCCCTCGCCAGAGCTGGATTGGCTGAGGCACCGGTGATGGTGTGTGCGTTCACCTCCGATGCCCACGCCCGAGTGCACGAAGTGGTGGACCGGCATTCCGGAACGGTTGCGCTGCTCGAAGATCGAATCGTGGCGCTGTGTGCGCACACCGAGGAGTTCACCACCGAATTGGCGGCATCGACACTTGTCTGCGGTTTGGCGGTCGCCTCGGATGCGCAATCGATGGCCCACGCGATCCCGGAGGCTCTTGAGGCCTTGCACGAAGCGATCCGCTGGCGGCGTAGCGTCCACATCGACGAGATCGCCACGCTCGAAGGCTTGTTGGCCGCTGTCCCGAAAGTGCGACTGGTGCCGTTCGTGCAGCGCCTGATCGTGCCGTTGGTGGACCACGACAAGGTCAACAGCTCCTACCTCGTCGCCTCCCTGGAGTCGTTCCTGTCTCCGCGCAATGACATCTCTACAGCCGCCAACGAGGTGTACGTGCATGTCAACACGTTGCGTAACCGGCTTGCCAAGATCGCCGAGCTCACCGGTGCCAATCCACTTGAGGAGACTGACCGGATCAATTTCCGCATCGCCCTGTGGGCTGCGCACAACATGGGTATGCGCGACGGGGTGGGGGAGAACCGGCCTGCCTCGTTGCCGCGACGCGGCGGGACGCGTTAGACCGCTGCACTGCAACGTGATCAGGTTCCAGCACCAGCAGGTATCCCGCAATAAGTTCCAGATGGAAGTATTTTTCTCGAAGTTCAGCGCGCACCGGCAGCCGCCGGTAATGTCGCGTTCGTCGCCAGTGCAACTTCGCCGGAGAGTGAGGAAACCTCTTGGTTCTCTACGATTTTCGGTGCGATTCCGGCTGCGGTACGACAAAACAGCTGTATTCGATGCAGTCACGTCCCGACGTGATCGAATGCCCGGGCTGTACGGGGTCCGCGCGCAGGACGATCGCCGCCCCGCATCTCGGCCGCTCCGGCGGCACCGCCATGGCATTACAGGATGCGACGCGTGCGACGGCAGATCGCCCCGCCGTGGTGACCGGGTCACCACCGTCGACGCGGCGGCAGCAGGTCCAGAAGGTCACCACCAATCCGCTTCATCAGAAACTTCCCCGAGCCTGAAGGAGTTCCGCAATGCCCGATGTCGTATTTCCGCTCGATTCGACCAAGAAGTTCACCGACCAGGAGAAGCTGGGCCACAACCGGTGGCATCCCGACATCCCTGCCGCGGTGACCGTCAAGAAGGGTGACTCGTTTCGCGTGCACTGTCGCGAGTGGTTCGACGGTGCGATCCTCAACGACGACTCCGCCGACGACATTCTGAACGCGCCGTTGACCACTGTGCACGTCCTGTCCGGTCCGATCGCCGTCGAAGGTGCCAAGCCCGGCGACCTCCTCATCGTGGACATCCTCGATGTCGGGCCGATTCCGCAGGAGGATTCCGGGCCGCTGGCCGGTCAGGGCTGGGGCTACACCGGCATCTTCCCCAAACTCAATGGTGGCGGCTTCCTCACCGAACAGTTCCCCGATGCCTACAAGGCGATCTGGGATTTCTCGGGTCAGAAGGCGACTTCGCGCCACGTCCCGAACGTGGAGTTCACCGGCATCGTCCATCCCGGGTTGATGGGGACCGCGCCGTCGACGAAGTTGCTGTCGACCTGGAACACCCGTGAGGCCGCGCTGATCGCCACGGATCCGGACCGGGTGCCGCCGCTGGCGCTGCCGCCCGAACCCAACGACGCGATCCTCGGCGGATTGACCGGCGATGCCTTCAGCAAGGCGGCCGCCGAAGCCGCCCGCACCGCGCCGCCGCGGGAGAACGGTGGTAACCAGGACATCAAGAACCTGACCAAGGGCAGCCGCATCTTCTATCCGGTGTTCGTCGACGGGGCCAACCTCTCGGTCGGTGACCTGCACTTCTCGCAGGGGGACGGTGAGATCACCTTCTGCGGTGCCATCGAGATGGGTGGCTTCATCGATTTGCGGGTCGATGTCATCCCCGGCGGGATGGACACCTACGGGGTGAGCGAGAACGCGATCTTCATGCCGGGCAACACCGACCCGCAGTACTCCGAATGGTTGGCGTTCTCCGGCACCTCGGTGACCCTCGAGGGCGAGCAGCGTTATCTGGATTCGCATTTGGCTTATCAACGGGCCTGCCTGCACGCGATCGATTACCTCACGAAGTTCGGCTACGCCCCCGAACAGGCCTATCTCCTGCTCGGCGCGGCACCCATCGAAGGACGCCTGTCGGGTGTGGTGGACATTCCCAACGCGTGCGCGACGGTGTACCTGCCGACGGCCATCTTCGACTTCCCGGTGGCACCGTCGGCCGCGGGGCCGGTCCGGATCGATCCGGGCATCGGCGCCCCGCACTCGGCGTTCGACTGACGGAAGGGCAGGCAGCAGCGGTTTCAGCGGGCCGGGACGAAACGAATCTATCCTCGTCACCGATAACTCCCGGTCGGCTGAAAGGATCGTGGCATGGCTTCCCCCCACGGCGCCCCGCGTCTCGGAACCCGGTTCGGGCCCTACGAGCTGAGGTCGCTCATCGGTGTGGGCGGAATGGGTGAGGTCTACCGCGCCTACGACACGGTCAGAGAGCGGATGGTCGCGGTCAAACTGCTTCGTCCGGAGATGGCCGCCGATCCGAGCTTCCAGGCGCGGTTCCGGCGGGAGTCCCGCGTGGCGGCGCGGCTGCAGGAACCGCACGTGATCCCGGTGCACGACTTCGGTGACATCGGGGGCGTGCTCTTCATCGACATGCGTCTGGTGGAAGGTGCGAGCGTCAAGGACCTCTTGCAGACCAGCGGACCGCTCGAGCTGGGACGTGCCACGTCGATCGTCACCCAGGTGGCCTCCGCGCTGGATGCCGCGCACGCCGACGGCCTGGTGCATCGTGACATCAAGCCCGAGAATGTTCTGCTGACCGGTGACGACTTCGCCTATCTGGTCGATTTCGGTATCGCTCACGTCGGCGGTGAGGCCAGCGTGACGATGACCGGGATGGTGATCGGATCGAGTGCGTACATGGCCCCGGAGCGGTTCTCGGGCGAACCGGTCGGACCGCCTGCGGACATCTACGCGCTGACGTGCCTGCTGTACGAGTCGCTGACCGGTCGGCCACCGTACGAGTCGGGTGATCTGCGGGCGCTGATGAGCGCCCACATGTTCTCGCCGCCGCCCCGGCCGAGCATCATGCGACGAGGAATCCCGCGTGCATTCGACGACGTCATCGCGCGGGGCATGGCCAAGGACCCCTCCGACCGGTTCGGAACGGCCGGCGAACTGGCCAAGACCGCCAGGCAGGCCGCCACGGGCGCCGCGTCGTCGTCGGCCCCGCCGCTGGTGGCGACGGCACCGCACCCCAACCCACCGCCTCCCAGCACCCGCGAGTTCTCGTCGGTGTACCCGAACCCGGAGCACACCGGCTACACCCCGTACCCGCCGTCACCACCGCCGCCACCACCGCCGGTCCGAGCCCCCGAGCCGCCGCCACGGAAGCGGCGGTTCAGTCGAACCCAGCTGATGTTGGCGGTGGCGACGGTCGCGCTGTTCGGCATCGCCGCGGTGCTGGCGTCGATTCTGGCCAGCGGCGGCGACAACGACGGTTCGACCCGCGACACCCCGTTGGCGGTGCCTCCGGACGCCAGCAGCACGAGTGAACCGTCCACGGAGTCGACGACCACGCCCACCACGACGGTGGAAGCGCCGAGCGGGACCGACGCGCAGGGCTTCGTCGGGCATACCGCGCGGTGTGAGTCCGGCAGTTCGCCTGCGGTGATGATCCGGACGGCGACGTCGCTTGCGGTGATCTGCCAGTCGGGGCCGAACAGTTTCTCTTACCGCGGCGAGCGGCTCAGCGACGGCGCGAATCTCCAGATCGCCGAGGCGGTGCGCTCAGGCGACGGATTCGTGGCCGTCAACCCGGCCGACGGTGCACGCTACGAGGTGAGCCCGGACAATCTGACCATCATGAGCAACGGGCACGTCGACTCGTCGGAGCCGGCGTTGCCGTAGTGCCTGAGTAGCGCGCGCGCCGGGCCCGAAACCTCAACTGTCGTTTGCGGCCGCATTCAGTGCGCGTCCGGCTCTGCGGACCAGTGCCGGATCCGACCAGCTGTTGGGCAGGTGCAGAGTGAGTGCCAACCGGGTACCGGCTACAGCACAGGCGATTTGGCGTCCGGCCTGCGTGGAGTGTGATGCGTAGACGCTTCTGCGCCGGGTGAGTCGCAGGGCGAGGGTACGTGCTACCTGCTCCTCGGTGAGGCCGAGGTGATCGGCCCACACCCGGATCATCTCCGTAGCGGCGGTGACCGGCACGGACGACAGGATCGCGATGGCTCCCGCGGTGTCGGCGGCCCGCATGCGCTGACCGGCGCGTGGGGTCAGCGGCAGGGGATGGCGACCTGGATGCACGTCGACGCAGACGACCAGATTGCCCAGCAGCTGGCCGACTGAGGTGGTGTGACCGTCGAGTTCGGGCGTCCGCGCGCAGGCCCGGAAAAGGCGGTCGACGGCGGCATCCGGGTCGGACAGCGCGGCCCAACGCCCGCCGATGTGCAGGTGGCCGTCCGGGCTGCGGGATGTGAGGTGCTCGATCTCCATGGCGCCCAGCAGATCGGTGAGTGAACTCTTGGCCAGCCCGAGGCACTCGCTCAGCGCGGCGGGGGTGTCGGCTGCGCCGGTCGCGATGGCGTCCAGGATGGCTGCGCCGCGATGCACGGCGGGCGTGCGTGGTCGCGCTACCCCCATGGCTCGTACTCCTGGGCGTTCTGCGCGTCGATCAGCCGGGGCGTGATGTAGTGCGATCGACGAATCACATCGGCACCGCTGTGTAGGGCACTTCCGATCTCGATTGCGGCTCGTACCAACGCCACTGGATCCTGAGTGGCCGATGCGACGATAGGTCCGCCCGCGCGGATCTGGTCGACGGCGCCCCGTGCACCGTCGACGGCGACGATCGGCACGAACAGGTTCCGGCGGGCAAGCACGCGCGAGATGCCGATGGCGATCTGGTCGTTGCTGGCGAAGAACCCTGCCACGGTGGGGTGGTCGGCCAGGATCTCCTCGGCTGCCCTCTCCCCGGAAGCAGCGTCCAATTCTCCTCGGCTGGTTGCCACTATCGACAGTTCGGGGTGGGTCGCGACCGCTCCGAGGAACCCGGCCACCCGGTCAGAGTTGGCAGTGATGGGTATACCGCCGACCACCGCGACATGACCCCGCCCCGACAGCGCTCTCGCCAGTGCGGCTCCGGCTAACGCGCCGGCTTTTGTGTTATCTGTCGCCACGACCGCATCGGCGCCGCTGAGCGCGGAACCGATTGCCACGACCGGAATCCGGGCCGCACGCGCCTGCTCACACGCGGCTTCCAAGCCTTCCGACGCCACCGGTTCGACCAGAATCAGCTCGACGCCGTCCAGCACGAAATCGCAAATCTGTTGGGCCTGAAGGCGTTTGTCCTCATTAGCGGACAACACCCGAAGGTGCGCGGCGATCGTGGTCGCCTCGGCGTGCAGGGCCCCGATCTCGGCCAGGAAGAAGCTCTCGTCGAGCGGGTAGGTGAATCCGATGTCGTGCAGTGACTTGTTTCCGGCGCGAACGGCCGAACCGAATTCGAACACCCGTGGGCCCAGCGCGTAGGTGCCGTCCACGCCGCGGGTCACCAGATTCTCGTCGGTGAGTGCGTGGCAGATGCCCATCACGCTGCTTTTCGGGAACCCGGTCAGCTGGGTAAGTTCTGCCAGGCCCAGTGGTCGTCGGGCATCGCAAATATGCTGCAGCACAATGGCAGTACGGGATAACGCAGGCACTCTCGGGCGGCTCTCGAGCAAGCGCTCGGAGTCCTGCCTGGGGACCTGCATCTGCATCAGAGTAATCGATGTGCGTTTCATTGCTCGTCTCTCGGTACGAAACAAGAAATAGATCAGGGCGCGCCTCGGTGCGCCCCCGGTTCTGTTGACAAGGTCACAACACCTACATAATGTGTGTTGCGTCACCCGGCTATGTGTTCGAAATTTGAAACGTTTTGATCTCGGGTGTGTTCGCCTCTCACGCGGTCACCGGTTCAGCTCGAAGGAGAAGTCGATGAGGATTTCCCGGCGTTTCGTCGGCGCAGTCAGCGTTGTTCTGGCGCTCGCGATGGTCACCGGAGGGTGCACCAAGAAGGACACGAGCGCGCCGGCGACAACCGGTGGCGCAGGCGCCTCCGAGGAATCCGGTTCCTCCGCGGGCAACGTCAAGGTTGCATTCGTGCCGAAATTGCAGGGGTCCCCGTACTTTGAGGCGATGGACACCGGGGCCAAGCAGGCCGCGGCCGACCTCGGTGACGTCGAATGGCTCTACCAGGGGCCGACATCGGCCGATGCCGCGGCGCAGGCGCAGATTGTCCGTTCCTTCATCCAGCAGAAGGTCGACGTGCTGGTCATCGCGCCCAACGATCCCGACTCGATGGCACCGCTCATGAAGCAGGCGCAGGACGCCGGCATCAAGGTGCTCACGGCGGACACCGACGCACCGAACTCGGTTCGTGAGGCATTCGTCAACCAGGCCACCGCGGAAGGGATCGGAAACACCACAGCCGAAACGCTCATGCAGGCGATGGGCGGAAAAGGCAAGTGGGCCATCGTGTCCTGTGGTGAGACCGCCGAGAACCTGAACTCCTGGATCGCCGCGGAGAAGGCATATGTGTCGCAGAAATACCCGGAGGCTGAGCTCGTCGACGTGGTGTACTCGGGCGAGGATCAGGCCAGGGGAACGCAGATGTCAATCGATCTGATGAGCGCGCATCCCGATCTGAAAGGTCTGATCGGACAGTGCACCACCTCGGCGGTCGGTGTCGCACAGGCGGTCAAAGACGCAGGCAAGATCGGACAGGTTTTCACCGTCGGGATCGGGACCCCGAAGTCGATGAAGCCGTACCTGGCCGACGGATCCTCGTCCGGATCGATCCTGTGGAATGTCCAGAACCTGGGTTATCTCACTGCGTGGGCCGGTGAGCAGCTCGCGAAGGGCAAGACATTCGAGGCCACCAACAAGGTCAACGATGACATGCCCGACGTCAAATGGGACGAGGCCGCCAAGACGCTGGTGCTCGGCGACCCGCTGCTCATCACGACCGAGAACGTGGACCAGTTCAATTACTGATCCATGTCCAACGACACACGACTGACGCTCTCCGGGGTCGCCAAGAGCTACGCCGCGGTCAGGGCAATCAGGCACGCCGACTTCGAACTCCAGCCCGGCAGTGTGCATGCCCTGGTCGGGGAGAACGGCGCCGGAAAATCCACGCTGATCAAAATCATCTCCGGAGCCGTCACCCCGGACACCGGCAGCATCACCTACGACGGCCGGCCGGTCTCGATCGCTTCGACCGTCGATGCGATCGAGCTGGGCATCGCGACGGTCTACCAGGAGCCGCAGCTGTTCGCCGAACTCACCGTCGCCGAGAACATCTTTCTGGGCCGTGAAATCGTCAAGCGGAGGCGCGTGGACTGGGCCGCGCAGAATGAGCGCGTTGTCGGCCTGCTCGACATGCTCGGTCTCCCGGAGAAACTCGCCACCGTCCCGGTCGGGAATCTGTCGGTCGCCACTCAACAGCAGGTATCGATCGCCAAGGCACTTGCCGGCAAGTGCGGTGTCCTGATCCTGGACGAGCCGTCCGCGATCCTGACCGACACCGAAATCGAGGTCCTGTTCGGCATCATCCGTAGGCTCGCGGCCGAAGGCGTTGCGGTCGTGTACATCTCTCACCGGCTCGACGAGGTCATCAAGATCGCCGACCAGGTGACCGTCATGCGTGACGGCAGCACCATCGGGACGTACCCGGTCGGGGAGTTGTCGGTCCGCCGGATGGCCGAACTCATGGTGGGAGAGGCCCTCTCGGATGACCGGTCCGTGCGCGTGGTACCGGACGGGCCGCCGGTGCTGGAGCTCAAGTCACTCGCGCGCGCGGGCCACTTCGAGGATGTGAGCCTGCAACTGCGATCCGGGGAGATCCTGGGTCTGTACGGACTGGTGGGTTCCGGGGTCGCGGAGATTGCAGAATGCATTCACGGCCTGGCGCGGCCCAGCGGCGGCCAAATCGTGCTTGAGGGCCAGTCAGTCGCGCCGCGCACGCCGCGGCAGGCCCAGGATGCGGGGATCGCGCTGCTTCCGGCCAACCGCAAGACCGAGGGCATGTTCTCGTTCCAATCCATCGCCTTCAACATCTCGATCGCTCATCTGCCGCGCCTCGCTCTCGGCCGCATGTTCGTCGATCGCGGCAAAGAGCGGACCGTGGCCAGAGACCTGATGAAAAGGCTGGCGGTACGGGCACCGGACGAAAACTACGCCATCGGCAATCTTTCCGGTGGAAATGCACAGAAGGTGGTTCTCGCCAGACAACTTGTCGAGCGGCCCAAACTGCTCCTGCTCGCCGAACCCACGCAAGGCGTGGATGTCGGCGCCAAAGAGGAGATCCACCGCATCATCACCGATCTCGCCGACAACGGCACAGCAGTTCTCGTTGTGACCTCTGACCTCCAGGAGGCGTTGCGTATCGCCGATCGGCTCCTGGTGATCCGTGCCGGCACCGTCGTCGCGGAGTTCGGACCGGATGCCCGCCAAGTGGACGTCCTGGCCGCGGCTGCGGGCGATCGGGGAGAGGCGGCCAGCGCGTGAGCGTCACCGTCGACCCCAATGCCGCGCCCACCGCACCACCCGTGCGCGCCCGTGGACGAGTCCTGCCGTCACCGGTGACCCCCGCAGAGATCGTGCTGATCGCGGTCATCGCGGTGCTCTGGGTGGTATTGGCTTTCGCGACCCCGGCATTCCTGAGCTCGGGCTCACTCATCCCGCTGCTGGTTGAAGTGGCGCCCGTGGCCCTGATCGGCATCGGCATGACGTTCGTCATCATCACCGGCGGAATCGATGTGTCCGTCGGCGCTGCGATCATGGTGTGCTCGGTGGTGACCGCCAAGCTGATGCGCGACCAAGGTCTCCCGCTCATCGGCTGCCTTGCCGTGGCCCTCGGGACCGGCGCGGTGCTCGGCCTGGTGAACGGCCTGCTCATCGCCTACGGCCGGGTACACGCCATCATCATCACGTTCGGCACGGCGAATCTCTTCCTGTTCGTCGGCCTTCAGATCTTCGCCTCTCAGCCCGTCAGCGGCATGCCGCCGACACTGGCCTGGTTCGGCCGCGGTGAGGACGGCGGAACCCTCGGCGTGCCACACAGTTTCGCGATCACCGTGGTGGTCGCCGCGATCGCCTGGTGGTATCTGCGGCATACTCCCGGTGGACGCCACCTCTTCGGCATCGGTGGCGACGCGGTCGCGGCCCGACTGGCCGGGATCAGAGTCCAACGGCGGATTTTGATCGCCTATGTCAGCACCGGCCTCCTGATCGGACTCGCATCCATCTTCACCCTGGCCAAGGGCACCTCGAGCCTCGATCAATCGGTCGGGACCGGTCAGGAGCTGGCTGTCATCGCAGCCGTGGTGATCGGCGGGACGTCGATCATGGGTGGCCGTGGGTCGGTGTTGGGTACCGTTCTGGGCGCGCTTCTCGTCCAGACCGTGAAATCGGGTGTGACACAACTCGGCTGGCCGTCACAACTGTCGGACCTCTTCGTCGGGATATTCATCATCGTCGCGGTCGGGACCGATCTGCTGCGGCAACGGTCCAGGAGACGGCCATGAGTGTCGACGCCGCCGCACCAGCTACTGACGAGCCGGGTACCCGCAATTGGGCCAACCGGGTCGCCGAAGCAGTTCTGACGCAGCGGATCGTGCTGCTCGGTGCACTGATCGTCATCGTCGTCGTCATCCTGATGTATCTGAGTGCCAACGGATACCTCACCGGCGCATACGACTTCGACTACATGTCGGCAACGCTGATCGACGCGGTCCCGCTGGCGCTGCTGGGATTCGCCGAACTCATCGTCATCGTCTCCGGCCGTGGTGGTATCGACCTGTCGGTGGGTGCCATGGTGTCGCTGGTCGGAATGATCTTCGGATTCGCCTACGGACAGTGGGGTTGGCCGCTGTGGGCCGCGGTGCCGCTCGCACTGATCTGCGGTGGCGCCCTCGGGGCCGTCAACGGATTCCTGGTCGCCCGCATCGGCTTTCCCGCCCTGATCGCCACCCTGGCGACCTATTACGCCTACAAGTCCATCGCCCTGGTCATCAATGGTCAGAAGCCGATCAACAGCACGCAGATCCAGGACCTCTATTCGCTGACCGGTTCCATCCGCATTCCCCTCATCGGCGACTACGTCCCGGACGTTCCCCTGGGAATATTCACATTCCTGATCCCCGTCGTGGTGATCCTCTGGCTGGCCCTCGACCGCGGCACCTTTGGGCGCAGGCTCTACGCTGTCGGCACCAACGACACTGCCGCCCGATGGGCGGGTGTCGGCGTCGCGGGCACCCGCATGCGGGCCTACGTCCTGTCCGGCGTGCTGTCGGGTCTGGTCGCGGTGTACATCGTTGCGGAGTTCGCCTCAGCCCGGCCCGACGCCGGGACGTCCGGCAACGGGCTGGCCCTTCCCGCGATCACCATCGCGGTACTCGGCGGTGTCGCGATCACCGGTGGCATCGGCCGGGTGGTCGGTGTGTTGGCGGCCACGGTGCTGATTGTCTGGCTCAATGCCGGGATCATCCTCTACTTCGAGGGCAACTCGGGCACGCAGTTCCAACTGCTCGCCCTCGGCGCCGTCCTGATCCTCGCCGCCCTGCTCAACGGCTTGACCACCGAACGATTTCGCGGAAATCACTGACAAACGGGGGAGATCATGGCGGTACTCGAGACGTTCGCACTGACCGGCAAGCGTGCACTGGTGACGGGCGGCAACCGTGGCCTCGGACTGGCATTCGTGCGGGGGCTCGCCGAAGCCGGCGCAGAGGTCGTCTTCGTCTCCCGAGACGCCGAGCGCAACGACGCCGCGGTGGCAACGCTGGCTCGGGAGGGGCTCAAAGTCCAGGCGTTCGACGTGGACATCACCGCGCAGGACGGTCCTGCAGCTGCCGTCGACGGAGCGGTGGCCCGCCTCGGCGGCCTCGACCTGTTGGTCAACAACGCGGGTATCGCGGTCCACCGCCCCGCGCTCGAGATCAGCGACGACGAATGGGATCGTGTTTTCGACGTGAACACGCGATCTCTGTGGCGGCTCAGCAGAGTCGCCGGTGGATACCTGAAAGACCATGGCGGCGGCAACATCATCAATGTCGGCTCGATCAGCTCCATCATCGTCAACCGCCCACAGTGGCAGCCGTCGTACAACGCGTCCAAGGCGGCGGTACACCAGCTCACCAAATCACTCGCGGCAGAGTGGGCCCCGTACAACATCCGGGTCAACGCCATCGCACCCGGTTACGTCAAGACCGAGATGGCACCTGTCGACGATCCGGCCTTCCGGAGACACTGGATCGAGGACGCTCCCATGAAGCGCTTCGCGCTACCCGAGGAGATCGCCCCCACCGTGGTGTACATGGCATCTGACGCGTCGGCGTTCATGACCGGGTCGGTCGTCGTAATCGACGGCGGTTACACCCTTTTCTGAGCTTTCTGAGCCGGATCGGCACACCGCTTCGCGCCTGGTCGTCGACCCGCTTCGGCGAGACCAGTCGATTCAGCGGCCGGCGGACCTATCCTGAGGTCGACGAAAGGTGACGGCTGATGAAGGTAGTGGTCGGATACGACGGGTCTCTGGCAGCGAACGCCGCGATCAGCACCGGCAGCGTCCTGTTCCCGGCGGCGCAGGCTGTGATGGTCTACCTGTGTACGCCACCGTTCGGCAGCAAGGGGTTGCGGTCGCGGTTGCGGCACTCCGCGCGAAACGTCAATGAGTTGATCGACCTGGTCGACAGCGAAAGCGAGGGCGAGGCCGCGCGGATGGTCGACACCGGCGTCACGCTGGCGCGCGCGGTCGGCTGGGAGGCCGAGGCGCTGGTTAAACGCACCTGGGCCGGCGAGGGTCTCGGACTGGCGCAGGTAGCGCAGGAGTTGTCCCCGGATGTGCTGATCATGGGTGCGCGCGGGATCGGCGCCGCCGACTCGAAGATGGGCAGTGTCTCAGACCTCGTCGTGCACCATGCGCCGCGTCCGGTTCTCGTTGTCTCACAACATATGCTGACGGTCGAACACGATGCCCTGGCGGACGGCCCCGTCGTCGTCGGTGTCGACGGCTCGGCCGGCGCCAACGCAGCGGCCGCGACCGCACGCCAACTCTTTCCCGACCGGAACGTGATTACCGTGGTCGTGGACGACGGGGACACCGGTGAGTCCCAGGCGACCAACCGGGTGCCCCGTTTCCGGGGGTCCGGCGCGGGTGCCACGGCAGATGCGCTGGCCGCCTTTGCCACCGAACAGCGTGCCGCCGTGCTGGTTGTCGGCTCGCGCGGGCGGTCGGCCTTGAAGAAGGTTCTGCTGGGAAGCGTCGCCGCAGCTACGCTGCAGCGCACCTACCGACCCGTACTGGTCGTACCCGAGGCGTAGTCAGCCGTAGCTCACCGGGTCCCACACCTTGTTCGAGCGGACGGTCGTCAATCGGTAGTCGGTCACCCGGATATCGAAGAGCCGGGCACCGAGATCGCGTGCGCGTGTCAACGGATCAGCTGGGTCGCAGGCAATCTCGCCCCTGCTGTTGCCGTTACCCACGACAACGCCCGCCAGGTCCTGCTCCAGATACCGGGTCAGTTCCTGAAACTGTGAGACGACGCCTGCAGTGGCTCCGACATAACTTTCCTCGCACGAGATCAGTACACCGACAGCCTTACGGGTAATGCCGTCAACGACCTGATCTTGTTGCGGGGCGCTGTTGGCGGTGTAGCAGAACAACCGGTCGAAGACCGATTTGAGCCGTGCCGGCATGCCGTAGAAGTACAGCGGCATCGCGTAGATGATGCCGTCCGCAGGAAGCATCTTGTCCAGTAACAGCGTTGCGTAACGGTCATCGAGTGAGCACAGCCCGTTGGACAAACGGCAGCGTCGGCAGTTGTCCAGCATGCGCTCCACGTACTCGTCGAGGAACACGTGCTCCACCTCATGGCCGGCGGCCTCCGCACCGGCACAGGCCGATTCGGCCAGCAGGTGTGAGTTTCCGTCCTCTCGTGGACTGGAGCTGATCACCAGAACTTTCATCGCACCGCCTCCCGGGTTGTCGATGCGCGCAATCTGGATCATCTCCGTGTCGGTCGTGTCGGCCGGTATGAACAGTGCCAACCGAGCCGCAGACAGAATATATTCCTGCGCGCCGGTGACGGCTGGAATCCTCGACGGTACAGCCAGATACGTGTGGTCGCCGGGCTAGTGCCGGTCGCCGGGTCGGCCGGACCGTGCTCCCGGGTGTTCGGCTGCCCGGGAATGCTCGGCGGCGGAGACGACCACCGCGTCGGTGCCGGGGTACACCGTCGCCTCGTGCCCATCGCCAAGCCAGCGCACCACGTACGGGGGAGAGCCGTCCTCGGCGCGCACCGCGATGATCTCGGCATGCTGTTCGTGTTGGTCGGTGGTGGTGCCTTTCACCACCAGAAAGTCGCCGACGTGGGCTTTCATCGTCTGCTCCTCTCGTCGTACTCGGTGGACACTTCCATCGTGCGCGCACCGGTGGCGATGGGGAAGGCTTATCCGGCTGTCTTCCCGGCATCGACGTTGTACACCGCGCCGTGCACGGCGGCGGCGTCGTCGCTGGCCAGGAACGCGATGGTTTTCGCGACGTCGGCGACGTCCATCATTCCGCGCGGCGCAGCGATCCGCATGATCAGATTCCAGTCTGCATTCTCCGGTGCGGCGAACTCGGTGGTCTGCGGCGTCAGCATCCCGCCGGGACAGACAGCGTTGACGCGCAGGCGCTCGGAGGTGAACTCGATCGCCAGCGCCCGGGTGAGTCCGACCAGTCCGTGCTTGGCGGCGCAGTAGCCCGCGGAGTAGACCTCGCCCTCGATGCCGGCGATGGAAGCCACGTTGACGATGTTGCCGCCGGCTTCCAGTAGGTGCGGCAGAGCCGCCCGGCACAGGTAGAACGGACCGTTGAGGTTGACTGCGAGATCCTTGTCCCAGTCCGCGTCGGTCACCGAGAGGGTATGCCGCATCTGGTGGAATCCCGCGACGTTGATCAGCGCGTCGAGCCGGCCGAACTCCTCGACGCACCGGGCCACGGCCTGCCCGCACCCCTCCGACGAGGAGATGTCGACCGACGCGTACTTACCGCCGGGAACGTCGCTGAACACTTCTGCCATGCGGTCGGCATCTCGGGCGATCCCGAACACCGTGGCGCCGCGCTGCGCGAACAGCTTGGCAACTGCCGCACCTAAACCCGAGGATGCACCCGTGACCAACGCGACCTTGCCGCTCAGTTGACTCATGCCCTAGACCTTCTCACGTGGCCTGGCAGGCGGAACGGCGGCCAGCAGGGTGCGGGTGTACTCGTGCTCGGGCGCGGCGAACAGTTCCGCGGCCGGCCGGTACTCCACGGCCTCACCGGCGCGCATGACCAGCACGTCATGGGACATCCGGCGCACCACGGCCAGATCGTGGGCGATGAACAGGTAGGTCAATCCCAGCTCGCATTGCAGGTCGGTCAGCAGATCAAGAACCCGCGCCTGCACCGACACATCGAGTGATGCCGTGGATTCGTCCAGGATCAACAGGTCCGGTTCGGTGGCCAGTGCCCTGGCGATGCTCACCCGCTGCCGCTGACCACCGGAAAGCTCATGCGGGTAACGCGACGCGAAAGACGGTTCCAGGCCGACGAGTTCGAGCAGCTGAGCCACCCGCTCAGCGCGAGCCCGCCTGCCCTTGGCCAGCCGATGGACATACAGCGGCTCACCGATCGCCGCCTCCACCCGGGCGCGCGGATTCAGCGACGAGAACGGGTCCTGGAACACCAGGCTGATCCGCCGGCGCAGGTCGCGGCCGGCGTCGAAAATACCCGTGCCGTCCAGCGTTGCGGTGCCCGCGGCCGGCTCGGCGAGACCGGTCAGCGCGGCAGCCACCGTCGACTTGCCCGAACCCGACTCACCGACCAGACCCAACGTCGTTCCCTGCTTGATGTGAAACGACAGTTCCCTGACTGCATGCACACCGGCGTAGCGCACATCAAGTCCCTTGACCTCCAAAAGAACCGGGGCATCGGCTGGTGTGGCATCCGGCCCGGATACCTCCAGCACCGGGCGGGCGTCGAGCAACTCCCGCGTGTAGGGATGCTGCGGCCGGTCGTAGATGTCCAGGATCGGCGCCTGCTCGACGGCCTCACCGTCACGCAGCACCGTCACCTCGTCGGCCACCTGTCCGATGACACCGAGATCGTGGCTGATCCACACGACCGCGGTGCCGAAATCCCGTTGCAGGTCGGCGACCAGCTCGATGATCTGTGCCTGTGTGGTGACATCCAGTGCGGTGGTCGGCTCGTCGGCGATGAGCAGCTCCGGGTCACAGGCCAGGGCGATCGCGATCATCACCCGCTGCCGCTGACCGCCCGACAACTGGTGGGGGTAGGAATCCAGCCGATCCGGTGACAGGCCCACCGCCTCGAGCAGCTCGCCGGCCCGGGTCCGGGCCTGCCGCCGGGTCACCTTGCGGTGTGTTTCAAGGGTTTCGGTGATCTGCCGGGACAAGGACAGCAGCGGATTGAGCGACGTTCCCGGATCCTGGAACACAAACCCGATGCGCCCACCGTGGACCGAGCGCAGCAGGCGCGCCGATGCGCCGACCAGCTGGGATTCGCCGGTGAGCGTGCTGCTGCCGGTGACGACGGCTCCCGGTGCATCCAGCAGACCGGTCGCGGCCAGCACCGTCATCGACTTCCCGGAACCGGACTCACCGACGATGCCCACCGTCTGTTCCCGCTGTACCTCGAAGGCGACTCCGCGCACGATTTTCCTGGCACCGATCGCCACCTGCAGATCAGCCACGCTCAATACCGGGTTCACTGCTTCCTCCTGGCCTCGATCAGCGTGCGTTGTTTCGGGTCGAGCACATCGCGCAGCCCGTCGCCGAACAGATTGAACGCCAGCACGCTGACGAAGATGGCCACGCCGGGGAACACCGCCATCCACCAGGCGAGTGTGACGAAGCCCTGCGCATCGAAGATCATCCGGCCGAGCGACGGCTGCGGCGGCTGAATTCCCAGCCCCAGGAACGACAATGCGGCCTCGGCGAGAATCGCGAAGGCCAGCGACAGCGAGAGCTGGACGATCAGCGGTCCGGAGATATTCGGCAGAATGTGCCGACGCAGGATGTAGGCGTCGCCGGTGCCCATGCTTCGTGACACCGCCACGAAGGGCTCCACCCGCACACCCAGCGTGCTGGCGCGTGCCACCCGCGCGAAGATCGGCACGTACACGATGCCGATGGCCAGCATGGTGGTGGTCACGCCCGGTCCCAGCACAGCCACGATGGCCAGCGCGAGCAGCAGCACCGGGAACGCGAACATGACGTCGACGATCCGCATCACGACCGTGTCCAGCCAGCCGCCGCGGTACCCCGCGACCACGCCGACCGTCACTCCGACCACCGCGGCCAGTGCGACACTGACGACCGCGACCCGCAGCGACGCCTGGACGGCGACCAGGGCACGGGAGAACACGTCACGGCCAAGCTCATCGGTGCCGAACCAGTGGGACCAGCTCGGGCTCTGCAGGGCATTGGGCACGTCGATGTCGTTGATGCCGTACGGCGTGATCCACTGCGCCGTCAGCGCCACCAACACAATGACCAGCAGCACCACGGCGCTGATCGTGGTGACCGGATTGGACAGCAGCAGCCGCCACGACGCCACGCGGCTCTCGGTAACGGTCATGACAGCCGGATCCTCGGGTCGACGACGGCGTAGAGCATGTCCACGATCAGGTTGATGAGCAGGAACAGCACGGCGATGAGCAGGACCGCACCCTGAATCACCGGATAGTCTCGGGCCGCAACGGAGTTGAATACCAGCCGGCCCAGCCCCGGCCAGGCGAACACCACCTCGACAACGATGACACCGCCCAGGATCGTGGCGAGCTGGATACCGGTGATGGTCAGTACCGGCAGCAGTGCGTTGCGCACGATGTGGCGGAACGTGACCACCGGCGGCGGTAGCCCTTTCGACCGGGCGGTCCGCACATAGCCCATGGCCGCGACCTCCAGGACCGCCGAACGGACATACCGGGTCATGATTGCGCCTGCGACCAGACCCACGGTCAGCCCGGGCAGGATGATGTGGCGCAGCCAGCCACCCGGATCGTCCAGCAGCGGCCGGTATCCGGAGGTCGGCAGCCACCCCAGCGTCGATGCGAAGACACCGATCAGCAGGATGCCCAGCCAGAAATCGGGGATGGACACTCCGAATTGGCTCGCGACCCGGACGACCGCGTCGCCGGCCCGGCCCTCGCGCAGCGCCGAGAAGATCCCCGCGGGCAGCGCGATCAGCAGGGCGATGAGTATGCCGACCACGCCCAGGGACAGTGTTGCGGGCAGCCGCTCCAGCAGGGTCACGGCGACCGGGTCACCGTTGCGGAAGCTGACCCCGAGGTCGCCGGTCAGCGCTGAACCGAGGTAGCCGAAGAACTGCTCCACGATCGGCCGGTCCATGCCGCTGGCCGCGCGCAGCGCGTCGTAGGCTTCCGGTGTGTAGCGGGTACCGAGCGCGATACGCACCGGATCGCCCGGGACCAGATGCACCAGCGCGAACACCACGATGAGGACCCCGACCAGCACCACGGCCGAGTACAGCAGCCGGCGCGCCAGGAATCGCAGGATCGGGCTCGTGACGAAATTCATGACGCATCACCCTGACTCAGGTCGGCGGTGCGAAAGCGGACGGCCCCGTCGCGACGCGCGTCGTATCCGGACAGGTTGTTGGCCCACGCCTGGATCACCGACGGGTTGTACAGGTAGATGTAGCTGACCTCATCGGCGATGCGGGTGGCCGCCTCGGCGTAGAGCTGTTTTCGTCGCTCGGTATCGGTCTGCACCCGTCCGGCGTCGAGCAACCGGTCGACCTCGGGGTCGCTGAACTTCTGCGCGTTACTGGTGCCACCCGAATGGTGCTGGGCGTAGTAGAAGTCGTCGGGGTCGATGTTGCCGAGCCAGCCCATCATCAGCATGTCGAAGTTCCCGTTGTTCTGCTCGTCGAGCCAGGTTGCGAAGTCGACGGTGCGGATGTCGACCGTGATGCCAAGCGGTGCAAGGTTGTCGGCGATGATCTGTGCCGCAGTCACCGTCTCGGGATACTCACTCGTCACGAGCATGTCGAGATGCTGAGGTGACGTGCCGGCTTCGGACAGCAGTTTCTCGGCCGCCGAGATGTCGTACCGGTAGCGGTCATAGCCGGTGTACCACGGGTTGCCCTGCGGGATGGCGAGCTGATTGACCGTGGCGGTGCGGTAACTGGTGGCTGCGGCGATGGCATCGCGGTCGATGGCGTAGGCGATGGCCTGGCGCACCCGCACGTCATTCCACGGTGCGCGGGCTTCGTTGAGGGCGAGGTACCAGTAGTCGTTGCTCTGGGTGACCGCGAGTGCGAGGGAGTCGTCGTCGCGCAGCTGTGCGACGCGCTGCGGCGGTATCGAGTCGGTCCAGTCGATCTCGCCGGCCTGCAGCGCCGACAACGCTGTCGACGGTTCGGAGATGAACCGGAACGTCACACCCGATATCTTGGGCGGCCCGGCCCAGTAGTCGGGGTTGGCCTTCAGCGTGATGGAGTCCCCGCTGCGCCGGCTCGCGAACGCGAACGGGCCGGTCCCGATCGGGTGGGTGGCGATCTGACCGCTCTCGACGTTGCGGCGCTGGACGATCGCCATGCCCTTGAACCCGCCGAGATTGGTGAGCAGATTGGGCGTGGGGTGTTTGACGGTGATGCGCACCGTGGCCGGATCCGGCGCGGCCACATCGGTGACCGCGCTGAACTTGTCGACGTTGGTCAGCTGTTCGTCGATGATGCGCCGATACGAGAAGACGACATCGTCAGCGGTCAGCGGGGTGCCGTCGTGCCATTTGACGCCCTCGCGCAGATGGAATGTCCACGTGAGCTGATCGGGACTGACCTCCCACGACTTGGCCAGCGCGGGCCGCATCTGCAGATTCTCGTCCGGTTCGACGAGGGTGTCGAAGACGTTTTCGAGCACCTCAAAGGAGAAGTACGCGCTGGTTCGATGCGGGTCGAGCTGGTCGGGCTCACCCGCGATGGCCGCGATGAGGTTGCCCGACGCCGCGTCCCCGAGGTCCACCCGACTGCCGGTGGAACAGGCCGTGAGCGCGAGCAGCACGATGGCCGCCACCGTGCTCAACGCTTTAAACGCTGGTCGTGTGGTCACGATCTCTCCAGGATCACCGCGGGTGATCCGCCGGTACGCCCACCCGCTGGGGCCGCCACCGGGGCCGGCCCGAAACGTCCGACGGACAAACTGGTGACGACGCTGATGAAGACTGCGATACTCACCCATTGTGACGTTCAAGCGCATGGCTGCTGCGACTGCCCTGGTGTTCTCGCTCGGAATCGGGCTCAACCTGGGGTTTGCGGGCCCAGCACAGGCCGAGCCCGTGATGAACGGTGTATACAACTACGCGCAGGAGGGTTTGGGCGCGGAGACCTGGTCGATATACCCGTCTTGTGTGCCCACCGTCGGAGATCTGCGGGAGCCTCTGGAGTTGGCGGTGGCGTGTCGTCTCCACGTCGAGACGACCCGCGGCACCAAGGGCGGAGACGCCCGGCTGACCGGCGGACAGTGGGTCTACTCGACTTCGGTCCTGGAGGGCATTCAATGCTCCGACGGTAGTTGGGCACCGATCACCGAGACCTACAAGTTCGACGATGTGAAGCTCAGCGGCACTCGGTCGGTGGCCAACAACGCCGATTGCGGATTGGCGCCGGCGATACACACGTTCCCGTTCACCTTGTCCTACAAGCACCCGCTGCCGATTCCGGTCGACACCTATCCGCTGAATTGTCAGTCCGGGGGCCTGCGGTTGTGCATCTGAGCGGTGCCGTCCCGCTGCGCGATGGCAAGGTCGTCGACCTCACCGGCCCCGGCCTGACCGACCGGTTCGGGGTGACCTGCACCGATCTCGGCGCCTCGGTCATCGCACCGAACGGCACGTTGGTATCGGTGTTCGGTGACACATTTTCCGGCCGCCGGGTCGGCCGGGGTGACTGGCGCTCACCGGTGGTGCTGATCGGCACCGGCGACGCCGACCACGAGATCATCTACGAACGGGCCGGCGGTCCGGATCCCGACTACGCCAGGCAGTTGTGGCATTACGTCCACGACGACGCCGCGTCCGGGTGGCGCCGCAGCGGGATCAGTACGGTGATCCCCTCGGACCTGCTGCGCGTCGAGGACTCGATCTATCTGCACGCCATCGTCAATCGTGGATTCGGCAATGTCAGCTGGACCGAGATCTGGCGTTCCGACGACAGCGGGGTCTCCTGGACGCATCTGGGGGAGCAGGCCAGATTCCCTGCCGATCTGCACGGTGGTCACGCTCAATGTTGGTCGTGGGACTTCGATCCCGAAGACGGCTGGGTCTATGTGGCGGCAACGGGATTTCAGCGGGACAAGGGCATCATCCTGATGCGGGTTCGGCCCGATCAGATCGGCAGGCGGTCACGGTATTACAGCTGGGGCTTCACCGGCCGGCGTTGGGAGTGGGGGCAGCGGGCCACGCCGATCACACCGGCCGCCGAGCGTTGGGGTGAGCTGAGTTTTCGCCGGATGGCGCCCGGAAAGTGGGTTCTGGGCGGATTTTTCGCCTCGAAGTACGCCCTGGGTTATCGCGTCGTCGCCTCACCCATCACGAATATGCACACCACACCGGTTCAGAGCCCGATCGCCGGCTCGTCCTGGTCCGGGGAGAATCACGGGAAGAACCGGGTCGCCCAGCTCTACGGCGGATACATCCTGCCCGGATCGCGCTTCGACATCCGGGGTGGTGTCGGTCTGGTCGTGTCCCAGTGGCATACGGACTCCGGATGGCCGTATCGGGCAATGCAATTCAAAGGTCATTTGAAGGACACCGCCTCGACGCGACCGCCGGAGGACCCCGTCAATCTGTGATCGTCACGCGGTATAGCCGCCGTCGACGTTCCAGTTCGCACCGGTCACGTATCCGGCTTCCGGGCCGGCCAGGAAGCTCACCACCGCAGCGGTGTCCCGGGTGTGTCCGTAGTGGTCCAGCGCCATGACTTGCCGCATGGCGTCGGCAAATTCGCCGTCGGCGGGATTCATGTCGGTGTCGATCGGGCCCGGCTGCACGTTGTTGACGGTGATGCCGCGGGGTCCCAGTTCACGTGCGAGCCCGCGGGTCAGGGAGGCCACCGCCCCCTTGGTCATCGCGTACACGGCCAACCCGGCGACCGGTACCCGGTCGGCGTTGATGCTGCCGATGTTGATGATCCTCGAACCCTCGCCGAGATGACCCACTGCACTGCGAATCGCCGAGTACACGCCGCCGATGTTGATCGCCACGAGGCGGTCGAACTGTTCCTGCGGGAAGTCCCCGATTGGCGCAATGTAGGCAGTCCCGGCGTTGTTCACCAGGATGTCGAGCCCACCCAGAGCCGTCACGGTCTCCTCGACCGCGGCCGTGACCTGAGTCGGGTCGGCGCTGTCGGCTTGGACGGCCACCACCTTGGCACCGTCCGCAGTCAGCTCGGCGACCAGTTTGTCGGCCTCGGCGGCTGATGACGCGTAGGTGAACGCGACGGCGGCGCCGTCGGCGGCGAGCCGGCGCACGATGCCCGCGCCGATTCCGCGTGATCCTCCAGTTACCAGTGCGCGCCGTCCGGTCAGGGGTGCTGTGCTCATGTTGCGTACCTCTCGACAGTGTTTCGAACTGATTGGTTACAAAGTATGATGAGGTCAAGTCCATTGTCGAGCGGAAGATTCCCGGTGTGACCGGCATCACGGAAGGAGGATCATGGCGGTAGGGCGGCCCCGGGGGTTCGACCCCGATCAGGTCGAGGGCATCGCGATGAAGCTGTTCTGGGACCGTGGGTTCGAGGGTGTGTCGGTCAGTGACCTGAGCGAGGCAACCGGGGTGAACCGGCGCGGCATCTACGCCGAGTTCGGCTCGAAAGAAGGTCTCTTCGAGCGGGCCAAGCAGCGGTACATCGACGGCCCGGGCGGCTACACGGCGGCGGCGCTCACTCGCCCGACTGCGCGCGAGGTTGCCGAGGCGATGGTGCACGGCGCGGCCGAGGCAACCTCGGGTGACACTCACGGTTGCCTCCTGGTCGGAAATGCGGCCGGGCTGGCCGAGTTTCGCGACGCCGCGGCCCACGAGCTGGCACGCCGGTTCGACGAAGCGGTGGCCACGGGCGAACTGTCCGGGGTTGACACATTGTTGCTGGCCCGCTGGATTGCCGCGGTCTGCCAAGGGATTTCGATCCAGGCCCGCAGCGGGGCCTCGCGTGAAGAATTGCACGCAATCGCCGATCTGGCCCTGGCAGGCTGGCCGAAGCCCTAAGGTGAACGCCGTGACGAAACGGGTCGTGGTCTGGGGCACCGGTTTTGTGGGCGGCATGGTGATCGCGGAGATCGTCAAGCACCCACTGTTCGAGCTTGTCGGCGTGGGGGTCAGCAACCCGGAGAAAGTCGGCCGCGACGCCGGCGAAATCTGCGGTCTCCCTGGGTCGGTAGGCGTGATCGCCACCGATGACATCGACGCCCTGATCGCCTTGAAGCCCGACGCCGTGGTGCACTACGGGCCCACCGCGGCGCACGCCGAGGTGAACATCGAGGTGATCACCCGTTTCCTGCGGGCCGGTATCGACGTCTGTTCGACCGCGATGACCCCGTGGGTGTGGCCGAAGATGCACCTCAATCCGCCGAACTGGATCGAACCCATCACCGAAGCCTGCGAGGTCGGGCAGTCGTCGTGTTTCACCACCGGCATCGACCCCGGCTTCGCCAACGATCTGTTTCCGATGACCCTGATGGGCCTGTGTTCGGAGGTGCGGCGGGTACGCGCCTCGGAGTTGCTGGACTACACGAACTACACCGGTGACTACGAGTTCGAGATGGGGATCGGCAAGCCGCCCGAACACCGGCCGCTACTGGAATCCCCGGACATCCTGATCTTCGCCTGGGGCGCAACGGTTCCGATGATCGCGCATGCCGCAGGCATCGAACTGGACGAGATCACCACCACCTGGGACAAATGGGTCACGCCCGACGAACGCAAGACGGCCAAGGGCGTCATCGCGCCGGGAAACGTCGCCGCGGTGCGGTTCACCATCAACGGCATCTACCGGGGTGAGACCCGCATCCAACTGGAACACGTCAACCGCATCGGCCTGGACGCTGCACCGGACTGGCCCGCGGGCAACGACAACGACGTCTACCGCGTCGACATCGAGGGAACCCCGAGCATTTCACAGGAGACGGCGTTCCGGTTCACCGACGGCTCTGGTCGCGATGCGGCGGCAGCGGGCTGCCTGGCCACCGGCCTGCGTGCGCTCAACGCCGTCCCCGCAGTCAATCAACATTTGCCAGGATGGGTCACCGCCCTGGATCTACCACTGATTCCAGGAGCGGGCACCATTCGCTAAGTAACATTCGCCGCGTTAACCGAGATGGACTACCGGATAGGGTTCTCTCTCGAAACGGGGTGACATGACTGACGGGATCGGGCTGTCGGTTGGGGCGACCAACCTGACGGCAGTGATAGTGGGCCGGGCTGCGGTGACGCGGTCGCCGGTGCTCACGCTCTACCCTCATCGCCCGTCCGAGGTGGGTCTACCCAGCGAGAACCCCAATCTGAACGAACGCGGCCTGATCATCACCGACTTCGTCGAACGGACGGGGGATCCGGTCGCCATCCTGGCCTCCGATGGATCCTCGCACCGCGGCGAAGCGCTGGTCGCCGACGCGCTCGGCGCGCTCCTACACACCTTGACCCGGGGTCGCCCGGCCGGTGATCCGATCACCATCACCCACCCCGCGCACTGGCGGCCCAACCAGGTCGACGCGCTGCGACGCGCACTGGCTTCGGTGCCGGAGTTCGCTGACCCGGCAGCGCTCACCGTCGTCTCCGATGCGACGGCGGCGTTGACCGCGCTACAGGACGATCCCGGCGTGCCGACCCGCGGAGCGATCGCGCTGTGCGATTTCGGCGGCAGCGGGACCAGCATCACGGTGGTGGACGCGGCCGGTGGCTATGCGCCCATCGGGCCCACGGTCCGTCACCCCGACCTGTCCGGCGATCTCATCGACCAGGCAGTGCTCACCCACGTGGTCAACGATCTGGCGGCCGCGGGAACCATCGACCTCGCCGGCACCTCGGCGATCGGATCGTTGGGCCGGCTGCGTGCCGAATGCCGCCGCGCCAAGGAGCGGCTGTCGGTGGAGTCCGTCACCGCACTGGTCGCCGAACTGCCGGGCCATCGAATCGATGTGCGGTTGAACCGCAACGAACTTGACGACACCATCCGCGAACCCCTCGGCGAGTTCGTCGCGGTGCTTCAGGACACGCTGGATCGCAGCGGGCTTCGCCCCGGCGATCTGGTGGCGGTGGCGTCGGTCGGCGGCGGCGCGCGACTCCCCGCCGTCACCACCACGCTGTCGGAGCATTTCCGGGTGCCGGTGATCACCGGGGCGTCCCCGGAACTGACGGCGGCGATCGGCGCGGGTCTGACCGCGGCCAGGGGAACGACAGTAGAGGGCGTGACCGCGTTGGCCTCGGCGGCCCCGGCCACCGCGGCGGCGCTCGTGGCGCCCGAGCCGCCCGCCGCCCCTCAGGCGCTCGCCTGGTCGGACGCCCAGGACATTCCCGACGTCGCGCCCGCGGCATTTCCCGGTGAGTACGACGACATGGCGCGTGGCGGGCTCACTGCCGCGCGCCCACAAGTGCAGTTCGGTGAACCCGAGCCGACCGAGTACGACCAGCAGGCGGCCCGGCCGTGGTATCGCCGTCGGGCGGTCGCGCTGGGTGTGGGCGGCGTTGCGGCACTGGTGATTGCGGGCGCGGTGGTGCTGCTCGTCAACCAGGACAGCGGCGAGGGGCCGGTCCCGGCGTCGACGACAGCACCCGTCACCACCACCGTGGCCCTGCCCGAGCCACCGGCTTCTGCCGCGCCTGCCGAACAGCCCGCCCCGGCACCGGAGCCGGTTCAGACCGTCACCGAGGAAGTAGCACCGCCGGTGACGGTCACCCAGACCGCTCCGCCGCCCCCACCGCCCGAGACCCAGGCCCCGCCGCCGCCGGAGACGACGGAGCCCCCACCGCCGACGACGACCGAGGCGCCGCCACCGACCACGGAGGCGCCCACGTCGACGCAGCCGCCGTGGAGCCCGACCGCGCCGTACCCGACGATCCCCGGTCTGCCGTGGGTCCCCGCCCCTGGCGCGGGCCAGAGCGGTTAACTTTTCACCGCGAGCGGATGCCTCCCCGCCGCGTTTATTGCGCGGTCCGCGCGGTGCATGGCCGGGCCAGTAGTTGCAGCAGAGCGGTGCTCACCTCATCGGGCCGCTCCTCCATGACGTAGTGGTCGGCACCGTGCAGCCGCGTCAAGGTGGCGGCCGGGATGCGCTCGGCGAGTTCGGTGGCCGTGCTCCACGGGATGTAGCGGTCGCGGTCGCCCCAGATGATCGCTACCGGGCACTCGATATTGCCCAGCCCCTCGGCGAGCCAAGGCACTTCGGGTAGGTGGTAGTGCGTGAAGAAGTCGACGAAGGTGCGTCGCCCCCGCGCCGAATCCATCCAGCCGAGGTACTCGGCCTCGATAGCGCTGTCCCAGCAGCCGAGTTGACGGTAGGGCTGCAGGAACAGTTGGTGCACCTTGCCCAGTGGCAGCCGGCGCGCCACGGCAGGTGTCCTGGTTACCGCCCATCGTTGGCCAAGGGAGAATCGGTAGAACCAGGGCCGGAATACCCTGTGCGCCCGTGTATTCAGCAGCGCCAGCCGCTTCACGCGCTCGGGGTGGCGCAAAGTGTAGCCGAGCCCGAGGAATCCGCCGTAGTCATGCGCGACGAGGTTGAAGCGGTCCAGTCCGAAGGAATCGGCGAGCTGACCGATCCGTTCCACCTCGGCGTCATAGTCAGCGGGCGTGTCGGGCGGGGAGGAGCGACCGAAACCCGGCCAGTCGGGGGCGATGACGCGGTGGCCGGCGGCCAGTTCAGGGATCTGGTGGCGCCAGCATGACGCGCTCTGGGGGTATCCGTGCAGCAGCAGGACCGGCTCGCCCTCGCCGGCCTCGACGTGGAAGACGCTCATTTTGTGCAAACTAGTATAAAATTCTGCAGATGACCAGTGCTCAGCCCAGGCGACGTGGCCGTCCGCGCGCCTACAACCCTGAGGTGGCGTTGCGCGACGCCCGCGACGTGTTCTGGCGCAACGGATATGCCGCCACATCGCTGGATGACCTGGCCACGGGGATGGGGATGAACCGGCCCAGCATCTACGCGGCATTCGGAGACAAACGAGCGCTGTACCTGCGGGCGGTGGCCGAGTACGCAGGCGTCGGTCAGAAGACCCTGACCGACGCACTGGCCGCGCCGTCGCCGCTGCGCAACGGGCTGTACGACCTCTTTCGCGGTGCGCGCGACTTTTACCTGGCCGACGATGCGCGTGGCTGTTTTCTGCTCGGCACCGCGGTGACGGAGGCCAACCGGGACCCGGAGGTCGCCGCCATCATCGAAGCCACGTTCGCCGCGTTCACCGCGGCGTTCACCGCACGCTTCGAACGCGCCGCGCACCAGGGAGAACTGGCTGACCACCCGCCTGCGGTGCTGGCCCAGATCGCCACCGCCGCGCTGAACAACCTGGCGGTCCGGACGCGTAGCGGCGCGTCATCGGAGGTGCTCGATGCCCTGATCGACGCTGCCGTTGAGGTCATCTGCACCGACACGTCCGGCCATCAAGAGTAGGACTCCAGTGCGTCGGCGACGTCGGGGGAGTACTCGACCAGGGCCTCCACATCGATATCGCGGACGCACTGGCGCAGCACAGCATGGCCGACCACTATGGACGCGTGCATGACGGGTGTGATCAATGTGAGACCGGGACCTGCAACGCAACTGGGCTGCTCCTGATGCGCAGGCGCTCATGAGCACCGGCGCGCAGGTGGTGGTGCAGCGATTGCTGGCCGAGGGAGTCGAGGTGTGTTTCGCCAATCCCGGCACCTCGGAGATGCACTTCGTCGCCGCCCTGGACGCCGTGGGGGAATCGGGCCGTTCGATGCGTCCGGTGCTGTGCCTGTTCGAGGGCGTCGCGACCGGAGCGGCCGACGGTTATGCCCGCATCGCAGGAACACCCGCGGCGACACTGCTGCATCTCGGGCCCGGGATGGCCAACGGACTGGCGAATCTGCACAACGCCCGCCGCGCACACAGTCCGGTGGTCAACATCGTCGGCGACCATGCGACCTATCACAAATCGCTCGACGCACCACTGGAATCCGACATCGACGCACTGGGAGGGTGGCTCTGCGGTTCGGTACACCGGCCGGCCGGTGCGGCCGATCTCGACGCTGTGGTACGCGACGCGGTGCGCAGTGCGGCCGGCCCGCCGGGGCAGGTGGCCACGGTGATTTTGCCTGCCGACTTCTCCTGGGGCACTACTGCGCAGCGCGCGCTGCCGCAGGCTCGGACTGGGTCGGCACCCGCCGGTGACATCGACGTCACCGGCGCCGCCGAAATGCTGCGCAGTCACGGTGACAAGGCTCTGTTCCTGCTCGGCGGCGCATCGACCACCCCGGCCGGCCTCGGTGCCGTCGCACGGATCTGTGCGGCAACCGGTGCCCGCGCACTCATCGAAACGTTCCCGGCCCGCTTGGCGCGCGGTCGAGGTGTTCCCGCCATCGAAAGACTTGCGTATCTGGCCGAGCAAGCCACCCAACAACTTTCGGGTATCACGCAGCTCATACTCGTCGGTGCCTCGGCGCCGGTGTCGTTCTTCGCCTATCCGGGCAAGCCGAGCGAGCTGGTTCCGGAGGGAGCACAGGTGCACACGCTGGCTGTCACCGATCTGCACGCACTTGACGACGAAGTCGGCGGCGCCCTGCCACCGACAACCGACCCAGGCCCCGCCGACTTGCCGAAAGGGCCGCTCACTCCACAGAACTGGGCCATGGTCGTCGGTGCGCTACTGCCTGAGAATGCCATTATCTCCGACGAGGCCAACACCAGCGGAGTCTTCCTGCCGACAGCAACGGCAACCGCCCCGCCCCACGATGTGCTCACCCTGACCGGAGGTGCGATCGGTCAGGGCCTACCGGTGGCAGTCGGTGCCGCGGTCGCCGCGCCGCATCGTCCCGTCATCGCGTTGCAGTCCGACGGCAGTGCCGCCTACACCATCTCGGCGCTGTGGACGATGGCTCGCGAACACCTCGACATCACCGTGGTGATCCTCAACAACCACGCCTACGCCATCCTGCAGATGGAGCTGCAGCGTGTCGGCACCGCGGCCACCGGGGACCGGTCCCGTTCTCTGCTGGACCTGAGCCATCCCGACATCGATTTCGCCGCCATCGCACAGGGGTTCGGGGTGCCTGCCACGCGGGCGTTCACCGCCGAGGAACTCGCCGAACAGTTCCGCGCCGCGGTGTCCGAACCCGGGCCGCATCTGATCGACGCCGCGGTGCCGGCCTGGTCGGTCGGGTAGCTGATCAGCGACGCTTCTCCAGTACGAGCTGAGCCAGCGGAATCCGTATCCGCTCGGGACGCGCTGCCAGTCGCGCCGCGATGCCTGCTTCCAGTCGCTCGAAGAAGGACGTGCGTCGTGCCGGGTCTCCCTGCAGCGCGGCACCGAACACGTCGAAGACCGCGAACCGGCAGAACGCCGCCCACTGTGCGCCGAAAACCTTTGCGTCGTTGTGGGTCCGGTACTGATTGAAGAATCTGTCCTCGGCGTCGAAAACCTCGAGCTGGTCGATCGATAGCCGCTCGAACCGCCCGGACGGTGCGAAGGGGGCGGTGAAGTCTGCAGCGCGGCGGGCCACGATCGGCAACGACATTCGTTCGACCTCGTCGGTGTGGACCAAGCGATCGGTGGTCAGCTCGTGCAACGTGTCGCTGATGGCGGCCAGCAGCGGCTGATAGCCGAAATCGCCGTCATCGGCCAATGCCATCGTCGTCACCACCAGACGGCCGCCCGGACACAGCTCGCGGCCGCGGAAGGCGATGAACTCATGCCAATCGTGGGCCGCCTGCCTGGCATACGCGTCACGCACCCCTGCGTCGCTGCTGTAGGTCACGGCAATGTGGTCTCCGACAGGTCGTGGCGCCTTACCGAGCCACAGGATCGCCCACGCCGACCAGCCGAGGTGCACGCTGTTCGACGGCAGGATCTGGTCGTAGAAGGATCTGCCGATCGCGGAGGTGAAGATCGCCGAGCCCTTGTGCAGGTAGGTGCCCGGGTCCTCGGAGAGGGTGCGGAACAGCGCGGTGAAGTCGTTGTCAGGCGTATCGGTGTGGGTCACCAGCACCGAGTGCTCGGGTCTGGTGCGCTTGCGCAGCTCGGTGATCGCCGCGCCGATCGGCACCAGGGCATTGTGCCCGGTACCGGCGCCGTAGTCGGCGATGACAATCGGCTGCGGCGCGGAGGGCAGTGGAACTGTCCGGGCCGCCTGTTCGAAAAGCCTGATCGCCGAATTCAGCCCGGCCGCCTGCAGTCGGGTACTCGGCGTCTGGGGCGTGCCGTCGGACGGGTCCGGCCGCACCACGATGCTGGATTGTGGCATTGCTAGCTCCGTCGCAGCCGCAGCAGCCCGATGAGAAGTCCCATGACGAAAATGATGACCAAGATGAACCACATCGGCGACTCGAGCGTCACCCAATAGCGCAATGCCGACCGGCGCGCAGGAGGGCTGGTCTGCGTCCTGACATCGTCATCGCGGGCCATGGTGACCTCCAGAGGCTGAAGTACGTCAACCTCGACGGTAGTCGCTGGTGGCGGGGTCATGACAGACTTCCGGCCATGAGCAGCGGACGGGGCGCCCCGCGGATTGCAGTCGTGATGTCCATCCTGGTCTTCACCGCCGCCGGCATCGGATTCTTCGTCATGCTCATGCTCAACGCGTTTGTCCTCGACAAGTTCGATGCCTACGGCGAAGTCGAGATACCGGGCACCGGCAGCGTGGAGTTGCCCGCAGGCGAGGTCACGATCAGCTTTCACACCTACACCACCGGCTCGGGTGGCGGGCTGCCCGTGCCACGCCTCGGGCTGCGCATCAGCGCACCCGCTGGGGTCGCCGATCCGGTGGTCACCGAAAGTATGGGCGGTACTACGACTGTCAACAATGACGCCCGGGTGCGGGTGTGGGTGGCGCACGTCGCCGAGGAGGCGACCTATGAGATTGTCACCGACGGCGAGGTCAACGGATACATCAGTCCCCGGCTCGCGTTCGGGCATGGCAGCGCCTACGGCTGGACGGTGTGGGCGCTCGGCGGCCTGACGGCGGCCGGTGCGCTCATGCTGGTGACGAGCCTGATGTGGTCGGCCCGGGCCGGCAAGCGAGCGCGTCCACTCGGGCCGGTGGCCGAGGTGCCCACGCCCGCCTACGGGAATACTGTCGCCGCGAGTCACGAGCCGACGGACCAGGGGGTCAGGCTCGAGCAACTCAAAACGATTGCCGCACTCCGTGATTCCGGAGCACTCACCGAAGCTGAGTTCGAAGCGGAGAAGCGCCGGATTCTGAACGGCTAATGCCCGCGGGCGACCCAGTCGTCGTAGTTGACGATTTCGTCGCCGATGGTGGTGGTGTCGCCGTGTCCGGTGTAGACCACGGTGTCTGCGGGCAGGGTGCCCAGCCGCTTGGAGATCGAGTCCAGGATCGTCGGGAAATCGGAGAACGACCGCCCGGTGGCGCCGGGGCCGCCCTGGAACAGGGTGTCTCCGGAGAACACCGCGCCGAGTTCGGGAGCTGACCAGCAGACTGAACCCGGGGAGTGCCCGGGGGTGTGCAGGGCGTGCAGCTCGATGCCGCCGGCGCGCAGCACGAAATCGTCGGTGACGCTGCGGAAATCCTTGTCGGGGTGGGTCGTCCGCCACAACATCTCATCGGCGGGGTGCAGCAGCACCGGCGCGTCGAGGGCGGCGCCGAGCTCGGGAGCGACGGTGATGTGGTCGTTGTGTCCGTGGGTGCATACCACCGCGACCACGTTGCGGCCGGCCACGGCCTCGATGATCGGGGCGGCGGTGTGGGCGGCGTCGAAGACCACCACGTCTGAGTCGTCACCGACGACCCAGATGTTGTTGTCGACTTCCCAACTGCCACCGTCGAGTTCGAAGGTGCCGTGGGTGACGACGCGTTGAATCTGCGCGGGCCCGGTCACAGGATCACCACCGAGCGCAGGACTTCACCGGCGTGCATTTTGTGGAACGCGTCTTCGATACCGTCCAGCCCGATGCGTTCGGAGACGAACTTGTCCAGCGGCAAACGGCCCTGCAGGTAGAGGGAGATGAGGGTGGGGAAGTCGCGTTCGGGCAGGCAGTCGCCATACCAGGAGGACTTCAATGATCCGCCGCGGGAGAAGAAGTCGACCAGCGGCATTTCCAGGGTCATGTCCGGTGTGGGTACCCCGACCAGGACCACGGTGCCGGCCAGGTCGCGCGCGTAGAACGCCTGTTTCCAGGTTTCGGGGCGCCCGACCGCGTCGATGACCACGTCGGCGCCGAAACCACCGGTCAAGTCCTGGATGGTGGTGACCGGGTCCAGTTCGCGGGCGTTGATGGTGTGGGTGGCGCCGAATTCACGGGCCCAGTCCAGTTTTTTGTTGTCGGTGTCCACGGCGATGATCTTCTTCGCACCGACCAGGGCGGCACCGGCGATCGCGGCATCACCGACACCGCCGCAGCCGATCACGGCCACGGTGTCGTCACGGTTGACCGCGCCGGTGTTGATGGCCGCGCCAATGCCGGCCATCACCCCGCAGCCCAACAAGCCCGCGACCGCCGGATCGGCGTCGGGATCGACCTTGGTGCACTGGCCCTCGTGCACGAGGGTCTTGTCGGCGAACGCGCCGATGCCCAAGGCTGGGGTGAGTTCGGTGCCGTCGGTCAGGGTCATCTTCTGGGTGGCGTTGAACGTGTCGAAACACAGCTGCGGGCGACCGCGCTTGCAGGCCCGGCACTGTCCGCACACCGCGCGCCAGTTGAGGATCACGAAGTCACCGGGTGCGACGTTGGTGACCCCGTCGCCGACGGCTTCGACCGTGCCTGCGGCCTCATGCCCCAGCAGGAACGGGTATTCGTCGTTGATCCCACCCTCGCGGTAGGTCAGGTCGGTATGGCATACCCCGCAGGCGATCACATCGACCACCACCTCACCCGGGCCCGGGTCGGGAATGACAATGTCGACCAACCCGACGGGCTGCTTCTTGGACCGGGAAATCACACCGCGCACTGTCTGAGCCATGGTTACAACCTAATACGTACCCATTTCGCGGTCGGGTGGTGCGGTCCGCCGAACCGGCTGTTCTGCGCGCGGCTTCGCGTTACCGTTGGTTGTGGTGGACGATCGATCCGAACTTCTCGCTGTCGCGCGGTCGGCGTATCAGCGAAAAGAGTGGCTGACCAGTTACGAATCCTTCAGCCGTGTCGATGCGGTGCAACCTCTCGACACCGAAGATCTCGCGGTATTTGCCGCGGCCGCATGGCGTCAGGGCCACGGCTCGGAATCCGTACGGATCAACGAGCAGGTACACACCCGCCTCCTGCGCACCGATCCGGTACTCGCGGCCATGAAGGCCACCGAACTCGGGCTGGCCTGGCTTGCTCGGGGACATGTCAGCCTGGCACGGAACTGGGCGCAGCGCGCCGCAGTCCTCCTGCAGGGTGTTCCCGAGGCGAGCGCACATGGTTATCTCACCTACCTCACCGCGGTGACGACCGCGGACGACGGCGTTGATTCTGCGCTGCCCGCGGCCGCGGCGGAGGTGGCCCGGATCGCTGAGCATGTCGACGACGTGGCGCTTGCGATTCTGGCGCGGGTCCTCGACGGTGTGGCCGCGGTATCCGCCGATGACGCCGCCGGCTACCGAACACTTGACGACGTCCTGCTCCCGATGCTCGACGAGCGAGTGCCAGTCGAATGGGCCGGCGATGTCTACCGGCGGGTGCTGACCCTGCCCCAGCCTCGCACCGACGGTGCACGGCTGCGGTCCTGGACGCAGTCCATGCAGCAATGGTGCGAAACCACCCAGCCGGAGACGCCGCACGCGGCCTATCGTGCGATCTGTGATGTGCATCGACTCGCGGCCCAGCAGATGGTCGACCGCGCGGAGTTGATGCGTCGTGGGGTCGATCTGCGTCGTCTGGTTGCGGAGGTCGATGCGGTGGCAACGGCCATGGCCGAGGGTTTGCTTGCGCGCGGTATGGGACGAACCGGCTAGATTTGCGCCCGATGAGCGCTACGGATGTTCTCAATGTTCTAGATGACTGGCCGGTGTCAACCGCTGCGGCGGCGGTGATCGGGCCGTCAGGGGTGCTGGCGACCCACGGTGACACCGCCAAGCCCTTCCCGCTGGCCTCGGTCACCAAGCCGCTGGTGGCACGGGCCGCGCAGGTGGCCATCGAGGAAGGGGTGGTCGACCTCGACACCCCCGCCGGGCCGCCCGGGTCGACGATCCGGCACCTGCTGGCCCACGCATCGGGGGTCTCGATGCGTTCGGCCGACGTGATCGCCCGTCCGGGGCAGCGCCGCGTCTACTCCAATTACGGGTTCGAGTTGCTCGCGCGGGCGATTGAGGACGCTGCCGGCATCGAGTTCGGCGCGTACCTGACTGAGGCGGTCTTCGCGCCGCTCGCGATGGCGTCGACGGAGTTGTTGGGCGGGTCCGAGGCTGCCGGGTTCGGTGTGGTGTCGACGGTGGCCGATCTGGCGGCGTTCGCCGGCGAGTTGTTGCGGCCGGTTTTGGTCTCACCTGACATGCACGCCGACGCGGTCTCGGTGCAGTTTGCCGGTCTCGACGGCGTGTTGCCCGGGTTCGGGCAACAGCGGCCCAACGATTGGGGACTCGGCTTCGAGATTCGCGACAACAAGGCGCCGCACTGGACCGGGGCGACGAACTCACCGCGCACATTCGGGCATTTTGGCCAGTCAGGGACGTTTTTGTGGGTTGATCCGATTGCCGAGCTGGCGTTGGTGACGCTCACGGACCGCGATTTCGGGGACTGGACGTATCCGTTGTGGCCGGCGATATCTGATGGAGTGCTGAGAGAAATCGGCACAGACTAGCGCAACATAGACCTCACAGGGCACAATAGACACGCGCGACACAACTGCATTGCTCGAATCGGAATCACCAGGTCGTTGGGGAAGACGTCCCTCGTGAAGCCGAAGGAGTAGCAAATGCGTGCGTCGAACCAGTTCGCCGACGCGGCGACGGGCGTGGTGTACGTCCATGCCTCACCCGCGGCGGTTTGCCCACATGTCGAGTGGGCGTTGTCGTCGACCCTGTCGGCGCGCGCCAACCTGAAGTGGACCCCGCAGCCGGCCATGCCCGGTCAGCTGCGCGCGGTCACCAATTGGGTTGGGCCGGTCGGCACCGGGGCGCAGTTGGCCAATGCCCTGCGCTCGTGGTCGGTGTTGCGGTTCGAGGTGACCGAGGACCCGAGCGCCGGCGTCGACGGCCACCGCTGGTGCCACACCCCACAGCTCGGTTTGTGGAGCGGTGTCATGAGCGCCAACGGTGACGTGATGGTCGGCGAGATGCGACTGCGCAGCCTGATGGCCGGTGGCGCCGACGCCCTGGCCGCCGATCTCGACTCTGTGCTCGGCACCGCATGGGACGAATCGCTGGAGCCCTACCGCGATGGTGGGGACACTGGTGAGGTCAGCTGGCTGAACCGCGGAGTCGGGTAGCCGACGACATTGGGCTGCGGTCGGGTAGCCGACGACATTGGGCTGCGGTCGGGTAGCGCGGCCTATCTCGGCACCAGGATCTTCAGTGCGCGGGGCACGGCCGACACTGTCACCGGCAGCGGTGCCGCGAAATCCCCGTCGGCGTAGGCGTTGATCCCTGGGCTGTCGACGCTGACGGTCGTCGCCCGCCGGGTGCTGACTTCGTCGAGGTGGGTGTGCGTGCCCTTGAACACTGTCGGGAACAGCCGGATGAGCTTGGCGCGAGAGGCCGACGTCACCATCGTGACGTCGAGCAGCCCGTCGGAATGGTCGGCGTCCGGACAGATGCGCATGCCGCCGCCGTAGCTGCGGGTGTTGCCGAATGCGGCCAGGGTCAGTTCGGTGTCGATCTCGGGCCCGCCGTCGAAGGACAGTTGGAACGGCAGCAGTCGCAGTTTCGACAGTTCGGCCACCATCGCCAGGTTGTAGCGCATCCGACCGTGTGGCCACCGCATGCGGTTGGTCCGGTCGCTGACCAGTGAATCGAATCCGGCAGCCATCACCGTGCCGAACCACTTGACTGCGCCGGAGCGGTCCTCGATGCGTCCCAGGTCGACGGTCTCGATGTGGCCGTCCGCCACGATGTCGGCAGCGGCCGCGGGATCACCGGTAGGTAACCGGTACTCGCGGGCGTGGTCATTGCCGGTGCCGGCAGGCACGATCCCCAACGGGACATCCCCGGTGGCCAGCGCCTGCAGCGCAAGTGAGATCACCCCATCGCCACCGACCACCACCAGAGCATCGGTGCCCGCCTCGAGTGCCTTATCGACCAGCCGGCTGGCATGCTCGGCATCGGTGCCGACGATCGCGCACACGTCGATGCCCCGCTGCTGGAATCGGGTGATGGCCCGCTCCGCGGCATGGGGTGCGTTACCGTGCCCGGACAGCGGGTTGGTCAGCACGGTGACCCGGGCGATGGTCACGGAATCAGCTTGCCGGGGTTGAGAATTCCGGCCGGATCCACGGTTGCCTTGACCGCCCGCAGGATCTCGACACCGAGGTCTCCGACCTCGTCGCGCATCCACGGGCGGTGATCGGCGCCGACGGCATGATGGTGGGTGATGGTGCCACCGTTGTGCACCATTGCTTCGGAGGCGGCTGTCTTGGCCTTGCGCCACTGCTCGAGCGGGTTGCCGCGCTGTGCGGCCACGACGGTGAAGTACAGCGATGCGCCGGTCGGGTACACGTGCGAAATGTGGCACAGCACCAGCGCGGGTGTGCCGGTTTCGGCGAGTGTGGTGGTCAGCGCCTCGGTGACAGCGGCTTTCAACGTCGCGAGGTTCGACCAGTTGGTGGCGGTCTCCAGCGTCTCGCACAACGCGCCTGCCGAAAGCAGCGAATCGCGCAGATACGGCGCACCGAACCGACCCTTTTCCCAGGCGCGGGCCGCGCCGTCACCCAGCGAGGTTCCGCCGTGCTCCTGCAGCACCGCACGGGTCTCGGCGTGCCGGCTTTCGGCATGCGCGGCAGTGCCCTCGAAGACCGTGACGGCCAGGCAGCCGCCGGTGATGCTCTGCTGCCCAATGCTTTCCGTGGTAGCCAGGTTCACCCCGGTCTCGGCTTCATCGGACAACCGGATCACCGTCGGGCCGGCGCCGGTCTGCGTGACCGCGCGCAGTGCCGCGGCTCCGGTGGGGAAGTCGGGGAACGACCAGGCCTCATAGCGGGTCGATTCGGGGACCGGATGCACCCGCACCCGCACGCGGGTGATGATGCCGAATACGCCCTCCGAGCCGACGATGAGCTGCCGGAGATCGGGTCCGGCGGCCGAGGCGGGGGCGCGGCCGAGGTCGAGTATCCCGGCAGGGGTCACCGCGCGCAGGCCCCGGACCATGTCGTCGAACCGGCCGTAGCCGGCCGAATCCTGGCCGGAGGATCGGGTGGCGGCGAACCCGCCGATGGTGGCGAACTGGAAGCTTTGCGGGAAGTGCCCGAGCGAAAACCCGTGCGCACCTAGTAATTCCTCGGCCTGCGGCCCGGTGACGCCGGCGCCGAGTTCCGCCTCGCCGGACACCTCATCGATCGCATGCAAGGCGTCGAGCCGGCGCAGGTCCAACGACACTACCGCGGAGAACTCGCCGCGCAGCGGATCGACTCCGCCGACCACGCTGGTGCCGCCACCGAACGGGACAACCGCGATCCGGTGTTCGGTGCAGTGGGCCAGGATTGCGGCCACCTCGATTTCGTCGGCGGGTAGGAGCACCGCGTCGGGTACATCCTGGATGCCGGTGTCTTTGCGGCGCAGTAGATCCAGCGTGGACTTGCCGCCCGCGTGAAGTAACCGCGAGGTGTCGTCGGTGCCGCAGTACTGCGCGCCGACAATCGCGATCAGTCCGTCGCGGCCCTGCGCAGTCAGCGCCGAGGGGCGCAGCTGGACCTGGTCGGGGGTCAGTTCGGCACCGGGGGCAGCTTCGATGCCGAGCGCCTCCTCCAACAGGGTCCGGATGCCGTCGGACAGCGGCTTGGCCGCCTGCGGGTCACCCCAGGCATTCCATTTCATCGGGGGCAGGTATTGCTCAACCGGGCGCGTCATGCGTTACAGTATTACACATGATGTCAATCAGTAACGGTGAATCGCGCGCCGACCAGATTCTGGACGCCGCTGCGAGCTGTGTGCTGGCCTTCGGCGTCGAGCGGGTGACACTCGCGGAGATCGCGCGACGCGCCGGGGTCAGCAGGCCCACGGTCTACCGGCGTTTCCCGGACACCCGCTCGATCCTCGCGGCGCTGCTCACCGCGCGGATCGTCCGTGTGCTCGACGACGTCGAAAACACCGGCTCCGGCCGGGAAGCGTTGGTCACCCGGATCGTCACGGTGTCGCAGCGGTTGCGCCGCGACGAGGTCATCATGGCCGTGCTGCTCAGCGCGCCGGAACTTGCGATGGTCTACATCGCCGAGCGATTGGGCACCAGTCAGCAGATCCTCATCGACGCCGTCGCCGGCGAGCTGAAACTTGCCCAGGAACACGGCAGCGTACGCGAAGGTGATCCGCGTCAACTGGCCACGATGTGTCTGCTGATCACCCAATCCGCCGTCCAGTCCGCGCAAATGGTCGCGCCGATCCTCGACACCGACGCGCTGGCCACCGAACTGACCCACTCCTTGAACGGATACCTCAAACCATGACCGACGTGACTGCGCTCAACGGCGCGCGACGCACCGCCGAACTCACCGCGCTCGCCGACGGTGAGCGCCTCGACGTCATCGTGATCGGCGGTGGCATCACCGGTGCGGGCATCGCGCTGGATGCGGCCACCCGCGGGCTGAGTGTGGCGCTGGTGGAGAAACACGACCTGGCGTTCGGCACCAGCCGGTGGAGCTCCAAGCTGGTGCACGGCGGGCTGCGCTACCTGGCCACAGGCAACGTCGGAATCGCCCGGCGCAGCGCCATCGAGCGCGGAATACTGATGACCCGCAACGCCCCTCATCTCGTCAAAGCCATGCCGCAGCTGGTGCCCTTGCTCCCGTCGATGAGTCGGTCCTCGCGTGCCCTGGTACGGGTCGGCTTCGTGGCGGGCGACGGGTTGCGCAGGCTGGCAGGGACTCCGGCCGCGACGCTGCCCCGCTCTCGACGCGTCGATGCCGCGCGTGCGGTCGAATTGGCGCCGACAGTTCGTCGCGACGGCCTCGACGGCGCATTCCTGGCCTATGACGGCCAGCTCATCGACGACGCCCGTCTGGTGACGGCCGTCGCGCGCACCGCCGCCCAGCACGGAGCCCGGATCTTCACGCGCGTCTCCGCCACCGACGCCCGGGGCGACTCGGTGCGCCTCACTGATGAGCTCACCGGGGAATCGTTCGATGTGGCGGCCCGCGCTGTCATCAATGCTGCCGGGGTGTGGGCGGGGGAGGTGGACCCGTCGATCACATTGCGCCCCAGCAGGGGTACACATGTGGTGTTCGACGCCGCGGCATTCGGCAACCTCACTGCCGCACTGACGATCCCGATACCGGGGGAGTTGAACCGGTTCGTGTTCGCCATGCCCGAACAGCTGGGTCGCGTCTATCTGGGTCTCACCGACGAGGACGCGCCGGGCCCGGTTCCCGATGTGCCGCAACCGAGCCCGGCCGAGATTGCGTTCCTGCTGGACACCGTCAACACCGCATTGGCCACCGCACTGACCACGGGCGACGTGATCGGGTCCTACGCCGGGTTGCGACCGCTCATCGAGGTGGGTGCCGCGGACGCGGGGAGCAAGGGAGGTAAAAGCCGTACCGCCGATGTGTCCCGCGATCACGCGGTGGTGGAATCGGCGAACGGCATGATCAGCGTGATCGGCGGGAAACTCACCGAATACCGCTACATGGCGCAGGATGTGCTGGACCGGGCGGTGCGGACACGCGGGCTCTCCGCAGGCGACTGCCGCACCCGCAACCTGCCGTTGGTCGGCGCGCCCGCCAATCCGGTGGCCGCCCTGCGTTCTTCGTATGAGCTGCCGTCATCGTTGGTGGCACGGTACGGCGCCGAAGCGCCCAACGTCATCGCCAGCGCGTCGTGCGAACGGCCGACCGAGCAGGTGGCCGATGGCATCGACGTCACGCGGGCGGAATTCGAGTACGCGGTGACCCACGAAGGCGCCCTGCGCGTCGACGATATCCTCGACCGCCGCACCAGGATCGGCCTCGTCGAGGCTGACCGCGAGCGCGCCACCGATACCGCGATGGAGATGCTGGCCCAGACCCGTTAATGGTCCGCCAGGATGAGGTCGCGGATTGCCGACGCAGTGTGCCGTTGCCACAACGCCTGCACCGGAACCACCAGGGGTGGCCGCACGTCGACAACCGTCACCCGCCCGTCCATCGCGGGCCCGGCCGGGGCGGTGACGAACGCGATCGCGCCGGTGGTCAGCGGCGCAGCCACCGTGGCCGCACCCTGGACCCGGCTGACGACATAATCGGGCTCGAAGCCTGCGCGTCGACACGCGCCCAGCAGAAAGTCGCTGTAGTAGGAGGACCCTGGCGGCGCCCACAGCGCGATCGTCTGCCCGGCCAGGTCCGCGATGTCCACGGCATCGCGGGTCGCCAACGGGTGCTCGGTGAGCAGGGCCAATCGCACCGGGTGGTATCCGAGAACTGCGGCCGCCAGATCGCCCACGGGCACCACGCCACGCCGCAAGCCCAGGTGAACGGAACCGTCGAGGATGCCGGCCACCAGCTGGCCAGGAAACATCTGACGAAAGGTGAATGAGGCGTCAGCGAACGCTTCGACGGCCGGTTCCAGCAGTTCGTAGACCTCGGTGCCGCTGAGGGCGGGAGTGTGCCCGACGACGTACACCTCCCTCGCCGTGGCTGCGGTGCGATGTACGTGATCGGCAACGGTATGCGCGGCAGCTAACAGGGGGCGGCCCTCATCGGCCAGCAACTGACCGGCAGGCGTGAGCGTCACGCGGCGCCCCTCGCGGACAAAAAGCACAGCATCGAGCTCTTTCTCAAGTTGGCGCACCGAGCTGCTCAGTGCCTGCTGGCTCAGGTGCAGGTCTTCGGCGGCCCGGGTGAAGCTACCTTTTTCAGCGACCGTGATGAAGTGCCGAAGTCTGCGCAGGTCGGGAAAGGGTCGCGTCATGTCGTCAACCTAACCACAAATAAAACTTGTCGTTACTGCGGGCAATTGTGTTTTTCAGTTGTGAATTGATCGACTATCTTCGAAGCCATGAGCAAACTTCAAGGGAAGTCGGCAATCGTCGCCGCCGGAGCCAAGAACCTGGGCGGACTGATCAGCACGTCGTTAGCCGGTCAAGGCGTCAATGTTGCGGTGCACTACAACAGCGCCTCGACCGAGGCCGAGGCAGACAAGACCGTCGCGCAGGTCGAGGGGTCCGGCGTGAAGGCCATCAAGGTGCAGGGCGATCTGACAGTTCCGGCCAATGTCGAGAAACTGTTCGACGCCGCCGTCGACGCCTTCGGTGGCGTCGATATCGCAATCAACACGGTCGGCAAGGTGCTCCGCAAGCCGTTCGTGGAAACCACTGAGGCCGAATATGATTCGATGTTCGACATCAACTCGAAGGCGGCCTACTTCTTTTTGCAGCAGGCCGGCAAACGGCTCAATGACAATGGGTCGGTCGTGACGATCGTGACGGCCCTGCTGGCCGCCTATACCGACGGCTACTCGACCTACGCGGGTTCCAAGAGTCCCGTCGAACACTTCACCCGGGCGGCATCCAAAGAGTTCGGAGCGCGTGGGATCAACGTCAACAACGTTGCACCGGGGCCGATGGACACCCCATTCTTCTATCCGCAGGAAACCCCGGAGCGCGTCGAGTTCCACAAATCACAGGCGATGGGCAACCGGCTGACCGAGATCACCGATATCGCCCCGCTGGTCGTGTTCCTCGCCGGCGAAGGGCACTGGATCAACGGACAGACGATCTTCGCCAACGGCGGTTACACCACCCGCTGACCCGGCGAGCAGACAGTTCGGTCCCCGAAACCATTGGTTTTCGGGGACCGAACTGTCTGCTCGCGCAGGGAAGGTGCTCCGCGCGGAATTACCCGCGCGGGGAAGGGTTACAGCGGGATGTTCTTGTGGCGACCGCGACGTGCGGGCGCCTCGGCCAGCGCCTGGGTCAGCTTGCTGCGGGTGTGGGCCGGGTCGATCTTTTCGTCGACCACACCGATCTCGATCGCCGAGTCCACACCGCCTGCGATGCGCTCGTGCTCTTCGGCGAGCTGCTCGTGCAGCGCCTCGCGGTCTTCCGGTGCGGCGGCGGCCAGCTTCTTCTTGTGCAGGATGCCGACCGCGGCCTTGGCGCCCATCACCGCGACCTCGGCGTCCGGCCAGGCGAACACCTTGGTGGCGTTCAGGGACCGCGAGTTCATCGCGATGTAGGCGCCGCCGTAGATCTTCCGGGTCACCAGCGTGACGCGCGGGACCGACGATTCGCCGAACGCGTGCAGCAGTTTCGCGCCGCGACGGACCACGCCGCCCCATTCCTGATCGACACCCGGCAGGTAGCCGGGCACGTCGACCACGACCACCAGTGGAATCCCGAAGGCGTCGCACAGCCGCACGAAACGTGCTGCCTTCTCGGCGCTTTCGGAGTTCAGGCAACCGCCCAGACGGAGCGGATTGTTGGCCAACACACCGACCGACCGCCCGGCCAGCCGGCCTAGGCCGACCACCATCGACGGTGCCCACTTGCCCTGGAATTCCTCGAACGGGACACCCTCGTCGAGCAGGGCGGTCAGCAGCGGATGCACGTCATACGCACGGCGGGGGGACGGCGGCAGCAGTGCGGCCAGATCGGTGTCCCCAGCCTCGGCCTTGCTGCGATCGAAATGGCCCTGCTGGCAGAACAATCCAACCAGCCGGCGACCGCGCTCGTACGCGTCGAGTTCGTTGTCGGCGACGATGTGGCACACGCCGGACTTCTTGTGGTGGGCTTCGGGACCCCCGAGCGACACCATGTCGACGTCCTCGCCGGTGACGCTGCGCACCACGTCGGGACCGGTGACGAACACCTTGCTGTCCGGCGCCATCACGATCACGTCGGTCAGGGCAGGCCCATAGGCCGCACCACCGGCGGCGAAGCCGACGACCACCGAGATCTGCGGGATGTAGCCCGACGCCCGGATCATCGCCTCGAACACCAGGCCGACCGCGTGCAGGGCCTTGACGCCCTCGGCCAGCCGGGCACCACCGGAATGCCAGATTCCCACGATCGGGCTCTGATCCTCGATGGCGGTGTCATAGGCGTTGACGATGTGGGCGCAGCCTTCGACGCCCATGGCCCCGCCCATGACGGTGCCGTCGGTGCAGAACGCAACGGTGCGAACACCATTGACGGTGCCCGCGGCGGCCAGCACGCCCGAGCGGTCCCGCTCGTGCAGCAACTCGACAGCACTGCCGTCGTCGAAGAACATCTTCAGGCGCAGCAGTGGATCGCGCGGGTCGAGCGTCTCACCGACGGCTTGGGGAGCCATGATCGTCATAAAAAACCTCCTGTAGCCCGTCGGATGATCGGCCGTTGCCGTCCCGAAAGTGCTCTTTTAGTACTTCCCGAAGGCGAGCGCGACGTTGTGCCCACCGAATCCGAACGAATTGTTGATCGCGTACTCGTAGTTGCCCTGCCGCGGTTCCCCGGCAACGACGTCCAGATCGATCTCCGGATCGAGGTTGTTCAGGTTCAGTGTCGGGGGTATGACGCCGTCCCGCAGCGCGAGCACCGTCAGGATGGACTCCACCGCACCGACCGCGCCGACCGAATGGCCCAGCGCAGATTTCGGTGCGTAGACCGCGGGCTTGTGACCACCCATCGCGTTGTTGATCGCTTTACCCTCGGCCACATCGCCAACGCTGGTGCCGGTGGCATGCGCGTTGACGTGGTCGATGTCGGTGGGCTGCAGGCCTGCCAGCTGGATGGCGCGAGTCATGGCGTGACCCGCCTGCTCGCCGTTGGGGTCCGGGGCCACGATGTGGTAGCCGTCGGAGGTGACGCTGGCGCCCATCAACCGGCCGTAGATGGTGGCTCCGCGTGCCTTGGCGTGCTCCTCGGTCTCGATGACCATCAGGGCACCGGCTTCACCGAACACAAAGCCGTTGCGGTCCTTGTCGAACGGCTTGCACGCGCCCTGCGGATCGTCATTGCTGTTGGACAACACGATGCGCATCTGCGCGAAGCCGGCGATCGGCACCGCCTCGATCTTGGTCTCCACGCCGCCGCAGATGGCGATATCGGCTTCCCCGAGCACGATATTGCGCCACGCATTGGCGATGGCCTCCGAACCCGACGCGCAGGCGGAGATCGAGGTGGAGACCCCGGCCTTGGCCTTGCGGTCGAGGCCCACGGCCGCGGCTGCCCCGTTCGGCATGTACATCTGGACGACCAGCGGCGACACGCCACGGAGGCCCTTGTTCCGCATGTTGTCGTAGGCGAACACGAGCTCCTCGGAGGAACCCATGCCGGTGCCGATCGACACGGCCAACCGACGGGTGTCGACCTCCGGGGAGCCTGCATTGGCCCAAACCCGGCGGCCGATCACCGTCGCCATCTTCTGCAGATATGACAACCGGCGTAGTTCGACCCGCGTCAACTCATGGTCGAACTCCTCGAGGAGGTGACCGCCGATGCGAACCGGTAGGTCGTACTGATCGACGAACGGATCAGTGAGCAACCGGATGCCACTCTGGCCGTCCAGCAGCTTCTTCCAGGTACTGTCGGCATCGGTTGCCAGCGCCGTTGACATGGCTACGCCGGTGACAACCACATTGGGCAGACCCGTGCCCGTGGACAATCCCGCCATAATTTGCTGAGTCTTTCCTTTCGTGCCTCAGTACCGTCCGAAGGCCAGGGCCACATTGTGACCACCGAACCCGAACGAGTTGTTGATGGCGTACTGGTAGTCGCCATACCGAGGCTCACCTGCAACAACATCGAGATCGATCTCAGGATCGGGCGTCTCGTAGTTCAGCGTCGGAGGGATCACGCCGTCCCGCAGTGCGAGCACCGTCAGGATCGACTCCAACGCGCCCACCGCTCCGATGGAGTGGCCCAGCGCCGACTTCGGTGCGTACACCGCGGCGTGCTCCACACCGGCAACCCGGATGGCATTCGCCTCGGCGACATCGCCGATCGAGGTGGACGTGGCGTGGGCGTTGACGTGGTTGATGTCTGACGGCGACAGGCCTGCCGTCTCCATCGCCCGCTTCATCGCGTGCCCGGCCCGCAGGCCGTCGGCGGCCGGAGCCACCATGTGGAACGCGTCCGACGAAATGCCGGCACCCAACAGGCGGGCCAGTGGTTTGGCGCCACGGGCCAAGGCATGCTCCTCGGTCTCGATGACCATGAGCGCGCCTGCCTCACCGAAGACGAACCCGTCGCGATCCTTGTCGAAGGGCCGCGAAGCGGCTTCCGGATCGTCATTGCGGGTCGACATCGCACGCATCATCGAGAACGCCGCGATCGGCAGCGCTTCGATGGCACCTTCGACGCCACCACAGACGGCGATGTCGGCGTCACCCATGACGATCTGACGCCATGCATGGGCGATGCCCTCCGAACCCGACGAGCACGCCGACACCGGAGTGATAACCCCAGCCCTGGCCCCGAGTTCGAGGCCGACGACTGCGGCTGCACCGTTGGGCATGATCATCTGAACGGCCAGCGGGGACACCTTGCGGGGCCCGCCCTCGTTCATCGCGTCGTAGGTTTCGACGATCTTCTCGCCGCCACCGAGTCCGGTGCCGATCACGACCGAGAAGCGATCGGGATCGACCTCAGGGCTGCCTGCGGACTCCCACAGCTGCTTGCCGAGGTACTTCGCCATGCGCTGCACGTATGACATACGACGCATGTCCAGGCGTGACATCAGCGGGTCGAGCGGTTCCTTGAGGTGACCACCGATTTTCGCCGCCAGATCCCACTTCTCGACAAACTCGTCTTCGAGAACGCGGATACCGCTTTCGCCTGCGAGCAGGCCCTTCCACGTGCTCTCGATGTCCGGTGCGATGGACGTCGTCGCCGTAACGGCGGTTACCACAACATTGGGGTAACCGCCGTTAGCAGTGGAAGGCCTGGTCACTGGTCTGCCGAGAACTTTTCGCGCAGGGCTGCGGCAGCCTCGGGGTTCTCTTCCTCAAGCTTCTGGATGTAGGAGACGACGTCGCCGACGGTGCGCAGGCCTGCGAGATCCTCGTCGGGGATCTTCACGCCGTACTTGTCCTCGGTCTGCACGGCGATCTCGACCATCGACAGCGAGTCGATGTCCAGGTCGTCGACGAACGACTTCTCGGGGGTCACCTCAGACGGCTCGATGCCGGTGACCTCTTCGATGATCTCGGCGAGACCGGCGATGATTTCTTGCTGACTGGCGGCCACGATGGCTCCTTCTTATTGGTGGTGATAGATGTCCTCCGGGTGCGGAGGACTTTTGGGGACGTTCTCGGTATGCGGTTGTCGCGGGGCCTACAGCTCGCCCAGCCCGTCCAGGTCTGCCGGGGACTTGATGGCGCGGTTCGGGGTGCCCTTCAGTTCGCGCTTGGCGATGCCTGCCAGCGTTCCCGCGGGGGGAAATTCGAAAACCCCTGCCACGTTGCGCTGACGCAGTGTCTCGGTGCACAGATCCCAGCGCACCGGCTTGGTCAGCTGTGACACCAGTTTCTCCATGGCGTCGGCCGCCGAGGAAACCGGCTGCCCGTCCGCATTCGACAGGAGTGTCGTGGTCGGCTCTGACGTCGTTACAGATTGTGCCGCGGCCGCGTAACCGTCCAGCGCGGACGCCATGTACCGGGTGTGGAAGGCACCTGCGGTGGCCAATTGCCGGACCCGGGCCTTGGCCGGCGGATCCTCGGCCAGCTTCTCCAGTGCCGCGAGCGCGCCGGCAGCCACGATCTGGCCGGCGGCGTTGCGGTTGGCCGGTACCAGGTCCAGTGAGTCGAGGCGGCTGAGCACCTCGGCCTCGTCGCCACCGAGCACGGCCGACATTCCGGTCGGCTCCAGTGCGCAGGCCTTCGCCATTTCCGCGCCGCGGGTGGCGGCCAGCTTGACGGCATCGTCGGCAGAGATGACGCCGGCGATGGCGTAGGCGGCGATCTCGCCCACCGAATGGCCGGCGACGATGGTGTCCTGATCGGACAGCAGCCCGGTGTCACCCAGACGCTTGGTCAGTTCCTCATGGGCCAGCAGGGTGGCGGCCACGACCAGCGGCTGCGTCACCGCGGTGTCGGTGATCTCTTCCGCGGTTGCGGTGGTGCCCAGGCGGGTCAAATCGAGTCCGCTGATCTGCGACCAGGTGGCGAGACGATCGGCGGCGCCGGCGAGCTCAAGCCATGGGGCGAGCATGCCGGGTGTCTGCGAGCCCTGTCCTGGGGCAAGCAAGGCGAGCACGGGTCGTTGAGGCACATCATTAAGAGAACACTGTGAAGATGGTTTTGCACGGTGTAAGAGATTATGAACCTTGTCTTATGTTTTTGTAGGTTGTCCACAAAACCGCATGTGATGCGACGTGGCTGATACCTCCGCGCTACCTGTGAGTTCGGATTCGGTCGGTTTACCGGGGTTCGAGCCCGTCCCCAGCGGCCGGGCGAATCGCCGGTGTCGCGGTAATTCCACTGTTCGGCGTGCTCGAATGGTACGGCTGTTTGCTCAGCCGGCCCACGGTGGTCGCCACCCGCAGGACGTAGGCATCCCGTGGCACGGCGGGATCGCGGCCAGTGAAGTCGGCGATACGTTTGAGCCGGTAACGAACGGTATTTGGATGAACGAACAATTTGCGAGCGCACGCTTCGATCGCGCCGCCGGCATCCAGATAGGCGTCCAGGGTCTCGGTGAGAGCCGGTCCGGCGTCGGCAAGTGGTCGCATCACCTCTGCCTCCAGCGCAGCGACCGCCGTGGGATCGCCCAGCAACGCCCGCTCGGGCAATAGCTCGCGCGCCGAGACCGGCCGCGGCGCGCCCATCCAGCCGGCGACCGCGTTCATCCCGGAGATCGCCTCAGTCGCGCTGCGGTACGTCGCGGTCAACGTCGGGGCCGTCGGGCCGATCACCACGGGCCCGTCGCCGAACACCGTCAGTAGATCACTCAGGAACCGGTCGGTCGGGGAGAGCGGGCCGGAGATGATCGCCACCAGCCAGGTGCCGTGCACATCGGACAAGGCCGCGCGGTCATTGCGCCGCGCCACCTCGTGCACGTCGTCACTGGCCTGCTCGAGCCGGTCGGGACGCGGCAGACCGACGATCACCGTCGCGGGTGCGGTGGCATCCCAGTTCAGCGCCGCGGCCTGGGACTGCAGTTCAGGGCCGATATCGCCCCGCACCACCGCGTCGACGACGTTGGCCTCCATCCTGGTGTCCCAGGCGCCGCGGGCCTCCGCCTGATCGGCGTAGGCGCTGGCCGCGGCGAACGCCAGGTCGCGGCTGTACCGCAAGATGCCCGCGGTCAGCGCGGTCAGGTGCTCCTCCGACCGGGCGAGCAGCGGCACCACCTCTTCGAAGTACTCCATGGTGGTGCGCACCATCTCCACGGACTGCCGCAGCGCGATGCGCCGCCGCAGATCCTGTGGAACCACCTCGAAGGCCTGTGCGGTGTAGCCGACATCGCTCTGCGGGTTGCGCATCCACTCGACGAAGTTGACGACAGCGGTCTGCACCACCAATTGCACGCTGGCCCGCTGCGAGGCGTCGAGGTCGGCAAAGAACGGCAGCCGTTCTTCCATCGCGTGGACCGCCTCGGTGGCAAGCCGTCCGGAGTACTGCTTCATCCCGCGCAGCACCGAATCGGGCACGCTTTCGAGTACCTCGACGGTGGACTTCGGTGGAACGAACCGATTGTCGGTCATCCCTAAAAGCTACGCCACAGTTCTGGTGGGTTCCTCCAATTGCCCTTGGGTGTAAGGACCGCGGCGGGGGACGCTAGGCGCTGCCGGTGTCCACGTAGGAGACGGCGGCGGCGAACACATCGTCGATCTGGTACTTGCGTGCCGCCTCGATCGCCACCGACTGGTCGATATTGCCGTCGCGGGCCAGCCCCTCCAGCACTGCGACCACCACGGACTCGGCGTCGGTGTTGAAGTACCGCCGCGCGGCCGGCCGGGTGTCGGAGAAGCCGAAGCCGTCGGTGCCCAGAGTGATGTAGGTGCCGGGCACCCACGGCCGGATCTGCTCGGCGACCGCACGCATCCAGTCCGAGACCGCCACCACCGGGCCGGCCGCGTCGGCCAGCGAGTTGGTGACGTGCGACGTGGGTGCCTGTTGATCGGGATGGCGCAGCCGCTGTTTCTCGATCTCGACGCCCTCCCGGTTGAGCTCACCCCAGCTGGTCACCGACCACACGTCGGCGGCGACGTCCCACTGCTCGGCGAGCAGATCGGCGGCCCGCAGCGCCTCGGGCATCGCGACACCGGAGGCCAGGATCTGCGCGGTGTTGGCGCGGGCCTCCGGAGCCCGGCGGTAGCGGTACATCCCGCGCAGCAGCGCTTCGGCGTCGAGGTCGTCGGGTTCGGCGGGTTGGACGTAGGGCTCGTTGTAGATGGTGATGTAGAAGTACACGTTCTCCGGATGTTCGCCGTACATGCGGTGCAGGCCGCTTTCGATGATGTGGGCGATTTCGTAGGCGAACGCCGGATCGTAGGTCACCGCCGCCGGATTGGTCGACGCCAACAACAGTGAATGCCCGTCGGCGTGCTGCAGGCCCTCACCGGTCAGGGTGGTGCGGCCTGCCGTGGCGCCCAGCACGAAGCCTTTCGCCATCTGGTCGGCGGCGGCCCACAGGCCGTCGCCGGTGCGCTGGAACCCGAACATCGAGTAGAAGATGTAGATCGGGATCATCGGCTCGTTGTGCGTGGAGTACGAGGTACCCACCGCGGTGAACGACGCGGTCGAACCGGCCTCGTTGATGCCCTCGTGCAGGATCTGGCCGACTTCGCTCTCCTTGTAGGCGAGCATCAGCTGCGAGTCCACCGAGGTGTACAACTGTCCGTTGCGGTTGTAGATCTTGAGGTTCGGGAACCAGGAGTCCATCCCGAAGGTCCGCGCCTCGTCGGGGATGATCGGCACCAGGCGCGGCCCGATGTTCTTGTCCCGCAACAATTCCTTGAACGTCCGCACGGTCGCCATGGTGGTGGCCACCGACTGGTTGCCCGAGCCCTTTTTGAGGGCCTTGTAGGTATCGGCGCCGGGCAGCGCCAGCGGCGTGCTCTTGGTGCGACGCTCGGGCACGAATCCGCCCAGCGCGCGGCGCCGTTCGAGCAGATAGCGAATTTCCGGGGTCTCCGGGCCGGGGTGGTAATACGGCGGCAGGTAGGGATCTTCCTCCAGCTGGGCATCGGAAACCGGAACCCGCGTGACGTCCCGGAAATCCTTGAGATCCTGCAGCGCAAGCTTTTTCATCTGGTGGGTGGCATTGCGGCCCTCGAAATGCGAGCCCAGCGTGTAGCCCTTGATGGTCTTGGCCAGGATGATCGTCGGCTGGCCCTTGTGCTCCATCGCGGCGCGGTAGGCCGCGTACACCTTGCGGTAGTCGTGCCCGCCGCGCTTGAGGTTCCAGATCTCCTGATCGGTCATCGGCTCGACCAGCGCCTTGGTGCGCGGATCGCGCCCGAAGAAGTGGTCGCGCACGTAGGCGCCGTCATTGGCCTTGTAGGTCTGGTAATCGCCGTCCGGCGTGGTGTTCATCAGGTTCACCAGCGCACCGTCACGGTCGGCATGCAGCAGCGCGTCCCACTCGCGACCCCACACCACCTTGATGACGTTCCAGCCGGCGCCGCGGAAGAACGACTCCAGCTCCTGGATGATCTTGCCGTTGCCGCGCACCGGGCCGTCCAGGCGCTGCAAGTTGCAGTTGACGACGAAGGTCAGGTTGTCCAGCGCCTCGTTGGCCGCCACCTGGATCAGGCCGCGGCTCTCCGGTTCGTCCATCTCGCCGTCGCCGAGGAACGCCCAGACGTGCTGATCGGAGGTGTCCTTGAGTCCGCGGTCATGCAGATAGTGGTTGAACCGCGCCTGATAGATCGCGTTCATCGGGCCAAGGCCCATCGACACCGTCGGGAATTCCCAGAAATCGGGCATCAGCCGGGGGTGCGGATAGGACGGCAGGCCGCCGCCCTTGTGGCTGTGCTCCTGACGGAAACCATCCAGTTGGTCGGTGCTGAGCCGGCCTTCGAGGAAGGCGCGCGCGTAGATGCCCGGCGAGGCGTGGCCCTGGATGAAAATCTGGTCACCGCCACCGGGGTGGGACTTGCCGCGGAAGAAGTGGTTGAACCCGACCTCATACAGCGACGCCGACGACGCGTACGTCGAAATATGGCCGCCCACACCGACTCCCGGACGCTGCGCGCGGTGCACCATGATCGCGGCGTTCCAGCGGATCCAGGCGCGGTAGCGGCGTTCGACATCCTCGTCACCGGGGAACCACGGCTCCAGCTCGGTCGGGATGGTGTTGACATAATCGGTCGACGTCAGTGCGGGAATGGCCACCCGCTTTTCCCGGGAGCGCTCGAGCAGTCGCAGCATCAGGTACCGCGCCCGGGCCGGACCGGACCGTTCGAGCAATTCATCGAACGATTCGAGCCATTCTGAGGTCTCGTCCGTGTCGATATCGGGCAGATATGAGGCGACTCCCTCCCGGATCACTCGTACCCGGTCGGGTTCGGCTGCGGTAGAGGAGTTTTGGGCCAGGTCCTGGCGCACGAACTCGGTGGTCAACTTCCGCTCCTTGTTAGGCGGTGAACAACTGCTTGCGCTTGTGGCGCCTTCTATCGTCCCCCCATCGTGCCGTACTTGCGCAGGTGGGGGTGTCGAGCGCAATGAATGGGTCCGAACCGCTCAGAACCGGTAACGTCTGCAGATCGTGCCGATCGGTTGGCAGTGCGAAAGGAAGCTGCGGTTCGCCGCCCAGACACTGGGCAGTGCGGCGACGCTGGCGATGGTCATCGTCGGTTGTTCGACCGTGACCGGCGGTACCGCGCAGGTTGATCCGGAAGCGGCGCCCGATTACCGGGCATCGGTATCGGCCTCGATCGACCTGTCGAAATCGAGTTCGGCGGCCCGCGAGACCGAACGGCAGGCATCGCTGACGACGCGGGCGGTGCACACCGTGTGCGAGGACCTGAGTACCTCGACCGTGGACGCGGTCACCGCGGTGAACGCCTACGTCGAAGCCGTCAACAACAGCGCCGACGATGTGCAGGTCAAGGCGGGTCCTGCGGTTGACGCCCTCAATCGCAGCGCTGATCTGGTCAATTCCGGCATCGCCGACTCGCTGTCCACCGAATTGCGCGACGCGTTGACCGAATGGGTGAACGCCGCGCGTGCGGTTGCGACCGCCATTTCGAGCAATTCCGGGCCGGATCAGTTCAACGCGGCGTCCTCGCGGTCCAACACCGCGAGGGACAACGCACTGGCACGATGCGACGCCGCCTATTGAGGGGGTATCGACATAAGTGTGCCCGCCGGGCACCCGGACTTGGGTACCGGCGTGCGACGATAGGTCACACAACGCATGAGCAGCGTAACGAGACGGCTTCAGGCCAAGGTTTAAGGAGGATCGACGGTGGTCGCGGCGGGGACGGACTCTGACCCCAACTATGCCCAAAGGCTGGGCATCCAGAAGAGCCAGGTTGTCCAGGAATTGGGCTGGGATGAGGACACGGACGACGACATCCGGGCGGATATCGAGGATGCCTGCGGGGGCGAAATGCTCGACGAGGACTCGGACGAGGTCATCGATGTCGTGTTGCTCTGGTGGCGCGACGATGACGGGGACCTGGTCGACCGATTGATGGACGCCATCACCCCGCTCGCCGAGGACGGCGTGATCTGGGTGGTGACGCCCAAGACGGGCAAGCCAGGACATGTGCTGCCCGCCGAGATCGCCGAGGCGGCACCGACTGCGGGGTTGATGCAGACGTCATCGGCCAAGCTGGGGGACTGGACGGCGAGTCGACTGGTGCAGCCGAAGTCGAAGGCTGCCGGAAAGCGCACCTGAGTGCTGCTGTCGGTGGGCACCCCTGCGCCAGATTTCGCGCTCAGGGACCAGAACAACAGGTTGGTCACCCTCGGTGGCTACCGCGGTGCGCGAGACGTGCTGCTGGTCTTTTTCCCGTTGGCCTTCACCGGTGTGTGTCAGGGGGAACTCGACGACATCCGGGACAACCTGCCTGCGTTCGAGAACGACGACACGGCGACCCTGGCCGTATCGGTCGGGCCGCCGCCCACCCACAAGATCTGGTCCATCCAGAGCGGGTTCACCTTCCCGGTGCTCTCCGATTTCTGGCCGCACGGCGCGGTGGCCCAGTCCTACGGGGTGTTCAACGACGAGGCGGGTTACCCGAATCGCGGCACATTCGTTATCGACCGGACCGGGATCATCCGATTCGCGGAGGTCATGGAGCCCGGTCAGGTGCGGGATCAGAGCGTGTGGACCGAGGCGCTGGGGGCACTGCGGCGCTGAGGGCGGATTCCGGTCGGGATTTCCGGTCACGCCGCACAGGCGTGTAAGTTGCTGCGACGGGGCGCGTAGCTCAGTGGTAGAGCTCTGGTTTTACACACCAGCGGTCGGCGGTTCGATACCGTCCGCGCCCACCATCAAACTCGTCGAAGTTCGATTCCCGCTGCCACGATTTCGAACTGGTTGGTGCCGTCAACACGGCCTCGTCGCGGTTGGAGAGGCCGAGGTGTATCTGGTGGGCCGACGGTCTGCCGGTGGATTGAGGGAAACGCCGGGCCGGCGCTCGTGGAGGGCGGACTCCACCGATTCTTGGGTTCTGTGAGCCCGCGACGTAATCGACCGTGGTGAGTTCGACGTCGGCAAGGTTGCGCAGTGGGCCGCGCGGAAACGGTCAATCGGCGCGGACGTCTTCGTTCTTGTAGTTGCGTAGAACGCCTTGCCGGACTTGACGTGACAGTCCGGGATGAGCGTTCCCATTGTGTAGGTCACGGCCTCAAAGGGCCGCGGCGGCAACGCCTCCCGCTCCACCGCTGTGCACATCGAATCCGGTGTCGCATCGTCGAGGCCGCGATGGCCCTCGCCCTGCATCCGCGAGCCCGTCGTGGGGCACCTAAACGAAGCGAACCTGAAGCGCCGCGGATTCCATGAACCGGGTCTGCTTGGCGCCGGCGGCTTCCGGGCCGATGCTGGTGTCAGCGGAGACGTCGATGTCGAATGCCATGTAGGCGAATGTGCCGGTCGGCCGCCGAGTCGGCAACCATGGTGCGCAACGATTATCGCCCGGGATGGAAAACAAACAAAGAGGTACTACCTCTCTTGGAGAGGTTTTAGTGCCAAAGCGCGTACATTTCGATCGGACGGGTGATTCTCCCCGCACGCCACAGAATGAACTGTGATTGAATGCCCTAGGCGATCTCTTGTTGACAAAAGAGGTTCTACCTATTTATGGGGGTGCTTTAGAGTGGGCGCAAGTCGCATCGCAATTGAGGAGATTCGTAACCGGATTAGTTCCGGCCTCTACGCCCGGCACAGCAAGCTGCCGCGTGAGACCGAACTTGCTGCTGAGATCGGCGTATCGCGCGGTGCGTTGCGCGAGGCAATTCGGGCTCTTGAACTGACCGGAGTACTTCGGACTAAACATGGTTCGGGCACCTACGTGACCGCGCTCAATCCAAGCGACCTGCTAGGGCAGTTGACCCATGGTGACGGGTTTCTCGGGGTGGAGTCGGCGGTTGAGCTGGCCGAATTCCGCCGGATCGTCGAGCCCGCAGGCACAGCACTGGCCGCCGAGCGTGCCACAGCGGAGGAGGCGGCCGTAGTTCGACAACTCTATGAGGAAATGGAGATGGTCGACGATCCGGTCAAGTACGCCCATCTCGACTCACGATTTCATCAGGCGATCCTTGCGGCGAGCGGCAACTCGTTCATCGTGGGTGTGTCGGCCGGCCTCACCAACGGCCGCGCTTGGCAATCGATGTGGGATGCGGTTACGCGAGACTCAGTGCCGGATCGCACGCGGCGAGAGCACGAGAACCTCGTTCGTGCACTGGAGTCCCGTGACCGCGAACTAGCCCTGGCAACCGCGCACGCTCACATCAGTGAGGCGCAGGCGCACATTGTCGAGCTAGTTCGCACGGCGCAGCAGAATCCTGAAATGCCAGTGTCACAAGGAGAACAGGAATAACGTGCAGCACACCTGGCGTTGGTTCGGCCCGGAAGATCCCGTCACCCTGACTCAGATTCGGCAAACCGGTGCAACGGGGATCGTTACGGCGTTGCATGACATACCGAACGGGCAAGTCTGGTCGATCGAAGCAATTCTCGAGCGTCGCCGCTTGGTCGAGAGCGCGGGCTTGAAGTGGTCGATCGTCGAGTCGATCCCGGTTCCCGACGCGATCAAGCTCGGAAGTTTCGGGGCCGAGAAGGCGATAGCGGCGTGGGCACAGACCCTGCGCAATCTTGCGGCCTGCGGCCTCACCACCGTCTGCTACAACTTCATGCCGGTCCTGGACTGGACCCGCACCGATCTGGCGTACCCGCTGGACGACGGAACCTGGGCGTTGCGGTTCGATGCCGACGCGTTCGCGGCGTTCGACCTTTTCGTGTTGTGCCGCCAAGGTGCCCACTCTGACTACACGACCGAGGAGATCACCCGCGCCCGCCTGTACGCGGATTGTCTGGACGATGCCGGCAGTGCCGCATTGGTACAAACGATCATCGCGGGATTGCCTGGCGCTGAAGATCGCTATGGACTGAGCGAGCTCAGGGATCGGCTTGCCTTGTACCGCGATATCGATGCCGCTGCCCTGCGGGAGAACCTCTGTGTGTTTCTGCGTGAGGTTGTGCCAGTGGCCGAGGAGGTCGGCCTTCGGCTGGCAATCCATCCAGACGATCCGCCGAGGCCCTTGCTCGGGCTGCCGCGCATCGTATCGACTGCGGAGGATGTCGAGTGGGTTCTCGGTGCCGTGCCCTCACCAGCCAACGGATTAACCCTCTGCACCGGTTCCTACGGAGTGCACCCTGACAACGATCTCCCGGCGATGATTGAGCGATTCGCTGAGAGAATCTATTTCGTCCACCTGCGCTCGACCCGCCGTGAAACCAATCCGAAGTCTTTCTACGAGGCCGTCCATATCGATGGCGATGTCGACATGGTTGCAGTGGTAGCCGCCATCGTCCGGGAAGAAAGGCGCCGCGCGAAATACGGAGGACTGCCCATCCCCATGCGCCCGGACCACGGTCATCAGATGCTCGATGACCAGCACCGTGTAACCAATCCGGGCTACTCGCTCATCGGCAGGATGAAAGGTCTGGCCGAGTTGCGCGGCGTCGAACTCGCCGTCAGCCGACTGCTCGCACCTGCGCTCCAGGGCGCCACACCCTCTACCAACGGAACGTGATGGATATGATCATCTCGCTGCCAACAACTTTCGCGGCCTACCGACCACTGCCCACTGTTATCGCGGCTGACGATTTCGACACAGGAATGAACGGATGGTTGGACTTACGGCCCAACTTCGTCGGGCCGGACTTCCGTGCTCACTCCGACGAGGTCGACCTGATTCACTGGGGTCCTGTCATGCTCAGCTCGGCGACGTTCGCTTTCGGCGGCACCCACGGTTCGGCGCACGGCACGTACTCGCTGAAGATCTCCAGCCGCGCTGCGGCAGGCCCCGCCGACCAACCTCCCGCGCCAGGAAGCATGGGTCTGGGCATCAAACGGCTGACCATCCCCGCTGATGCGCGTTTTGTTCGAGTCGAGAGCACTCTCGCCTACAAGGCCGAGCAGGACCGTCCCGGGCTCGGGGTGAACGACGTGCGTGCGTTCGGTCTTTTCGTCGATCTGCAAGACGGCCAGCACCGGTATATGCCGGGTGTGCGGTACGTCAACTCCACTGGTGGACAACCAGTCCGGCGCTGGCAGTACTACAGCGAAGCGTCCGAGACCCACGAGGAGTGGAACTACGGAAACGTCGGTTGGCATCAGGTGGGGGTCGATCCACAGTGGTTCGGCTCGCGGTACCCGGACGGATCCACCTCTGCCACATCCTGGTTTCCCGATGGAGACCAACACTTGGTCTACAACGAATCTGACGACAAGATCAACTGGATGCGCCTGTCCATGACGGTGGACATCGAGAAACGGGCGTACGTGGATTTTACTGCGCACAATCGCCGTCTGACCTTCCCGCCGGGTGCCCATCCCACCTGGGCACCCCCTTACGCGAACATCCAGGGTCTACTCAACCCGGTCTTTTTCGTCGAAAGTGACACCGACCGCCGGGTCAGTCTGTTTCTCGACTCCGTACTGATCTCTACAGCGACCACAGACGAGGCCCAGACCGCGGGGTTCCTCGCAGACAGGCGGGGGCGATGAAATCGTTCAATACGTCCGTCGTCGAACTCTGCCAGACCTTTACTGCCACCGTGGAAACCCACCCATTCGAGACGGGCTGGGCGGACGAAGCAATCTTCTTCGTTCTCACCGATGCTGAAACATCCGCCACCACCCGGGTTGACCTGCGAGTGCAAATCAGTCCAGACGGCATTCGATGGATCGACGAAGGCACCGTCGCGAGTCTGACCGGAGCCACCCACGATTTCATCCGTGTTCGCCATTTCGGCGGCTTCTTACGACTCGCGGGCACCATTCACGACCCAGCCGCTGAACCTGGCAGTTCGACAATTACCGTCCGCCTCGCTCTCAAGGGCTAGTACGGCTGCGTCGGGAATCTCAAATCCCTGTCCTTCGAAAGGATGCGTATGAAATTACGAATCAACCATCCAACCGTCGCGTCGACGGTCGGTACCTCGCTGGAATGGTATGACTTCTCCATCTACAGCACTGCAAGTGCCCTGGTTTTCCCGGCGGTGTTCTTCTCATCCCAAGATCCACTAGTGGCAACGCTGGCATCGTTCGGTACCTTCGCGGTGGGCTTTTTTGCCCGACCCGTTGGTGGAATCGCAATAGGCATGCTGGGAGACCGCGTCGGTCGTCGCCAAATGCTCTTTCTGACCCTGCTTCTCATGGGCATGGCCTCCACCCTGATAGGTGTCCTGCCTAGCTTCGACGCGATCGGAATGTGGGCGCCGATACTCCTCGTCGTCCTCCGCATCCTGCAGGGACTCGGAGCCGGCGGGGAATACGCGGGCGCCACTCTATTGGCCGCCGAGCACTCCCCGAACAAGTCCAGGGGCTTGAACGCCAGCATCCCCGGAGCGGGAAACGCGGTCGGCGCGCTTCTGGCCACCGGCACGTTCATGTTGATCACCGCCGTCACCACCCGCGAAGAACTCATCGCGTGGGCATGGCGTATCCCGTTTCTCCTGAGCTTCGTCCTCAGCATCGTTGCAGTGCTGATCAGGCTCAAGGTCCGCGAAACCCCGGAATTCGAGGCCGCCAAGCTTTCGGCCGAGCCAAAGCGTGCAACGCTGCGCGACCTCTTCAGCACCGCCCGCAGCAAGGTTCCGTTCGCGATGCTGGCGAGCATCGGTCCAAACGTCGCCAGCTATCTTCCGTCGGTCTACGCGCTCTCCTACCTGACCACGGTAGTGGGCGCGCCCGCATGGATCGGTCTCACCGGTGTATTGATCGGCAACGCCTTGAAACTCGTGACGATCCCACTGGCAGGCCGTCTCTCCGATATCTACGGCAGACGCCCCATCTTTCTCGCGGGAGCGACCGGCGCCGCAGTACTCATTTACCCATTCTTCTTCGTCCTCGGCACCGGGTCGCCAATCCTCATATGGCTGGGCTTCGTTTTCCTGTTCTCGGTGTGCAACGGCTTCATGCTTTCCGCCCAGTCGGCCTTCATGTCCGAGTTGTTCGACGTCCGGCTTCGCTACACCGGCGTCACCTTCAGCCGAGAAATCACCGGTGCCCTCATCGGAGGTACTTTGCCGTTCGTCGCAGCGGCGCTAACCGACAGAGCGGGCGGAGGGCCGGCCCTCGTGTCGATCTACCTGATAGTGCTCTGCCTCCTCGCAGCGTTCGGAATGTATCGCCTCCCCGAGACGCGATCTACGGACAAACCAGCCACGACGGATGCAGTTGGGTCTACTACGCGAGTAGGTGGCATCTGAGTTGGCTTGCCCGTGGCAATTGAGTCGGGAAGGCGTCAGGGTGCCGTGAATGATGGTCAAGGCATTTACACACCAGCGGTCGGCGGTTCGATACCGTCCGCGCCCACTCTTGATTCAGTCGTGGTGTCGCTGGCGATAGGCCTTGGGGGACTGCCCGTGCACCTTGGTGAACTGTCGCGAAAAGTACAGCGGATCGGTGTATCCCGTCGCGCGGGCCACCGCCGCGACGGTGAGCGCGGTGGTGTCCAGTAGTTCTCGTGCCCGCGACATCCGGAGTTGCAACTGGAACTCCAGTGGCCCGGTGCCGATCCGTTGACGGAACACCGCGTTGAGGTGTGAGGCGCTCAGGCCGACCATGGCCGCCAGGGCCGCGACGTTGGTCCGCCGCGGGCTCGTGGAGCGTAGATGCTCCAAGGCCCGGTCCACCGGGTCTGCCTCGCCTGTCGCACGTTGGCGGCCGGTAGCGGCGATGACGGTCATGGCGTGCCAGGCGGCTCCGGCGGCGCCGACGAGGCTCGCGCTGGTGCTGCCGTCGGCGAGCATGTCGATGACCCTGGAAATCAGGCTCGTGGCGGGCGCCGGATCCGCCAGGTGCACCACCGGGCTGGTTGCCGACGCCGAGGCCGCGGCGATGAGTTCATCACTGTCGGTCCCCACGACGTGCATCCACCAGAGAGTCCACGGGTCCTGCTCGGCTGCGCCGTATGTGTGCGCGCGTCCTTTCGGCAACAGCACCGCGTCCGCTGCGCCGACGTCGAATTGTCCCTCGTCGGTGCGACACCATCCGGCTCCGGCAGTACACACCATGATCACGTGCTCGCTGGCTCCGCGCAGTCGAGACCGCCCATGCAGGGTGGCCCGCGGAAAGAAGCCGGCGTCGGTAACCAGGAGACGGCGGGTGACCGGCATCCGCAACGCATCGTCGACGACGGGGCGCGGCACGCCGAGCATCCGCTGACCGGCAAATCCGTCAGCGATCCAGGCCGCCGTTGATTCGTCCATGGAACCCATAGCTCTGACTATGCTCTACAGCGCAAACGCGGGCTACCGTTCGACTCGTGTTCATCGAAGAATCACAACTCGGGCCTCAAGTCGAGCGTGGATCGAGGTCAGCGTGACGAGATCCCTACGGCGACGGGTGATCCAGTCCGCGGCGGTGTTGATGATCGCTGTCCTCGCGGTATCCGGGTGCTCCCGCATCGGGGAGAACGGGCGAATCGCGGTGGTGTACTTGAACGCTGAAGGTTTCTACGCCGGCGTGAAGGCCGGGGTGCAGAAGACCTTCGACGACACCGGCGACGCTCCGCAACTGATCGAGATCAATGCGCAGTCCGATCCGTCGCAGGAAAGCGCCTTCATCGACACCGTCAGCTCGGTGCAGGTCGATGCGCTGATCCTGTCACCGACTTCTGCGGAGGCCTCGATACCGGCCATCCGACTCGCGCATGCCAGCGGCATTCCCGTGATCTGCTACAACACCTGCATCACCGAGGCCGATGCCCGCAAGTATGTCGATTCGTGGATCCTCGGTTCGCCGAAGGAGTTCGGCCGCATCGGTGGCGAACAGATGGGCAAATACTTCCGCGACCAGGGCATCGTCGATCCCAAGGTCGCGGTCGTCAACTGCGAACAGTTCGAGGTGTGCATTCAGCGCCGTCAGGGATTCGAGGAAGCCCTGCTGGCCCTCGTACCGGGCGCGCAGGTCGTCGCCAATCAGCAGGGGCTGCTGGTGGACGAAGCTGTCCGGGCTGCTGAGCGCATCCTGACGGCCCACCCGGACCTGAATGCGTTCTACGGTGAAGCCGGATCGATGACGGTGGGCGCGGTACGGGCCGTACAGGCCAGGGGCCTCGCCGGTCAGGTGGTGGTCTTCGGCGGCGATATGTCCACACAGATCGCGCAGATGCTGCAGGAGGGGTCGGTTCTCAAAGGAATTGCCGACATCTCAGGCATCACTGTCGGGGAGATGGCGGCCGAGTCGGCACTGCACATCCTCAACGGAGAGCGCCCGGAGACACTCATCGTCGATGCTCCGGTCGACGCGCATCAAGGTCCTGGAGACGGTGCCCGGTGGCTACAGGAACACCCCGATGGAATCCCGTGACGGGTAACTCCGATGCCGTTCGGGCACAGCCGTTTTCGCACTCGACCGACGAAAGGACCCGGATGTCCGCCAGCGCCTCGGCACCGTCACTGCTCAAAGTCGACGGGGTCACCAAACGCTATGTCGGTGTGGCCGCGCTCATCGATGTCGGCCTGGAGATTGCCGCGGGCGAGGTGCGTGCGCTCCTCGGCCGCAACGGCGCAGGGAAGTCCACCCTGATCCGGATCCTGTCCGGCGTAGAGCACGCCGACGCCGGAACGGTGAGGATCGACGGCAGGATGCTCGACGGCACCGGGGTACGCCGGGCCAACGAGCTGGGCGTGCAGACGGTGCACCAGGAACTGAGCCTGGTTTCGGAGATGACAGTCGCGGAGAACATGTTCATCGGTGGCTGGCCCCGCAAGGCAGGCAAGGTCGACTACGCCGGGATGCGCAGTGAGGCAGTCGCGGTCATCGACCGCCTCGGATTGGACATCGACCCGGATACCACGGTCGCGTCCCTGTCGCTCGCCGCGCAGCAACTGGTCGAGATCTGTCGCGCTGTCCGCCGAAACCCGAGGGTGCTCATCCTCGACGAACCCACCAGTGCGCTGGCTGCCGCTGAGGTGTCCATCGTGCTCGACGCGGTGACCCGCATCGCCGATACCGGCGTCGCGGTGATCTACGTCAGCCACCGGCTCGATGAGATACGCCGAATCGCCTCCAGCGCAACCATTCTGCGGGACGGTCGGGTCGTCGGCACGGTCGACGTCGAGTCCGTTGATACCGACGCGATGGTCAGCATGATGGTCGGCCCGAACTATGAGGCCCAGGAGCGGCCACCGCTACGCGCCGTCGACCGCGACCGTGAGCCGCTGCTGTCCGTGCGCAAACTGTGTGTACCGCCCAAGGTCGAGGAGGTCTCCTTCGACCTCTCCGCCGGTGAAGTGCTCGGTATCGCCGGGCTGATGGGGTCGGGTCGTAGCGAGGTACTGCGTGCCATCGCCGGATTCGATGACCGCGCGTCGGGCGAGGTGATCCTCGACGGGGAGCCGATGCCCTCGGGTTCGCCGGCACTGATGAAACGCCGCGGTGTGGGCCTGACACCCGAAGACCGCAAGCGCGAAGCAATCGTGCCGTTGTTGGGCGTCGATGAGAACATGGTGTTGTCGGACTACGACCGGGTGCGGGACAAGGGTTCGATCTCGCTGCGCCGGATGCGCACGCTGGCCCGGTCGTTGATCGACCGCCTCCGAATCGAAACCGCGTCACCGTCCACCCCCATCGTCAATCTGTCCGGTGGCAACCAACAGAAGGCCGTCATCGGGCGCTGGCTGCATGCAGACGCCTCGATCCTGTTGCTGGATGAACCCACCCGCGGGGTGGACGTGACCGCGAAGGCCGGGATCTACGACCTGGTCCGCGCATTGGCGGATGCGGGCAAGGCGGTCATCTTCGTCTCCGGAGAACTGGAGGAGCTACCACTGGTGTGCGACCGCGTCATCACAGTCCGAGGCGGCCGCGTCGCCGCCCAGTTCATCGGCGCTGACGTGACCGTCGACGCTGTCCTGTCCGCCGCGATGGCGGCCTGAGAATTCGAGGGGACCACACCGTATGAGCACACTGCAGTCCGAAGCCCGCCCCGCGGACAAACCGCGGGCCGCTTCAGCGCATATCTACCGGCTCAATGAGATCGGGCTCCTGGTCGCGATCATCGCGCTGTACATCGGCCTCACAGCCTCGGCCGCGGGTTTCCTGAGTGCAGGTAACCAGCTGGGCATTCTGCGTGATGCGGCCACTATCGGCATCGCCGCGTGGGGAGTCACGCTCGTCATCATCGCCGGCGACATCGACATCAGCATCGGACCGGCAGTCGCCTTCTCGTCGGTACTGATAGCCAAGGGCAGCGCCGAATGGGGCCTCGGCACCGTAGGGGCCATCGTCATGACGCTGGTGCTCGGCACGCTGTGGGGAGCGTTGGCCGGTTACCTCCGTGCACAATTCAACGTTCCGTCCTTCATCACCACGCTCGGGCTGTGGAGCATCCTCGGCGGTCTCGCGCTCTACATGACCGATGCCCTGCCGGTGGTGCTGCCGCCGAGCGGCCTGATGGATGTGCTGGGCGGTGACATTCTGGGTATCCCCACGTCGGCGATCATCATGATCGTGCTCTTCGGAGTGTTCGCCTATGTCGCCAAGTTCACCGCGTACGGCCGCTCGGTGTACGCGATCGGCGGCAACGCGGGCGCCGCCTTGCTGGCGGGCATCAATCTCAAACGCACCAGGGTGATTCTGTTCGCCACCACGGGCCTGCTCTCGGCGATCACCGGCGTTCTGGTTGCGGCACGTCTCGGCTCCGGTAACGGTGGCGCCGCAGGCGGACTCGAGTTCGACGTGATCGCCGCCGTGGTCATCGGCGGCACCTTGCTTGCGGGCGGCCGGGGCAGCATGCTCGGCACCCTGCTCGGCGTCGTCTTCATCACGGTGATCGCCAACGGGCTGGTGTTGCTCGGCATCGATTCCTTCCTGCAGGAAGTCGTGCGCGGCGTCATCATCGTCGGCGCGGTCCTGATCAACGTCGTGATCGGTCGACGGGGCAATGCCACTCGTACCACCTGAACGCCGGCCGCACAGTTGTGCCGCATTGACATGTAGAGAGGATCAGCCATGAGCACCGCCGCCATCCCGACCACGATGGAGGGTGTCTACCTGCCCGGCGACTCCACTGCCGTGCTGCGGCAATTCGAGGTCGATCGACCAGGCCCAGGCCAGGTACTTCTCGAGGTGGGGGCATCCGGAATCTGCGGCAGCGACATCGGTTACATCTACCGGGGATACAAGGGCTACCGCGGTGTCGACGGGCCGGCCTATCAAGGGGTCGTCGCAGGCCACGAACCTGCCGGCCGCATCGTGGCCACCGGTGACGACGTGTCCCGGTTCAGCGTCGGTGACCGGGTTCTGCTCTACCACATCGTCGGTTGCGGATTGTGCGACAACTGCCGCCGTGGCTATTACATCAGCTGCAGTCGTCACCGCGCCGCGTACGGCTGGCAACGCAACGGGGGGCATGCGCGTTATCTCCTCGCGGAGGAACGCACCTGCATCCCGCTGCCCGACGAGCTGTCGTTCATCGACGGCGCCCTGATCGCGTGTGGATTCGGCACCGCCTATGAAGGCCTGCGGCGTGCGGGCCTCAGCGGCGACCACGATCTGTTGGTGGTCGGGCTCGGGCCCGTCGGTCTGGCCGCGGGGATGATCGGCCGTGGCATGGGTGCCGGGAAGGTGATCGGCGTTGAACCTGCCGCTGCTCGACGCGAATGGGCAGAAAGCCTGGGGGTTTTCGACGCCACCATCCCAACAGGCCCCGAGGCGCTGGATGCGGTGTGGGGACTGACGGGCGGAACCGGAGCCGGCGTCACCATCGACTGCTCCGGCAGCCTCCCGGGACGCTCGCTGGCGTTGGAGGCGGCCGCAGAATGGGGTCACATCTCACTGGTGGGGGAGGGCGGTGATCTCCACACCGAGGTCTCGGACACCCTGTTGCACAAGCAATTGACCATCCACACCTCCTGGGTCACCTCGCTGACCGCCATGAGCGAGCTGGCGACAAATCTGGTCCGCTGGGGCCTGCGACCCGAAACCGTTGTCAGTGACGTCTTTCCGTTCTCGCAGGCTGCGCAGGCCTACGAGTTGGCGGCCGGTACGAGCCGCGGCAAGGTCTGCCTGGTTCCCGGCGAGGCCGGAGCGTGACCGGGGCCGTACCGCGAACCTGGGTCACGCACGGCCATCACGACGTGCACTGGATCCAAACCGGTGTCCTCACTGTGGGTGTGGTGCCCGACCTCGGCGGCAGGTTGCTCAGCCTGCGCATCGGCGGCCGAGAGTTGCTCTGGCGCAATCCCGCTCTCCTCGACGACGACCTGCAGCCGGTGCACGGACACGTCCCTGGGCCGATGAGTGGGACACTCGGCGACTGGCGTAACTACGGCGGTGACAAGACGTGGCCGGCGCCGCAGGGCTGGTCCTCGCCGCGGGAGTGGGCAGGCCCACCTGATCCGGTCCTCGACTCCGGCCGGTACGCAGTCGAGGTGCGCCCCGGCGGCGATGCCACGACGGAGCTTTCGATGACCAGTCGACCCGATCCGCGCACCGGCTTGCAGATCACCCGTGCGTTCGCGGTCAGCGATGACACCGGCTTCACTCTGCGACTCTCGGCGGTCAACACCACCGATCGCGAAGTGACCTGGGCGTTGTGGAATGTGACGCAGCTGGCAGGCGGAGGGACCGTCGAAGTCGGTGTCGGACAACGATTCACCGAACCTGCCGAACTCGTCATCGGCACCGGCGTCCCGTCGTGGCAGCGGACGGACACCGCCACGGTCACGATCGGTCCACAGGACGTGGTCGGCAAGCTGGGCTTTCCGCACGCCTCGGGCACGGTTCGGTACCGGCACCGTGGAGCGAGCCTCACCTGGAACTTTCCCGTCGACGATGAGGCGCGCTACCCGGATGGCGGCTCCCGCGCAGAAGTGTGGCTGGAACATCCGCAACCCGAACCGCTTGCCGGTCTCGATGGACTCGATCCCCCCGATCGGATAGTGGAGTGCGAAGTGCTGTCCCCGTCCCGCACGTTGGCTCCCGGCGCCACCATGACCCTTGAGGTGAAGCTGACTGTCCAGCTGAGTGCTGACCTCGATGAGGAGCTGTGATGCCGGGCCTGAACAGTGATACCGGCACCGGCCACGACCGGGTAGCGGTCGCGGTGGTCACTGGCGCCGCCCGCGGAATCGGGGAGGCCACCGCACGGCAGCTGCACGCCGACGGATTCGCGGTGGCACTACTCGATGTCGCACCCGAGGTCGACGAACTCGCCCACGAACTCTCGCCCGACGCCCGCACCGCAATCGGGATCCGTTGCGACGTGACCGATCCCGAGGCATGGATGGCGGCGGCCGGGGCGGCCCGCGCCCTGGGCAACGTCAAAGTGCTTGTCTCCAACGCGGTGACCGTCGAGCTGGCTGCCCTGGACCACACATCGACCGCCAGCTGGCACCGACAGCTCGATGTGATGCTCACCGGCACGTTCCACGGCGTGAAGACCTTCCTGCCCGACCTACGCGACTCTCGCGGTTCCGTGGTGCTGGTCTCCTCGGTACACGCACTGTTCGGCCTGCCCGGCAGGCCGGCCTACGCGGCGGCCAAGGCGGGTCTGACGGGCCTGGGGCGCCAACTGGCCGCCGAGTACGGTGCACAACTGCGGGTCAACACGGTGCTGCCCGGCCCGATCCTGACCGCATCGTGGGACGACATCGGTGAGGACGACCGGCGCACCAGCGCAGAGGCAACCGCGCTCGGCCGGCTCGGTACGCCCGAGGAGGTGGCCTCGGTCATTTCGTTCCTGGCGTCTGAGGCAAGCTCGTACGTCACGGGGGCGAGCATCCCCGTCGACGGTGGCTGGAGCGTCACGAAAGACTCCTCATGACACCGCACCTACGAGGAACGGGATTGCGATGAAACACGCTGTCACATCGGAATGGCGGGCGTTCGGCCCGGCCATGGAACTGGGCGAGGGTGCCCGCCTGATCGACGGCAGGCTACTGCTGGTCGACATCCTCGAAGGGCGCCTGCACAGCACGGAATTGCAGAACCACAAGGTCGGGCTGCTCGGCTCGCTCGAGGTTCCGTTGGGCGCGGTAGCACCCGTGGCCGGACGGCCGGGTGAGTTCATCGCCGCTGCCGGCACCGGAGTCGGTTTTCTGTCAAGCGAGTTCACATTCCACGAAATCGCGGACCTCGGCTCTGCAGCAGAAATCCCGCTGCGGGTGAATGACGGCGTGTGTGATCCGTCGGGCAGATTCTGGGCGGGGGTGATGGCCTACGAACCTTCACCGACCGTCGGGGCGCTGTACCGGGTGGACGACGATCTGACGGTGACCTGTGTGGTCGACGGACTGTCCATCCCCAACGGCCCGGCGTTCGATTCGGCGGGGACCGTGATGTATCTGGCCGACAGCACCGCCGGGGTGATCTACCGGTTCGACGTCGACGACGCCGGAGAGCTCCACAGTCGGACGGAATTCGCCAGGGTGGCCGGGTCGCCCGACGGAATGGTTGTCGACGCCGAAGGGCATGTGTGGTCGGCGATCTGGGGCGCGGGAGAAATCCACCGCTACGCGCCATCGGGTGAACTCGTGGAGGTCGTCCCGGTACCGGCGCGGCAACCGACCAGCATCGCCGTCGGCGGCGGCCGGGTGATCGTCACCTCCGCCACGGAAGGGCTGGAGTCCCCGGGACCGGACGACGGTCGGACCTTCATCGCCGACTGTGCCGTCGCGGGCCTGCCGACTGCGGCGTTCCGGCCGCAGAGTGGGAAAGCGCTGATCTGAGCCGGCCTCAGGCCGCGTCGTGGAACACCAGCCCGAGGGTATGGCGCTCACCCGACCGGATCGCCGACACCCCGTGCCGCACCGGCGCCGCCGACCAGCCGCGAGCGGAGCGGACCGGTCGGTCGCGCGTGGTGAACAGATAACCGTGGCCGTGGGGCAGCAGGGTGGCGGTGCCACGGGACTGGGCCCGAGGTCGTTGTTCGACGAGCAGGAACTCGCCACCGGTGTGGTCGATTCCGGGCCGGTTCAGGTTGATCACCACCTGCAGTGGGAAGACGAGCTCCCCGTAGAGGTCGCGGTGCAGCGCGTTGCAGTCGTTCTCGCGGTACCGCAGCAGAATCGCGGTCGAGCGGGTTTGTCCTGCGCGGTGGCACATCTGGAGCCACTCGTCCAACGTGTCCGGCCACGGCGCCGCGCGGCCGAGTTTGTCCGACCAGTCCCGCGCGATCGGCAGCAGCCGCGGATACAGCGCCTGCTTGAGTTCCTCGATGGGCTCGGGGTACGGCGCGCGGAAGTATCGGTACTCGCCTTCGCCGAACCGGTGCCTGCTCATGTCGATGGTGCTGCGGAACCTGTCGTCATCGGTGTACATCGCTTGCAGCTGCGCGGTTTCGGCGTCGGTCAACAGCCGCGGCAGCAACGCACCGCCGTACCCGTTGACCTCAGCGGTGATGGCTTCCCAGTCACCGGAGTCCACGCGCTTGCGCCATCGATCGCTCATGCGGCCTGCTCCAGGTTCAGCAGGGTGGTCTTTGCTGCCAGCCCACCGATGTACCCGCCGAGGGTGCCGTCGGTGCGCAGCACGCGGTGGCAGGGCACCACGACCGGCAGCGGGTTCGTGGCACACGCCGTGCCCACGGCGCGAACGGCTTTGGGATTCCCGACGATCTGGGCGACGGTCTTGTAGGACTCGGTGCGCCCGTAGGGGATGTGTGAGAGCTGGCGCTGCACCACCTGCCGGAATCCACTGGACAGCGAATAGTCCAACGGCAGATCGAACTGGCGGCGCCGGCCTGCGAAATACTCCTCGATCTCGCGTGCTGCGGCGTCCAGACGCTGCGGGGCACGCAGCACGCGCGGGCTCAGGCTGCCTGCCAGGGAAGCCAGCACGGCGTCGTGGTCTTCGACGTCGTAGGCCACCCGGACAAGACCGATCTCGGTCGCGGCCAACAGCAGTGACCCGACCGGGGTATCGATGGTCGTGTAGGCGATGTCCAGCAGACCTTCGGCGGCCGCGGCCTCTTCGAGCCTGCGGTGCAGACGGGCAAGGGTGTCGTTCATCGGTGCGCTTCTTTCAGGAGGGCGTCCGGATATGTGGTTCGTAGGGTGGCGATTCCGTCGGATGCGGCCTTGCGGACCGCTGCGGTGGTACCGCCGACGATCGCCGCGACCTCGGTGTACGGCAGCCCGACGAGATAGTGGTAGGCGATGGCTTGGCGTTGCTTGGGCGGCAGCGCTCTCACCGCATCGGACAAGTCGTCGTCGGCCGGTCCCGGCACTCCGATCGAGGAGGGGCGATCGGGCACCGCGCTCACCGCGACCGCGTCGCGTTGGCGCGCGCGGATGATGTCGACGGACTTGCGGTGGGCGATGGTGACCAGCCACGCCTGGATGTTGGCGTCCTCGGGGAGCTGCGGATATGCGCGTAACGCGGCCAGGAAGGTCTCCGACCATGCGTCCTCGGCGTCGCTGGGGCCGACCACGAAGGTGCACATCCGCAGCACGGTCGCGCCGTGCTTGTCGACGATGCTCTCGAACGGTGCCTTCATGTGCATCGAGGTTCCATGAGCCTGCTCCTTACCCGCGGTGAGTTACTTTCACCCTGTAGACGCGCGGGCGCTCCCGAATGTGAGCCGCAGGCCGAAATTGGACGGTTCTATCCAGGTGGGGCGAAGAATTCCAGGGCGATGCCGTCAGGGTCGCGGAAGCTCAGACCCGAGCCATAGTGGGCGTCGACGATGCCGCCGTGCGCGATGCCGAGTTCATCGAGCCGCGCCTGCCATGCGACCAGGGCGTCGCGGTCAGCGCAACCGAACCCGACGTGGTCAAGCCCGGCGCGTAGTGCGGTGAACGTTTCGTCCGCGACGTCGCGATCGTGCTCGTGGATGCCGAACAGTGTCCCGCCGTCGAGCGCCCACACCACGTGCCGGAAGCCGGCGTCGGTGTGTTCGTCCAGGACCGGGTCGGCACCGATCAGGGCGCGGTACCACGGTGCGCTGACCCCGAGGTCGGTGACGGTGACTGCGACGTGATTGAGCGACGGAAATTCCATGACAACCTCCACTGTCTCAGACGACGCGCCTGCCGTGGCGTGCCCTGGTCCGCATGTCCCACAAGTAGAGCTGATAGCCCAGCAGCCACACCTCCCGGGGGATGACCCGGTCGGCGACACGCAGGCTTTTCAGCAGCCAGTCGAAGCGGCGCTGTTGCGCCCCGCTCCACGGTAGCTGCATGTGCGCGCGGAACTCCGCGGGTAAGAACCCGGCGGTGGCGAACAGGTTGAAGCGTCCGGCCAACAGTCGCAGCGGCGCGGGCAGGAACGCCATCGCAGCCACCCCGTGGAGGTGTTCGCGCACCGGTGGGTCGATCCGTAGGTTCTCCAGCGAGCGTTTCCAGTACTCGTCGAAGGCGCGTCGGTCTGCAGGCCACATGCCGTCGCGCACCTGCAGGGTGGTGCCCAGAGTGCGGGCGTCGGCGTAAATCGCGTCGGCGGACGCGTCGTCGAGCGGGCCGTAGAGAAACTCGTGCATATCGACGTAATACCGGTACAGGCAGGCCGCCACCCACAGCTGCAACTGTGGATCGAATGCGTTGTAGGGCACCGGGCTTGATGCGCCCGAGCGGACCTGGGCGTGTGCCTTGTCGACTGCGGAGCGGATCAGTGCGCGATCGGCATCGGTGCCCATGGTGGCCGCTGCGAGATATGTTCCGGTGGTGCGGGCCCGCTTGAAGGGGTGCTTGTAGACATTGCCGCTGTCGACCGGGCTCTCCAGCACGCCGTATCCGACACCGGGCGAGGACAGTTGCATGATGACATTGGCCGCGGGCAGCAGTACCGCGGCCGGGTTGAGCAGATCGACAACCCTGCGTGGCCGCCGCGGTGGACCCAGCCTCATATCTTCGAGTATCGCAGTCCGGCGGTGGCGGCGGAGGCGGTTACCGGCGCCGTCCGTAGCGGTCCTCGAGCTTCTCCTCGGTGGTGAGCGGCGCGGTCGGGGTCGGCTCACGCACCGCGCGTTCCCGTCGACGTTGCTTGATCTCGGCGAAGATGAAGTAGCCCAACCCGATCGGGGCGACGATGCCGAACGCGATCCACTGGATGCCGTAGGACAGGAACGGCCCGGCGTCGAGATGGGGCAGCGACAGCACCCCGAGCCCGCCGGGCTGATCGGCGACCAACTGCAGATACGAGCCGGCCAGCGGCACCCCGGTCACGGTCGAGATCTGGCCGGGATTGATCGAGTAGACCTGCTGTGCGCCTTCTGCGCGGAACGGTTCCTTACCGATCGCGACGGCTTCCGGATCGCGCAGGCGGGCGGTGATCGTCACCGGATCTCGCGGTGCGTCGGAGACCGGCGGCACCGCCGTCCCCTGCTCCGGCAGCACGTAGCCGCGGTTGACCAGCACGACGGGGCCGCCGTCGACCGCGAACGGGGTCAACACCTCATAGGCGGGGTTGCCGTCGACCACCCGCAGCCGCGCGAGCACCTGGGCCTCGGGCAGATAGTGCCCGGCGGCGGTGACCCGTCGCCACTGTGCGTCGGGGGCGGCCGAATCCTGATGTGGCAGCACGCTGGTCACGGATACGGGCTCGGCCGTCAGGGAATCGGCGATCTGGTTGTTCTCGCGTGAGGTCTTGGTGTTCTTGCCCAGCTGCCACGGCGCCAGCACGGTGAAGCACAGGTACGCGAACGCGATCACCACGACGAACAGCGCCAACCACTGTGGCCGGAACAGGAACGCCAGACGTCGCATCAGCGGGTCCGGTCCGCCAGGGCGGCATCGACCCAGTCATGCAGACCGGGCAGTGCCGCCTCGATCACGGTGAAGACGTCCTCGAAGTCGGACCGGGCGCCGTAGTAGGGATCCTCGACATCGGGGGTGTGGGCCCCTGACCGGGGGTCGAAGGCGCGCAGCATCCGCAGCCGGTCGGGCTCGACACCGAGATCTCGCAGGATGCGGACGTGGTTGCGGCCGAGCGCGACGACCAGGTCAGCACCGAGGTGGTCATCGCAGACCTGAGCGGCACGGTGGGCACTCGGATATCCGCGGTCCTGGAGGACCAGGCAGGCCCGCTCGTCGGCACCGTCGCCGGCGTGCCAGCCACCGGTGCCGGCACTGGTCACCCGGACCAGTTCGCTCAGGCCCCGTTCGCTGATCTGGTGGGCGAACATCTTCTCGGCCATCGGTGACCGGCAGATGTTGCCCGAGCAGACAAACGTCACATGCAGCTCAGGCTGATTCCCCGGTCGCTTCGCGCCTGCCCGCCGGTCAGACACCGAGCACCTCGCGCAGCTCCGCCATGGTCGACACGTGGGCCAGTGCGGCGACTGATCCGGGCTCCGCAAAGTCGGCTGCACCGTAGCCCCAGCCGACCACCACGGTCCCGATGCCGTGTTCGGCGGCGCCCTCGACGTCGTGGGAGCGGTCGCCGACCATCAGCATCTGCTGCGGCAGTGGCTCCAGCTGGGCCAGCGCGCGTGCCACCACGGCGGCCTTGGTGGCACGCGAGCCGTCGGGACTGGCCCCGGCGATCACCTCGAAGTAGCCGTCCAAGCCGAAATGGGTCAGGATCCGGCGCGCGGTGGGCTCGGCCTTCGAGGTGGCCACTGCCAGCCGCACCCCGGCCGTGCTCAGGTCGCTCAGCAGGGCGGGAATGCCGTCGAACAGGCTGTTCATCTCCCAACCGCGGCTGACGTAGTCGGCGCGATAGGCGGCGATGGCGGCGTCGGCGTGTTCGCCGAGGCCGAGTCCGTGCAAGGTGTGGTGCATGGGTGGTCCGACGATCAGGCCGGCGAGATCACCGTCGGGCACCTCGGCGCCGACTGACCGCAGCGCGTGGCAGAAGCTGGACACGATGCCGGCGGCCGAGTCGGTCAGCGTGCCGTCGAGGTCGAACAGCACCAACTGCGGGCGGGTCTGCAGCAGCGTGTCGGTCACAGGGCCAGTCACAACGTCGGTCACGGCCCCATTCTCCCCGATGCGCAGACCGGTCGTCCGAATGCCCGGCCAGGCGCCCGGACCACTAGTGTCGTGCTGTGGAAAGTCCAACCCGCGCGGCCGCCCGTTACCACGGTGACCAGGCAGCTTTGCCGGGCATGCTGGACTTCGCGGTCAACGTCCGCGCCGGGTCGCCGCCTGGCTGGCTGACCGAGCGGCTCACCGCACGGCTGGCCGAGCTCGGCCGCTATCCGAGCGCATCCGATGAGCGGCGCGCGGTCGAGGCCGTCGCGTCCCGACACGGCCGCGACGCGGCGCAGGTGGCGCTGCTGGCCGGCGGGGCCGAGGGCTTCGCCCTGCTGGCCGGTCTGCGGCCCAAGCTTGCGGCCTTGGTGGCACCGTCGTTCACCGAACCCGAAGCGGTGTTCGCGGCCGCCGGGATTCCGGTGCATCACGCGGTGCTGCCGCCGCCGTTCGCGCTGGCCGGGTTGGCGCGGACGCGAGGAGCAGATACACCGGGCATACCCGACGAGGCCGACCTCGTCGTGGTGGGTAATCCGACCAACCCGACCGGTGTGCTGCATCCCCGCGAACACGTCCTGGCGCTGCGCAGGCCGGGTCGGCTGGTGGTGGTCGATGAGGCATTCGCCGACGCCGTTCCGGGCGAACCCGAGTCGCTGGCCGGTGAGTCGCTGCCCGACGTGCTGGTGCTGCGCAGCCTCACCAAGACCTGGTCGCTGGCCGGGCTGCGGGTCGGGTACGCGCTGGGCGCCCCGGAGGTGCTGCACCGGTTGACCGCGCGACGTCCGCACTGGCCGTTGGGAACGCTGCAGTTGGAGGCCATCGCCGCCGCCAACGCACCGGACGCGGTCGCCGAGGCCGCCGCGGGGGCAGCCAGGCTGGCAGTGCTGCGCACCGAGATGACGGCCGCGTTGCGGGCGCTGGGCCTGCACGTGGTCGACGGCGCCGCCCCGTTCGTGCTGTTCGCGGTGCCCGATGCCGAGCTGATGCGAAAACATCTGGAAACCAAAGGCATTGCAGTGCGGCGTTGCGATACTTTCGTGGGCCTGCCGGGAAATTACCTACGCGCCGCGGTCCGGCAACAGTGGCCGGTACTGGTGGACGCCGTGACGGAGGTGCTGCAATGAGTGCGCGGTTGGCTGATGTCATCGCGGTCCTGGACGCCGCCTACCCGCCGCACCTGGCGCACGACTGGGATTCGGTCGGCCTGGTGTGCGGCGACCCCGACGAGGCGGTCGATTCGGTGACGGTCTCGGTCGACGCCACCGCCGCGGTGCTGGCCGAGGTACCCGAGCGGGGCCTGCTGCTCGCGCACCATCCGCTGCTGTTGCGTGGGGTGGACACCGTGGCCGCCAGCACCGCCAAAGGGGCGCTGATCCACCAGCTGATCCGGACCGGGCGGGCGTTGTTCACCGCACACACCAATGCCGACTCGGCCTCGCCCGGGGTATCTGATGCGCTCGCCGAATCGCTCGGGCTGACCGTGGAGAGCGTGCTGTCGCCGGTGCACGCGGGCCCCGACCTGGACAAATGGGTGGTGTACGTGCCTGCGGCCGACGCGTCGACGGTCCGGGACGCATTGTTCGCCGCCGGCGGCGGCCAGATCGGGGACTACTCGCACTGCAGTTGGAGCGTCACCGGGACAGGGCAGTTCCTGCCCCACGACGGCGCGACGCCGACCATCGGCCAGGTCGGCTCCGTTGAACAGGTGTCCGAGGACCGGATCGAGGTGATCGCACCGGCCCGGCTGCGCGCCCGCATCCTGGCCGCACTGCAGGCGGCACACCCCTACGAGGAGCCTGCGTTCGACATCATCGCCCTGGCGCCCATCCCGGGAGATGTCGGGATCGGCCGGGTTGGATCGTTGCCCGAACCAGAGCCGTTGTCGGCGTTCGTATCCCGGGTGTGCCAGGCGTTGCCGGGCACGTCATGGGGGGTGCGGGCCGCTGGTGATCCGGAGGCCATGGTCTCGCGCGTGGCGGTGTGCGGGGGCGCAGGTGACTCTCTGCTCGGCACCGTCACCTCGGCCGGTGTCCAGGCCTACGTGACCTCCGACCTGCGGCACCACCCGGCTGACGAGCACCGCAGGTCCTCTGCGGTGGCGCTCGTCGATGTCGCTCATTGGGCCAGTGAATTTCCATGGTGCGCGCAAGCGGCGGATCTGCTGCGCGCACAATTCGGCGACGCGTTGCCGGTGCGGGTCTGCACAGTTCGCACCGATCCGTGGAACGTCGACAGCGCAATGTAGGACGAGGCAAGGACAAGGCTAGGAAATCGATGAAAGCTGAAGTAAACCAGCAGCGTTCGCTGCTCGCATTGACCGAGGTCGATGCGGAGCTGGCGCGCCTGGCGCATCGTGCCAAGCATCTGGCCGAGCAGCAGCGCCTGGATGAGGCGCAGGCAGAACACGCGGCCGCCAACGACAAGCTGGCCGTACTGGGCATCGCGTTGGAGGACCTCGGCGCCCAGGTGACGAAGTTCGAGACCGAGATCGACTCGGTGCGCCAGCGCGAGGATCGGGACCGCGCGCTGCTCGACGACGGCTCGGTGGGTGCCAAGCAGGTCACCGAAATCCAGCACGAGCTGGAGACTCTGCAGCGGCGTCAGTCCAGCCTGGAGGATTCGTTACTCGAAGTGATGGAGCGACGCGAGGAACTGCTCGCGACGCAGGGCGAGGAGCTGCGTCACATCGACGAGCTGCAGACCGCGCTCAGCGAGGCTCAGCACGCGCGCGATGCCGCGCTGGTGGAAATCGACCAGACGCGGCATCAGAGCGCCACCCGCCGGGATGCCCTGGTGGACGCGATCGATGCCGAGTTGGTTGCGCTCTACGAACGGCAGCGGGCACGCGGTGGGGCCGGTGCCGGGCTGCTGCAAGGGCGCCGCTGCGGTGCGTGCCGCATCGAGATCGACCGCGGCGAGCTGGCCCGCATCTCGGCGGCGGCCGATGACGACGTGTTGCGCTGCCCGGAGTGCGGAGCGATCCTGTTGCGGGTCACACCGTGAAGGTGATTGTCGAGGCCGACGGCGGGTCCCGCGGTAACCCGGGGCCTGCCGGGTATGGCGCGGTGGTGTTCACCGCCGACCACGCGGTGGTGCTCGCCGAACGCAAAGAATCCATCGGCCGCGCCACCAACAATGTCGCCGAGTACCGCGGCCTGATCGCGGGTTTGGAAGCCGCCGCCGCCCAGGGCGCCACCGATGTTGCGGTATCGATGGATTCGAAGCTGGTGGTGGAGCAGATGACCGGCCGCTGGCGGGTCAAACACCCCGACCTGGTGGTCTTACGGCAGGAGGCCGCTGAGCTGGCCGCCGGATTCGATCACATCAGCTACAGCTGGATTCCACGGGCACGCAACAGCCATGCCGATCGACTGGCCAACGAGGCGATGGACGCCGCGGCCGAGGCTCTCCACGACGCTCCCGTTGTCACCGCCGTCGAGAAGGCGGTTGAAAAACCGGCCCCGGCGCCGGCCCCGGTCGGCTGGACCGGGGCGGTTGGCGCGCCCACCCGGCTGTTGCTGCTACGCCACGGCCAGACCGAATTGTCCGTCGAACGGCGCTATTCCGGCCGTGGCAACCCCGCACTGACCCAGGAAGGTCGCCGTCAGGCCGATGCCGCGGCACGGTATCTCGGTGCCCTCGGCGGGGTTGCCGCGGTGGTGACCTCTCCGCTACAGCGGGCCTATGACACCGCCGCGGCGGCGGCCAAGGCGCTCGGGCTCGATGTCGTCGTCGACGATGACCTGATCGAAACCGACTTCGGCGAGTGGGAAGGTCTGACGTTCGCCGAAGCGGCCCAACGCGATCCGGAGTTGCACCGGCGCTGGTTGCGGGACACCGCGATCGAGCCGCCCGGTGGGGAGTCATTCGACACCGTGGCACACCGGGTGCAGCGCGCGCGCGATCGAATCATCGCCGAACACGGCGCGGCCACAGTACTGGTGGTGTCGCACGTGACCCCGATCAAGACCATGCTGAGGCTGGCATTGGACGCCGGAGAAGGCATCTTGTACCGGTTGCACCTCGATCTGGCGTCGCTGTCGATCGCGGAGTTCTATTCCGACGGCGCCTCGTCGGTGCGGCTGGTCAACCAGACCGCGTACCTGTAAGTCAGGCGTGCAGGTGTAGCTGTTCGCCGTGGGGGCCGAAGATGGTGATCGCCTCGACGGGACCGTCCACCACTCCGAACCAGTGTGGTGTCCACGTCGAAAACTCCACGGCTTCACCGGGTTTGACGATGAAGTCCTGGTCTCCGAGCAGCAGTCGCAGTTGCCCGGACAGCACGTACATCCAATCCCGGCCCTCATGAACCGGCCGTTCGGCTGGTGGCTTGCGGCGCCGCGCACTGATCCGGATCTTGTAGGCGTGCAGCCCGCCCGCGGGCCCATTCCGGGTCAGCGGCCAGTAGGTGATGTCGTGGTGCGTGTGTGAGCTGCCTTTGACCCGTGGGTCTTCGGCCTGTGGCGTGCTCAATAGTTCGTCGGTGGTGACCGAAAGCGCGGTCGCCAATCGGGGGAGATGATCGAGTGCGAGCCTGCGCTTGCCGGATTCGAGCCGACTCAGCGTCGACACGTCGATCTGCGCCCGCGTCGCCACATCCTCCAGCGTCAGTCCACGCTGCTGCCGCAACTCGCGCAACCGCCGCCGGGCCAGTGCGTCGACGTTCTCTTCGTCCGCGGATTTTGCCTGCATGGCAAATCAGCTTGGCACTTTTGGCCTGCTTCGGCAAGCTTGGGGCATGGACAACGCATGGGATTGCATCATCGTGGGAGGCGGCGCCGCCGGTCTGAGTGCGGCACTGGTATTGGGCCGGGCCCGCCGCCGGGTTCTGTTGGTCGATGCGGGTAACCAGAGCAACCTGGCTGCGCACGGCATCGGTGGCCTGCTCGGGAACGACGGGCGTCCGCCCGCCGAGCTCTACGCGAGGGGCCGCGCCGAGTTGGCGGCGTATCCGACCGTGGAGGTGCGCAGCGGTGAAGTTGTGCACGGGGAAACGGGTTTCACCCTGAAGCTGGCCGACGGCGCCGTCGAGCGGGCCCGGGCCGTGCTGCTGGCCACCGGAATGGAGTACCGGCCGCCGAAGATCAAGGGCCTTGACGAACTGTGGGGCGGTTCGGTCTTTCACTGCCCCTTCTGCCACGGTTGGGAATTGCGTGACGCACCGCTGGCCGTGGTGGCTCGGGGGGATCGCGCCGTGCATTCGGCTTTGTTGCTGCGCAGTTGGACCGAAGACCTGGTGGTTCTCACCGACGGGTCCGACGGTCTCGATGACGCACAGCTCAAACAACTGGACGCCGCAGGAATCGGCGTGGACGATCGCTCGGTCGCCCAATTCGTCTCGCGTGACGGCGAATTGACGGCGGTTGAGTTCACCGACGGCAACCGCTTGCCGCGGCGCGGCGCGTTGGTGGCCACCACGCTGCACCAGCGCTCGCCGCTCGCGGCGCAACTCGGCGCGATCACCGCACCCGGGCCCTTGGCGGTGAATTCCGTCGCCGTCGACCCGCTCGGGCGTACCTCGGTGCCGGGCCTGTTCGCCGCGGGTGACCTCAGCTCCCAGATGCCGCAGGTCGCTGCGGCGGTCGCCTCGGGCAGTGCCGCGGGAGCTGCCGTCGTGCAGACGCTGCTTGCCGACGATGTCGGACTGCCGGTGCCGCCGTGGCCCACCGAGGTGCTGTCGGCTGCCGAGTACTGGGAACGGCATTACGGGCAACGCGAACGCATCTGGAGCGGACGCGTCAACGCCCAGCTCGAGAACGTGGTCGGCGACCTACCCGCCGGGCGGGTGCTGGATCTCGGCTGCGGAGAGGGCGGCGACGCCGTGTGGTTCGCCGAACACGGCTGGCAGGTCACCGCCGTGGACATCTCGGAGACCGCGCTCAAACGTGCGGCCGCCGAAGCGCAGGCGCGGGGAGTGGGTGATCGCATCACGTTCGAACGGCACGACTTGTCGGAAACCTTCCCGGCAGGCACCTTCGATCTGGTTTCGGCCCAGTTCCTGCACTCCACGGTCCGTCTGGAGCGCCCGCAGATCCTCGCCAACGCGGCGCGGGCCGTGGCGCCGGGTGGGCGCTTCGTGATCGTGGACCATGGGGCGATGCCGTCATGCGCGACGAATGTGCCGCATGATCACCCGTTCCCGAGTGCCGAGGAAGTGCTCGCCGGGCTGGATCTGCCGACTGCCGACTGGGACCGGGAAAGGGTCGAGACCATCGACCGCCAGGCCACCTGGCCGGACGGTCAGCAGGTGACCTTGGCCGACAACGTGATGGTTCTCCGGCGTAAGGCCTGATTCGGCGGGTGGTCGTCGCAAGTTGCCTCATGTCAAGATGCGCGCGAAGGGCGGTTCGTTGCCTCACGTGAACGTGCGCGCTTGGTGACTGGAGCGGGGATGCCGTCGGCGGCTTTGCTGGTGGCCAGGGTGAAGAGCTGGGTGGTCAACGCCTGGATTTGGCGTTGGGTGGCGGCTGGATTGATCAGCGAGTAGGTCCGCTTAATCGCCACGATGCGCTCCACGGTCATGCTCGTGTGGTCGACCGCGCGGTGAAGTGGGGTGGTGGCCTTGTCGTGTTTCCTGGAGACCTTGGCCCCCGTGCGGACTTTGGATAGCAGCTTCTGCTGTGGGTGGAAGTAATTGGTCAGCTTCGACTGTAGTTGCCAGATCTCGTTGAGTAGCAACAATTCTGACGCGGTGTCGTAGCGGTAGTAGCCGACCACGGTGCGGACCACCGACCAGTTCTTTTGCTCGACGTGGCAGCCGTCGTTCTTGTTGCCTGGCCGTGACCGGGTGAAGGTGATGCTGCGGCCTTGGCACCATGCCAGCAGGTCGTCGTTGATGAATTCCGATCCGTTGTCGGAGTCCACGCCCAGGATCGGGAACGGCATCGCGGCGGCGATGTGATTGAGGGCAGCCAGTACCTGTTTAGCCGTCCTGTCGGGTATTGAGCGGTTCTCGGTCCAGCCGGTGGCAATGTCGGTAACCGTCAGCGTGAAGGCATGACCCCCGCCACGATTGCCGCCGTCGTGAAAGACCGTGTCGATCTCGACGAACCCGGGCACGGCGTCATCCCATTCGGCCCAAGTACGCACCGGGATCTGACTTTTGAGCAGCGACCCCGGCTTGGTGCCCCCACGTCCTCTGATCTTGTATTTGGCACGTTCCTCGGCCAGGCGGCGATCGATGGTGGCTGCCGACATCGACACCAGCAGTGCCGCGGTCTCGTCGCTGATCACCAGCTCCCGAAAGTGGCGCAGCACGGCCACGAGCTCTGCGAGCATGGGTGCGAGCCGTTTGCCGGCCGGCATTCCCAGCACCGTCCAGCAGACTGTCAACGCCGCGATGACCTCGGGTCCATACTTCGCAGGACGAGGACCGCGCGCAGCAACGACCTTCGGCTGCAGCGCGGCTTTGAGCACCTTGCGGGCGTGGTTTCGGTGCCAGCCGGTGTTGGCACACAACTCATCGAGAATCCGACTCTTCTCGTGTTTACTTGCCAGCTGGTAGCGGGTCGCAGCCGCCTCGGTGATTGCTCTGCGCTGTGCCAACGTCAACCCCATCCACTGGGCCTACGCGCGCACTTTCAATGAGGCAACGAATCACCGTTTCACGCGCATTTTTGATGAGTCAACGCGGTCGGTGGTGTGTGGCATACTCGAACACATGTTCGATCCGAGTGGGTTGGTGCAGGTCGACCCCGATGCCGACGAGTCGGCGTTACTGCTGCGGATCGCCCAGTTGGAGCAGGTGAAGTCCGCGGCCGCCGCCGGGCAGGCCCGCGCGGCGGCCCGGCTGGATGCCACCCGCCGGGCCCGGGAGGCCGCCGCCGGGGTACCGGCAGCCAAACGCGGCCGCGGGCTGGCCGGTGAGGTGGCCCTGGCCCGGCAGGATTCGCCCAACCGCGGCGGTCAGCACCTGGGGTTGGCCAAGGCGTTGATCCTGGAAATGCCCCACACCCTGGCCGCGCTGGAAGCCGGGGTGCTCTCGGAATGGCGGGCCACCCTGCTGGTGCGGGAGTCGGCGTGTCTGGACGTCGAGGACCGCCGCACCCTCGATGCCGAGATGTGCGCCGAGCTCACCGCCCTGGCCGGCATGGGCGATCAGCGGCTGGTGGCCAGGGCCAAGACCATCGCCTATCGGCTGGATCCACACGCGGTGGTGGCGCGGGCCGCCAACGCCGTGCAGGACAGCCGGGTGACGATCCGCCCGGTGCCCGATTGCATGGCCCGGGTGACGGTGTTGTTGCCCATGGCCCAGGGGGTGGCGGTCTATGCCGCCGCACACCAGGAAGCCAACCGCTGCGGGGACGGCCGGTCGCGGGGGCAGGTGATGACCGACACCATCTTCGAACGGGTCACCGGCCGGCCCGCGCCGGTGCCGGTGCCGGTCGCGGTGAACCTGGTGATCTCGGATCAGACCCTGCTCGGCGGCGACGACAGCCCGGCCGTGGTCGACGGCTACGGCCCGGTCCCGGCGCAGGTGGCCCGCGAGTTGGTCAGCGACGCGGTCACCGATGCGCGCTCGCGGGCCACCCTGCGCCGGCTTTATCGTCATCCGGGGTCGGGGGCGTTGGTGGCGATGCAGTCGCGGGCCCGGAGGTTTCCCACGGCGCTGGCCATGTTCATCCGGTTGCGTGATCAGACCTGTCGCACCCCCTACTGTGATGCCCCGATCCGGCACACCGATCACGCCCGACCCGCTGCCCGGGGCGGGGCGACCAGTGCGCTCAACGGGTTGGGATTGTGTGCACAGTGCAACTACACCAAAGAAGCACCGGGCTGGCGGGTACACACCTTCGACGACAACGGCACCCACACCGCCCTGTTCGTCACCCCCACCGGGGTGGTGTACCGATCCACCGCACCACCACCACCGGGCACCGTGGACATGTACCACAGCCAGACCGAACTACGACTGGCCACCGAATTCGCCCTACCCCACGCGGCTTAGGGTACGGTGATCTGCGCGAACGAGTTGGCCAGGCGGCCGCGGAGCCCAGTTTTCTGGGCGTCGAGGAAAGTCCGGACTTCATAGAGCAGGGTGATTGCCAACGGCAATCCGAGGTGACTCGCGGGAAAGTGCCACAGAAAACAGACCGCCAGCAATGGTAAGGGTGAAACGGTGCGGTAAGAGCGCACCAGCATCCCGGGTGACCGGGATGGCTAGGCAAACCCCACCCGAAGCAAGGCCAAGAAGGCTGCAACCTGGTTGCGGCCGCGCAGGCGTCCGAGGGTTGCTCGCCCGAGTCTGCGGGTAGGCCGCTTGAGGCACCCGGTGACGGTGTGTCCAGATGGATGGTCGCCGCTTCGCTGCCAGTCATGGCGGTGAAGAACAGAATCCGGCTTATCGGCCAACTCGTTCGCCTTGCGCCTAGTGGCTTTTGCGCACCGCCTTACGCAACCGCTTGAGTGCCTCGTCGAGTTGTGCGCGTGAGCGCTCCGCGAGATCGTCCTCCTGCTGGTACAGCAGACCGTAGGTGAAGGTGTCCTCGCCGGCGCCGTATGCGGTTTCGGCCTGTGTGCGTAAGTGGGTCCGGCTCACCACGCTGTCCTGGTGGTCGCCCAGAAGCGTCTGGAGGGATTTGGCCCGGTCCGCCACCTTCGCGGCGCCGGTGGCGGCCGCCGTGTAGCGAAGACGCTTGGCGCCCTTGCGGATTCGGTGCAGGGCCTCGTCATGATCGGCGTTCTCCGGCTGGGCCGCCTCGTCGGCGGCCTTGGCGGCCTTGCGAACCCGTTTGTATGCCGCGTCGATCGTCACCGGCGGGTGATCCTCACCCGGCTGCGCGGTCGACTCAGCCGTGATCAACGCCTCCAACGCATCGAGCAGGCGGAAGTAGCGCTGAGAACGCATCGCCAGCAGTGACCGCCGCAGACCGGCCTCATAGCGCCTCTTGGCGCCGTCGACCAGGCGCTCCCGAATCGGCCCACGCACAAGTTCGGGCGCCAACTCGTCGAGGGCACGCTCGTAGCGCTCGGCCAGTACCTCGGCGTCGCGCGCCACACCGAGTACGCCCGCCAGGGTCCGCAGCTCGTCGAGGATCCAGCCGTCGTCGGCGAGCCCGAATGAGTCCGCCGACTCCTGCAGCAGACTGCGGATCTTTCGCGTCGTCACCCGCATCTGGTGCACGGCGTCATCGCCGTCGGCGCGCACGGCCCGATCCCAGGCCAGTAGCTGGGCAACCTGCTCGGCGATCGCACGGTGCACCGGATCCGACGGCGACGGCCCTGCCTCGGCGGCCGTGCCCGCCGACTCCAGCACTTTGGCCAACTTCGAACCATGCCCCGCAGTGCGGGCCCCGGCGTCGAACAGCCGGTTGGACAGGCGGTCGAGCAGATCGGATGCGGCGTCAGCGGATACCAGTTCGAGCTCCCACTCGCGCCACTGCTGCTCGGCGCCCTCACCCTCGGTCGCTGACGCGGTGACCTGGTCGTCGCAGAACTCGGCAAGGGCTGACCCGTCATGGCCGTGGAGCAGCTCGACGGTGCGCCGCGTGGTGATGCGGGCGATCGGGGAGAGGGTGCGATCACGCACGATCGCCAGCACCGTGTCGACGAGCGCCTCCGGCACGGCGTCGTCGGTGGACCCCAGTGGGGCGCGCACCTCGGTGCGGGCATCGGGACCGGCAGGCAGCTTGAGATGCCAGCCGGCGTCGGAGCCACCGGTGCGGCGCCGCAACGTGATCCGGTGGGCGGCAAGATCACGCCCCGGCGTGTCGAAATACACAGCATCGAGTCGCTGTGATGGCGACTGATCGACCCGGGCCACTGCGGACAACCCGTCGAATGAGGGCCAGACGGTTGACTCGGTTACCTCGAACTTTCGCTCCACTTCGGTGTACCTGGAAGTTTTCGGCGTGTTCGTGGCCATGCTCACCTTCATCATGCACCGGATACGGAGGACCTGAATGCCCAGCGTGCCACAGCTGAACGGACACTTCGACGCGACCGTGGGTCACGGTGCGGTCAAGACTTTCCGCGCCGCGCAAACTTCTACACGCTGATTATGAGGCGATCTCTTAGAATTGAGGTCATGGGCCGCGAAACCATATTGACGCCTACCGCGTCACGTTTGCAGGTCGAGGACTATCTGGACTCAAATGGCAACATCGCCATCCCCGAGGGCACCACCCTCATGTCGTTTTTTCCCCTCAATGTGGCCGCACTCGGCGACACACCCGCCTACCGCTATCTGGACTTCGAACGTGACGGCCAGGCCGTCGAACTGACCTGGACGCAGCTGGACGCGCGAGTGCGTGCTGTCGCGGCCCGGCTGCAGCAGGTGTCCGCGAGCGGCGACCGCGTGGCCATCCTGGCGCCCCAGGGCGTCGAGTATGTCGTTGGGTTCTTCGCCGCCATCCGGGCCGGAAACATCGCGGTGCCGCTGTTCGCCCCGGAACTTCCCGGGCACGCCGAGCGGCTGGATGCGGTGCTCGGCGACGCGGCCCCGACAGTGGTGCTCACCACCACCCCTGCGGCCGAAGCGGCGGGCGCGTTTCTGCGCAAGCTGCCCCGGTCGCGGCGACCCAGGATGATCGCCATCGATGCGGTGCCCGACTCCGTGGGCACGACGTTCACGCCCGTTCCACTCGACAGCGACGACATCGCATATCTGCAGTACACCTCCGGGTCGACCCGCATCCCCGCCGGGGTGGAGATCACCCACCGGTCGGCCTGCACCAACGTGCTGCAGATGATCCTCTCGGTCGGATTGGACTGGAACATCCGCAGCGTGAGCTGGTTGCCGCTGTTTCACGACATGGGTCTGTTGATGATCATGTTCCCTGCGCTGTGTGGCGGGGAGATCACGCTGATGTCCCCGGTGGCGTTTGTCCGGCGGCCCTATCGCTGGATCAAGGAACTCGGGGCTTCGGACCTGCCCACCTTCGCCGCGGCGCCCAACTTCGCCTTTGACCTCGCGGCGCAGCGCGGCCTCCCGCGGGCCGGGGAAACCCTCGACCTGAGCAACGTCGCCGGCCTGATCAACGGGTCTGAGCCCGTCAGCATGGCTTCGATCCAGCGGTTCAACACCGCGTTCGCGCCGTACGGTCTACCGCCCACGGCCGTCAAACCGTCGTACGGAATGGCCGAGGCCACGTTGTTCGTCTCGACGATCGCCCCGGATGCCCAGCCCCGCGCGGTACACGTCGACCGCGAACAATTGGGCGCGGGCCGGGCCGTGGTGGTGCCGGCCGAGAATCCCGGCGCGGTGCCGCAAGTGTCGTGCGGGAAAGTCGCCCGCAGCCAATGGGCGGTGATCGTCGCTCCCGACACCGATGCGGAGCTGCCGGACGGTCACGTCGGTGAAATCTGGCTGCACGGCGACAATGTCGGTCGGGGATATTGGCGTCGCAGCAGTGAAACGGAAGTCGCGTTCCACAACAAGCTGCAATCGCGACTGCCCGAGCGCAGCCATGCTCAGGGGGCGCCGGAGAGCGGGGCGTGGTTCCGCACCGGCGACCTCGGCATGTACCTCGACGGCGACCTCTATATCACCGGGCGGGTCAAGGACATGGTCATCATCGATGGCCGCAACCACTATCCGCAGGACCTGGAAGCGACCGCGGCCGAGGCTTCCCAGGGCGTGCGGCCGGGTTTCGTTGCGGCGTTCTCGGCGCCGACCTCGCCGGGCGACGGCAGGGGCGAACGGCTCGTCATCGTCGCAGAACGCGCGCCCGGGGCCGGGCGGGCCGACCCGGAGCCAATCACCGACGCGATCCGCGCCGCGATCTCCAAGCGGCACGCGGTCGCGGTGTCGGACATCAGACTTGTTGCGGCGGGTTCGATTCCCCGTACCACCAGTGGAAAGTTGGCCCGGCGCGCCTGCCAACGGCAGTATTTGTCGGAACTGTGACAACCGGGTGCGCGGCCAGTTGAGCAGGCCGCCCGATAGAGTGCCGGTCTGTGACCGAGCCCGCCTATGAAGCCATTTCCTTCGAGCAGTCCGGTGCGCTCGCGCGCATCACGCTGAACCGCCCGGACGCCGCAAACGGCATGAACGACACCATGACTCGCGAACTGGCGGATGCCGCCAGGCGCTGCGACACGGCGGGCACCAAGGTGGTGCTGCTGACCGGGTCAGGCCGGTTCTTCTGCGCCGGAGGTGACCTGAAATCGTTTGCCACCGCACCGGATCGCGGGGCGTACATCAAGGGTGTGGCCGACGATCTGCACCGGGCGATCTCGACGTTCGCGAGGATGGACGCCGTGCTGGTCACCGCGGTCAACGGCACCGCGGCAGGTGCGGGATTCAGCATCGCGGTGACGGGGGATCTCGTCCTGGCCGCCGAGTCGGCGTCGTTCACGATGGCCTACACCAAGGTCGGACTGAGCCCGGACGGCAGCTCGTCGTACTACCTTCCGCGCCTCGTGGGCATGCGCCGCGCGCAGGAACTCATGCTGACCAACCGCACGCTGTCGGCCGTACAGGCACAGGAGTGGGGCCTGGTCACCGAGGTGGTGGCCGATGCGGAGTTGGCGCCGCGGGCCGCGGAACTGGCCGAACGGCTGGCCGGCGGTTCCGCAGGCTCCAACGGCGCGGTCAAGTCACTGCTGCTCTCGTCGCTGAAGAACAGCCTTGAGGAGCAGTTGGAGGCTGAGGGCCGTTCGATCGCCACGCGGGCCAACTCCGCCGATGGACGCGAGGGCGTGGACGCGTTTCTCGCCAAGCGCCGGGCCGAATTCGCCTAGCGGGGCGTCCGCTCACCCGCCAGATCAACGAAAGGGTTGAATTCCGGGTCGCGGAGCAGCCATTTCGTTGATCTGGGCAGGCGAGTCAGGTGACTGTGCTCAGTAGCTGTGTTCCTCGGCCGGGAACACCCCGGCCGCGACATCCTCGGCGTACTGCGTTGCCGCACGGTGCAGTTCGCCGCCGACATCGCCGAAGCGCCGGACGAACTTGGCGGTCTTGCCGCTGGTGAGCCCGGCCATGTCCTGCCACACCAGCACCTGGGCGTCGCAATTGGGTCCGGCGCCGATGCCGACGGTCGGAATGGTCAGCTTGCCGGTGATCTGGGTCGCCAGCTCGGCAGGCACCATCTCCAGCACGACGGCGATCGCACCGGCCTCGGCAACCGCGATGGCATCGTGAATCGTCTGGTCGCCGGCATCGCCGCGGCCCTGCACCCGGAACCCGCCCAAACCGTTGACGCTCTGCGGGGTGAAGCCGATGTGAGCCACCACCGGAATGCCGGCCCTGCTCAGCGTGGCGATCTGTTCGGCCACCCGCTCACCGCCCTCCAGCTTGACTGCCTGGGCGCCCGTCTCCTTCATGAAGCGGGTTGCGGTGGCCAGAGCCTGGGTTGCGCTGGACTCGTAGCTGCCGAACGGCAGGTCGGCCACCACCAGCGCATGCGGGGCACCTTTGACGACTGCCCGCGCCAACGGGATCAGTTCGTCGATCGAAATCGGAACGGTGGTGTCGTAGCCGTAGACAACGTTTGCCGCCGAGTCGCCGACGAGCAGCACCGGGATGCCCGCATCGTCGAAAACCCGCGCACTGGAGTAGTCATAACAGGTGAGCATCGCCCACTTGTGGCCTTCGGCCTTCCATTTCTGGAGCGTCACGGTACGGACTTTGGTGCGGGTCGCGCCGGTGGATGTGGTTCGCGGCGTGGCCGCAGCAGTGGAATCGGCAGCACCATAAACAATTTGTTCAGACATCATTGTCCCTCGTGATGGTCGGTTCGATCCTCGTGGCCGTTTCGACGGTCCCCGGGTTCGGCTGACATTGTCAGTCTGCCACTCGCCTGGTTGCCGGCAAAAGGAACGTTCGAGTGGATTTCCTCACAGTCAGCGTCGGCGGCCTTACGATCAGCGGCATGCAAAGGCTCAGCGGACTCGATGCCAGCTTCCTGTATCTGGAAACCGCGTCTCAGCCGATGCACGTGTGCTCGATCCTCGAGCTCGACACGACCACGGTGCCCGGCGGCTACACCTTCGACCGGTTGCGCGACGCACTTTCCCTGCGAATCAAGGCGATGCCCGAGTTCCGCGAGAAACTGGCCGACAGCCGGTTGAACTTCGATCATCCGGTATGGGTCGATGACAAGGACTTTGACGTCGACCGGCACCTGCACCGGATCGGATTGCCTGCGCCGGGCGGTCGCGTCGAGCTGGCCGAAATCTGCGGCCACATCGCCTCATTGCCGTTGGACCGCACCCGGCCGCTGTGGGAGATGTGGGTGATCGAGAACATCGCGGGCACCGACGCGCACGCGGGTGGACGCCTCGCGGTGATGACCAAGGTGCACCACTCCGGTGTGGACGGCGTCACCGGAGCCAATCTCATGTCACAGCTGTGCAGCACGGAGCCCGACGCGCCGCCACCGGACCCGGTGGATGGCGTCGGCGGCGCATCGGAGTTGGAGATCGCGATCAGCGGCGCCGTGCGGTTCATGGCTCGGCCGTTGAAGCTGGTCAACGTGCTGCCGACGACCCTGTCCACGGTGTTCGACACAGTCAAACGGGCCCGCTCCGGGCTGACGATGGCAGCACCGTTCGCTGCGCCCAAAACCGCGTTCAACGCCAACGTCACCGGACATCGCAACGTCGCGTTCGCCCAGCTCAACCTCGAGGACATCAAGAAGGTGAAGAACCACTTCGATGTCAAGGTCAACGACGTGGTGATGGCGCTGGTGTCCGGCGTGCTGCGCACCTATCTGGCCGACCGCGGTGAACTTCCGGACAACTCCCTGGTCGCGATGGTGCCGGTGTCGGTCCACGACCGCTCCGACCGGCCCGGCCGCAATCAGGTGTCGGGCATGTTCTCCCGCCTGGAAACCCACATCGAGGATCCGGCGGATCGGCTGCGCGCCATCGCGCAAGCGAATTCGGTGGCCAAGCAACACAGTTCGGCCATCGGCGCGACGCTGTTACAGGACTGGACGCAGTTCGCCGCGCCCGCGGTGTTCGGTGTCGCGATGCGCGTCTACGCGGCCAGCAGACTCTCGGGCGCCATACCGGTGCACAATCTCGTCATCTCCAACGTGCCGGGCCCCCAGGTGCCGTTGTACTTCCTGGGCTCCGAGGTGTTGGCGATGTATCCGCTTGGCCCGATCTTTCACGGCTCGGGGCTCAACATCACTGTGATGTCGCTGACCGGCAAGCTCGATGTCGGGATCGTCTCGTGCCCGGAGTTGCTGCCCGATCTGTGGGACATGGCCGACGACTTCGTCGTCGCGCTCGAGGAGTTGCTCCAGGCGGTCGGGTAGAGCCGGTCACGGAGCTCATCGACCGGGCCCGGCCTCGATCGATGTTGCGCCATGGCAGCATGTGAAGCCATGAAGCTCAGGATCGGGGCCGCCCGCGTCGGCGTGCTGATAGCGGTGTCGGTACTGGTGCTCGCGGGCTGCAGCAAGGTGGTCGACGGAGAAGCCAGGATCGCGGTGCCCCGTCCAGGCTCACCGGTCCAGTGGTTGCCGTGCAACGCCGGTTCGGGCGACCAGGTGCAGATCCCCGACGGTGCCGAATGTGGGCTGCTGTCGGTTCCGGTGGACTACTCCAAGCCCGATGGCGATGTCGCACAGATCGCGATGATCCGTTTCCCGGCCGCCGGGGAGAAGGTCGGTTCTCTGGTCATCAATCCGGGCGGGCCGGGGGAGTCCGGGGTGGAATCGGCGGTTTCCCTGCTGCCCACCCTGCCGCAGTCGGTGAAGGACCGGTTCGATGTGGTCGGGTTCGACCCGCGTGGCGTGGCCTCGTCGAATCCGGCAGTGTGGTGCAACTCCGATGCCGACAACGACCGGCTACGTGCCGACCCGACCGTGGACTACACCCCGGAGGGCGTGGCGCACCTGGAGAACGAGACCAAGGAGTTCGTCCAGCGCTGTGTCGACAAGATGGGCAAGGAGTTTCTGGCCAATGTCGGCACCGAGAACGTCGCCAAGGACCTCGACGCGATCCGCGGCGCCCTCGGTGACGAGAAGCTGACCTACCTGGGTTACTCCTACGGGACGCGCATCGGCGCCACCTATGCCGAGCAGTTTCCGGACAAGGTCCGCGCGATGATCCTCGACGGCGCCGTCGATCCCAACGCCGACCCCGTGGAGGCAGACATCCGGCAGGCCGCCGCCTTCCAAAAGGCCTTCGACGACTACGCCGCGGACTGCGCCAAGAATGTGGACTGCCCGTTGGGCACCGATCCGGCCAAAGCCGTCGACGTGTACAAGGACCTGGTCTACCCGCTGGTCGAAAACCCCGGGAAAACCAGGGATCCGCGCGGATTGAGTTACAGCGACGCGATCGTCGGCACCATCCTGCCGCTGTACTCGCCCAATCTGTGGCGGCATCTGACCGACGCACTGACCGGCATCAAGAACGGCAACGGTGACCTCATGCTGGCGTTGGCCGACCTGTACATGGGCCGCGACGCCAAGGGCCACTACAACAACTCGACCGACGTGCGGGTGGCCGTCAACTGCATGGATCAACCGCCGGTGACCGACCGTGCCACGGTGGTCGACGAGGACCGCAGGCTTCGCGAGGTCGCCCCGTTCATGAGTTACGGCGAATTCACCGGACACGCGCCTCTGGGCACCTGCGCGTTCTGGCCGGTGCCGCCGACCAGCACCCCGCACGAGATCAAGGTCGAGGGCCTGCCGCCGACACTGGTCGTCTCGACGACCAACGACCCGGCCACCCCGTACCAGGCGGGCGTGGATCTGGCCCGCCAGCTCGGTGGGACGCTGGTCACCTTCGAAGGCACCCAGCACACCGTGGTGTTCCAGGGCAACGCCTGCATCGACGACATCGCGGCCAAATATCTCGTCGATGTCGCGGTGCCGCCGCCGGGCACCAAGTGCTGACGGGCCAATTCCGTTAGATCACCGTATGGTTGCCGGCTGATCACTGGTCGGCCTCGGGCACCGTTGCGGCACAAAAGGCGTGCGACCATGTCAGCCGTGCGGTGGGTGGGCAGGCTTCTAACGGTGGTGCTGCTGATGGCGTCCGCGCTTGCCACCCCGGTCGCCGCGGCGTCGCCCGAAGGAGCCTCGGTTACGCCGTTCGGCACGCCGCCGGTGTGGGGGAGTTGTGCGAACTGGGTCGCGAACCCGGCGGCGATCCCGACCGCCCAGTGCGGCACGGTCGCTGTGCCCGTCGACTGGACAGACGCGGCCAATCCCCAAGGCGCGCAAGCGCAATTGGCGGTGATCCGGATCCCGGCCAGCGGTGAGAAGCTCGGCGCGCTGATGGTCAACCCGGGCGGACCGGGCGCATCGGCGGTCAACACCGTCGCAGGCATGGGTGCCGCGCTCGCCAACACCGAGCTCACCCGCCGATTCGACCTGGTCGGTTTCGATCCGCGTGGGGTGGGCCATTCCACGCCGCAACTGCGGTGCCGCACCGATGCCGAGTTCGACGCCTACCGTCGTGAACCGCTCGCCGACTACAGCCCGGCGGGGGTCGCCCACATCGAAGGGCTGCACCGGCAGCTGGCGCAGCAGTGCCTGGACCGGATGGGCGCGCCGTTCCTCGCCAATATCGGCACGGCGTCGACGGTCCGTGACATGGACACCGTCCGTGCCGCGCTCGGCGAAAACCAGATCAACTACCTCGGCTTCTCCTACGGCACCGAGCTGGGCGCCGCCTACGCCGAGCAGTTCGGCGACCGGGTGCGCACCATGGTGCTCGACGGGGCAGTCAACCCGAACCTGGATCCGGTCAGCAAGAACATCCGCCAAATGGCGGGTTTTCAAAAGGCTTTCGATGCCTACGCCACCGATTGCGCGAAATCGGCAGGCTGCCCGCTCGGCACCGATCCGGCCCAGTTCGTCAGCCGCTACCACCAGCTGGTCGACCCGCTGGTGCAGCGGCCGGGCAGGACCTCGGATCCGCGCGGACTGAGCTACCAGGACGCGACCATCGGCACCGGCAATGCGTTGTACTCGGCCCGGTTCTGGCCCTATCTCACCAGTGGGCTGCTCGGCTTGGCGCGCGGCACCGACGCCGGTGACCTGCTGCTGCTGGCCGATGACTATCAACATCGTGACGCCGCCGGGAAGTACCAGAACCTGCAGGACGCGTTCACCGCCATCCGCTGCGTCGACGCGCCGTACCCGACCGACCCGGCGGTATGGGCGGACGCCGACCGCCGCATCCGCGAGGTCGCACCGTTTTTGGCCTACGGCGCGTTCACCGGGTACGCGCCCCGCGACATCTGTGCGCTGTGGCCGGTTCCGCCCACCTCGGCGCCACATGACGTGAACGGACCGGGCCCGGGCAAGGTTGTGGTGGTCTCGACCACCGGAGACCCGGCCACGCCGTATCAGGCCGGCGTCGAGTTGGCCCGGCAACTGGGCGCCTCGCTGATCTCCTTCGACGGGACCCAACACACGGTGGTGTTCAACGGTGACGCGTGTGTGGACACGGCGGTGTTGAACTTTTTCGTTCACGCGACGCCGCCCGGTGACCTCCGCTGCTAGGTCTTGCAGGGCCGTAACACAGATTTAACAGCCGATGCCTACGCTGCGGGCATGGACCGGCAGAAGGAATTCGTGCTGCGCACGCTGGAGGAACGCGATATCCGTTTCGTCCGGTTGTGGTTCACCGACGTACTCGGATACCTCAAATCGGTGGCGATCGCCCCAGCCGAGCTCGAAGGTGCCTTCGAAGAAGGCATCGGGTTCGACGGATCCTCCATCGAAGGCTTCGCGCGGATCTCCGAATCCGACACTGTGGCGCGGCCTGATCCGTCCACGTTCCAGGTGCTGCCGTGGACCTCCAGCGCCGGCGATCACCACTCCGCGCGGATGTTCTGCGACATCACCATGCCGGACGGTTCACCGTCGTGGGCGGACTCGCGGCATGTGCTGCGCCGCCAGCTCGCCAAGGCCAGCGACCTCGGATTCTCCTGCTACGTCCACCCGGAGATCGAGTTCTTCCTCCTCAAGCCGGGCCCCGACGACGGAAGTGTGCCGATCCCGGCCGACAACGGCGGCTACTTCGACCAGGCCGTGCACGACGCCGCCCCCAACTTCCGCCGCCACGCCATCGACGCGTTGGAGCAGATGGGCATCTCGGTGGAGTTCAGCCACCACGAAGGCGCTCCCGGTCAGCAGGAGATCGACCTGCGCTACGCCGACGCGTTGTCGATGGCCGACAACGTGATGACCTTCCGCTATGTCGTCAAAGAGGTGGCCCTCGGCGACGGGGTGCGCGCATCGTTCATGCCCAAGCCGTTCGCCGAGCATCCGGGCTCGGCCATGCACACCCACATGAGCCTGTTCGAAGGCGATACCAACGCCTTCCACGGCGCCGACGACCCGCTGCAGCTCTCCGATGTGGCCAAGTCCTTCATCGCTGGCATTCTCGAGCACGCCAGCGAGATCAGCGCGGTCACCAATCAGTGGGTGAACTCCTACAAGCGCCTGGTGCACGGCGGCGAGGCGCCGACCGCCGCGTCGTGGGGTGCGGCCAACCGCTCGGCGTTGGTGCGCGTGCCCATGTACACCCCGCGCAAGGCGTCGTCACGCCGCGTCGAGGTGCGCAGCCCCGACTCGGCCTGCAATCCGTACCTGACCTTCGCGGTGCTGCTGGCCGCGGGCCTGCGCGGCGTCGAGAAGGGTTACGTGCTCGGCCCGCAGGCCGAGGACAACGTCTGGAGCCTCACGCCCGAGGAACGCCGCGCCATGGGTTACCGCGAGCTCCCGTCCAGCCTGGGTAACGCACTGGAATTCATGGAGAGCTCCGAGCTGGTCGCGGAAGCGTTGGGGGAGCACGTATTCGACTACTTCCTGCGCAACAAGCGCGCCGAGTGGGAGAACTACCGCAGCCACGTCACCCCTTACGAGCTGAAGACCTACCTCTCGCTGTAGCGCTCACCCCTGACGGCGGGTCCGTGCGATACCGTCGTGGACGTGGCGAAACCTGTGACCGAACGTCCGAAGCTGCCCAGTGTCGGCCGGCTCGGGCTCGTGCAGCCGCAGGCGCCCGCCGAGCTGAAGCGGCTCGGCTGGAACACCGATGCCCATGTCGAGTTGCTGTGGTCGCTGTCGCGTGCGCCGGATCCCGACATCGCCCTGCTGGCCATGGTGCGGCTGGCCGACGAGCTCGAGGATGACTGGGACGAACTGAACCGCGCGCTGCTCACCGATCGCCCGCTTCGCGGCCGGCTGTTCGGCGTGCTGGGTTCATCGTTGGCCCTCGGGGATCACCTGGTGGCCCATCCGCAGTCCTGGCGGCTGTTGGCAGGCGACGTAGAACTCCCGACCGCGGCAGAGCTGCGCCAGACCTTCACCTCGGCCGCAGGTGACGTCGAAATCGCCATGGGCACAAGCACAGCCGTGCCGCCGCTGCGGCAGCTCTACCGGGACCGGCTGCTGGTGCTGGCCGCCCTGGATGTGGCCTCGACCGTGGAGAACGAGCCGGTCCTTCCGTTCGTCACCGTGGCCGCGCACCTGTCCGATCTGGCCGACGCCGCACTCGGCGCGGCACTGACCGTGGCGAGCCGCGCGGTCTGCGACGACGACACCGCACCGCCGCGCCTGGCGGTCATCGCGATGGGTAAATGCGGTGCGCGCGAACTGAACTACGTCAGCGATGTCGACGTCATCTTCGTCGGCGAGCCGGTCGCCGACGGCGCAGCGAACGACAACCTGGCCCTGGCCACCCGGGTGGCCGGTGAGATGATGCGGTTCGCCGCCGACGCCTTCTTCGAGGTGGACGCCGCGTTGCGTCCGGAAGGCAAGCAGGGCCCGCTGGTGCGCACCCTGGACTCCCATCTCGCCTACTACGAACGATGGGCGAAAACCTGGGAGTTCCAGGCACTGCTGAAAGCTCGCCCGGCCGCAGGCGATCCGGACCTGGGCCGGGCCTACATCGAGACGTTGATGCCGATGGTGTGGACGGCCTGCGAGCGCGAAGATTTCGTGCCAGAAGTTCAGGCCATGCGCAGGCGTGTCGAGGAACTGGTTCCCGCCGGTGTCCGGGCCCGCGAGCTCAAACTCGGCACCGGCGGCCTACGCGACGTCGAATTCGCGGTCCAGCTACTGCAACTGGTACACGGCCGTAACGACGAGACGCTGCACGTGGCATCCACGGTGGACGCGCTGGCCGCGCTCGGCACCGGCGGATACGTCGGGCGTGACGACACGGCGAACATGACGGCGTCATACGAATTCCTGCGGCTGCTTGAGCACCGGCTGCAGTTGCAGCGGCTCAAGCGGACCCACATGCTGCCCGACGACAGCGATGACGAGGCGTTCCGCTGGCTGGCGCGCGCCGCGCACGTCCGACCTGACGGCAGGCACGACGCGCAGGGTGTGTTGCGCGAGGAGCTCAAGCGTCAGAGCATGCGGGTGTCGCGGCTGCACGCCAAGCTGTTTTACCAGCCGTTGCTGGAATCGGTGGGCCAGCCCGCGCTGGGCATCCGCGTCGGGATGAGCACCACCGCAGCCGAACGTCAGCTCGCCGCGCTGGGTTACGAGGGTCCGCAGAGCGCGCTGACCCATCTGGCAGCGCTCACCGGCGACGGCAGCCGCCGCGGCCGGGTGCAGCAGGTGCTGCTGCCGACGCTGCTGGACTGGTTGTCGGACACCCCCGATCCGGACGCCGGACTGCTGGCGTACCGGCGGATCAGCGAGGAACTCGCCGAGCAGCGCTGGTATCTGTCCACCCTGCGCGACGAGGGGGCGGTAGCCAAACGACTGATGCGGGTGCTCGGCACCTCGGCCTACATCCCGGAGCTGTTGATGCGGGCGCCCGAGGTCATCCAGCTCTACGCCGACGGCCACAACGGTCCGAAACTCCTTGAGGGAGATCCGGACAGCGTGGCGCGGGCACTGGTGTCCTCGGCGGGACGGTATGCCGATCCGGTACGGGGCATCGCCGCGGCGCGCACGCTGCGCCGGCGCGAGCTGGCCCGCGTCGCCTCCGCCGACGTGCTCGGCATGCTCGACGTGACCGACGTCTGCAAAGCACTGACCACAGTGTGGGTCGCGGTGCTGCAACTGGCTCTCGACGCGGTGATCCGGGCCAACATGCCCGAAGAAGGCGGTCCGCCTGCCCGCATCGCGGTGATCGGCATGGGCCGCCTCGGCGGCGGCGAGCTGGGATACGGCTCCGATGCCGACGTGATGTTCGTCTGCGAACCGTCCAGCGGTGTGGAGGAGACCGTCGCAGTGCGCTGGTCGGTGAGCATCGCCGAACAGGTCCGGGCGCTGCTCGGCACGCCGAGTGCGGATCCGCCACTGGAGGTCGACACCGGTCTGCGCCCGGAGGGACGCAACGGTGCGCTGGTCCGCACCCTGGCCTCCTACGAGGCGTATTACGCGCAGTGGGCGCAGCCCTGGGAGATTCAGGCCCTGCTGCGGGCCCACCGCGTGGCAGGCGACCTCGAGCTCGGCGAGCGCTTCCTGGTCATGATCGACAAGACGAGATACCCGGCGGGCGGGGTGTCGGCGGACGCCGTGCAGGAGATCCGCCGCATCAAGGCCCGCATGGACGCCGAGCGGCTGCCCCGGGGCGCCGATCCCAACACCCACACCAAACTGGGCCGGGGCGGGCTGGCCGACATCGAGTGGACGGTGCAGCTCATGCAGTTGCGCCATGCCCACGAACTGCCTGCGCTGCACAGCACGTCGACACTGGCGGCACTCGACGCGATCGGCGCGGCCGAACTGATCGCCGAGGGCGACGTCGACATGTTGCGGCAGGCCTGGCTGACCGCAACCCGGGCGCGCAATGCGCTGGTGCTCGTCCGCGGCAAACCCACCGATCAACTACCCGGCCCCGGGCGTCAGCTCAACGCGGTGGCGCTGGCGGCAGGCTGGGGCAGCGACGACGGCGGCGAGTTCCTGGACAACTACCTGCGGGTGACGCGTCGGGCGAAGACCGTCGTCCGCAAAATCTTCGGGGGTTGACCGCAGACTCCGCCGGGGGTGGTGTTAGTAAGGATGCGTGGACTATCCGAGCGACGTCATCGCCGCGGCCGAGCACGACCGGCTGCAGGCCCTTTATGAGCCTCTGACACGGGCGGTGCGCGATCTCGTCGACGCCGGCGTCCGAACCGGTGTGGACGAGGACACCATCGCCGACGCCACGGCGGCCATCGAAGCGGTGACCGCGACGTTGCGTGCCGAGCAGCGCGGCGGGCAGCAGGCGATGCGGCACGCCGAGACCGGCCGCCCGGTGGTGTGGGCCAACCCGGTGGTGGGGTTGCGCAACGCGCTGGCACCGCCGCTGACCATCCACCACACCGATGACGGTGCCTGCTGGAGCGAGTTCACGCTCGGTGCGGTCTACGAGGGACCCCCGGGCTGGGTACACGGCGGAATCTGCGCGCTGGTGCTCGACCACATCCTGGGCGAGGTGGCCAGCGGCGGCTTGAGCAAGCCGCTCTACACCGGCACGATCTCCTGCCGTTATGTGCGCGGCACACCGCTCGGCGCACTGCGTGCCGACGCATTCGTGGAGCGCACCGAGGGCATCAAAACCTATGCCCGCGGCCAACTCAGCGATGCCGACGGGGTGACGGTCGAGGCCGAAGGCGTGTTCATCATGCCCTCGTGGGCGCGGAACGCCGGATGAAGTTCTATATCGGCACAGGGTTCATCGAGACCAGCGAGATTGTCGAGATCGCGAAAGCCGCAGACGATCTCGGCTACGACGGCATGGGCATACCCGACCACATCGTCAATCTGGAGACGCTGTCGACGCCCTACCCGTACACCCGCGACGGCCAACGCCGCTGGCAACCGTTCACCCACTGGCCTGATCCGTGGGTGCTCGTGGGTGCGTTGGCACAGGCCACCACGCGGCTGCGATTCGTCACCACCGTGTACATCCCCGCGATGCGGGATCCTTACGGGGCAGCCAAAGCTATTGGCACCGCGGCATATCTGGCCGGCGGCCGCGTCGAACTCGGTGTCGGGGTCGGCTGGTGCTCCGACGAGTTCGACCTCGTCGGAGCACACTTCGACGCCAGGGGCAGGCGTACCGACGAGATGCTGCAGCTGATGCGCGAGCTGTGGGCGCCGGGGTGGACCGAGTTCGACGGGGAGTTCTACACCACGCCGCGCCTGGAGATGGAGCCCTCGCCCGGCCACATCCCGATCTACGTCGGCGGACTGAGCGATCTGGCACTGCGGCGCGCCGCGCGTCACGACGGCTGGATCGGCGATCTGATCTCGACCGACCGCGCCATCGCCGGCATCGCCAGAATCCGTGAACTGAGGGCGGAAGCGGGGCTTTCGATGGACGGCTTCACCGTCCTGACCCCGCTGACCGACGCCTTCACCGTCGAACACTACGAGCGTGCCGCGGCAGGCGGGATCACCCACACCCTGACCATGCCGTGGATGTTCTACACCGGCCCGCAGGCCACGCTGGCCGAGAAGATCGACGGGATGAAGCGTTTCCGAAAGGATCTGCAGCTGGACTAACGCCGGGAGCGGGCGGCGTCCAGCGCGAAAGCGCCACCGCCGATCGCGGCAAGCAGCAGGAAGCCGAAGCAGAACAGCACCGCGGGCTCGCCACCGTTCTCCAGGGGGAACAGACCCTTGGGCTGATGCTGGGTGAAGTAGGCCACCGCCATCTCGCCCGACGCGATGAACGCCGCGATCCGGGTGAACAGACCGGCCACGATCATCAGGCCGAGGACCACCTCGATCACCCCGGCGAACCAGAACGGCCAGGTGCCGACCGGCACCGCACCGCCGCCGGTATCAACCGGCCAGGCAAAGAGTTTCGCTGCCCCGTGGACAGCCAACAGGAATCCGAACACCACGCGGAAGATGCCGATGATGACGGGGGAGTATGTGGTGAGCCGGGCGTCCAAGTTCGTCGTCATAGGCAGACAATACGCGTTGCTGGCAGGTAACTCACAGCTCCAGCAGCACCGTTACCGGCCCGTCATTCGTCAGTTCCACCTGCATGTTCGCGCCGAAAGCTCCTGTTTGCACAACGGCGCCCAAGTCCCGTAAGCCCTGGCTGAACTCGGCCACGAGCGGTTCGGCGACCGGGCCGGGAGCAGCAGCGTTCCAGGATGGCCGTCTGCCCTTGTCGGTGTTGGCATACAGCGTGAACTGGCTGATCACCAGAATCGGTGCGCTGAGGTCCGACGCCGACCGCTCGCCATCGAGAATCCGCAACTGCCAGAGCTTTTCGGCAAGCTTGCGGGCTTTCGCGACGTCGTCGTCATGGGTGACGCCGACCAATGCGAGTAAGCCCTGCCCTTCGGGGTGGATCGCACCGACGACTTCGCCGTCCACCGAAACGCTCGCCGAGGTCACCCTTTGCACCAGAACACGCATCGGTCCATTGTGCGGGCTGCGCCGGGCCGGCCCGCGAGCAGACAGTTATGTCCCCCAAAACCGGAGTTTTGGGGGACATAACTGTCTGCTCGCGCTAGGAAGGTGACGCCCTACACGTCGTAGTAGAGCGAGAACTCGTAGGGGTGGGGCCGGATCTGGATCGGCAGGATTTCGTTCTCCCGCTTGTAGGAGATCCAGGTCTCGATCAGGTCTTCGGTGAAAACGCCACCCTCGGTGAGGTATTCGTGATCGTCCTCGAGCCTGTCGATCACCGCCGCCAGGGAGGTCGGGGCCTGCGGGATGTTGGCGGCCTCGTCCGGCGGCAACTCGTAGAGATCCTTGTCGACCGGAGCCAGCGGCTCGATCTTCTTCTTGATGCCGTCGATGCCTGCCATCAGCATGGCCGCGAATGCCAGGTACGGGTTGCCCGAGCTGTCCGGGCAACGGAACTCGAGACGCTTGGCCTTCGGGTTGTTGCCGGTGATCGGGATCCGGACACAGGCCGAGCGGTTGCGCTGGCTGTACACCAGGTTGATCGGGGCCTCATAGCCCGGCACCAGGCGCTTGTAGGAGTTCACCGTCGGGTTGGTGAAGGCCAGCAGCGACGGCGCGTGGTGCAGGATGCCGCCGATGTAGTGCCGTGCGAGGTCGGACAGGCCCGCGTAACCGGACTCGTCGTGGAACAGCGGCGCGCCGTCCTTCCACAGCGACTGGTGGGCGTGCATGCCCGATCCGTTGTCACCGAACAGCGGCTTGGGCATGAAGGTGACGGTCTTGCCGTTCTTCCACGCGGTGTTCTTGATGATGTACTTGAACAGCAGCACATCGTCGGCCGCATGCAGCAGCGTGTTGAACTTGTAGTTGATCTCGGCCTGGCCTGCGGTGCCCACCTCGTGGTGGCCGCGCTCGAGGGTGAAGCCGGCGTTGATCAGGTTGGTCGACATCTCGTCACGCAGGTCGACGTAGTGGTCATACGGCGCGACGGGGAAGTAGCCGCCCTTCTGCCGCACCTTGTAGCCGAGGTTGGGGCTGCCGTCGGCCTCCAGCGGTTCGCCGGTGTTCCACCAACCCGACTCAGAGTCGACCTCGTAGAACGTGCCGTTGATCCGCGAGTCGAAGCTCACCGAGTCGAAGATGTAGAACTCGGCCTCGGCACCGAAGAAGCAGGTGTCGGCGATACCGGTGCTGGCCAGGTAGTTCTCGGCCTTGCGGGCAACGTTGCGGGGGTCGCGGGAGTAGGCCTCGCGGGTGAACGGGTCGTGCACGAAGAAGTTCAGGTTGAGCGTCTTGGCGGCCCGGAAAGGGTCGATCCGGGCGGTCTCGGGATCAGGCAGCAGCATCATGTCGGATTCGTGAATCGACTGGAATCCGCGCACCGACGAGCCGTCGAAGGCGAGGCCGTCCTCGAAGACGCTTTCGTCGAACGCCGTTGCCGGGATCGAGAAGTGCTGGACGACGCCGGGCAGATCGCAGAAGCGAATGTCGACGTACTCGACGTTTTCGTCCTTGATCTGCTTGATGATGTCGTCGGCCGTCTTTTCTGCCACTGAGTGTCTCCTTTACTGGTAACCCGCGGCTTGACGCTATGGACACGATGTTGCGCGGTCGTCAACCACATGTTGCGCCGACGTTACGCAATTGCACATGGCCGTGACCTCAAGCACTCTGCACGGCCCACCTATCCTGGCAGCATGGCCCGCGAGATTTCATCCTGGATGTCCGGTCCGGCATCGCAACCGGCCGGCGGTTACCCGGGTGAGCGGCTCGGGCTGCCTGAGCAGGGGCCGGGTTCGATCGCACGGTTCGGCAGGCGCATCGCCGCACTGGTGGTCGACTGGCTCGTTGCGTTGGGTGCCACCGCTGTGCTGGCACTGGCGCTGGGTTTATTGACCCGCGAGCAACTGCTGTATTCGCAGGAGTCCCGCAACATCACCCTGTTGGTCTGGCTGGTGATCGGGGTGGCGTCGGTGCGGCTGTTCGGGTTCACGCCGGGCCAGTATGCGCTCGGGCTGGTGGTGATCCCGTTCGACGGCCGCGACCACGTCGGGTTGGGCCGTGCGCTGGTACGCAACCTGCTGATCGTGCTGGTGATCCCGGCGCTGTTCACCGACGCCGATCACCGCGGACTACACGATCTGGCGTCCAAGACCGCCGTGGTGCGACGCTAGCGCCTGCGCACGGTGCGCTGCACACCACGCATCTTCGCCGCGGCGGGCATCGGACCCTTGGGCATCGCGGCGGGGCCGACCTTGGTGCCAAGGGCCGCCAGCCGCGATTCCAGCGAATCCATCTGCTTGACGGTGATGTTGGCGGGCAGCTTCGTCAGATGGCGTTCCAGTTTGGACAGCGGAACCTCGCCCTCGCCGTTGCCGACCACGATGTCGTAGATCGGGATGTCCCCGACCAGTCGCGCGGTGCGCTTCTTCTCCTGGGCGAGCAGCGGTTTGACCCGCCCCGGCGAACCTTCGCCGACGAAGATCACGCCTGGCCTGCCGATCACCCGGTGCACCGCGTCGAAGTTACCGGTGGCCGCCACACCCGGGGTGACCCGCCACTTGCCGCGCAGATTGTCCAGCGCCCACGCGGCGGCGCCGGTCTGGCCTTCGGCCTTGCGGTAGACGGACTTCTGGGCGCGGCGACCGAAGATGATGAAGGCGACCAGCACGCCGAGAACCACGCCGAGCGGGATCAGCGTGAACGTGGTGAACCCGCCGATCAGAATCCCCGCGACCACAGCGATCGCCACGATCAGCACGAACGCACCGATCATGTACGGCAGTAGCCGCTTGTCCTCTTTACGCTGAATCTGGAACGCCTGCCACAGCTGGCTGCGGCGCTGCTTGGAGGCAGCCTTACGCGCGGCCTTCGCCTCGGCTTTTGCCGCTTTGGTCTGCGCGGCATTGCGGGATTTCGCCATGAGATCAGGATACGGGGGGAGTGCCCGCGAACCGAAGTCGCGCGGCCTGTGCGTAGAGCTTGCCGGCCCGGTAGGACGACCGCACCAACGGACCGGCCAACACACCGGCGAAACCGAGGCCCTCGGCGTACGTCGACAACTCGACGAACTCGTCGGGATGCACCCAACGCTCCACCGGATGGTGGCGCGGCGAAGGCCGCAGGTACTGGGTGATGGTGACGATGTCGCAGCCGGCGTCGTGCAGATCCCGCAGCGCCGTGTGCACCTCTTCGATGGTCTCGCCCATACCGAGGATCAAGTTGGACTTGGTGACCAGACCGTAGTCGCGGGCCGCGGTGAGCACCGCGAGGCTCCGCTCGTAACGGAAACCCGGGCGGATGCGCTTGAAGATGCGTGGCACGGTCTCGACGTTGTGCGCCAACACTTCCGGGCGGGTGGCGAACACTTCTTCCAACTGCTCGGGGACACCGTTGAAGTCGGGGATTAGCAACTCCACACCCGTATTCGGGTTGAGCGCCTTGATGGCACGCACCGTCTCGGCGTACAGCCAGGCCCCGCCGTCAGGCTGGTCGTCGCGGGCCACGCCGGTCACCGTCGAGTAGCGCAGGCCCATCGCCTGCACACTCTCGGCCACACGGCGGGGCTCGTCGCGGTCCAGCTCGGCAGGCTTGCCGGTGTCGATCTGGCAGAAATCACAGCGCCGCGTGCACTGCTCCCCACCGATCAGGAAGGTGGCCTCGCGGTCCTCCCAGCATTCGAAGATGTTGGGGCACCCGGCTTCCTCGCAGACCGTATGCAGGCCTTCCCGCTTCACCAAGCCCTTGAGTTCGGTGTATTCCGGCCCCATCTTGGCGCGGGTCTTGATCCACGGCGGTTTGCGTTCGATCGGGGTCTGCGCATTGCGGACCTCCAGGCGAAGCAGCTTCCGTCCCTCTGGCACGACAGTCACAGATTCATCCTACGTTCAGCGCTACTTGCAGTCGGCCGTCGAGGGCATCACACACCGATGCGGCGACGCGGTCCGTGACGTCGTCGACGCCGATGTGCCTGCCCAACTCGGCGGTCAGCGATGTCACGCCGGCGTCGACGATGCCGCACGGGACGATCGACGAGTACGCGTTGAGATCACAGTCGCAGTTGAGAGCAAAGCCGTGCAGCGTCGTCGCCCGCGACACCCGGATCCCGATCGCGCCGACCTTGCGGGCGGGTCCGCGGGCGTCGGCCTGGACCCACACTCCGGACCGGCCCTCGACGCGACCCGTCTGCAACCCGAACTCGGCACACACCGCGATGAGTGCTTCCTCGATGCGCCGAACGAAATTCACCACATCCAACGGTTCGGTCAGTCCGATGATCGGGTAACCGACCAACTGACCGGGGCCGTGCCAGGTGATCTTGCCGCCCCGGTCGGTGTCGACCACCGGGGTGCCGTCCAACGGGCGCTCATGCGCCTCGGTGCGTTTGCCTGCGGTGTAGACGGGTGGGTGCTGCAGTAACAGCAGGGCGTCCGGACCGCCGGCGACTCTGGCGTCGGCAACCTCGCGTTGCAGTTGCCAGGCGTCCCGGTAATCGACGGTGCCCAAGCGACGCACATCGACAGTCGCATTCGATGAGCGGATGGATGTCACAGCGTTGACGGTACTCGTCAGATGTCCTTCGGTCCGGTGATGTAGGTGAGTGCTTCGCCGACGGTGTTGTGATGGAACGCGAACCCGGCATTCTCCAAGGCTGCGGGGATGGCGCGCTGCCCGGCAAGCAGGCCCTCGTCGGCGAATTCGCCCAGCAACGCGCGCAACGCGAAGCCGGGAACCATCATCGGGGTCGGGCGGTTGAGTGCCCGGCCCAGTGCGGCGGTGAACTCCGCATTGGTCACCGGCGCCGGTCCGGTGAGGTTCACCGGGCCAGACACCGCCTCGGATGACATCGCGAACAGCACCGCGCGGACCTCGTCCTCCAGGCTGATCCACGGCAGGTACTGACGGCCGTTGCCCAGCCGGGCGCCGAGGCCGAACGAGAACAGTGGTTTCAGCCGGCTCAACATGCCGCCGGACCGGGCCAGCACCAGACCGGTGCGCATCAGCACCACCCGGGTTCCTGCGGCGGCGGCCGGCTTCGTCGCCGCCTCCCAGTCCTGACACAACTGAGCCAGAAAGCCCCGGCCCGCCGGGGCGGACTCATCGGTGACCCGGTCGCGGGTGTCGCCGTAGAAACCCACGGCGCTGGCGTTGACCAGCACGGGCACCCCGGCCTCGGCCACCGCCCCGGCCAGCACCTCGGTCGGGGCGATGCGACTGTCGCGCAGGCTCTGTTTGAACGCGCCCGACCACCGCTTCGCGCCGACGTTGACCCCGCACAGGTTCACCACCGCGTCGACGCCGCGCAGCGCCCCCGCATCGAACTCGCCTGTATCTGGGTTCCAGAACAGTTCGTCGGCGTTCGACGGAGCCCGTCGCACGATCCGCAGCACCCGGTCGTCAGCGGCACGTAACGCCGACACCAGTGCCGAGCCGATCAGACCTGACGATCCCGCAATCGCAATGACGGCGTCGGCCACAGTGGCGAAAGCCCCTTTCTGAACAGCTGTCAGAGGCCGAGGTCGGCCTCGAACGCGCCTTCCTCGAGCCGGCGCCTGATGGTGGTCACGAACCGCCCTGCGTCGGCGCCGTCGATCAACCGGTGGTCGTAGGTGAGCGGCAGATAGCACACCGACCGCACGCCGATCGACTCGTTGCCGTAGTCGTCGGAGATCACCCGGGGACGCTTGACGATCGCGCCGGTACCCAGCATCGCCGCCTGCGGCGGGACCAGGATGGGCGTGTCGAACAGTGCGCCCTGGCTGCCGATGTTGGTGATGGTGAACGTGCCACCGGACAACTCGTCGGGCTTGAGGTTGCCGGACCGCGCCCGCGCGGCGATGTCGGCGATGGCACGCGCCAGCCCGCCGAGCGACAGGTCACCCGCGTTGTGGATCACCGGGGAGAGCAGTCCCTGATCGGTGTCCACCGCGAAACCGAGATGCTCGGCGTCGTAGTAGGTGATCTCCTTGGATTCCTCGTTGTAGCTGGCGTTGATGTTCGGGTGGATCTTCAGCGCGTCGATCACCGCCCGGGCAATGAACGGCAGGTAGGTCAGATTGACGCCTTCGCGTTCGGCGAAATCCGCCTTGGCGCGGGCTCGCAACGACACGATCTTGGTCATGTCGACCTCGTGCGTCTGCGTCAATTGCGCTGTGGCCTGCAGAGATTCGCGCGTCTTCTTCGCGGTGATCTGGCGGATCCGGTTGGCCTTCTGCGTGGTACCGCGCAGATGCGCCAACGCCGGTGCCGGTGCCGCCGGTGCCGCCGCGGCGGGAGCGGAAGCGGCCGGGGCGGCCGGCGCCTCGGGGGCCTTGTTCGCCTCGGCCGCGGCCAGCACATCCTGCTTGCGGATGCGGCCACCGACTCCGGTGCCCTTGACCGCGGCGAGGTCGATGTTGTTCTCCGACGCCAGCTTTCGCACCAAGGGGGTGACATAGGGTGCGCCGTCGGTCGAAGCCGACGCGGCGGGTGCGGCAGCGGGTGCCGCGGCAGGCGCGGGCTTGGGTTCGGCCTTGGTCGCCGGGGTGGGCTCGGGCTTCGGTTCCGGTTTCGGCTCCGGCTTGGGTTCGGGCTTCGGCTCGGCCTGAGCCGGCGGGGGCGACGCGGGAGCGGGTGCGGCGGCCGGTGCCGCGCCGGCGTCACCGATCTTGGCCAGCTCGCCGCCGACCTCGACGGTGTCGTCCTCTTCGGCAGTGATCGAGAGCAGGGTGCCGGCAACCGGCGAGGGGATCTCGGTGTCGACCTTGTCGGTGGACACCTCGACCAGGGGCTCGTCGACCTCGACGCTGTCACCGACATTCTTCAGCCAGCGGGTGACGGTGCCTTCGGTGACCGATTCGCCGAGTTCCGGCATCAGCACCGGGGTAGCCGAACCCGACGCGGCCGGCTGGGCAGGCGCGGGCGCGCTCTGGGCCGACTCGGCGGGCGCGGCCGACGGCTCGGTGGCGACGGGCTCGGGTTCGGGTTCGGGTTCCGGGGTTGCCTCGGGGGCGGGAGCTTGCGAACCTGCTTCCGCGGCGTCGCCGATCACGGCGAGTTCGCCGCCGATCTCCACGGTGTCGTCTTCTTGCGCGACGATCTTGGTCAGCACACCCGCGGCGGGCGACGGGATCTCGGTGTCGACCTTGTCTGTGGACACCTCCAGCAGCGGCTCGTCGACTTCGACCGTATCGCCCTCCTGTTTGAGCCAGCGGGTGACAGTCCCCTCGGTGACGCTCTCACCTAGTGCAGGCATCTGGACGGAGATGGACATGTGTGTTTACTCCTCGGACGGTCACTTGTGACGACTCGAACTCTGGCTTACCACAGCAAGGTGCACTGGGTGCGGCACCTACTTGGATTGTCCGGACCATCCTGTCATTGTTCGGCAATTCGCACTCACTCAGGGTTGCCCAGACCTCTGGCACTATCGAACTAACGATCCGCAGCAAAGGAGAGCGTTACGTTGGGGCTGTTCGACAGGTTTCGCCGGGGTGGTTCCGCGCGCGTGTCGGGCGGCGATCGAGCGGAAGATCTGCGTTATCTGAGCCAGTGGGTGGCCGACCACGTCGGTGTGGAGGCGTACGTCGAACCCAAGACCACCGTCACCGACGTCACCGTGGTGCTGGTTGCCGCCGACGGTGAGTGGACCCGGCGCCGCGCCGGTGGCGACTCGGGTGCCCGCCGGCTCAGTGATCGACTGCAGATCCCGGTGTACGACGTCCAGAAGGTGGGCTATCCGCAGCGCATGCGTGACTACGACGCGCGTCGTCGCATCGAACGGCAACGCGCCGCGCGACAGGAACTCGAGGAGAGCTAGAGTCACAGTCACCGATACCACTGGTATTGGATACTGTTGGTTACAGATAACCTCGTGGAGGTGGCCATGCAGCGCTTCGTCGACAGCTGGGACGGGACCCGTATCGCGGTCTTCGAACAGGGCGACCCCGATCTCCCCACGCTCGTGATGGCGCACGGCTGGCCGGACTCGCATGTGCTGTGGGACGGCGTGGTCGCGCGACTGGCCGACCGGTTCCGCATCGTGCGCTACGACAACCGCGGTGCCGGGGCCTCCGACGTGCCGAAGCCGGTCTCTGCCTACACGATGGAGCGGTTCGCCGACGACTTCTCCGCCGTCATCGACGAGGTCAGCCCCGGCGCCCCCGTGCATGTGCTGGCGCACGACTGGGGTTCGGTCGGGGTGTGGGAATACCTGAGCAGGTCCGGTTCGGGTGACCGTGTGGCGTCGTTCACGTCGGTCTCCGGACCGAGCAGCGACCACTACGGTGCGTTCCTGAAGGACCGGCTGGCGCGGCCCTACCGGCCCGTCCGGTTCGCGCGGGCGGTCAATCTCGCATCGCGGTTCACCTACTGGATCCCGTTCTCGTTGCCGGTGATCGCACCCGCGTTGATGCGGCGCGGCGCGGCGCGGCGGTTGCAGGCCATCGACACCCCCGGGCCCAAGTTCCAGTCCGACAACCTCGACGTCGATGCCGCCAACTCATTGAAGATCTACCGGGCCAACGCTTTCCGCTCGTTCCGCCGCACCCGACGCGACCATTACGTGGCGGTGCCGGTGCAGGTCATCTGCAACGACGACGATCCGGTGGTGCTCGGACACGGCTACGACGACGAGTCGCGCTGGGTCGCGCGACTGTGGCGCCGTGATCTCAAGGCCGGGCACTGGGCGCCGTTCTCCCACCCGCAGGCGATCGCGGCGGCGGTGGCCGAACTGGTCGAGCACCTCGAAGGGGCACCCGCCGCACGGGCTTTGCAGCGAGCCGAGGTCGGTCGTTCCCGCGAGACATTCGGGGACACCCTGGTTTCGGTGACGGGTGCGGGTAGCGGCATCGGCCGGGCGACCGCGCTGGCGTTCGCCGCCGAGGGCGCCGAAGTGGTGGTCAGCGACATCGACGAGGCGGCCGCCAAAGAGACCGCGGCCCAGATCGCCGCCCGCGGCGGCACCGCGCATGCCTACGAACTCGACGTCGCCGATGCCGATGCGGTGCAACGATTTGTCGAGGCGGTGTGCGAGGCGCACGGCGTGCCCGATGTGGTCGTCAACAATGCGGGGATCGGACACGCGGGGAACTTCCTCGACACTCCGGCCGAGCAGTATGACCGCGTGTTGGACGTCAACTTCGGGGGAGTGGTGAACTGTTGTCGCGCTTTCGCCCATCGCCTCGTCGAGCGCGGCGCGGGCGGGCACATCGTCAACGTGGCCTCGATGGCGGCCTACACGCCGGCGCAGGCGATGAACGCCTATGCCACCAGCAAGGCCGCGGTGTACATGTTCTCCGACTGTCTGCGCGCCGAACTGGCCTCGGCAGGAATCGGCTTGACCACCATCTGCCCAGGGGTCATCGACACCAACATCGTCGAGACCACCCACTTCGACGTGCCTGAGTACAAGCAGGCCGACGTCGAGCAGTGGCGGGCGAAGGCGAAGAAGGGCTTCGTCGCGCGCCGCTACGGGCCGGACAAGGTGGCCCGCGCCATCCTGACCGCGGTCGCCAAGAACAAGGCCATCCGCCCCGTCACTCCCGAAGCCTATGCGGTGTACGGCCTTTCGCGGCTGTTGCCGTCGGCGTTGCGGCGGGCGGCGCGAGCGGGCTCGCTCTAGCCGTTCTGCGCGATGTCTTCCAGCGCCGCGAACATGGTCCGAGTCGGTACCCCGGTGCCACCCTTGGGGGTGTAACCCCACGGTCCACCGGTGTTGTATGCCGGTGCGGCGACGTCGATGTGGGCCCAGCCGACGCCGTCGGCGACGAACTCCCGCAGGTAGGTACCGGCGACGAGCATCCCGGCAAACCGTGAGCCACTGACGTTGGCCAGATCGGCGACCGTCGACTTCAGATCGTCCTTGAGTTCCTCGGGCAGCGGCATGGCCCAGGCGTTTTCGCCGACCTGCTGCGACAGCGTCGCCACCCGGTCACGGAACTCGTCGCTGCCCATCACCCCCGGCGTGCGGGCGCCCAGCGCCACGGTCTGTGCGCCGGTCAGTGTCGAGGTCTCGATCAGGTAATCGGGGTTGTCCTCGCAGGCCCGTACGATCGCGTCGGCCAGGACCAGCCGGCCCTCGGCGTCGGTGTTGAGCACCTCCACGGTGATCCCGCCGTACTGCGTGAGCACGTCGCCCGGGCGCTGCGCGGTCGCGGACGGCATGTTCTCGGCCATCGGCACGGTCGCGATCACGTCGATGGGCAGCCCGCGCACCGCCGCCAACACGACCGTCGCGACCACCGCAGCCGCCCCGCCCATGTCCGAGGTCATGTGGTGCATGTTGGCCGCAGGCTTGATCGAGATGCCGCCGGTGTCGAACGTGATGCCCTTGCCGACCAGCGCGACCCGCTTGGCCTTCTTTGACGTGCCGCCGCGGTGGGTCAGCCGCACCAGCCGCGGTGGCCGTGAGGACCCCTGGCCGACACCGATGATGCCGCCGTAGCCTCCCTTGGCCAATGCCTTCTCGTCGAGCACCTCGACCTCAAGTCCGGCGGCCTCGCCCAAAGCCTTGGCCCCCTTGGCGAATTCAGCGGGGAACAGGTGACTGGGCGGGGTGTTCACGAAATCCCTGGCGGTCGCCACGGCAGTGGCGATATCCACTGCCCGCTGCGCTTCGGCCTTCGTCGCGGCCTTCGCGTCGGCCGCCAATGCGGTGATCTTCTGCAGGCCGGCATCCTTGGGTGCGGTCTTGGCGCTGCGGAACTCGCTGAACCGGTACGCGCCGAGGATCAGGCCCTCGACCGCGGCCTCCAGGTCGATGACCGAAAGGGTGGTGATGACCGTAGAGACCTTGTCCAGTGAGCGCGCGGCGTTACCGGCGACGCGGCGGATCGTATCGGCCTGCCACTCGTCGGCGGGGGAACCGAGGCCGACGGCCAGCACGCTGGCGACCGGGAGGGTGGCGATCACCAGACGGTGCGACTGGCCCTGGTCGCCGGTTGCGCCGAGCCCCTTCAGGCCCGACTCGATGGCCGCGATCGCGTCCTGGTCCAGGAACGACTCGGCCGCCAGGACCTGCGGCCCGGAATCGCCTGTGACGACCGGCACGATCAACACTGCGTCGGAGACGCCGCGCCGAGGCAGGGACGAGCTGACGGTGACGGTGGGGGCCTGGTATCCGGGTGCGCTGCTCACCCGGTTCACCCTAGTCAGCCCGGATCAGCGCAGTGCAAAGGCCGGTACCGGTTGGTCGAAGCCCTTCAACGTCAACGGCGCCACGGCAGCACTCGGCTGATCCGGCAGGGCTGCGTGTAGTGGTGCCGACACCAGGATCTGGCCCGGCTCGGCGGACTCCACGAGCCTGGCGGCCAGGTTGACGGTGTTGCCGAAATAGTCGCCGTTGATGGCCAGCACCGAGCCGTAGTCAAGGCCGGCCCGCACCTGCAGGTGTGACTGCCTGGCCCGCGGATGCCCGACCAGGTCGACGGCCACCTGCACCAGTTGTTCGGGCGTCGGACTCACCCACATCACCGCGTCGCCGATGAACTTGACCACCCGCCCACGGTCGGCGTGCACGACGTCGGACGCGGTGGCGCTGAACGCGTTGAGCAGTTTCGTGAGCTCGTTCGTGGTCAACATCTGGGTCAGCGAGGTGAACCCGGACAGGTCGGCAAACCCGATGCCGCACACCACCGTTGACGATCCATCGCGGATCACGTGTTCGAAGTAGGTGCGGGTGCTCATCAAGTGGTGACGGTGCACGGCGTCGATCATCTCCCCGATGCGGGGCACGAATGCGGCGGCGGTCCGGTAGGCCCGAGCGGTGGCCAGTTCGTTGTGCGTGTGCTCGAGTTGGAGCTCGGGGGAGCCGGTCCGGATCACCGATGAAATGGCCTCCGAAAGCCTCGCCATGCCGGAACCGATGACCCGCAGCAGCCCCGTCGCGGACTCCTCTCCCAGCAGGGCACGCATGTCGGCCCAGGTGCGCAGGCCGTCCACGTCGGCCTGGCTCAACGCAGGCACGTCGGGAGCGGCGACGGTCAGGCCGAGCGCGGCCCAGGCGTGTTCGACATCGACAACCGGTACACCGATGGCGGCTGCCGCGCCTGCGAGACTGTAGGTCGGTGGGCCCGACCACTGCAGCACGTCGCCTGCCAGTCCGAACAGCCTGCCGCGCCGCTCGGCCTGGATCATCTCGTCCGCGGTGAACCCGAGCCCGTCCAGATATTCGATGAGCGGAGCCCGCTGCCGCGCGTCGGTGATCCCGGCGGCCTCCAGCGCATCGAAATCCACCACCAGGCAAGTGTGGCAGCCCGACGCCGGACGCAGGGTGCAGATTAGGGTGAGGCCTGTGAGTGACGACCTGCTGCACGGACCGCTGGAAGACCGCCACCGCGAGCTGGGGGCCAGCTTCGCCGAGTTCGGTGGCTGGTTGATGCCGGTGTCGTACGCGGGGACGGTGTCCGAGCACACCGCCACCCGGGAGTCCGTCGGCCTGTTCGACGTCAGCCATCTCGGCAAGGCACTGGTGCGTGGGCCCGGGGCCGCTGCCTACGTCAACTCCGCACTCACCAACGATCTGAACCGCATCGAACCGGGCAAGGCGCAGTACACCCTGTGCTGTACAGAAAACGGCGGCGTGATCGACGATCTCATCGTCTACTACGTCTCCGACGACGAGATCTTCCTGGTGCCCAACGCGGCCAACACCGCGGCTGTGGTCGCCGAGCTGCGCAAGCATGCGCCTGCCGGGCTGACCATCACCGATGAGCACCGCTCGTATGCGGTGCTTGCCGTGCAGGGGCCGAAATCGGCCGAGGTGCTCGAGGCTCTCGGCCTGCCCACCGACATGGATTACATGGGTTACGCCGACGCCGAGTCCCACGGTGTCCACGTGCGGGTGTGCCGGACGGGTTACACCGGTGAGCACGGGTATGAGCTGCTCCCGGACTGGGACCGCGCGCCCGTGGTGTTCGATGCGCTGCTGGCCGCGGTGCGTGCCGCAGGCGGCGAGCCTGCCGGCCTGGGCGCCCGCGACACGTTGCGCACCGAGATGGGTTATCCGTTGCACGGCCACGAGCTGTCGTTGGACATCTCGCCGCTGCAGGCCCGCTGCGGTTGGGCCATCGGGTGGAAGAAAGACGATTTCTGGGGGCGCGAGAAATTGCTCGCCGAGAAGCAGGCCGGGCCGTCGCGGGTGCTGCGCGGCCTGCGGGCGACGGGCCGCGGGGTGCTGCGCGCCGACCTGACGGTGCTCGACGGGGATACGCCCGTAGGCATCACCACCTCCGGGACCTTCTCTCCCACTTTGAAAGTCGGCATCGCGCTGGCGCTGCTCGACACCGCCCACGAGATCGCCGACGGTCAGCGCGTCACGGTCGACGTGCGTGGCAGGGCGGTTGAATGCGAAGTTCTCAAGCCTCCTTTCGTGGACGCGAAAACTCGCTAGTCTCGGGCGATACAATCGCTGCATGACTAGCGGCCTTCTCGAGTTCACGGTTTCTGCCAACGCGAATCCGGCGGCCGATGCGGTACGTGAATCCATCCTGGCCAACCCCGGCTTCGGCAAATTCCACACCGACCACATGGTGTCGATCGACTACACGGCCGGTCAGGGTTGGCATGACGCACAGGTGATCCCGTACGGCCCGATCGAACTCGATCCCTCGGCCGTGGTGCTCCACTACGCGCAGGAGATCTTCGAGGGCCTCAAGGCCTACCGCTGGGCGGACGGTTCCATCGTGTCGTTCCGGCCGGAGGCCAACGCGGCGCGGCTGCAGTCCTCCGCGCGCAGGCTGGCCATCCCGGAACTGCCCGCCGAGGTGTTTCTCGAATCGTTGCGCCAGCTCATCGCGGTCGACGGGCAGTGGGTGCCCGCGGCGGGCGGTGAGGAATCGCTGTACCTGCGGCCGTTCGTCATCGCCACCGAGCCGGGACTGGGTGTCCGGCCGGCCAGCGATTACCGCTACCTGGTCATCGGCTCCCCGGCCGGGGCGTACTTCAAGGGCGGCATCAAACCGGTGAGCGTGTGGTTGTCGCACGAATACGTGCGTGCGTCGCCCGGCGGTACCGGCGCGGCCAAGTTCGGCGGCAACTACGCGGCCTCCCTGCTGGCCCAGGCCCAGGCGGCCGACAACGGGTGCGACCAGGTGGTGTGGCTGGATGCCATCGAGCGCCGGTACGTCGAGGAGATGGGCGGGATGAACCTGTTCTTCGTCTTCGGCAGCGGCGGTTCGGCCCGCCTGGTCACCCCTGAGCTGTCCGGATCCCTGCTTCCCGGCATCACGCGGGATTCGTTGCTGCAGTTGGCAACTGATGCCGGGTTCGCTGTTGAGGAACGCAAGATCGACGTCGACGAATGGCAGAAGAAGGCCGCTGCCGGGGAGATCACCGAGGTGTTCGCCTGCGGGACGGCCGCGGTGATCACGCCGGTGTCACACGTCAAGCACGGCGATGGCGAGTTCACGATCGCCGACGGCCAACCGGGCGAGATCACGATGGCGTTGCGCGACACCCTCACCGGGATCCAGCGCGGTACCTTCGCCGACACCCACGGCTGGATGGCACGGCTGAATTAGCCGAACCGGCCGATCGCCAGGCCGAGCGCCGCGACGGTCGTCGTCACCTCGACGGCGGCGCCCAGGACATCGCCGGTGATGCCGCCGAAGCGCCGCACGCAGTGGGCGACCAGCAGCACAGAACAACCGACCGCGACCATGACCGCGACCGGGCCCTGCCACGCCAGGGGACCGGCGAACACCGCCAGCGCCGCCACGGCGAGCAGCCAGCCCACCACCACGGCGACCGGCTGGCTCCCTGCCACCGCACCGCCCAATGAGCTGCCGGATGCCGCCGGTACCGAGCGCCGACACGCCGCGACCGCCGCGACCCGGCCTGCCGCAACCGCGGTGATGACAGCGACGGCGTCCAATTGGGCGAACGCCAACGCCTGCGCGACGATCGCGACCACCGCTGCGGCGACCCCGAACGGGCCTGCCGAGCCGTCGCGCATGACGGTCAGCGCACGTTCCGGCGGGCCGTAGCAGCCGAGGCCGTCCACGGTGTCGCACAGTCCGTCGATGTGCAGCCCGCGGGTGACCAGCAGGAGCACCGCAACCGCCAACAGCCCGGCCAGCGGGTTGCCCGGCCCGAAGGCCCATCCGCCTGCCAAGACAATGGCGGCGGCCAGGGCCCCGAGCGTCAACCCCACCAGGGGCAGCGCGGTCAGCGCACCGCGGCCCACCTTCGTCGTCGATCGGACGGGCAGCACCGTGCCGAATGCGAAAGCTCCGGTCAATGAACCGATCATGGCGTGTTCTCGGAGATTCCCGCCTCATCGAAAGTCGCCATCGAGGCCAGGGCGGCGACCGCGGCGCGCACGATCGGCAGGGCCACCACAGCCCCGGTGCCCTCGCCGAGGCGCATCCGCAGATCCACGATCGGATCCAACTCCAGGGCCGATAGTGCCAGGGTGTGCGCCGGCTCGGTGGAGCGGTGACCGGCCTGCCACCATGCCCGCGCACCCGGAGCCAGCCGTTCGGCCACGAGTGCTGCGGCCGTCACCACCACCCCGTCCAGCAACACCGGGGTACGCCGTAACGCGGCCTGTGCACAGAAACCGGCCATCGCCGCCACGTCCGCACCGCCGCAGACCCGCAACAGGCTCAGCGGGTCCTCGGTCACGGCACGGGCCCGGTACAGCGCGTCCCGCACCGCCGAGGTCTTGCGCATCCAGCCGAGGTCGTCGATACCGGTGCCGCGCCCCACCGCCACGACCGGTTCGGCGCCGGTCAGTGCGGCGATCAAAGCCGTTGCCGCGGTGGTGTTCCCGATGCCCATATCGCCGGCGATGAGCAGGTCGGCGCCGGCGTCGACCTCTTCGTCGGCGATCCGCCTGCCTGCGGCGACGGCCGCATCGGTCTCCTCGGCGCTCAGGGCGTCGGCCACCGCGATGTTGCCCGCACCGCGGCGCACCTTGTGCGCACCGATCGCCGGGGACAGTGGCGCGTCGCAGTCCACCGCGATGTCGACCACCCGCACCGACGCGCCCGCCACCTCGGCCAGCACATTGATCGCGGCCCCGCCCGCATCGAAATTCGCCACCATCTGGCCGGTCACCGCCGACGGGTACGCCGACACTCCGGCCTCGGTCACGCCGTGATCACCGGCGAACACCACCACCCGTGGACGCACGAACTGCCGGGGCGGGCACGCGCCCTGACAGGAGGCCACCCAGGCCGCCAGGTCCTCGAGGCGGCCCAGGGACTGCGGGGGCTTGGTCAACCGGCCCTGACGGTCCCGCGCCGCCGCGGCCACCTCCGCGTCCGGCGGCGTGACGGCGTCGAACGGTTCGGTCATGACGGCTCCTTCACCGTGAGCGGCTGGCCGGCCACCACCAGGACCACCCGGTCACACGTCGCGGCCAGACGCTGGTTGATCGAGCCCAGTTCGTCGGCGAAACGGCGCCCGGCCTCGGTGGCGGGGACCACGCTCAACCCGACCTCCGGGCTGACCAGCACCAGGGGAGCGGTGCAGGCGCCGACCGCCCGCACCAGCTGATCGGCATCGTCGCGGATCGCCGCACCGCTCCAGGCGCCGCGGCGGTCCATCGTCGCGGTCAGCCAGCCGCCGATGTCATCGACCAGCGTGGGGGTCACGTCAGGGCCGCCCAGCTCGGCGGCCAGATCGACGGTCTCCACCGTGCGCCACTGTGTGGGGCGACGCTCCCGGTGCGCTGCCACCCGGGCCGACCACGCCGGATCGTCCTCGACGCAGGCACCGGTGGCCACGTAGCGCACCGGACCGTCTCCGGCAGCTGCGGTGACAGCTGATTCCGCCCACTGCGACTTGCCCGACCTGATACCGCCGAGCACCAGGGTCCGCACCGGCGTCAGGCCGTATCCGCCGGCATCAAGCGACCTTCTCGCCGCGGTTGACCACCGGCCGCGGTGCCCGCATCCGGCGTATCTGGGACGCTCGACTGGCCGCGTAAAAGCCGAGTTTCCATCCACTCTCGGTGTTGTCGGGGAACTTCTCGTCGACCATGTGGTTCACCTTGCGGCCAACGAGCAAGCCGTCGACCAACATGATCAGCACCAGGATCAACATCGCGTACGACAGGATCTGCTGGAACTGCACCGACGGCAGCGCCAGCATGAAGAAGATCATCGCAAGGGCGGCCGGCATGAACAGCCCGAGCACGTTGCGCCGGGCATCGACGATGTTGCGGACGTAGCGGCGCACCGGTCCCTTGTCGCGGGGGAGCAGGTAGGCGTCCTCGCCTGCCATCATCTTTTCCCGGCGTTCGGACATGTCGGCGCGGCGCACTAGGCGTTCGGCCTTGCGTTCCTCGCGGCTCAGCTTCGGCCCCTGCAGCTCTTTGCGGCGTTTGCGGGCCTCCGCCGAGGTCAGCGGCGCCGGTGCGACGGGTCCTCGTCGCTTGGCCGCCTCGTTCCGTTTGGGGGTCGGCCTGCCCTTCGGCGCGGTCGCCGTACCGGTGCCGTTCGCCCGACCGGTGGCGTCGGTGGCGCCCGTCGTGTCGGCGGCACCTTCGTCGTCCCCGCCGTCGTTGTCCTTGTTACGGCCCAGCAGTTTCACGCCCGCCAGGTTACTGCCCGTCGGATGCCTTCTCCCCACATGCCCCAGCCCGGTGGATAGCTCGGGAATACCGGCGGAACAAGGTACCGTTGAGTCAGTCGACACGTGGGCATGCCCGCGTATCGCATGTACTTCGGCATCGGCGATGCCCAGGGATGTATTAGGGAGAGCAATGACTGTTCAGGAAACCACCGCCACCGAGACCCATGGTGTGACCCTGTCGGACGCTGCGGCAACCAAGGCGAAGGCGCTGTTGGACCAGGAGGGTCGCGACGACCTGGCACTGCGTATCGCGGTCCAGCCGGGTGGTTGTGCCGGATTGCGTTACAACCTGTTCTTCGACGATCGCGCCCTCGACGGGGACCTGACGGCCGAGTTCGCCGGCGTCAACCTCACCGTGGACCGCATGAGCGCGCCGTACGTGCAGGGCGCCACGATCGACTTCGTCGACACCATCGAGAAGCAGGGCTTCACGATCGACAACCCGAACGCCACCGGTTCCTGCGCCTGCGGCGATTCGTTCAACTGAGCCGCGAGGCGGTCAGTGCCGCACGTCAGTACTGACCGCCCGTTCGCAGCACATACGAGCACACCAGCACATCGTTGCTCTTCCCGTCGTTGAGGACGAGTAGCTGGGCGACACCTTGCTGCTCTTCCCTCGGGGACTGCTGACCGCGCGTCGACCCACTCGCCGGCGCCACCCGCATCGAGAACAGCACCTGGGCCTGGGTGGTGGACCACGGCACGACCTTGTCGATGTTGGTCACCTCGGCGCGGCTGAACTGCTTACGGAATGCGTCGCTGGCCAGGCTGGCGACCGCAAGGTCCGTGCGGCGCTCCTTGACGGCGTCGAACAGTCCGCACCCGGTGTGTCGCGCGACCGTTTCGTCGTCACCGTCGATCAGCGCGTTGAGGTACTCCTGGATCGCCGCCTGCGCCCGCTCATTGGACACCACCTGCGGTGGCGCACTGTTGTCCCGGCCTGCCACGACCACCGCCGTCGATACGGCGGCCAACGCCGCCACGGTCAGAACCACGGCCAGGATCTTCGGCCAGCGCCGCCGCTTCGGATAGGGCACCGGCGGCGGCAGCGTTCCGGGATAGGCGGACGGCACCTGCTCCGGATAGGGCTGGGGCGGAACGGATTCGGGGTACTGGTAGGAACCAGTCATTAATTGGCGCTCCCCGCGGGTATGGATGTGGTCAGGCGTCGAGCGTGACCCGGCATACAGCTATACGCAGGTTAGCGCACCTTCGGAAATCGGGGCCGGGAGCGAGCGGCAATCCGGACTGCCGGCGCGGGTACCCTTTCCTAGGCGGCTTAACGAAATGAAGGGTGACGCTTCGTGACCATTGCAGTTACCGGGTCCATCGCGACCGACCATCTCATGCGATTTCCCGGGAAATTCTCCGAACAACTGCTGGCCGATCATCTGCAGAAGGTGTCCCTGAGCTTCCTGGTGGACGATCTGGTGATCCACCGCGGCGGTGTCGCGGGGAACATGGCGTACGCAATCGGGATCCTCGGTGGCGACGTCGCGCTGGTCGGCGCGGCCGGCCAGGATTTCGACGGTTACCGGTCCTGGCTGGAATCGGCGAAAGTGGACTGCGACAGTGTGCTGATCTCCGAGTCGGCCTACACCGCGCGATTCGTCTGCACCACCGACGAGGACATGGCGCAGATCGCCTCGTTCTACCCGGGCGCCATGTCCGAGGCCCGCAACATCTCACTGGCCGACCTGGTCGCCCGCACCGGTGCGCCGGAATTGGTGATCGTCGGGGCCAACGATCCCGACGCGATGTTCTTGCACACCGAGGAATGCCGCAAGCTCGGGTTGGCCTTCGCCGCCGACCCATCGCAGCAACTCGCCCGGCTCAACGGTGAAGAGATCCGCAAGCTGATCGACGGCGCAACCTACCTGTTCACCAACGACTACGAGTGGGACCTGCTGCTGCAGAAGTCGGGGTGGACCGAGGCGGACGTGATGAGCCAGATCGGGCTGCGCGTCACCACTCTCGGCCCCAAGGGAGTGGACCTGGTCGACCCCGAGGGCAACTGCGTGCATGTCGACGTGGTGCCCGAAAAGCATCAGGCCGACCCGACGGGAATCGGCGACGCGTTCCGCGCCGGGTTCCTCACGGGGCGCAGCGCCGGACTGAACCTGGAGCGGTCGGCGCAGTTGGCCTCCCTGGTCGCGGTCCTGGTCCTCGAGGCGACCGGCCCGCAGGAATGGACCTGGGACCGCGCCGAGGCCGTGCGACGGCTGACCGACGCCTACGGCGCCGACGCGGGCGAGGAGATCGGCAAAGCGCTGGGTTAGCGCTGCCGATCAGAGCTGCACCGGGTAGTGCGGCTCTTTGATCTGTGGGGTCACGCTGTGCTCGACGAAGATCGCGTGCCACAGCATGAACACCAGCACGGTCCACAGCCGACGGCTGTGATCGCTGACACCGGCGCGGTGCTCGTCGAGCATGGTGCGCACCGCCGCCAGGTCCACCCATTCGCCGGCCTGTGATGCGGCGACGGTGGCATACGCCCAGTCCATCAGCTCACCCGCACGCAACCAGTGCCGGATCGGCACCGGGAAGCCCAGCTTCGGGCGGTTCAGCACATGCGCGGGCACGACCGGCTCCAGCGCCCGGCGCAGCGCGAACTTCGTCGTCGCCCGGGTGATCTTCTGATCGACGGGCAGCCGGGAGGCCACCGCGAACACCTCGGGATCCAAGAACGGCACCCGCAGTTCCAGTGAGTTGGCCATGGTCATCTTGTCCGCCTTGACCAGGATGTCGCCACGCAGCCAGGTGAACAGATCGATGTGCTGCATGCGGGCCACCGGATCCCAGCCGGCGGACTCGGCATACAGCGCCTTGGTGACGTCGGTGTGCGTCCACTCCGGGCGGAAGCCAGGCAGCACCCCGCGCAGCTGCTCATCGGAGAAGCTGCGCGCATTGCCGTAGTAGCGCTCTTCCAAGGTCAGCGACCCCCGGTGCAGCAGGCTCTTACCGCGCATGCCTTCCGGCAGGGGTTTCGACGCCTTGCCCAGCGACTTGCGCACCGGACGGGGCAGATAGTCGAAGGGCTTCAACGACAGCGGCTCGCGGTAGATCGTGTACCCGCCGAACAACTCGTCGGCGCCCTCCCCGGAGAGCACCACCTTGACGTGCTTGCGGGCCTCCCTGGCGATGAAGAATAACGGCACCAGCGCCGGGTCGGCCACCGGTTCGTCGAGGTACCAGACGATCTCGGGCAGCGCCTCGACGAACTCGGCCTGACTGACCACCTTGGTGACATGTCTGGCGCCGATCGCCTCGGCCGAGGCCACCGCCACATCGACCTCGGAAAAGCCCTCGCGCTCGAATCCGGTGGTGAACGTGATCAACCGCGGGTTGTGGCGCATTGCGAGCGCGGCGATTGCCGTGGAATCGATGCCGCCGGACAGAAATGCCCCGACCGTGACGTCGGCGCGCATGTGTTTGGCGACCGAATCCTCCAGCGCCGCGGTGACCTCGTCGTAGCGGGCCTGCTCGGATCCCGTCACGAACGGCACGGCGCTGAACTTCGGCACGAAGTAGCGCGTCACCTCCGGTCGGGCGCCCGGCCGCACCCTGGCGTAACTGCCAGATTCCAGCCTGCGGATGCCACGGTGCAGCGTTTCCGGCTCGGGCACGTATTGCAGAACCGTGTAGTGCTGCACAGCACGTTCGTCGATGCCCAGGTCGACCTCGAGCACGTCGGCCAGATCCAGCAGGCACTTTTTCTCGCTGCCCACCGCTGTCCCGCCCGGCCCGGTCGCCATGAACAGGGGTTTGATACCGAACGGGTCGCGTGCGCAGAACAGTTCCTGCTCGGCGGTGTCCCACAGCGCGAAGGCGAACATCCCGCGCAGCCGGCTCAAGGCCTCCACACCCCAGTAGTGGTACGCAGCGACGATGGCTTCGCCGTCACCGTCGGTGTGAAAAACCGCACCGAATTCGGACCCCAGTGCCGCACGCAGTTCGAGGTAGTTGTAGATCTCTCCGTTGAACACGAGCAGGTAGCGGTCCGGTGCCTCGGGTGGGCCCCACCGCAGTGGCTGGTGACTGTGGGCAATATCGATGATCGACAGTCGGTTGAAGCCGAGCACCACCGACCCGTTCGGGTCGTCGGCCACCGAATCCGCCCAGGTTCCCGGCTCGTCGGGCCCCCGGTGGCGCATGAGATGAGCGGCGCGGGCAACCTCACCGGCCATCGCATCGACCCGCAGGGATCTCGAAGGGTCAGTTACCAGGGCCAGCAGTCCGCACACCGCGCCAGTATGCCTAATCGCCGCGGGTGTGTAGACCTGCACCCGAGCGAGTTCGCCGGTCGCTTCGCCGGTGTCCATCGGCGTGGTCTACGCTGCGTAGTATTCGCTGAAGTGAACGACCGCTCGCGGTCGATTAATCCTGACTTCTAGGAGGCGCCAACGTGACACCTCGCGGGCTGAGGCCGGTGGCTCGGGCGGCGTTATTGTCAATTGTCCTGGGTGGCACCGCGGTGCTGCTGAGCGGCTGCAGCTGGTCGGACGCGCTTGCGCTCGGCTGGCCGACCGGCATCACCCCAGAGGGCAAACTCAACCGCGAGCTGTGGATCGGCTCGGTGATTGCGTCGTTCGTGGTCGGTGCGATCGTGTGGGGACTGATCTTCTGGTCCAGCGCGTTCCACCGCAAGAAGAAGACCGACACCGAGTTGCCGCGTCAGTTCGGCTACAACATGCCGCTCGAACTGGTGCTGACGGTCATCCCGTTCCTCATCATCTCGGTGCTGTTCTACTTCACCGTGGTGGTGCAGGAACGCATGCTGCACAAGGACCCCAACCCTGAGGTCGTCATTGACGTGACCGCCTTCCAGTGGAACTGGAAGTTCGGCTACCAGAAGGTCGCCTACACCGACGGCACGTTCAATTACGAAGGCGCCGACCCGGAGCGCAAGGCCGCGATGACGTCAAAGCCGGAAGGCACCGACGAGCACGGCGAGGAGAAGGTCGGCGCGGTGCACGGCCTCAACCCCGAGGACCGCACCTACCTGAACTTCGACAAGATCGAGACGCTGGGCACCTCCAACGAGATCCCGGTGCTGGTGCTGCCGGTCGGTAAGCGCGTCGAGTTCCAACTGAACTCGGCCGACGTGATCCACGGCTTCTGGATCCCCGAGTTCCTGTTCAAGCGCGACGTTATGCCGGACCCGGTGGCCAACAACTCTGACCACATCTTCCAGGTCAGCAAGATCGACGAGACCGGCGCATTCGTCGGGCGTTGCACCGAGATGTGCGGCACCTACCACTCGATGATGAACTTCGAGATCCGAGTGGTGGAGCCCAACGACTTCAAGGCCTACATCGACCAGCGCGCCGCCGGCAAGACCAATGCCGAAGCGCTGGAAGCGATCAACCAGCCTCCGCTGGCCACCACCACGCACCCGTTCGACACCCGACGCGGTGAGCTGGCACCGCAGGCGAGCAAGTAGGGACACCTCATGCATATTGAAGCTCGGTTGTTCGAGATCCTCACCGCCTTCTTCGCCCTGTCCACAGTGGTGTACGCGGTCCTGACCTCGATGTTCGCCACCGGCGGCGTGGAATGGGCCGGCACCACTGCCCTGGCGCTGACGACCGGTCTGACCCTGATCACGGGTACGTTCTTCCGCTTCGTGGCGCGCCGGCTCGATACCCGCCCCGAGGACTACGAGGACGCCGAGATCAGCGACGGCGCCGGGGAACTGGGCTTCTACGCCCCGCACAGCTGGTGGCCGATCCTGATCGCGCTGTCCTTCTCGACCGCCGCGGTCGGGACCGCGCTGTGGCTGCCGTGGCTGATGGTCGCAGGCATCTGCTTTGTGCTCACCTCGGCCGCCGGGCTCGTCTTCGAGTACTACTGGGGCCCGGAAAAGCACTGACCCCACTGGGGCCCGTGCCTGCCGACCGCCTGGTCAAGGTCACAATCGGGACACCAGTTCCCCGACCCACGGCACCGCCGTAATCACTCTCGCCGTCCGGTTGGGTAATGTTGCCGGGGCACTGTCAACTGCGAACGGGCTTGCGGTGTGCCAGTGAAGCAGTCGAGAAGGATAGGCGTAGATGAGCGGGCCGAATCCCACTGAGCCGGACGCCTTCGGTCCGGATCTGCCGGATGACCAACCTGGGAAGCACTCAGCACCCGAGGACCAGAAGCAGGTTGCTGGTACCGACGCGGTCACCGGAGAGACCGAGTTCTATTCGCAGGCGTATTCGGCGCCCGAGTCGGAGCAGTTCACCAGCGGCCCGTACGTGCCCGCCGATTCGGCGCTGTACGACTACGACTCCTACGACCCCGCCACCGAGCTGGTAGACCAGCAGCCACCGCCACGCTGGCCGTGGGTGGTCGGCATCACCGCCATCGTCGCCGCGATCGCGCTGGTGGCCTCGGTAGCGGTGCTGGTGACCCGCGACGACGAGACCGCCACACTGGCGACACCGGAGACGAGCACCACCACTTCCGCGCCGCCGGTACAGGACGAGATCACCACCACGACGCCGCCGCCGGCACCACCACCGCCGCCACCGCCGACGTCGGAAGCGCCACCTCCACCGCCGCCTCCGGAGACGGTGACGGTCACCGAGCCGCCGCCTCCGCCGCCCGCACCGAGTGAGGCAGCGCCACCGCCTGCGCCCACGACGGCGCCGCCGGCCCCGACCACCACGCCTGCGGGTCCCCGGCAGGTCACGTATTCGGTCACCGGCACCAAGGCGCCCGGCGACATCATCACAATCACCTACGTCGACGGGAACGGCAACCGGCGGACGCTGCGAAACGTCTACATTCCGTGGACCTTCACCATGACCCCGATCTCCAATTCCGATGTGGGTTCGGTCGAGGCATCGAGCCTGTTCCTGGTGAGCAGGCTGAACTGCTCGATCACCGCCAGTGACGGAACGGTGCTGTCCTCCAACGCCAACAACTCCGCACAGACAGCCTGCTGATGACGGGGCCATTCGACGATCTGGACAACACTGACCGGGTGCTGCTCGGAACCGCCGTCGTGGCGTGGCTCGCGGCACTGGGGGCCGGGGTGGCCGCCGCTGTGGCGCTGGTCGAACTGGGCAGCACCCGCCCGGAAGCCGCCGCTGAGTCCGCAGACACGCCGTGGCTGCTCTACGGCGTCATTGGAATATCGGTTCTGGTCATTGCGGGCGCCGTGCCGCTGTTGTTGCGGGCCCGGTCCCAAGCCGGAAACCGCCAGCCGGCCCGCAGCTCGGCCCGATGGGCACAGCAGACGTCGCGTCGACCCGAGCGTGGCGGTGGCTACCCGGCGGCGCGGGCCCCGGTCAGTCAGTACCGGCCTGACGGTGAGGCCGCAGTCGCGGTCGAACAGGTGTGGCTGCGTTACACGTTGGCTGTGGCGTGCGCGATGGGTGTGGCGACGGCCTTGACGGGGATCGGCACCTACCTGCTGGCCACCGACAGTGACGTCGCCGCCTGGTGCTGCTTCGGCGTTGCCGGCCTCATCACCGTCGGCATGATCTCGCTGCCCATAGTAGCGCTGCGTCAGCTCAATTCGCTGACTGTGTAGGTCGTTTCGGCCCGACCTGGCGAACCCCGGTGAGCGATGCGGGGGGAGGGGAGTGGCCCAACCCAACACCGCGTCAGTAACGCCACGGCGAGAATATTGCCGTTCCAGCGCCGTGGCGTTACCGGCGCGGACAGTGATCCTCCGGCGGAAAAGACAATCGCCGCAACCTCTCGGTGGAGAGTGTTGCGGCGATTGCGGAGAAGCTACCGGCGGGGCAGATCAGTGGTGACCGTTGGTCTCCCCGTCGCCGTTTCGCTCCTGCTGCTCCTTGAGAGCCGTCAGCGCCTTGTGCTCGGAGGCATGTGCGGCCTCGGTGAGCGCATCGTGCTCGACGGCGGGATCGGCGAACAGGAAGCTGCCGGATCCGGGTGCACCGCCGGAGCCGAGCTTGTTCATCCGCTTCGGCAGCGCCGAACCCTGGTATTCCAGAGGGATCGGGTGACCATGGTCGTCGACCGGTCCCAGCGGCTGATGCAGCTCGACGTAGGCACCGTGCGGCAGGCGCTTGATGATGCCTGTCTCGATGCCGTGCTCCAGCACCGCACGGTCGCTGCGCTGCAACGAAACAGCCCAGCGGTAGGCGATGTAGTAGACGATGCCGGGCAGCACCACCATGCCGATACGGCCGATCCAGGTGGTCGCGTTCAGCGAGATGTGGAACTTCAGCGCGATGATGTCGTTCATCGCCGCCAGCGTCAGCACCATGTAGAACGCGATCGCCATCGAGCCGATCGCGGTGCGCACCGGTGCGTCACGGGGACGCTGCAGCAGGTTGTGGTGCGCGGTGTCGCCGGAGACCTTCTTCTCGATGAACGGGTAGGCGATCAACAGCCCGAACACCAGGCCCATGATCACGGCCACCCAGACCACCGCGGGGATGGTGTGGCCGAACGGGTAGAACTCCCAGGCCGGCCAGATACGGGCCAGACCCTCGGTCCACATCATGTAGAAGTCCGGCTGGCTACCGGCCGAGACCTGAGATGGTTTGTAGGGGCCAAGGTTCCAGATCGGGTTGATGGTCAGCAGACCGCCCATCAGGCCCAGCACACCGGTGATCATCGCGAAGAACGCGCCCGACTTGACGGCGAACACCGGCATGACGCGCACGCCGACCACGTTCGTCTCGGTGCGGCCGGGCCCGGGGAACTGCGTGTGCTTCTGGAACCACACCAGCGCCAGGTGCGCGCCGATGAGCGCCAGGATGATGCCCGGGATCAGCAGGATGTGCAGTGCGTAGAGGCGCGGGATCAGGATCTGGCCGGGGAAGTCTCCGCCGAACAGTGCCCAGTGCAGCCAGGTTCCGATCACCGGCATGCCGAGTGTGATCGACGACAGCGCGGCACGCAGGCCGATTCCGGAGAGCAGGTCATCGGGCAGCGAGTAGCCGAAGTAGCCCTCGAACATCGCCAGGATCAGCAGCAGCGAGCCGATCACCCAGTTGGCCTCGCGTGGCCGCCGGAAAGCGCCGGTGAAGAAGATGCGGGCGAGGTGCACCATGATCGCGGCAGCGAACATCAGTGCGGCCCAGTGGTGGATCTGCCGGACGAACAGACCGCCGCGGATCTCGAAGCTGATGTCCAGTGCCGATTCGTAGGCGCGCGACATCTGCACACCGCGAAGCGGTTGGTACACACCGTCATAGGTGACGTGTGCCATCGAAGGATCGAAGAACAGCGTCAACCAGACACCGGTGATCAGCAGGATGATGAAGCTGTACAGAGCGATCTCACCCAGCAGGAATGACCAGTGGGTGGGGAACACCTTGTTCAGCTGACGTCGGACCGCCGCCGACGGGTGATATCGCGAATCAATCGCATCGCCTTGGGCGGCTGCGATTTTGGCAAGGTCAGGGCTCATGATCTGCGCTCCCAGAATGCCGGTCCGACGGGTTCGATGAAGTCGCCGTTGGCGACGAGGTATCCATCTTTGTCGATGGTGATGGGCAGCTGCGCCAGGGCGCGTGCGGCCGGACCGAAGATCGGCTTTGCGAAGTGCAAGGCATCGAACTGCGACTGGTGGCACGGGCACAGAATCCGGTAGGACTGCTGCTCGTAAAGCGAAGAGGGGCAACCCAGGTGCGAGCAGACCTTGGTGTAGGCGAACAGCTCACCGAAGTTGAAGCTCTCCTGGCCCTTGCGCTTGACGACCCGGGGCATGTCCGCGGGCTTGATGCGGATCAGCATCACCGGGTTACGTACACCCATCGCGATCTCGGTCAGGTGATGCTCGGATTCCACAGTGGTGCCGTCGCCGTCAGAGGCCCGCCACGGGAACACCGTTTCCATGCCGCCGGCGTCGAGGTCTTCGGGCCGCATCTTCACGAACGGTGAGGAACCGGGCCGACCGGTGGCACGGGCCAGGTAGATCGTCTCGCCGTGGAACCGGGGGGTCCAGCCGGACGTCCACAGCACGGCCTTCTTGCCCTCGGCGGTGGGTACCACGGGCTTCCACGGGTTCTTGATCAGACCACCGATGAACGCGACCAGCGTGCCGGCCCCGAAGGCGCCGAGCCCGATTCCCAGCGACAAGCCGATCAGCTTGCGACGCTTGACCGTCGAGCCCTCGAGCGCATCGGTGAGGTTGGCCGCGACGGTCTTGCGGTGGACCTCGGGCGAGCTTCCGTCGTGGCGGTCCTGGACCGAGATCTCCTCGGGGATGAACTTCTTCTGGAACAGCACGGCGCCGACGCCGATCGCCAGGATCGACAGGCCGAAGGTCAGGCCGTACAGCGGCGTGGCCAGGGAGTAGAGGAACTCACCCTCGGAGCCGAACGGCTGGTATTCCCACGGCCAGAAGAGGAACACCAACAGCAGCGCCAGGCCCGAGAGGCCGCCGAGCAGAAGCCAGTACGCAACCAGGCGTTCGGTGCGCTTCTCGGCCTTGGTGCCGGGTACCGGCCAGCGCGGCTCCTTGAAGATCGTCTCGACGCCGTCGATCTTGCCGCCGAGTTCGACCAACTGCTCTCGTGACATCGAGGCCAGTTCGGCGTCGCTGGGAATCTTCGGAGTGTTGTCGGTCATGCTCGTACCCCGATCCACATGGCAATGCCGATGGCGGCGACCATTCCGATGATCCACATGGCCATGCCCTCCGGGGCAGGGCCGAAGCCACCGAGTCCGTAGCCTCCGTAGCTCGGGGTCTCGGCTGATTCGCGGACGTAGGCGACGATGTCGCGCTTCTCGTCGGGGGAGAGCTGCCGGTCGGAGAACTTCGGCATGTTCTGCGGTCCGGTCAGCATCGCGGTGTAGATCTGGGCCGGCTCGGCGTCGCCGAGGTCCGGTGCGTACTTGCCGGAGGACAGCGCGCCACCCTTGCCGGTGAAGTTGTGGCAGGAGGCGCAGTTCAGGCGGAACAGGTCACCGCCGCGGGCCACGTCGGAGCCCATCAACGACTCCTGGGCCACGGCGCCGTTCTCGTCGCGAACCACGGTGGGGCCGCCACCATTGGCCTGCACGAAGGCGCCGAGCGCGTCGATCTGGGACTCGTCGAAGTGCGGAGGCTTCTGGGGTGCCTGCGCCTCGCCGCGCATGGCAGGCATGCGGCCGGTGGACACCTGGAAGTAGACCGCTGCCTCGCCGGTGCCGATCAGGCTCGGGCCACGATCAGGCACGCCCTGCAGATTGGCGCCGTGGCATGACACACACGACGTGTCGAACAACTGCTTGCCGGTGCGCAGCAATGCCGACTGCGACTCGTCGGCGACAGCGACCTGCGGTGTGGGCGTCAGCGTGGCCGCAACACCGCCCGCGACTGCCAGTCCGATCAGCAGCAGCAGTCCTGCTGACAATCGCCGACGCAGCCGACGGCGCGACTTGGTCGTCATCGAACCCCTTCTCATCGAACCGATCGGCGAGCCGATCATCGGACAAAGTAGATGGTGGCGAACAGTGCAATCCAGACGATGTCGACGAAGTGCCAGTAGTACGAGACGACGATCGCCGCGGTGGCTTGTGCAGGGGTGAACTTACTCATCTTCGTGCGGGCCAGCAGGAAGATGAACGCGACAAGGCCACCGATCACGTGCAGGCCGTGGAAACCGGTGGCCAGGTAGAAGACCGACCCGTACGCGCTGCCGGGGATCGTGGTGCCGTGCTCGACCAGGTGGATGTACTCGTAGCCCTGACCGAGCACGAAGAACAGGCCCATCAGGAAGGTGAGGACATACCACCGGCGCAGGCCGAAGACGTCGCCGCGCTCGGCGGCGAACACGCCCATCTGGCAGGTGAACGACGACGCGATCAGCACCAGCGTGACCGGCACCGCGAGCGCCAGATTCAGCTCGGTTGGGTGCGGCGGCCAGTCACCGTCGGCCTGCGCCCGCGCGGTGAAATACATCGCAAACAACCCAGCAAAGAACATCAACTCACTGGAAAGCCACACGATCGTGCCGACACTGACCATGTTGGGTCGGTTCAGCGAATGCACGCGCGACGTGATGGCGGTTCCCGAGGTCCCTACAGCGCTCGTCACATCCGCAAGTATGACGCTTTGTAGTTGTCGAACTCCACCCGGGTCGAGCAATTGGTCGGATTCGTGTCGCAACAGGTGCCGGTGGTATGCGGTGCGGGCGATAGCATTCGGCGGTGTCCACAGGATCCTCGTCGCCCTACCCGTCAACGCCGCGACCCCCGGAGGGGCCGTCGTGGTCGAACATCCTCGGCAGGTTGACCACCGTCCAGAGCCTGCCCGGCGGTCACACGGCATGGGCGATGGACCAGATCATGACCGGAGTGGCGACTCCCGCGCAGATCGCCGCTTTTGCCGTGGCCATGAAGATGAAGCGGCCCACCTCGGCCGAGGTGACCGAGCTGGCCGACATCATGCTGTCGCATGCGCGCCGGGTGCCGACGGATGTGATCGGCACCGAAACCGTCGACATCGTCGGCACCGGCGGTGACGGCGCCAACACGGTCAACCTGTCGACGATGGCCTCGATCGTGGTGGCGGCCTGCGGTGTCCCGGTGGTCAAGCACGGCAACCGGGCGGCGTCCTCGCTGTCCGGCGGGGCCGACACGCTGGAGGCGCTCGGGGTGCGCATCGATCTGGGACCCGAGCAGGTGGCCAGAAGCGTGGTCGAGGTCGGGATCGGGTTCGCGTTCGCGCCCCAGTTCCATCCCTCCTATCAGCACGCGTCCGTGGTGCGCCGGGAAATCGGGGTGCCGACGGTGTTCAACCTGCTGGGCCCGCTGACCAATCCGGCCACGCCCCGGGCCGGGCTGATCGGTTGTGCCTGGGCTGACCTGTCCGAGGTGATGGCGGGGGTGCTCGCCTCCCGCGGTTCCAGCGTGCTCGTGGTCCACGGCGACGATGGCCTCGACGAGCTGACCACCACGACGACCAGCACGATCTGGCGCGTGCAGGCCGGCACGGTGGAGCGGTTGACGTTCGATCCGGCCGCGTTCGGCTTCCGCCGTGCCGAGATCAGTGAACTGGTCGGTGGTGACGCCGCCGCCAACGCCGAGGAGGTGCGGGCGGTGCTGGGCGGCGTCAAGGGCGCTGTCCGTGATGCGGTGGTGCTCAACGCGGCCGGGGCGATGGTCGCCCACGCCGGGCTAGCCAGCGACGCCAAGTGGGTTCCGGCGTGGGAAGCCGGGCTCGCGCGTGCCGCCGAGGCCATCGACTCCGGTGCGGCCGAAAAACTGCTCGCGCGATGGGTGCGGTTCGGTCAACAGCTCTGAGCTGAGGAAGTCTCTGCTCCTCGCGTCCGGCTGCTGCGCCGCCAGCCGGGCGGAGCGTGCTGCGGCGGCCCACTCCGCGTAGACGCCCGCGGCGCCGATCGGGGTGGCATAACCCGGCTGGACGTCTGATTGCTCCTCACGTCCGCAGAAACCTGATTGCTCCTCACGTCCGCAGAATTCTGATTGCTCCTCACGTCCGCGAGTCCGCACGATGCGCACCCCCGGCCGCGCCAACCAGCGGGCGATGAGCGCGGTCTCCTCGACCAGGGCACCGCCGAGCGGTGCCTGCGTCGTCAGCACCGCCTGGGCGGCCGCGCTGATCGCATCGACGACCGGCATCGGCGGCACGCCCCGGCGCGCAGTGCCCGCGGCCGCCAGCTGTCCGTACCGGATGACGCTCAGGTGCCACCCGCCGTCGCCGTCACTGCGGGCGGCCACGAGCTCGGGCAGGGTCGCCAGTGCCCGCAACTGCTGGCCCCGCCAGAGCGCCTCGATGGCCACGCAGGCGTGATCGCGCAACCGCGCCGCGGTTTCGTACCGGTTGGCCGCGGCGAGTTCGGAGATGCGGGCCAGCGCCGCCGTGAGCGCGGTGTGGTCGGACCCGTCGATCAGTGCGCCCGCGCGCCGGGATGCCTCGGCGTACTCCGATGCACCGATGCTCTGCGGGGCCGGACATGGGGACACCTCAAGTTCGGGACACCGGTGCGCAGCTGCGGCGCCCAGCCGTTTCGTGCAGGTGCGCACGCCGGTGAACCGGGCCAGCAGCGCCGCGGTCTGGGTGGCGTCGGCCCGGGAGGAGAACGGGCCGACGGTGTTGCCGTGTTTGGGATTGCGGACGGTGGAGAAACGCGGAAACGCCTCATCGGTGAGCACCACCCACCACCATTTGTGCGGAAACTTCGACCGGCGGTTGTAGGGCGGCGCGTGTGCGGCGAGCAGCCGCAACTCGCGCACACCGGCCTCCAGGGCGTGCGCGCATTCCACGTGGTCGACCGCGCGGGCCAGTGACGACATCTCTTTCATCCGGGCGCGGGGATCGGCGCCGGTGAAGTACTGCCGAACCCGTCGACGCAGATCGACCGCGGTGCCCACGTACAGCACCTCGTCGGAAGGTCCGCGGAACAGGTATACGCCGGGGCGGCGGGGTAGTTGGTCGGCCAGCGCCCGGTTGCGACGCTGGGCCGGAGTGGTGTTGGGCAGGTACGCGCGCAGATCCGCATAGGTGTGGATGCCCTGGTTGCCGACCCGTTCGATCAGTGCGTGCAGGACGTCGACGGTGGCGCGCGCATCGTCGAGGGCCCGGTGGGTCGGTGTGGTCGAGGCACTGAACAGCCGGGCCAGCTCGGAGAGCCGGACACTGGGCGCCTCATCACGCGTCAGCACCCGCCGCGCCAGCCGCACCGTGCACAGCACGGGCGGTTTCGGCCAGTTCAGTTGCGCGCGCTGGGCGGCGGCCCGAAGGAACCCGATGTCGAACCCTGCGTTGTGCGCGACCAGGACCGCGCCCCGCGAGAACTCAAGGAACGTGGGTAGGACGCTGTCGATTTTCGGCGCATCGCACACCATCGCGGTGGTGATCCCGGTCAGCTCGACGATCTTCGGGGGGATGGCGCGGCCGGGGTCGACGAGGGTGGCCAACTCGCCGAGCACTTCACCGCCGCGGATCTTCACCGCACCGATCTCCGTGATGGCGTCGAAGGGGCCGCCCGGCTCGGCCGCGCTCGCCCGGCCACCGGTGGTTTCCAGGTCGACCACCACGAACGTGGTGTCGGCCAACGAGACCGAATCCAGGCCCGCATCGAGATCCAGCGCCAACTGCCCGGTATCGGCGACGCGGCGCTGGCCCATGTCACCGGACCGTACGCACCGGCACCGACAGGATCATGCGTGTCCCGCGGTGGCGAAGCTTGTCGGTACCCGGCGATACCGTGCGCTCGAAACCGATCGAGAGGACGGTCAAGATGACATATGCGCAACTGCCCGACGGCGGGGTGCCCGACGCCGGCAGCGTGACCATCGACTGTGACGACTGTGCGGTCCGCGGGCCCGGTTGTCAGGACTGCGTCGTCAGCGTATTGCTCGGCGTGCCCGAAACATTGTCCGGCGATGAGCGTCAGGCCCTGGAAGTGCTCGCTGACGTGGGGATGGCCCCGCGGCTGAGGCTCGTGCCGATTCACCGGAACCGCAATACCGGAGTCGCCTGACGACACGCGCCGGCAGGCTCACAGGAAGATATGGTCGGCGGGCTGTTAAATTTGCATCTTCCGTTGGACAACCCCGTTGCCGTTTCGTAACCTATCTGAGACCTAAGAGCAGTTCGAGGCGGCTCGCTATCGCCAGTTGTGAGGACGAATAACTTGAGGCACGCTCGCGCGCACCGGCCCACAAGTCGTTTCAAGCGATCCATCGCAGGTGCCATAGCGGGCTTGACCGTCATTTCCGGACTCATGGCCGGCAGCTCGCAGGCCGATCCGGCCGAGGACGCGCTGGCCAAGCTGACCGAGCTTTCCCGACAGGCCGAGCAGACCACCGAAGCGATGCACTCGGCGCAACTCGACCTCAAGAACAAGTTGGCCGCGCAGAAGGCCGCCGACGACAAGCACGCGACAGACCTCGCGGCGGTGGACGAGGCCAAGGCGCAGCTGGCCACGTTCCAGTCTTCGGTGAACAAGGTCGCCGCCACCCAGTACATGGGCGGTCGTACCTCGGGTCTGGACGCGATCCTCACCGCTGATTCGCCGCAGCAGCTGATCGAACAGCTCGCCGTTCAGCGCGTGATGGCCACCGAGATGGCCGTGCAGATGAAGAACTTCCGTTCGGTGGGAGACAAGGCCGCTGCCGCCGAGCAGGCTTCGGCGAAGTCGGCGGCCGACGCCAAGACCGCCGCCGAGCAGGCCGCCGCGGTGCGCGCCGATCTGCAGTCCAAGCAGAGTCAGCTGCAGGTGCAGATCGCCGTCGTCAAGTCGCAGTACCAGGTACTGACCCCGGGGCAGCGCGAGGCACTCGCCGCCACCCCGCCCCCGCCGGTCCCCGCGCCCGATGCGTTGCCGCCGGCCAACGATCCCGGTGTGCTGGCCTCGGCGCCCGAAGGCATTCCGCCCGGCGACGTGGCACCGCCGGAGGCTGCCATTCCCGGTGGATCGCCCAGCGACCATTCGGCCACTGTGATCCAGGCGGCGCTGAGCCGGATCGGTTCGCCGTACTCCTGGGGCGGCTCCGGTCCCGGCCAGTTCGACTGCTCCGGTCTGGTGATGTGGTCGTTCCAGCACGTCGGCATCTCGCTGCCGCACTCCAGCCAGGCCATGGCCACCGGCGGGCAAGCGGTCTCCCAGGATCAGATGCAGCCCGGTGACGTGGTGACGTACTACTCGGACGCATCACATGTGGGCATCTACATCGGTGACGGAATGATGGTGCACGCGTCGACCTACGGCACCCCGGTACGGGTCGCCCCGGTCAACAATGCGCCGATCCACAACATCCGCCGGTACTGATCGCTGGGTCCTGGCCCTGGCGCTGCTGGCCGAGCTGAGCCTGGCGGTCGCGTTGCTGTGGCCGTCCGCGCCACCGCCCGCCCAGGTTCCCACGACCGCAACCGTTTCCCCGTCGTCCAAACCCGCTCCGGTTTCGGGGCCGCGCACCTCGGTGCTGCCGGATGGGCGCACCGCGCAGTTCCTCGCACTCGGCGGGTCGTCCTCGGCTGCGTTGCTGGAGCAGGTCGTCGCGGAGCTGCCGGGCGCCTCCGCTGCGGTGACGCAGTTCTGGGGACCTGACTGGCCGCGGGACATCGTGATCGTCGCCGCCGGATCCGATGATCAGTTCCGCGCGCTGACCGGCGGTGGCGGTGATATCGCCGCCACCACCACCGCGCAACACATCATGTTCTCGCCGCGCGCCGCCCAGATGAGCCCGGCCACGCTACGAATCGTGCTGCGCCACGAACTGTTCCACTATGCGGCCCGCGCACGTACCGCCGCGGACGCGCCGCGCTGGCTCACCGAAGGCGTCGCCGACTACGTCGGCCGGCCACCGGCGGCGCTGCCGGGCCCGACGCAGGCCGCAGCGCTGGCACGGTTGCCCACCGATGCCGATCTCGACACTCCCGGAGCCGTCCGGTCGCAGGCCTATGACCGGGCCTGGTGGTTCGCCCGCTACGTTGCCGACCGATACGGTGCGCAGACCCTGCGTGAGCTGTACCTGAAGGCGTGCGGGTTCGGACATCCCGACGTGCCGAGCGCGGTCCGGCAGACCCTGGGCACCGATATCGACGGGGTGCTGACCGGGTGGCGTCACTGGCTGGCCGGCTGAGCCGATAGCGTGGCTCAGATGACACGGGTCCTGCTGGTTACCAACGATTTTCCGCCGCGCCGTGGCGGGATCCAGTCGTACCTGGAGGCCTTCGTCGGAGAACTGCTGCGGATCGGCTCGCACGAACTGACCGTCTACGCCCCGAAGTGGAAAGGGTCCGACCAGTTCGACGCCGCAGCGCAGCAGGACGCGGGCTACACCGTGGTGCGTCATGCCACGACCCTGATGGTGCCGGAGCCGATCGTGGCCAACCGCATGCGCGGGCTCATCGCCGAACATCAGATCGACACGGTGTGGTTCGGGGCCGCCGCCCCACTGGCTTTGCTGGGGCCGCTGGCCCGCCGTGCCGGGGCATCGCGTGTGGTGGCCAGCACCCACGGCCACGAGGTGGGCTGGTCGATGTTGCCGGGGGCGCGCAGCGCCCTGCGCCGCATCGGCGACGATGCCGACGTCGTCACGTTCGTCAGCCGCTACACCCGAAGCCGGTTCGCTTCTGCGTTCGGACCTGATGCGGCACTGGAGCATCTGCCGCCGGGAGTCGACACCGAACGTTTCGCCCCTGATCCTTCCGCCAGGGCGGCCATGCGTGACCGTTACGGGCTGGGGGAGCGCCCCGTGGTGGTGTGCCTGTCCCGGCTCGTGCCTCGCAAAGGCCAGGACATGCTGATCCGGGCGATGCCTGCCATCGGCCGCCGGGTGCCGGGGGCCACCCTCGTCATCGTCGGCGGCGGCCCGTACCTGGACACGCTGCAGCGGTTGGCGCACACCCACGGAGTGGCCGAGCACATCGTGTTCACCGGCGGAGTGCCCGCCGCGGAGCTACCCGCACACCACGCGATGGCCGACGTGTTCGCCATGCCGTGTCGGACGAGGGGCGCCGGCCTGGACGTCGAAGGTCTCGGGATTGTCTACCTGGAGGCATCGGCTTGCGGGGTGCCGGTCGTCGCGGGCACTTCTGGAGGGGCGCCCGAGACCGTTCTGGACGGGCAGACCGGTGCGGTCGTCGACGGCACCGACGTCGGCGCGATCGCCACTGCGGTCGGTGATCTGCTGGCAGATCCGGCGCGCGCGGCCGCGATGGGCGTGGCAGGAAGGCACTGGGCGGTGGACAACTGGCAGTGGCGGGCCAAGGGTGCCCGCCTCGCCGAACTGCTGTCCGGCTAGCCGTACAGCGCTTCGATATCGGCGGCGAACTTCTGCGCCACCACCTTGCGCTTGACCTTCAGCGTCGGCGTCAACTCGCCGGTGTCTTCGGTGAAATCCAGCGGCAGGATGCGGAACTTGCGGATCGCCTCGGCCTTGGACACCACCCCGTTGGCATCCTTGATCGCCAGTTCGACCTCGTTGCCCAGATCCGGATCTTCGGCCAGATCGCCGACAGTGGCGTTGTCCGCCTTGCCGTTCCGCTGCTTCCAGCCCGGGAATGCCTCCGGATCGATGGTGATCAGGGCGGCGATGAACGGCTTGGCATCACCGACCACCATGGCCTGGCTGATCAGCGGGTGGGCCCGCAGCTTGTCCTCCAGGATCGCCGGTGCCACGTTCTTGCCGCCGGCGGTGACGATGATCTCCTTCTTGCGGCCGATGATGGTGAGGAAGCCGTCGGAGTCGATGGCGCCGAGATCGCCGGTGTGGAACCACCCGTCCGTGGCGTTTTTGCTCCTCGCGTCCGCAGAAAAGACCGCGTCGGTCTCGGCCTCGTTGTTCCAGTAGCCGCCGAAGACCACGCCGCCGCGGACCAGCAGCTCATCGTCATCGCCCAGGCGCATGCTGTTGCCGGGCACCAACTTTCCGACCGATCCGACCTTGAGGTCATTGACGCGGTTCACGGTGATCGCCGCGCTCGTTTCGGTCAGCCCGTAGCCCTCGTAGATGGTCAGCCCGACCCCGCGGTAGAAGTGGCCCAGCCGCGCGCCCAGTGGTGCGCCGCCGGAGATCGCGGCATGGCAGTCACCGCCGAGCGCGGCCCGCAGCTTGCCGTACACCAACCGATCGAACACCGCGTGTTTGGCCCGCAGCAGCAGTCCCGCATTCCCGGTGTCCTGCGCCTTGCTCCACTCGATCGCGGTGTCGACCGCGATCTGAAAGATCTTGCCCTTACCGTCGTTTCGCGCGTTCTGCTCGGCGGTGTTGTACACCTTCTCGAACACCCGCGGCACCGACACCACCAGCGTCGGCTTGAACACGCCGAAGGTCGGGACCAGGTTCTTGATATCGCTGGTGAAGCCGAGCGTGACCTTGTTGGTGAAGGCCGCGATCGTGATGGCCCGCGCCAGCACGTGGGCCAGCGGCAGGAACACCAGCATCCGCTCGCCCTTGGCGAGCTGGCTGGGGAAGCAGTCCTTGGCGCCGCGAATCTCGTAGACCAGATTCGAGTGCGTCAACTGGCAGCCCTTGGGTTGGCCGGTCGTGCCCGAGGTGTAGATCAGGGTGGCCGGGTCGGCTGCACGGATCCCCGCCAACCGCTTGTCCAGCTCGGCAGCGTCGACCGATTCGCCGGCTTCAGCGAGCGCTTCGAGCGCAGGCGTGGTCGAGCCGTCGATCCGGAACACCTTGCGCAACTGGGGCAGCTGACCGGCGAGTTGCTCGACAGTCTCGGCGTGCGCGTCGGTCTCGGCGAACACCAGCACCGCGGCGGAGTTGTCCAGGACGAAACGCACCTGCTCGGCCGCAGAGGTTTCGTAGACCGGAACGGTGACCGCGCCGGCGGCCAGTATGGCGAAGTCGATGATCGGCCATTCGTAACGGGTCGCCGACAACACCGCCACCCGGTCACCGGGCTTGACCCCTTCGGCGATCAGTCCCAGTGCTGTCGAACGGATCTGGCCGGCCGCCTGGGCGCAGGTCACGTCGGCCCAGGCGCCGTTGACCAGGCGCCGGAAGATCACGTGGTCGGGGTCGTCGGCCTCGTGGCTGAACACCGAGCTGACAATGTTGTCGTGCTCGCCGACGGTGAACGATGCGGGAACACTGAACTCACGCACGATCCTGGCCTCCAGGCTTGTGATAGGGGCTTTGCGGTCAGCCTAGTCGGCCTCTGCAGACCCCAGTGAGCGCATATGTGAAGCTTGTCGTCGATGAACAGCATTCAGATCGCTGACGAGACGTTCGTCGCGGCCGACCCGGTGGTGGTCGGCGAATCGGTCGCGGATCGGGCGAGTTGGCGTCGGTGGTGGCCGGACCTGACCTTGACCGTCATCGAGGACCGCGCCGAGAAGGGCCAGCGCTGGACGGTGGCCGGTGCGTTGACCGGGACCATGGAAGTTTGGCTGGAGGAAATGCTGGACGGGGTGATCCTGCACTATTTCCTGCATGCGGAACCGGCGGGGGCGACGGCCTGGCAGCTGGCGCGCCTGGACCTGGCCAAAATGAACCATCGGCGCCGGGTCGCGGGGAAGGCGATGGCTTTCGAGATCAAACAGCGTCTGGAGGCGTCGCGGCCGGTCGGCGTTTCGCGGCTGGCGTCTCAGGGGTAATGACCGGTCTGGGAGGGTAGATTTCTCCCAGGGAGGCCCTGACAGGTCGTGGACCTCCGCGCGGCGGGGGAGATAGGGCGGGTAGTGGCTGACAAGACGGCGCAGACCATTCACATCGATGCCGATCCTGCGACGGTGATGGACGTCATCGCCGACATCGGCTCATATCCTGATTGGGTTGCCGAGTACAAGGAGACCGAGGTACTCGAGGTCGACGATGCCGGCTTTCCGAAGAAGGCCAGTCTGGTGCTCGATGCGGCGGTGCTCAAGGACACCATGGTGTTGTCCTACGTGTGGCCGCCTGATCACACCTCGGTGACCTGGACGCTGGTGTCGAGTTCGCTGCTCCGTTCGTTGCAGGGTGCATACCGCTTGGCGCCCAAGGGCTCCGGTACCGATGTCACCTATGAGTTGTCGGTCGATCTGATGATTCCGATGATCGGGTTGCTCAAGCGCAAGGCCGAGCGCCGGTTGACCGACACCGCGCTGAAAGACCTCAAGAAACGAGTCGAGGCTGAATGATCGAACACCTGCCCGGATCAGTCTGTTCGTCGGCAAGGGCGGGGTAGGCAAGTCGACGTTGGCGACCGCGACGGCGGTGCGCGACGCCCGCTCGGGTCTGCGGGTGCTCATCGTCTCGACCGATCAGGCGCATTCCACCGGTGACGTCCTCGGCACCGGCCTGATCCCGACGGGGCAGCGGTCGCCTACCCGGGTGCTCAGCGATCTGGAAACCGGACTCGCCGACGCGGGTGGGTTCCTCGACGCCCTCGCGTTGGACACCCTGGCGCTGCTCGAAGCGCGCTGGGCCGAGGTCGCAGGCCCGTTGGCGGCTCGTTTCGGCGAGTCCGATCTGGGTGATGTTGCCCCGGAAGAACTTTCGGCGTTGCCCGGTATTCAGGAAGTGCTCGGCCTCCACGAGGTGGCGGAGTTGGCCGATACGGGGCAGTGGGACCACGTGGTCGTGGACTGCGCCTCCACCGCCGACGCGTTGCGGATGCTGACGCTGCCGTCGACATTCGGGCTCTACCTGGAGCGGGCATGGCCGCGGCACCGCCGGTTGTCCGGCGGTTCAGCGCACGCGAGGAGCAATCAGGGGTCAGACGGCGCCACCGCTGCCATCGTCGCGCTGCTTGAACGTATCGACGCCGGCGTCGGGCGGCTCGGCACGCTGTTGACCGACGGCAGCAGGGTCACCGCCCACCTGGTGCTGACCGCCGAGCGGGTGGTGGCGGCCGAGGCGGTGAGAACCCTGGGTTCGTTGGCGCTGATGGGAGTGCAGGTAGCCGAACTCATCGTCAATCAGATTCTGGTCCAGGATGATTCGTTCGAGTACCGGAATCTTCCTGCCCATCCCGCGTTCGACTGGTACGCCGAGCGGATATCCGAGCAGCAGTCGGTCCTTGACGAACTCGACGCAGGCACCGGTGACGTGCAGCTGATCCTGGTTCCGCATCTGGCCGGGGAGCCGATCGGCCCCAAGGCGCTGGCGGAGCTGCTCGAGGGAGCCCGACGCCGTGACGGATCGCCGCCGCCGGGGCCGCTGCGCCCGATCGTGGACCTTGAATCAGGGTCTGGCCTCGAAGCGGTGTACCGGATGCGGTTAGAGTTGCCGCACGTCGACTCCGCTTCGCTGACGTTGGGCCGCGTCGACGACGACTTGATCATCGGCGTCGGCGGTATGCGGCGCCGGGTGCGGCTGGCGTCCGTCCTGCGGCGATGCATTGTGACGGAGGCGCAGTTGCGAGGCAGTGAGCTGACGGTGCGTTTTCGACCGAATCCGGAGGTGTGGCCGGCATGACTGGGTCCCATACCGACCTCGGGCCGGAACTACGGCAATTGGCGCAGGCTGTCCTCGACAAATTGGACCCCGCGGTGCGCATGGCCGCAGCGCGCGCCGCAGCCACCGCCGCCGGTGGCCCCGGCAAGTGTCAGCAGCTGTGGTGTCCGGTGTGCGCACTCGCGGCCGCGGTCAATGGTGAGCACCACCCGTTACTGGGGGTGATCGCCGAGCACAGCGTGGCGTTGCTGGCGGTGATCCGTGCCGTGCTGAACGACACCGACGATTCTGGTGGTCCCGGGCCCGACGGCGGCCCGGACGGCCCCGGTCCCGCACCGTCAGACGATTCCCCGCCGCCGGGCCCCGGCCGCTATCAGCCCATCCCGGTCATCGTCGAGGATTGAGAGCGCCGGCGTGCAGCGGGCTTGCTGTGGTCGCAATGACACCCGCTGGGTAAAGTTGTCGCAGAGCGCCGTCTGAGGCGCGCAATTGGGAGGGTCCATGTGGTACTGGCTGTTCAAGTTCGTCTTCATGGGACCCGTGCTGTCCTTGCTCGGTCGGCCGAAAGTGACTGGCCTGGAGCATGTTCCGTCGTCGGGCGCGGCGATTCTGGCCAGTAACCACCTCGCGGTCGCCGACAGCTTCTACCTGCCGCTGGCGGAGAGTCGCCGGATCACCTTCCTGGCGAAGTCGGAGTACTTCACCGGCACCGGGATCAAGGGCAGGTTTCAGCGTTGGTTCTACACGGTTGCCGGGCAGGTGCCGATCGACCGCACAGACGCCGACTCGGCCCAGAGCGCGTTGAGTACAGCTCAGCGGATTCTGTCCGAGGGCAAGCTGCTCGGCATGTACCCCGAGGGCACCCGTTCGCCGGACGGACGGCTCTACAAGGGCAAGACGGGGCTGGCCCGGCTGGCGCTGGAGACCGGTGTGCCGGTCATTCCCGTGGCGATGATCGGAACCAATGTGGTGAACCCTCCCGGCAGCAAGATGTGGCGGTTCGGCCGGGTCGAGGTCAGGTTCGGCAAGCCGATGGAGTTCAGCCGGTTCGAGGGGCTGGCCGGTAACCGGTTCATCGAACGCGCCGTGATCGATGAGGTGATGTACGAGCTGATGGATCTGTCCGGTCAGGAGTACGTCGACATCTACGCCGCCGCCGTCAAGGAAAGCTCTGAGCCGGCCAAGCCTGCCGCGCGGATGCCGCACGCGGCCGCCGGCTAGCACCGGAGGTCAGTGGGAGGACGCGACGGCGGCGACAGACGTCCTGGCCCGCGGCACCACGACCGAGACCGTCCCGGCGGCCACGATCACCACGAGCGCCCACCACACGTACGAACCGCCTGCGAGCTGTCGCCACAGCGACGCCGCGGTCTCCCGATGCTCGGGCATCAGGGTGATGGGTGTCCAGACGGTCAGTGCGATCCCCGCCGCGGTCACCGCCGCGAGCAGGATGCTGCGGCGCCGGTAGGTCAGGATCGCCGTCACCAGCAGCGTCGGCAGGATCCACACCCAGTGGTGTGACCACGACACCGGCGAGACCACCAGGCCGAACATCGCCACGCAGATCAGCGCCAGCACCGATGATTCGGGAGCCGTACTGCGCAGGGCCTGTCGGGCCGCCCATACGGTGAGGGCCAGCACCACGAGGCAGGCCAGCACCCACAGCACGAATCGTGGCCCCTCACCGAGCCCGAGCCGGGCCAGCGCGCCCGCGATGTTCTGGTTGGTGTTCAGCGTCGCGGTGCCGATCCGGTCGGTGTTGCGCACCGTTTCGGTCCAGTACTCGACCGAGTCCTTGGCGGCCAGGGCAAACCCGGCCAGTGTCGCGATGATCGTGGCGGCCGCGGTCCGCAGCAGGGCGCGCATGTCCCGGTTCAGCAGGAAGTACAGCAGGAACACGGCCGGGGTGAGTTTCAGCGCGATGGCCAGGCCGAGCAGCATGCCGCGGGGCCACGGGGTACGGCGCGGCACGCAATCGGCGATCACCAGCGTCATCAGCACCACGTTGATCTGGCCGAACTCGAAGTTCGACCGCAGCGGTTCCAGATAGATCACCGCAGGTGCGACGATCGCGGCGGCCAGCCAAACCCGCCGCAGCCAGGCCGGTTCGCCGGTGATGGCGGTCTGCGGCCAGACGTCGAGGCGGGTGAGCACGATGACCGTCGACACGATCAACAGCAACAGGGTGGTCACGGTGATCGCCGCGCTGGCCGCCGGCAGGGACAGCCACGCGAACGGCGCGAAGGCGATGGCGGCCAACGGGGGATAGGTGAAGGGCAGATCGAGTCCGCCCTGGGTGTGGAAGATGGCGCCGTCGGCGTACAGCGGGCCGCCGTTCAACCAGGCCCGTCCGCCCATGCGGTACACGTCGATGTCGATGCGGTACGGGGTGTGTCCCAGCAGCCGCCACGAGGTCCAGACCAGCGCCGCCAGGGTCAGCAGCTGGAACACCCGCCACGCGATGGTTGGCACCCAACCGGCCCCGTCGGGCGACCGCCGCTTTCTCATGTCCTCAACAGACTATCGGGGGTTGCCGGACACCGGTGCATCCGCGGTCGCGACGCGCGCAGGTCGGCTAGGTTTTCTCAACGTGCATCTGATCGTCAATTTCGACTTCGTCTCCCACGATCGCTTGCCGTTGCTGTGTTGCCTGGTGGCTTTCATCTCGACCTTCTTCGTGACCCGCACCGTGGTGCGCTACATCCGGAGACATGCCGACAGCGATCGGCCGCCGCGCTGGTGGCAGCCCCGCAATATCGGCCACGGGTCACTGCACATCCACCACGCGGTCTTCGGGGTGATCCTGGTGATGGTTTCGGGAGTCACCATGGTGACCCTCGCGGTCAACGGCGGGATGGCCGAATTCACCGTGGCGGCCACGTTCTTCGGCATCGGTGCGGCGTTGGTCCTAGACGAGTTCGCGTTGATCCTGCACCTGTCCGACGTGTACTGGGCCGAGGACGGTCGCACGTCGGTGGACGCGGTGTTCGCCGCGGTGGCCGTGGCGGGGCTGCTGATCCTGGGATTCAACCCGCTGTCATTCTTTGATGTCGGTATCTGGCGGTCGGATCACACGTGGGTCGCTCGTGCCATTGTGGTGTTGATTGCGGTGCTGACCCTGCTGCTGGCGGTGGTGGTGCTGCTAAAGGGCAAGGTGTGGACCGGATTGGTGGGCATGTTCATTACCCCGTTGCTGTTCGTCGGCGCGGTCCGACTGTCCCGTCCGCATGCGCCGTGGGCGCGCTGGCGCTACACCAGTCGGCCCCGCAAGATGCACCGCGCGCTGGAGCGGGAGCGTTGGCTGCGCCGTCCGGTGGTGCAGGCCAAGCTGTGGCTGCAGGATGCGATCACCGGATTGCCGCGATTCCCCGACGACGCCGAGGTCGACGAGCAGCTCGACCGGGAGATCCATGCCGCTCCTGCCCCTGGCGCCACCACGACACGACGGGACGGGTAGATGCGGTACTTCTATGACACGGAGTTCATCGACGACGGGCGCACCATCGAGCTGATCTCGATCGGCGTCGTAGCCGAGGACGGCCGCGAATATTACGCTATCTCAACGGAATTCAATCCGGACCGGGCCGGCACCTGGGTGCGCAAGAACGTGCTGCCCAAGCTGCCGTCACCGTCCTCGCAGCTGTGGCGCTCGCGGCGGCAGATCCGCTCGGAGCTGGAGGATTTCTTCGATATCGACGGCGACGAACCGGTCGAGCTGTGGGCCTGGGTGGGCGCCTATGACCATGTGGTGCTGTGCCAGCTGTGGGGGCCGATGACCGATCTGCCGCCCGCGATGCCGCGGTTCACCCGCGAACTGCGGCAGTTCTGGGAGGAGCGTGGGTCGCCGCGGATGCCACCGCGGCCGCGCGATGCGCATGACGCCCTGGTCGACGCCCGGCACAACCTGCTCCGGTTCGAATTGATGACCGGCTCGGTGGCGGCCCCGGCGCCGCACCGGGGCGCAGCATACGGCGAAAAGCGCAGTTGACCGGCGGCTACCATGTACGGGTGAACTGGACCGTCGACATCCCCATCGACCAGCTTCCGCCGCTGCCGCCGCTGACCGACGAGCTTCGGCAACGGCTGGACACCGCGCTGGCCCGCCCGGCTGCTCAGCAGCCCAGTTGGGACGCGGATGCGGCCAAGGCGATGCGGACCGTCCTGGAGAGCGTGCCGCCGGTGACGGTCTCCTCGGAGATCGAGAAGCTCAAGGGTCAGCTGGCCGACGTGGCCCAGGGCAACGCGTTCCTGCTGCAGGGCGGCGACTGCGCCGAGACGTTCGTCGACAACACCGAACCGCACATCCGGGCCAACATCCGGACGTTGCTGCAGATGGCGGTGGTGCTGACCTACGGCTCGAGCATGCCGGTGGTGAAAGTGGCCCGCATCGCCGGCCAGTACGCCAAGCCGCGTTCGGCCGACGTCGATGCGCTGGGGCTGAAGTCCTACCGCGGTGACATGGTCAACGGCTTTGCCCCCGACGCCGCGGTGCGTCAGCATGACCCGTCCCGGTTGGTGCGGGCCTACGCCAACGCCAGCGCGGCGATGAACCTGGTTCGCGCCCTGACCTCCTCGGGTCTGGCGTCGCTGCACCTGGTGCACGATTGGAACCGCGAGTTCGTCCGGACCTCACCGGCCGGCGCCCGTTACGAGGCCCTGGCCGGGGAGATCGACCGTGGCCTGAGGTTCATGTCGGCCTGCGGGGTGGCCGACCGCAACCTGCAGACGGCGGAGATCTTCGCCAGTCACGAGGCCCTGGTGCTGGACTACGAGCGCGCCATGCTGCGGCTCTCGAACGCCGCCGAGGGCACCCCCAAGCTCTACTGTCAGTCTGCCCATTACCTGTGGATCGGTGAGCGGACCCGCCAGCTCGACGGTGCGCACGTGGCGTTCGCCGAGGTGATCGCCAACCCGATCGGCGTGAAGCTGGGTCCCACCATGACACCGGAGCTCGCGGTGGAATACGTCGAGCGGCTCGATCCGCACAACGAGCCGGGCCGGCTGACCCTGGTGACCCGGATGGGCAACAACAAGGTGCGCGACCTGCTCCCGCCGATCATCGAAAAGGTTCAAGCCACCGGTCATCAGGTGATCTGGCAGTGCGATCCGATGCACGGCAACACCCACGAATCCTCGACCGGTTACAAGACCCGGCATTTCGACCGCATCGTCGACGAGGTGCAGGGATTCTTTGAGGTGCACCGTGCGCTGGGCACCCATCCGGGCGGTATCCACGTCGAGATCACCGGTGAGAACGTCACCGAGTGTCTCGGTGGGGCGCAGGACATTTCGGATTCTGATCTGGCCGGCCGGTACGAGACTGCGTGCGACCCACGGCTGAACACCCAGCAGAGCCTGGAGTTGGCTTTCCTGGTCGCCGAGATGCTGCGCGACTGAACCGCTGCCCCTCAGGCTTTTTCGGCGGCCACGGCCTCCACCGCGAAGGTGTGGATGCGGGGCGGATCGGTCGGGGTCAATGCGATGGTGACGTCGATTCTCCCGCGCGTGCCCGGCAGGCGATACGTCGCTTCGGTGGGTGATCGCAGCGCCATCTCTGCCTGACCATCGCGGTCGCCCACCGCATTTCGTGCGGCGGTGATCGCCGCGACCCGTTCGCCGAGCGGCACGTCGAGCAGCACGTTGTCGGCGAATGCCGGTTCCTGCAGTGCCGTCGGCTCGGCGATCACCCGTTCTACCAGCTCGAGGGCTGACCGCATGGCCGGCGTCGGGCGTGCCTCGGCCCGGCGGCTCGGGTGCTGCCGCAGTAGCGCATCGAGGGCTGCGCGGGCCGGTGCTGCCACCGGCGCATAGGTGCCGTTGGCGAAGGCGACGACGCCAAGGCCGCTGTCTTGATGCCAGCCCATGTAGGACCCGAAGCCGGGATAGCCGCCGAGGTGTTGGCTGATCGCCCCCCATCGGGGGTCGGTCTCGACGAAGAGGCCGTAGCCGTATCCGGACAATCCCCAGTCGAAGCCGTTGCTTTTCAACCGGTTCCGCTCGCCGGGTGCCTCCGCGAGGTGGAACGGCACGAGTCGGTGTGGCTGCTGCATGTCACGCCGGGATGCGCGGGCCAGCACCGCGTCGTCACCGCCGCCTGCGGGGAAGGCCTCGGCGAGCCAGCCGATCCACCGCGCGATATCGCCCGTCGTGCTCAGCAGCCCTCCGATGGCAGAGAAGCTGCCCGGGGCGCTGAACGGTTGCAGCTCCCAATCGCCGCTGCGGGTCAGGCGGTAACCGTTGGCCAGCCGCCCGGACGGCACCGTGCGGTAATCGTAGGTGGTGTCGGTCAGTCCCAGCGGTTCCAGCAGTTCGCTCGTGAGGTAACCGACGAAGTCACGACCGGTGACCGCTTCCACGACGCGGCCCAGGATGGCGAACCCCAGATTGGAGTAGACGAACGCGGTGCCCGGGGCGTAGGCGCCCGCCACCGGACGGGCAAGCAGTTCGTCGAACGTGTCCTGCGACATGCTCTCCTGCCGGTCGGCCCATGGATCGTCGCTGGGCAGTCCACTGCTCATCGTCAGACAATGGCGCAGGGTGATCGGCGGCGAGTCCCTGGTGTGGCCGCCCAGCCCGGTCGCCTGCGGCAGATGGCCGATGACGGGATCGTCGAGCCGGAGCAGGCCCTGATCCCGTAATTGCAGGAGCGCGGCCGCGGTGAAGCTCTTCGACATCGACGCGATCCGGAACACCCGTTCGTCAGCCGCCCGGGCGCCGGTGGCGCAATCGGTGACGCCATGGCCGGCGACGTGTACCGTCCGGCCGTCTGCGACCACCGCGAACCGCACACCGGGAGCGCGTCGGCGTTCGTGGAATTCGGCGACGATGTCGTCGGCGGCGCTGAAGTCGAGGTCCATCAGGCGACCTCGACATCAGCGTCGCGGCGGTCCTCATCCGGCGGAGCGAGCATCAGGAAGTGTGTGTCACTGCGCGGCCGCAGGTAGCAGAGGTAGTAGCCCAGGGCGAGCAGCACGGATGCGCCCGCGACGATCAGATCCGAGCGGACCTGTTGGCTCAGTACGGCAACGGACATGAGGATCGCGACGACCGGCCACACGGGCCACAGCGGCATTCGGTAGGGGCGGTCCAGGCCGGGGGAGCGCAGCCGGCTCACCAGGGCCGATGCCGCGACGAGAATGAACTCGACCGCGAGCAGCGCGCCGGTCCACGTCGTCAGTGTGGCGACATCCGAGGACAGGATCATCACCGCGCCGCCGATCCCCACCAGAATCGTTGCCAGCCAGGGCGTGCCGTACTTGGGGTGGACCACGGCCAGGGCCCGGCTGATGGGCGCGGGCCAGGCCATGTCACGGCCGGTGCTGTACAGGATCCGCGCGTAGTACGGCATGAGGGCGATGACGGCGTTGAGCACAGCGACCGCGATGCCGAGACTGATGATGGTGTTGAAGGTCTCGCCACCGATGGAGGTCAGGACATACCGCCAGGGGTTGTCCGACTGGGACATCTCGGTCAGGGAGGGCGCGGCGAGGGTGGCGGCCGCCACCGGAAACACCTCGCATGCGACGGCGACGCCCAGGGCGATGAAAACGGCGCGGGCCACGTTGCGGCGGGCGCCGACAGTCTCCTCGGAGAAGATCAGTGCACCCTGGAAGCCGTTGTAGGCGAAGCTACCGACGGCGATACCCGCTACCAGTGCGCTCAGGGTGAGGGGGCTGGCGATTCCGTGGGCATCGAAGACCTCGGGATGCAACAGCGTGGTCACCGGGCGTTGCACGTTGATGAATCCGAACACCGCCACCAACACGACGGCCACGATCTCGACGACGAGCAGGACGGTCACGGCGATCGCGTTCAGGCGGACCCCGAACAAGGCGATCACGGCACCGCCGATGATGATCACGGCGCCGAGAATGTTCGCGTCCACGTTGACGATGACGCGCAGATATTCGGCCATTCCGAGCGCGACGACGGATGGGATCAGGACGGCCTGCACGGGACCGGTGATGAACATCGAGACGAATCCGGGGGCGCGGCCCATGATGCGGGCGATGAACGTGTAGTCACCGCCGGCGATCGGGTAGGCCGCGCCCAACTCTGCCCAGCAGAACGCCAGCGACAATCCGAGAACCGCCGCGATGCAGAAGGTCAGCGCGGCGCCGGTGCCGTTCAGGGCGAACAGGACCGGCGCGATGATGAACGCCCCGGTCGCCGGGGTGGTCGCGGAGACGACCAGCGAGGCGTTCTCCCACAGGCTGAGATCGCGTTTGAGCTCTTGCTTGTATGCCCGGGAACCGCCGGGCTTGGAGTCGCGCATGTGTGCCTTTCTCGTGGCCGGAACCGCACCGGACCGGATCATCGTGGCCGCAGTTGTGACGGTTGTCAACAGTGATGACAACAGTGATGTCCACAACGTTTACCGGGCCTGTCGGGTTCTGGCCGCTCGGCATGCGATGCTGGCTGTCGTGAACAGCAGCGGACGACCCGGGGCAGCCCGCGCACGCAACGGCGCCGTCCGACTGGACCGTGCGATGATCCTCGCCGCGGCCCAGGAAATCTGCGATCGCGAGGGATTGCGCGCGCTCACCGTGCGCCGGCTGGGCAACGAACTCGGTGTGGATGCCACGGCCATGTACCGGCACTTCCGGGACAAATCCGAGCTGATATCGGCGCTCATCGACGAGTTGTTCCGACTCGAGGTCGACGAGCCGGACCCCGCGGGTCACTGGCGCGCCAACCTACGGAAACTGATGCTCCAGTGGTGGCAGATCTATCGCCGCCACGAGGGCCTGGCCGCCGCCATGGCCGGCCAGCCGGACGACGAACCACAGCTGTTCCACCTCACGGAGTGGACCGTTCGCGAACTGATCCGGGCCGGGATCGGCGAGGACGAACTGGGTCTCTACCACCAGACCATCTACAACCACACGGTCGGAAACGGCTTGGTCGCGGCGCTGTCGCCGTGGCTGACCGACGCCACGCTGCGCGACGAGCAGCGTCGCCAGTACGCCGCGCTGGACCCGGGCAGATTCCCATCGTCGGCGGCGGCGGCCCCGACGATCTACCCGGACACCGCAGAGGTTTTCGAGTTCAGCGTCGAAGTGTTGCTGGATGCCATCGAGAATCGTGGTCGCAGGCCGGTGGGTGGCTAGATGAGCGTGCCGATATTGCTTCCCAGCATCCAGGCCGCGGCGGCGACAAGGCCGGTCGTGGTGAGCACCGCGAGCACCCAGAACACCAACACCCGCCGCGCGCGTTGCTGCGCCCAGTAGAACTCGCTCATCTCGATCCCGGCGAATTGCCCTGAGACCCCGACGTGTTCGTCGTAGTCGGCAGGCTCGGCCGGCATCGGTGACCACCCCTGTTCGGCGGTCAGCTCGCGGGTGAGCTGTCGGGGTGCCGCAGGCGGTGGCGGCGCTGCCGTCATATCTGTGGTCGCCGAAGCGTCGCGGCGGCTGTGAAAACGCGTGGCGGCCAGGTGTTGTGCAGAGTTGCGCGGCGCCGGGACGTGAAAGTCGGGCAGGCCCAATTCCTCGACGATGGTTTCCAGATCGCTGCGCATGGCGTCGGCATCGGCGTAACGCTGCGTCGCCTCACGTACGGTTGCCCGCCGCACCAGATCATCGAATTGCCTTGGTACCCCGGCGATTACCGTGCTCGGCGGGCGAACGTCGTTGTCCATCCGCTGATATGCCACCGCGAGCGCGGAGTCCCCGGTGAAAGGCGTGACGCCGGTCAGGAGTTCATAGATGAGGATCCCGACCGCGTAGACATCGCTACGCGGATCGGCGTCGCCGGTGCTCACCTGCTCGGGTGACAGGTACGCCGCAGTGCCCAGAATCACACTCGTGGAGGTGATCTTGGCTTCCGCGACCGCACGGACGAGCCCGAAATCGGCGATCTTGACCTCGCCGTCGTCGGAGATCAGCACGTTCTCCGGCTTGATGTCGCGGTGCACCAGACCGGCCCGGTGGGCCACCGCCAGACCGCTCAGCACCGGGGCCAGCACCGCGGCGACCGCATGCGGTGGCATCGGGCCGCGTTCGGTCAGCAGTTCGCGCAGCGTGCCACCCTCGATCAATTCCATCACCAGGAACGGGTGGCGCCGGTCACGCTGGAGGTCAACGCCCTGGTCGTACACGGCGACCAGCCCCGGATCCTTCAGCCGGGCCACCGCCCGGGCCTCCCGCTGGAACCTGGTGAGGAAGTGCTCGTCGCCGGCGTACCGGGAGTCCATGACCTTCAGGGCGACCGGACGGTCGAGACGAACGTCCAGACCGCGGTACACCGTTGACATCCCGCCCGTGGCTATTGCGCCGTCGACGCGGTACCGCCCGTCCAGCACAGTGCCGACGAGTGGATCCGATTGCTCCGAGGGCTCCACCGCAGACATGTTACGGAGTGCTTGGGCTCGACAGGCTCTACACTCAGTGCGGTGAGCAGCATTCCGGCCGCTGAGGATGTCCTGGATCCCGGCGAGGTCGTCTACGACCTACCCGCCGTTGCCGAATTTCTCGGCATCCCGGTCACCAAGGTCCACCAGCAATTGCGTGAAAACCATCTGATCGCCGTCCGCCGGGACGGTGTCGTGGTGGTGCCGAAGATCTTCTTCGACGACAACGGGCACGTGATGAAGGCGTTGCCGGGGCTGCTGGTGGTGCTGCGCGACGGCGGATTCAACACCACCGAGATCATCCGCTGGCTGTTCACGCCCGATCCGTCGCTGACGATCACCAGGGACGGGGCGCCCGAGGGCCAGGCCAATGCGCGCCCGGTCGACGCGCTGCGTTCACATCAGGCCCGTGAAGTGGTCCGCCGCGCCCAGGCTATGGCTTACTGACCGCACCGCCTTCGGGCTCCGGCACCTTGTAGAGCGAATACCATGCCACCGCGGCACAGGCCGTGGTGAGCAGGACGTGCGCCCATGAGTACATGCCATGGGCGCCATCGGGTTTCCACATCACCATGATCCAGGTCGAGAATCCGGCGATCGCGGCGATGGCGGGGCGGGTCTGGATCAGTGCAGCGGCCACGGCCAGCGGCCAGGTGTAGTACCACGGCAACGCTGCGGGCACGAACAGCACCACGACTGCCATTGCCAACGCGATACCCGTCAGGGCTTCGCGATCGGTGTGGCGGTACCGCCACCACAACAGCGGCAGCGCGATCACGATGACGGCGATGCCGATGATCCGGGCCACCTCAAGCACGGCGTAGAAGTTGACCGGGAAGATCAGGCCGCCAAAGACATTGATGAGGTTCGATGCTGCGGTGGGCACGGTGAGCCAGTTGATGATCTTGACCGAGCCGGCCAGCGCGGTCAGCCAGCCCAGGCCCACCCCCGCCAGCCAGGACAGCACCGCGAACACCGCCACGAAGATCAGTACCGAGGCCGCGGTGGCGCTGGCGAACGCTCGCACTCCGGACATGCTGCGGCGTTCTCGCAGCTGCCGCATCCACACCCAGACCAGGAACGGGAGAGCCAGGCCGGCAGTGGCTTTCACCGCTACCGCCGCGGCGATCAGGCCGGCGCCCCAGGCGGGGTGGCGATCGAAGGTGAGCGCGATACCGGCCATCATCAGCCCGACCATCAGCATCTCGTTGTGTACGCCGCCCATCAGGTGGATGATCACCAGTGGGTTGAGTACACAGATCCACAGTGCGGCAGCACCACTGGTACCGACATGGCGGGCCACCCGCGGTGCTGCCCAGATCAGCAGGGCCAGTCCGGGCAGCATGCACAGTCGAAGCAGCATGGTGCCTGCGACGACGTCGTCTCCGACCAGTATGGTGACGAACTTCGCCACCAGGATGAAGGCCGGGCCGTACGGCGCGGTCGTCGTGGTCCAGATCGGGCTGACGTCCTCCAACAACGAATTCGGGTTGTCCACCGGGCCGACCACATAGGGGTCGAATCCATCGCGTAGCAGCGCGCCCTGGGCGAGATACGAGTAGGTGTCCCGGCTGAACAGCGGAACGCTCAGCAGCAGTGGCGCCAGCCAGATGCCGGTGGTCGCCACCATCGTGTACTCGGTGGCGCTGCGGTCGATCACGCGGCGGCCCAGCCACAGCCAGGCGATCAGCATCAGCGCGACCCCGGCCCACAACAGCACCGACGACAGCACCAGACCGTGGCCGAACCGGAGCCACGACAGGTGCAGGGATTCCAGTAACGGGTCATGCAAACGGGTGCTGCCCGCGCCGAGCCCGCCGATGGTCAGCAGTGCCGCCCCCAGGCATCCCAGGCGTGCCTGCCGTGCCTCGGCCGAGACCGTGAACGAGGCGAAGCGCGAGACATGTTGTACCAGGCCGGTTTCCGAGGACTGGGTGGGGTTCGAGGTTGTCATGCTCCTATGCCGACCGGTTAGCTGCCAATCGGGCGAGTTCGGACAGGCCGGACTTGGCGTCGTCGTGGACCGGCGCGGCGGCCAGCACGTCGAGGGCGCGGCGGGTGAGCATCTCGATGTGGTCCTCCACGGCGGTCAACGCGCCGACCGATTCGATGGCCTGGCGCAACTCGCGCACCTGCGGATCGGACAGCTCGGTGCCGATCGAGGTCCGCAGCAGTTCGGCGGCCGCCGGATCGGATTTGTCGGCCAGCTCAAGCGCCTCGGCGAGCAGCACCGTGCGCTTGCCGGATCGTAGGTCGTCCCCGGACGGCTTACCGGTCACCGCGGGATCGCCGAAAACGCCCAGCACGTCGTCGCGCAACTGAAATGCGACCCCGAGGTCGTTGCCGACCCGGTGGAAGATCTCCTGGACGTCCGGACGGTCCGCAGCCGCAGCGGCACCGAGCTGCAGGGGCCGGGCGATCGTGTACGAGGCGGTCTTGTAGGTGTTGACGTTCATCGCCGAGGCCACCGATTCCGCGCCGCTGGATTCGGCGACGATGTCCAGATACTGACCGCCGAGCACCTCGGTGCGGATGTGAGCCCAGACCTGCTGGACCCGCCGGTGCGCGTCGACCGGTAGGTCCGCGCAGGCCACGACGTCGTCGGCCCAGGCCAAAGCCAGATCACCGAGCAGGATTGCCGCGGAGAGGCCGAACTGTTGGGAGGACCCGCGCCAGTTCTGCGCGCGGTGCCGCTCGGTGAACAGCCGGTGCACCGTGGGCAGGCCGCGGCGGGTCGCGGAGTCGTCGATCACATCGTCGTGAACCAGAGCGCAGGCCTGCAGCAGCTCGAGGGCGGCGAACAGTCTCAAGGCGTCGCCGTCGGCGGCCGCGTCGGCCGGGTCGACCACCGCCCGCCAGCCCCAGTAAGCGAAGGCGGGGCGGAGTCGTTTACCGCCGCGCAGGACGAATTCCTCGAGCGCCGCGGTCAGCTCCGCATACTCGGTACCGATGTAGGCGCAGTCTCGACGACGCTCCCGCAGGTATTCGCGCAACTGGTCGGTGACGGCGCTGGCCAACTCGACGGTTGACGGTGCCGCTGCATCCACGCTCAGCGCCCGCCCCTTTCTATGTCTGCTGCATGACCCCCGAGTGGGTCCAGCCTAAAGCGTGCCACCGGTCGGCGATCCCTCAGTCGTTGGAGGCGGCGGGCTCGCCGGGTTTGGGGGAGCGGTCCCGACTGGTCCAGGCGAGTGCGCCGATGACACCGGCGACAAGGAAGGCACCGACCACCAGCCAGATGGCCGCGGTGGTGAACGAACGGGCGCTGGGATCGGTGTAACGGGCCTGGGCGTTCATCGTGCTCACCACGCCGGGTCGTAGCTTCCATTCGACGATCGAGGAGCTGACCTGGTCGCCGTTGGTGGAAGTCACTTCGCCCGGAAACGAGACCGTCAGCAGCACGTCGGCTTCCGGATCGCTCAGCGAGGTCAGATCGACGCGGCCTTCCAGGATCACCAGGTCGCCCGCCCGGCGCAGCGAAATGTCGACGCCGGCCGCATCGCGGTTCATGGACGCCAACTGCGGGAGTTCGGAGAACGAGAGGTCGGAGAACACCGCCTGTGACCCGACGTAGTCGTCGCGGCTGTACTCCGAGACCGCCACCTTGGTGGCGAACGGCACATTGTTGAGTAGCTGTGGACCTTTGTCGTCGGCGTCACGCGGCTTTGCCGCGGCGATGATCTGGCCGGACACCCGGTCGTCGGGGGACACCGTGATGGATGCCCGCACGCGGACACAGCCGACCGCCATCGGCAGGATCAGCAGCAACATCGCCAGCGCCAGCAGTCGGGATCGACGGTGTCTGGATTGCCCGGTGCGCACGAGGTCATCGTGCCAGATGAGCGCGCCCGTATCGGACGGACGCCTCACAGTGGCAGTGCGCGTCCCAGGATGGCGAATGGCCGCGGGTCGCCGGCGAAGTGATAGCCCCGGATGATGTCGGTGAACCCGAGGCGCCGGTACAGCCGCCAGGCCCGGTTGGATTCGCCGGTGATCTCCGGGGTGGAGAGCAGGACGTGGGATTCGCTGCGGCCGGCCAGTAGCCGCCTGGCCAGCGCCTCGCCGAGTCCGCCGCCCTGAGCACGCGGTTCGATGTGCAGCTCGGTGAGTTCGAAGTAACTGCTCATCAACTCAGCGATGCGGCCCGGTGTGGTGCCCATCTGACGCAGGCCGCCGACGACCTGTTGCTGCCACCACTGATCGGGCGCCCCGCAGTAGCCGTAGGCGATGCCGAGAATTGGGGCGGTGGCCAGGTCGGCGCTGTTCGGTGGGGTGCCTGCCCCGTTTTCAGGGCCGGGGATCTCGACGGCGGCGACGCCTTTCCAGCCCTGGCGGCGGGTGTGTTCGAGCCACAGTGACGCGCGTTGTTGCTCGGTGCCGCGCGGATAACGCATGGCGGCCACGTACACCCGCAGCGCGTCGGGTAGCCGGAGTTGCATAGCATCCGGCGACAGATCGATGAGATACGTCGCCAATTCTGGTGCCTTCCCCGAGCCACGGTGTGTCCGAACCCATTATCGAAGCCATTATGGAGTGGCGGGCGGTCAGTCCCGCCCCCGGCGAACGACCTACAATCGACAGTGAACTAGGTGGTACGCCTCGGATCGACCTCGTATCATTAGTGTCAGGTGCCCGTACTTGCGGGCATACACCGGTTTTGAACTACCCCGACGGCCGCGTCGGCAAGGAGGGACGAATGCCACTCTCCGATCATGAGCAGCGCATGCTCGATCAGATCGAGAGCGCGCTCTATGCCGAGGATCCCAAGTTCGCGTCCAGCGTCCGAGGTGGGACTCTACGCGCGCCGTCGGCGCGGCGCAGGCTGCAAGGAGCAGCGTTGTTCGTGGCCGGTCTGGCAATGCTGGTTGTCGGCGTCGCAGTGAAGGCCACAATGATCGGAGATTTTCCGATCTTGTCCGTAATCGGCTTCGTGGTGATGTTCGCTGGTGTGGTGTTCGCCATAACCGGCCCGCGCGTAGCCGGCGGCCGTGACCGTTCCGCGCCGGAGCCCGGTGCGCCGCGGCAGCGTCGCCCACGCGGTGGTTCGTTCACCAACCGGATGGAGGATCGCTTCCGTCGCCGGTTCGACGAGTAGGCCGGTAGCGGTTCCGGGGTAGCCCTCACGGGCTACCCCTTTTTTTGTGCCGACGGCCGCCTCGGCGACACGCCGAGGCGGTGCCCAGCGCACTGTTGTGGGCCGGGTGACCGACGGTTGCGTGGCCGCGGCGCCCATTCCCGCCCCACTACGCCCCACCGCAGGCTGGCCGCCGTCGACCTGCGGTTTTGCGTGAAATCGTGCGAGAAAAACGCCGTGGGCACGCTTCTGCACGGACTTTTTGGGGGCCGTGGTGGGGAGAATGACCGAACTGATGACATCAAATGGAGCAAAGTGGGGGATCGTGGGGTAAAGTGGCGCCCAACGGGGAATCCGGAACCCCGTTCGGAGAGCAGAAGCGAAGCGACTCGGACTCCGACCGAGGAGCGGGAGGTGGCCAGATGTTTCTGGGTACCTACACGCCCAAGCTCGACGACAAGGGGCGGCTCACGCTGCCCGCCAAGTTCCGCGACGCACTGGCAGGAGGGTTGATGGTCACCAAGAGTCAAGATCACAGCCTTGCCGTCTACCCGCGTGACGAGTTCGAGAAGTTGGCCAGGCGCGCATCGCAGGCATCGCGGAGCAATCCGGAGGCCCGGGCGTTCCTGCGGAACCTGGCTGCGGCAACCGATGAGCAGCACCCCGACGGGCAGGGCCGGATCACCCTGTCGGCCGACCATCGCCGCTACGCGAGCCTGTCCAAGGAATGCGTGGTGATCGGCTCGGTCGACTACCTGGAGATCTGGGACGCCCAAGCCTGGCAGGAGTACCAGCAGATGCACGAAGAGAACTTCTCCGCGGCTACTGATGAAACCCTGCGCGACATCATCTGATCCGACTACCGATCGGCACGCCCGTGCAGCGTGGCCCTTGCCCGAATCGGCCCTGGCGTACTTCCCCAACGCCAGGTCCGGCAACTCGGACAGGGACCTCGATGCAGGGGCGGCCCCAACCGGAGGAGTTGGAGTGGCTCAGGACTCTGGGGATCAGCGCGATCACGGGCATATCCCGGTCCTGCTGGATCGCTGCGTACAGCTGCTGACCCCCGCGCTCACCAGGCGCCACAGTGACGGCACCGATGCCGTTCTGGTCGATGCCACCCTCGGTGCAGGCGGGCATTCCGAGCGTTTTCTGACCGATCTCCCTGGCTTACGGCTGATCGGCCTGGACCGGGATCCCAATGCACTGGCCATCGCCGGCGAGCGGCTCGCCCCGTTCGGTGAACGGGTGAGCCTCGTCCGTACCCGCTACGACGGCATCGCCGCGGCAATCGCCGATTCGGGTCACTCCCACATTGACGGCGTGCTGTTCGACCTCGGGGTGTCGTCGATGCAGCTGGACCAGGCGCAGCGCGGATTCTCCTACTCCACCGACGCGCCGCTGGACATGCGGATGGACCCGGACGCGCGATTGACCGCCGCCGAGATCCTCAACACCTACGACGCGAAGGCCATCGCCCGGGTGCTGCGCGATTTCGGCGACGAACGTTTCGCGGGCCGGATCGCGGACAAAGTCGTTCGCCGCCGTGCCAAGCAGCCGTTCGCCACCACCGGTGAGCTGGTCGAGCTGCTGTACGAGGCGATCCCCGCCCCGGCGCGCCGTACCGGAGGTCATCCGGCCAAGCGCACATTCCAGGCACTGCGTATCGCGGTCAACGGAGAGCTGGATTCACTGCGTGCGGCGATGCCTGCGGCGCTGGCCGCGTTGCAGCGCGGTGGCCGCATCGTGGTGATGGCCTATCAGTCGTTGGAGGACCGGATCGTCAAGACCGCGTTCGCCGCCGCGACGGCATCACGAACCCCGCCTGGCCTTCCCATCGAACTTCCCGGCCATGAACCCGAGTTCGTCGCCCTGACGCGCGGTGCCGAGCGGGCCGACGAGCAGGAGATAGATCGCAATCCACGTAGCGCCCCGGTGCGGCTGCGAGCACTTGAAAAGGTTGGGGGAAGGGGCAACTCATGAAGGTCAAGCAACCCACGCCGATGCGCGACGGCGACCGCAGAGCGGGGAAGCGGCAGCCGGCGCGGGCCGGGCAGCGGCGCGGTACCGAGGCGCCCCCGCGCAAACGCAGGCCCAACCCCGAGCAGCGTCCGGTGCGCCCGGCGCCCAGGACCGGACCGATTCCACGGCCCAGGAGCGGCCCCGCCCGTCCCAAGAGTGCGAGTCAGGCCAAGGCCAGGGCGAAGGCGCGGAAAGCCAAGGCCCCCAAGATCGTCCGCCCGCCATTGCGCGAGCGGTTGCTGGTCAGACTCGCCTCGATAGAGCTGAATCCGCGCGCGCTGATCGCCAGGGTCCCGTTCGTGGTGCTGGTGATCGCCGCACTGGGTCTCGGCCTGGGGGTCACGTTGTGGCTGTCGACCGGATCGGCAGAGCGGTCCTATGAATTGGGCCACGCCCGTCAGACCAATCAGGGTTTGTTGCAGCAGAAAGAGGCACTGGAACGCGACGTGCTCGAGGCGCAGGCCGCTCCAGCGCTGGCCGAGGCCGCGCGCAATCTCGGCATGATTCCATCGCGCGACACCGCGCACCTCGTGCAGGACCCCGGCGGCAACTGGGTCGTGGTCGGCACGCCGAAGCCGGCCGAAGGTGTGCCACCGCCACCGCTGAACACACCGTTGCCCGAAGAGGTGCCTCCTCCGCGCGCGGCGCCCCCGGCGCCCCGCGTGGTCGACCCGCGTGAAGTGACGGTGCGGATCCCGCAGGCCGGCGAGCCTGCGGTGGCGCTGCCCGGGGCGGTACCGATGCCCGGTGTGCCGCCGGTCGAGGTACCGCACCTGGCGACCGGGCCGCAGTTGCCCGCCCCGGCACCGGCCGCGCCCGCCCCGCCCGCGCCCGCTGAACCCGTGCCCGCTGAACCCGTGCCCGCTGAACCGGCGCCGGCGCAGGCCGCGCCGGGTGCAGCCACTCAACTGGCCGTCCCAGGGGTGCCCATCGCGCCCGGACCGACCACTGCGGTAGAACAGTTCACGCCCGCTGTCGACGCCGCCCCGGCCGCATGAGCCGCGGCGACACTCGCCGAGGCGAGTCCAAGCCGCAGCGGGTGAAGAAGGATCAGGCCGGCCAGGGGCATTCCGCCCGGATCCGGCGTACCCGTGTCGCTGCCACCGAAACCGGCTTGGGCAGCGCGTCATTCGTGTTTCGGCAGCGCGCGGGGAGTGTGGTCATCTTCGTCGTGCTGCTGATCGCCGGCGTGCAGCTGTTCATGTTGCAGGTGCCGCGCGCAGCGGGCTTGCGGGCCGAGGCCGCCAGCCAACTCAAGGTCACCGACATAGAACAGGCGTTGCGCGGCAGCATCGTTGACCGCAACAGCGACAAGCTGGCATTCACCATCGAAGCCAGGGCACTGACCTTCCAGCCGGTTCGGATCCGTAAGCAACTGGCCGAGGCCAAGGCCAAATCGCCGGAGGCGCCAGATCCGAACCGCAGGCTGTCCGAGATCGCGACCGCCGTGGCGGCCCGGCTGAACAACAAGCCCGATGCCAAGACCGTGCTGAAGAAGCTGAAAGGCAATGAGACGTTCGTCTATCTCGCCCGCGCGGTCGATCCGGCCATTGCCGACGCGATCACCGAGAAATACCCGGAAGTCGGTTCGGAGCGACAGGATCTGCGCCAGTACCCGGGTGGCTCGCTGGCGGCCAACATCGTGGGTGGTATCGACTGGGATGGTCACGGCCTGCTCGGGCTGGAGGACTCGCTGGATGCCTCGCTGGCCGGGTCGGATGGGTCGGTCACCTATGACCGGGGTTCTGACGGTGTGGTGATTCCGGGCAGCTACCGCAACCGCCATGACGCGGTCAACGGCTCGACGGTGCAACTGACCATCGATGACGACATCCAGTACCACGTGCAGCAGCAGGTGCAGATGGCCAAGGATGCGTCCGGGGCCAAGAACGTCTCCGCGGTGGTGCTCGATGCGAAAACCGGTGAGGTGCTGGCGATGTCGAACGACAACACGTTCGATCCCAGCCAGGACCTCGGCCGTCAGGAGAACCGGCAGATGGGCAACCTGTCGGTGTCGTCACCGTTCGAACCCGGTTCGGTGAACAAGATCGTCACGGCGTCCGCGGCCATCGAGTACGGATTGACCAACCCAGACGAGGTACTGCAGGTGCCCGGCTCCATCGACATGGGTGGGGTCACCGTGCGCGACGCGTGGAATCACGGTGTCATGCCGTACACAACCACGGGCGTGTTCGGGAAGTCGTCCAATGTGGGCACGCTGATGCTGGCCCAGCGGGTCGGGCCGGGACGGTTCTACGACATGCTCCGGCGGTTCGGGCTCGGGCAGCGGACCGACGCCGGGCTGCCCGGCGAGAGTTCCGGCCTACTACCGCCGATTGATCAGTGGTCAGGCAGCTCGTTCGCCAATCTGCCTATCGGGCAGGGGCTTTCGATGACGCTGCTACAGATGACCGGGATGTATCAGACCATCGCCAACGACGGGGTGCGGATCCCCCCACGGATCGTGAAATCGACCATCGAGTCGGACGGCACCCGTACCGACGAGCCGCGCCCCGAAGGGGTGCAGGTGGTGACGCCGGAGACGGCGCGCACCGTGCGGGGCATGCTGCGGGCGGTGGTGCAGCACGATCCGACGGGCATCCAGCAGGGCACCGGCTCGCAGGCCGGGGTCGACGGGTACCAGATCGCCGGTAAGACGGGTACCGCACAGCAGATCAATCCCGCGTGCGGCTGCTACTACGACGACGTCTACTGGATCACTTTCGCCGGGATGGCGCCGTCGGACGATCCGCGGTACGTGGTGGGAATCATGATGGACGCACCGCACCGGGCGGCCGACGGGAGCCCTGGATCGTCGGCGGCTCCGCTGTTCCACAACATCGCCTCCTGGTTGCTGCAGCGACAGAACATCCCGCTGTCGCCGGACCCCGGTCCGCCGCTGACTTTGCAGGCAACCTGACACCGTCGCGGGCGAGTTGGGCAGGGGTGGCGACAGGTTAGCGATGGGGTGGCGATGGGTACTGTGGCATGGCCATGAAGCCGCGTCCCAGCCATCCCGCCGGCGAATTCCTCGCGGTACTCGCCGGTCAGGTCCAGGCAGTGCCCGCCGCGGGTTCGACCCTGCCCGAAGTCAGGGTGACCGGCGTGACCTTGCGCGGTCAGGATGCTCTACCTGGGGATATGTTCGCCGCCCTGCCCGGCTCGACCGCCCACGGCGCCCGCTACGCCGAGGACGCGATCTCCCGGGGAGCGGTGGCCGTACTCACCGACCCGGCCGGGGTCAGCGAACTCGGGCACGGGCCCGCTGTTCCGGTGCTCGTGCACCCCGAGCCGCGCTCGGCGCTCGGCGAGTTGGCCGCCAGTGTGTACGGAAACCCCGCGGCGCGGCTGCGGGTCATCGGTGTCACCGGCACTTCCGGCAAGACCACCACCACCTATCTGGTGGAGGCCGGGCTGCGGGCCGCGGGCCGGATCGCCGGCCTGATCGGCACGGTCGGTGTCCGCATCGACGGTCGTGCTCTGCCGAGCGCACTGACCACCCCCGAAGCTCCCGATCTGCAGGCACTGCTGGCGGTGATGGTTGAACGCGGCGTCGACACCGTCGTCATGGAGGTCTCCAGCCACGCGTTGATGCTGGGCCGCGTCGACGGGGTGCGGTTCGCGGTCGGCGGATTCACGAACCTGTCCCGCGACCACCTGGATTTCCATCCCACGATGGCGGACTATTTCGATGCCAAGGCCCGGTTGTTCGATCCGAAGTCGCCGAATCATGCTGCCGCCGCGGTGATCTGTGTCGACGATGAAGCCGGGGTGGCGATGGCGTCCCGCGCCGCCGCGCCGGTCACGGTCAGCACCGGCAGTCACGAGGCGCACTGGCGCGTGCAGGACATCACCGTCTCCGGACCGGGTGCGCAGGAATTCACCGTGGTCGATCCCGCAGGCGTCCATCACGCCCTGGGCATCGGCCTGCCCGGCAGGTACAACGTGGCCAACGCCGCGCTGGCCGTTGCGTTGTTGGACGCCGCGGGGGTGTCACCCGAACAGGGCGCCCCCGGACTGCGCACCGCGACCGTGCCCGGCCGTCTGCAGGCGGTCGATCGGGGGCAGGATTTTCTGGCCCTGGTCGACTATGCGCACAAGCCCGGCGCGCTGCGGGCGGTGTTGGAGACCTTGCGGGCACAGACCACCGGTCGGGTGGCTGTCGTGTTCGGCGCCGGTGGCAACCGCGATGCCGGTAAGCGCGAGCCGATGGGACAGGTGGCGGCCGAACTGGCCGATCTGGTCGTGGTGACCGACGACAACCCCCGTGACGAGGATCCGGCGACGATCCGCGCCGCGATCATGGCGGGTGCCGCCGGTGCGGGTGGCGCCGCGGAGGTGGTCGAGGTCGGTGACCGGCGCGCGGCCATCGACCACGCCGTCGGCTGGGCCGCACCGGGTGACATTGTGTTGATCGCAGGCAAGGGTCACGAGACCGGCCAGACCTGTGGCGGCCAGACCCGTCCGTTCGACGACCGCGACGAGCTGGCGGCGGCACTGCAGGCAGGGGAGACGCGCGCGTGATCGAGATGAGCATTGCCCGGATCGCGGAGATCGTCGGCGGCGAACTCGCCGACATCACCGCTGACGACGCTGCCGCGACCCGGGTGACCGGCACCGTCGAGTTCGATTCCCGGGCCGTGGGCGCCGGTGGCCTGTTCCTGGCCCTGCCCGGGGCCCGCTCGGACGGACACGACTTTGCGGCCGCCGCGGTGGCCGCGGGTGCGGTCGCGGTGCTTGCCGCCCGGCCGGTGGGCGTTCCGGCCATCGTCGTGCCGCCGGATCCGGGGGGCGCCGCGTCGGCCTCGGGTGCGCTGGAGTTCGACCGCGACGGATCGGGTGCGGCGGTGCTGGCGGCACTGGCCCGGCTCGCCGCGGCGGTGGCCGCCGAGCTGGTGGCGGGCGGACTGCGGATCGTCGGGGTCACCGGCTCGTCGGGCAAGACGTCGACAAAGGATCTGCTGGCCGCAGTGCTGGCGCCACTGGGTCAGGTCGTCGCGCCGCCCGGATCGTTCAACAACGAGCTCGGTCATCCGTGGACGGTGCTGCGGGCCACCGCCGACACCGACTTCCTGATTCTGGAGATGTCGGCACGCCATCCGGGCAATATCGCCGCGCTGGCCGCGATCGCCCCGCCCTCGATCGCGGTGGTGCTCAACGTCGGCACCGCCCACCTCGGCGAGTTCGGTTCGCGAGAGGTCATCGCGAAGACGAAAGCCGAATTGCCGCAAGCTGTCCCGGCCTCAGGGGTGGTGATCCTCAACGCGGATGATTCGGTGGTGGCGGCCATGGCCGAGGTGACCGCGGCGCGGGTGGTGCGGGTCAGCCGCGCCGAAGGCGCCGACGTCTGGGCCGGTCCGGTCACGCTCGACGCACTGGCCCGGCCGCGGTTCACGCTGCACGGTGCCGGTGGTCAGACCGACGTCGCGCTGGCCGTGCACGGTGACCACCAGGTGTCGAATGCCCTCTGCGCGGCCGCGGTCGCTTTCGAGTGCGGCGCCGGCCTGGAGCAGGTGGCCGCGGCGTTGGCCGCGGCAGGCCCGGTGTCCAAGCACCGGATGCAGGTCAGTACCCGCGACGACGGTGTGACGATCATCAACGACGCCTACAACGCGAACCCGGACTCCACCGCGGCCGGGCTGAAGGCGCTGGCCGCCATCGCCCGCGACGCCGACGAGAAGCGACGCAGCTGGGCGGTGCTCGGTGAGATGGCCGAGCTCGGCGATGACGCGATTTCCGAGCACGACCGCATCGGCCGATTGGCAGTGCGCTTAGATGTTTCTCGACTCATCGTCGTCGGAACCGGGAGGTCGTTGAGCGCCATGCACCACGGGGCTGTCATGGAAGGTTCGTGGGGTTCGGAGGCCACCATGGTCGCTGACGCCGACGCCGCACTGTCGTTGCTGCGTGCTGAGCTGGCGCCGGGCGACGTGGTGTTGGTCAAGGCGTCGAAGGCGGCCGGCCTGGGTGCGCTTGCCGAGGTATTGGCCGCTCCGGTGGCAGGGAAGCTCGGCGGATGAGGCAGATCCTCATCGCCGTCGGCATTGCGCTGGCGGTGTCGATCCTGTTGACGCCGGCGCTGATCCGGCTGTTCACCAGGCGCGGGCTCGGCCACGAGATCCGTGAAGACGGCCCGGCCAGCCATGCCAAGAAGCGCGGCACGCCCTCGATGGGCGGTGTGGCGATCGTGGCGGGAATCTGGGCGGCCTACCTGGGCACCCACCTGGTCGGGGTGGCTCTCGGCGGCGAGGGTCCGTCGGCCTCGGGTCTGCTGGTGCTCGGGCTGGCCACGATGCTGGGCCTGGTCGGCTTCATCGATGACCTGATAAAGCTGCGGCGGTCGCGAAACCTGGGGCTGAACAAGACTGCCAAGACTGTCGGTCAGCTGACCGCCGCGGTGCTGTTCGGCGTGCTGGCCCTGCAGTTCCGCAACGGCGACGGTCTGACGCCGGGCAGCGCCGAGCTGTCCTATGTCCGCGAGATCGCCACCGTGACGCTGGCGTCATGGCTGTTCGTGGTGTTCTGCGTGGTGATCGTCAGTGCCTGGTCCAACGCGGTGAACTTCACCGACGGGCTGGACGGGCTGGCGGCAGGCGCGATGGCGATGGTGTGTGCGGCGTACGTCCTGATCACGTTCTGGCAGTTCCGCAACGCCTGTGCCACCGCTCCGGGCCTGGGCTGTTACAACGTGCGGGACCCGCTGGACCTGGCGATCATCGCTGCGGCCACGGCCGGTGCCTGCATCGGTTTCCTGTGGTGGAATGCCGCCCCGGCGAAGATCTTCATGGGCGATACCGGGTCACTGGCATTGGGCGGCATCATCGCCGGTCTGTCGGTGACCAGCCGTACCGAGATCCTCGCGGTGGTGCTCGGTGCGCTGTTCGTCGCCGAGGTGACCTCGGTGGTGGTGCAGATCCTGGCATTCCGGACCACGGGCCGTCGGGTGTTCCGAATGGCGCCCTTCCATCACCATTTCGAGCTTGTCGGCTGGGCCGAGACCACGGTCATCATCAGGTTCTGGTTGTTGACGGCGATCGCCTGCGGGCTCGGCGTGGCCCTGTTCTACAGCGAGTGGCTTGCCGCCGTCGGGGCCTGAGATGTCCGATCTGGCTCCGCTCACCGCCGGCGCGGCAGTGTTGGTGACCGGCGCGGGCATCACGGGCCGGGCGATCCTCGCCGCGCTGGCCCCTCTGGGAGTGACCGCGACGCTGTGCGACGACAAGGCGACGGCTTTACAGCCGTACGCCGAAGAAGGCGTCGCGGTCGTGGATCCGGCCACTGCGATTTCGGGCATCGCCGACTACCAGCTGGTGGTGACGAGTCCTGGGTTCCCGCCGAGTGCGCCCGTGCTGGCCGCGGCCGCGGCCGCCGGGGTGCCGATCTGGGGTGATGTGGAGCTGGCCTGGCGTCTCGACGCGGCAGGCCGGTTCGGGCCGCCGCGGCGCTGGTTGGTGGTCACCGGGACCAACGGCAAGACCACCACGACCTCGATGTTGCACGAGATGCTCGTGGCCGACGGCCGGCGCAGTGTGTTGTGCGGCAACATCGGGGACCCGGTGCTCGCCGTTCTGGATCAGCCGGCCGAGTTGCTGGCGGTCGAGCTTTCAAGTTTTCAACTGCACTGGGCGCCGTCGCTGCGACCCGAGGCCGGCGTGGTGCTCAACGTGGCCGAGGACCATCTGGACTGGCATGGCTCCATGGCGGACTACGCCCGCGACAAGGCCAGGGTGCTCGACGGTCGCGTCGCGGTGGCCGGGCTGGACGATCCGGTGGCGGCGGGGCTGCTCGATGCCGCCGCGGCACCTGTGCGGGTCGGATTCCGGCTGGGTGAGCCGGCCGACGGCGAACTCGGCGTGCGTGGCGGCAAGCTCGTCGACCGGGCGTTCGGTGCCGGTGTCGAGTTGGCTGATGTGGCCGATATCAGTGTGGCAGGCCCGGTCGGGGTGCTCAACGGCCTGGCCGCCGCGGCACTGGCCCGTGCAGTCGGGGTGGCCCCGGCGGCAATCGCGGCGGCGCTGGCATCATTCCAGGTCGGCAGGCATCGGGCCGAGTTGGTCGGGGTCGCTGACGGGGTGAGCTACGTCGACGATTCGAAGGCGACCAATCCGCACGCCGCGCAGGCCTCGATCACCGCCCATCCGCGCGTGGTGTGGATCGCCGGTGGCTTGCTGAAAGGCGCGCTCGTCGATGAGCTGGTGCAACAGGTGGCGAATCGCCTGGTGGGGGTCGTGCTGATCGGGCGCGACCGGCAGGTGGTTGCCGATGCGTTATCGCGACACGCGCCGGATGTCCCCGTCGTCGAGCTGGTGACGGGGGAGGATTCTGGGGTGCTTGAGACAAAAGGGTCAGCTGAGTCAGTTGTGAATCCTGTGACTCGTGTGATCGAGGTTGTCGATCAGCCGGTCTCCGAGGCCGTCATGGCGGCCGCGGTCGAGGCTGCTCGCGGCCTGGCCGAACCCGGAGATACCGTGTTGCTGGCCCCGGCCGGTGCGTCCTTCGATCAGTTCAACAGTTACGGGCATCGCGGCGACGTGTTCGCGGCGGCCGTGCGCGTTGCGACCGGGTAGCCGTGGTGGGCAACATTCTCACCCGGTTGCGCCGCGCCAACAGCGACAGCGCGATCGAGACAGCCGGCGGCACCTCGGAGGCGGCGGCCTCGGTGAAGGTGCCGCGGACGAAATTCGGGGCCTGGCTGGGCCGGCCGATGACGTCTTTCCATCTCATCATCGCGGTCGTGGCATTGCTGACCACGCTCGGCCTGATCATGGTGCTCTCGGCGTCGGGGGTGTACTCCTACGACTTCGACGGGTCGCCCTGGGCCGTGTTCGGCCGCCAGGTGATGTGGACCGTCGTCGGGCTGATCGCCTTCTATGTGGCGTTGCGGATGTCGGTCAAGACCCTGCGTCGGCTGGCTTTTCCGGGCTTCGTCTTGACCATCATCCTGCTGGTGATGGTGTTGATCCCCGGAATCGGCAAGGTGGCCAACGGATCCCGAGGCTGGTTCGTCGTCGCCGGGTTCTCCATGCAGCCCTCGGAACTGGCCAAAATCGCGTTCGCGATCTGGGGTGCGCACCTGCTGGCGGCCAGGCGGATGGAACGGGCCTCGCTGCGCGAGATGCTGATCCCGTTGGTGCCTGCCGCGGTGATCGCACTGGCGTTGATCGTCGCGCAGCCCGACCTCGGACAAACCATCACCCTGAGCATCATCCTGCTCGGCCTGCTCTGGTACGCGGGCCTGCCGCTGCGGGTGTTCGTGTCCTCGCTGCTGGCCGCGGTGTTGGCGGCCGGCGTGCTGGCACTGTCCGCGGGCTACCGATCCGACCGCGTGCAGTCCTGGCTGGACCCGGCGGCCGATTCGCAGGGCATCGGCTATCAGTCCAGGCAGGCTCGCTTCGCTCTGGCAAACGGTGGCATCTTCGGCGACGGGCTGGGACAGGGCACCGCCAAATGGAACTATCTGCCCAACGCGCACAACGACTTCATCTTCGCGATCATCGGCGAGGAGCTCGGCCTCGTCGGCGCTGCCGGTCTGCTGGCCCTGTTCGGACTGTTCGCCTACACCGGCATGCGGATCGCGCGCCGCTCGGCCGATCCGTTCCTGCGGTTGCTCACCGCAACCACCACGCTGTGGGTGGTCGGGCAGATGTTCATCAACGTCGGCTACGTGGTCGGGCTGCTACCGGTCACCGGCCTGCAGCTGCCGCTGATATCGGCGGGCGGATCGTCGCAGGCGACAACGCTTTTGATGATGGGGCTGATCACCAACGCGGCACGGCACGAACCCGAGGCGGTGGCTGCGCTGCGGGCCGGACGAGACGACCGGATGAACCGGATACTGCGGCTGCCGTTGCCCGAACCCTACGTTCCGACACGGCTGGAGGCGGTACGCGACCGGTTGCGCTCAAAGCCCGGCGCGGCCGTGGCCAAGCCCCCACGTAAATCCGATCGCAAACCGACCGCACCCAAACGGCGCAAACCCCGCCCGGCTGACGCGCCGGTCCGCCGGTCCGCCCGCGCTGGCGGCAAGCAGCCCGTAAAGGGTGGCAGGTCGTCGGTCGGATATGGTTCTGGCCAGCGTCATCAGGGCCGTCGGGCCCGCACATTGGAAGGTCAGCGTTACGGGTGAGCGGGAGTTCGACCTCTGCGGGGGGTAGCCGGCGACTGTCTGTCGTGTTGGCCGGAGGCGGGACGGCGGGACACGTCGAACCGGCGATGGCGGTCGCCGATGCGTTGCGCGCGCTCGATCCGAACGTGCGGATCACCGCGCTGGGCACCGCACGGGGGTTGGAAACCCGGCTGGTACCGCAGCGCGGTTATGACCTTGAGCTGATCACGCCGGTGCCACTGCCGCGCAAGCCCTCGGGTGATCTGGTCCGGCTGCCCATGCGGGTGCGCCGGGCGATCCGCCAGACGCGGTCGGTGCTCGCCGACGTCGAGGCCGACGTCGTGGTGGGTTTCGGTGGCTATGTGGCGTTGCCGGCGTATCTGGCCGCCCGCGGCGGGTTCACGCCCGCGGGGCGCAGGCGTGCGGTACCGGTGGTGGTTCACGAGGCCAACGCCAGCGCCGGCCTCGCGAACCGGGTGGGTGCCCGGTCCGCGAGTCGGGTCCTCTCGGCTGTGGCCGACCCCGGTCTGCGCAACGTCGAGGTGGTCGGGGTGCCGGTGCGGGAGGCGATCACCTCATTGGACCGTGCCGCCTTGCGCGCACAGGCCAGGGCGCACTTCGGCTTTGCCGAGGACGCCAAGGTGCTTCTGGTGTTCGGCGGTTCACAGGGCGCGCAGTCGATCAACCGTGCTGTCTCTGCCGCGGCAAAAGCCCTTGGCGCCGCTGGTATTTCGGTACTGCACGCACACGGCCCGAAGAACACGTTGGAACTGCCGCCACCAGAGGGCGCGCCGCCCTACGTTGCGGTGGGATACCTCGACCGAATGGATCTGGCCTACGCCGCAGCGGATCTGGCGATCTGTCGGTCCGGAGCGATGACGGTGGCCGAGGTGACCGCGATCGGGTTGCCCGCAATGTACGTACCGCTGCCGATCGGCAACGGCGAACAGCGGCTCAATGCCCAGCCGGTGGTCGCCGCGGGCGGCGGCATCCTCATCGACGACGCCGACCTCAGCGGCGGTGCTGTCGCAGATGCGGTTGTCGGCCTGCTCACCGACGATTCCCGGCTGTCGGCCATGACAGCGGCCGCGTCGCTGTCGGGGCACCGCGATGCCGCACGTCGCGTTGCCGAGGTTGCGCTGGATGTCGCCCGCTCGGCGCGCGACAGACGAGAGGTGCTGCGATGAACGGTAATTCGCTGCCTCCAGAGTTGCAGCGGGTACACATGGTCGGAATCGGGGGAGCCGGGATGTCCGGGGTGGCCCGGATCCTGCTCGACCGGGGCGGTCTGGTCTCCGGGTCGGACGCCAAGGAATCCCGTGGTGTGGTGGCCCTGCGCGCGAGGGGAGCCCAGATTCGCGTCGGCCACGACCCGTCCTCACTGGACCTGTTACCGGGAGGGCCGACCGCGGTCGTCACCACGCACGCGGCGATACCCAAGACCAACCCGGAGTTGGTCGAGGCACGCCGCCGCGGAATCCCGGTGATTCTGCGTCCGGTGGTGCTGGCCAAGCTGATGGCCGGATACACCACGGTGATGGTGACCGGCACCCACGGCAAGACCACCACCACCTCGATGCTCATCGTGGCCTTGCAGCACGGTGGTTTCGACCCCTCGTTCGCCGTGGGCGGCGAGCTGGGGGAGGCAGGCACCAACGCACATCACGGCAGCGGACATTGCTTCGTCGCCGAAGCCGACGAAAGCGACGGTTCCCTCCTCGAGTACACGCCGGATGTGGCCGTGGTGACCAACATCGAGGCCGACCATCTGGATTTCTTCGGCAGCGAACAGGCCTACACCGCGGTGTTCGACGCGTTCGTCGACCGCATCGCACCGGGCGGGACGCTCGTGGTGTGCACCGATGATCCTGGTTCGGCCGCACTCGCCGATCGAACAGAGGCGCTGGGTATCCGGGTGCTGCGCTACGGCAGTGCCGGGCCTGCCGACGCGGGGGACGATGAATCACCCGGGCTCGCGGGAACACTGCTGAGTTGGGAACAGCAGGGTACCGGTGCGGTGGCCCACACCCAGCTCGCAGGCGAGCCGCATCCACGGGCGATCCGGCTGGCGGTGCCGGGCCGGCACATGGCGCTCAACGCGCTGGCCGCACTGTTGGCTGCGCTGCAGGTGGGAGCAACGGCAGAGACCGTCCTCGACGGGCTGGCCGGATTCGAGGGTGTGCGCAGACGTTTCGAGCTGGTGGGTGTCACCCACGGCGTCCGGGTCTTTGACGACTACGCTCACCATCCCACCGAAGTGCGGGCCACCCTGGACGCGGCCCAGATCGTCGCGGACCAGACCGACGGTCGCGTGATCGTGGCCTTCCAGCCCCACTTGTATTCACGCACAGCGGCTTTCGCGCAAGACTTCGGGGGTGCACTGAGCCTGGCCGATGAGGTCTTCGTGCTCGATGTGTACGGCGCCCGGGAACAGCCGTTGGCCGGGGTCAGCGGTGCCACGGTGGCCGGACATGTCACCGCGCCGGTGACCTACGTGCCGGATTTCTCCGCGGTGGCCGCGCTCGTCGCGGCATCGGCGCGCCCCGGCGATGTCGTGCTCACGATGGGCGCCGGTGACGTGACGATGCTGGGCAGCGAGATTCTGACCGAATTGCAGATCAGGGCCAACCGCAGTGTTCCAGGACGGCCGGGGACGGGATCGTCGTGACCGAGCCGGGTCCTGACGGCTTGACCGAACCGGCTGGGCCTGATTCGCCGCCCGCGGCTGGGCCCGATTCGCCGCCCGCGGCGGAAACCGATTTCGAGGGACCCCGACGGCGCGCCCGGCGCGAACGCGAGGAACGGCGCGCGGCGCGCGACCGCGCCACGGCGATCGAGCAGGCCCGCCGGGAGGCCAAGCGCCGGGTCGACGGGAAATCGGCCGATGCACCGAAAACCGTTGCGCGAGGCACTCTCCGGGGCTTGAAGGTGCTGCTGTGGTCGGCACTGGCCAGCGTGTTGGCGGTGTCGCTGGGCCTGATCTTGTACTTCACCCCGATCATGTCCGCCCGCAGCGTGGTCGTCACCGGGTTGGCGGTGGTGACCCAGGACGAGGTGCTCGCGGCCGCCGCCGTTCCGCCCGACGAACCGTTGTTGCAGATCAACACCGACGTGATCGCCGAGCGGGTGGCCACCATCCGTCGGGTCGCCAGTGCCAGGGTGCAGCGGGAGTACCCGTCGACGTTGCGGATCACCGTGGTGGAACGGGTTCCGGTCGTGGTCAAGGACTACCCGGACGGCCCGCACCTGTTCGATCGCGATGGGGTTGATTTCGCGACCGCGCCACCGCCGAATTTGTTGCCGTATCTCGACGCGGACAATCCGGGGCCCAATGATCCGCCCACGCAGGCTGCGCTCGAGGTGATGCTGGCCCTGCCGCCCGATGTGGTGAGTCAGGTCGGTCGGATCGCCGCACCGTCGGTCGCCTCGATCACGTTGACGCTCACCGACGGTCGGGTTGTGGTGTGGGGCACCAACGATCGCACCGATGAGAAGGCCCTGAAGTTGGCGGCCCTGCTGACGCAGCCCGGCCAGACCTACGACGTCTCGAGCCCGGACCTGCCGACGGTCAAGTAGACCGGTCGCGGGCACGAGGAGCAATCGGGTCGAGCGAAATTGCCATGCGACGCGTCGGCGCGCCTGCCGCGATACCCCGCGTTGTCGCCCTACCGTTCTGTTTGCGCGGAACTACTTGACATAACTCTAAGCCTATGGTTGAGGTTGAGAGTTTGCAGAAGGAGGGTTCGGCGCCCATTAACGGCAACCAGGGAGGAAGACGATCATGACCCCCCCGCACAACTACCTAGCAGTCATCAAGGTGGTGGGCATCGGCGGCGGCGGCGTCAACGCCGTCAACCGGATGATCGAACAGGGCCTGAAGGGCGTCGAGTTCATCGCGATCAACACCGACGCGCAGGCGCTGTTGATGAGCGATGCCGACGTCAAGCTCGATGTCGGCCGCGATTCCACCAGAGGTCTCGGCGCTGGCGCCGACCCAGAGGTCGGGCGCAAAGCGGCCGAGGATGCCAAGGACGACATCGAGGAACTGCTGCGCGGCGCCGACATGGTGTTCGTCACCGCAGGTGAAGGCGGCGGCACCGGCACGGGCGGTGCGCCCGTGGTGGCGACGATTGCCCGCAAGCTCGGTGCGCTGACCGTCGGCGTGGTGACGCGACCGTTCTCCTTTGAGGGCAAACGACGCAGCAACCAGGCCGAGACCGGCATCACCGCGCTGCGCGAGAGCTGCGACACGCTGATCGTGATCCCCAACGACCGGCTGCTGCAGATGGGTGATGCCGCGGTATCGCTCATGGATGCGTTCCGCAGCGCCGACGAGGTGTTGCTCAACGGCGTGCAGGGCATCACAGACCTGATCACCACTCCCGGCTTGATCAATGTCGACTTCGCCGATGTGAAGGGCGTGATGAGCGGTGCGGGCACCGCATTGATGGGCATCGGCTCCGCGCGCGGTGACGGTCGTGCGCTCAAGGCCGCCGAGATCGCGATCAACTCTCCACTGCTCGAAGCCTCGATGGAGGGCGCACAGGGTGTGCTGCTCTCCGTCGCCGGCGGCAGCGATCTCGGGTTGTTCGAGATCAACGAGGCGGCGTCACTGGTGCAGGACGCGGCCCATCCCGAAGCGAACATCATCTTCGGCACGGTCATCGATGACTCACTCGGCGACGAAGTCCGGGTCACGGTCATCGCGGCCGGCTTTGAGATGTCGATGCCCAGTCGCAAGCCGGTGGTCGGCCCAGGGCAAGCTCCGACGCAACCGATCGCCTCGGCCCGGGCGGGCAAGGTGACGACGTCGCTGTTCGAACCGAACGATGCGGTCACCGTCCCGGCACACACCAACGGTGCCACGGTCAGCATCGGTGGAGACGACGGTATCGCCGATGACGATGTCGATGTGCCACCGTTCATGCGGCACTGAGCCCGGCCCCGGGCAACGGACTCGGATACTGGGATTGTGAGTATTCGTGTGCGGCGCGTGACGACCACCCGCGCCGGTGGCGTCTCCAAGCCGCCGTTCGATTCGTTCAACCTCGGCGACCATGTCGGCGACGATCCCGCCGCGGTGGCCCAGAACCGCCGACGGCTGGCGGCTGCGACCGGTGCGGACGGCGTGATCTGGATGAATCAGGTGCACGGCGACCGGGTGGTGGCCGTGGACGCACCGCTGGCGCCAGGGGTCCCCGCTGTCGATAATGCCGACGCATTGGTGACGACCACCCGTGGTTTGGCTTTGGCGGTCGTGACCGCCGATTGTGTCCCGGTATTAATGGCCGACGCACATGCCGGGGTGGTCGCCGCGGCGCACGCCGGGCGCGTCGGGGCGCAGAAAGGCATCGTCGCCCGGACGCTGGAGGCGATGGTGGAGCACGGTGCGCGTGTCGAGGACATCTCGGTGCTCCTGGGTCCGGCGGTCAGCGGCCGCAACTACGAAGTGCCCGCGGCCATGGCTGCCGAGGTGGACGCGGCCCTGCCGGGCAGTCTCACCACCACCGGGCGCGGCACCCCCGGTTTGGACCTGCGGGCTGGAATTGCCCGGCAACTAACGGATTTGGGGGTCAAGGCAATCGACGTCGATCCGCGCTGCACGGTCGAGGACCGCGGTCTGTTCAGTCATCGTCGAGGTGCGCCGACCGGGCGCCTGGCGTCATTGGTGTGGATGGAATGAGTACCGGGACGTTTCCGCACGGCAGCGATCGGGCAGGCGAACTGACCGCCTCCTTCGGCCGGGCGCGGGCGCGCCTGGCGCGGGCCGCAGAAATGGCCGGGCGAAATGTCAATGAAATCGAATTACTTCCGGTAACGAAATTCTTTCCGGTCACCGATATTGTCATTTTGCACCGATTAGGATGCCTTGCATTTGGTGAATCCCGCGAACAGGAAGCGGCGAATAAAGTCGCGGCGGTGCGCGCTGAATTGCCGGATGCGCCGGTTCGCTGGCACATGGTGGGGCGCATCCAGCGGAACAAGGCCCGCGCGGTTGCCGGCTGGGCGTACGCCGCGCACTCGGTGGACAGCACCAGGCTGGTCTCCGCTCTGGACCGGGCGGCGCTCGCCGCACTGTCCGAAGGGGTCCGGTCCGAACCGCTGCGGGTCTACCTACAGATCAGTCTCGACGGTGACACCGAGCGCGGCGGGGTGGATGTCGGCCGGCCGGAACTTGTCGACGAGCTGTGCGCGGCAGCTCAAGGCGCGGAGGGGCTCGAGTTCATCGGTCTGATGGCGATCCCGCCGCTGAACTCTGAGGGCGATGAGGCCTTCGCGCGGCTGGAGGCGGAACTGGCCAGGGTGCAGCGCGACTATCCGCAGCGCCTCGGGCTGTCGGCAGGGATGTCGGACGATCTGGAAACCGCGGTCAAACACGGGTCGACCTGTGTGCGTGTCGGAACCGCGTTGATGGGGAAACGGCCGCTAACGTCTCCCGCAGTAGTCACTCCAGTCACATCTTCATCACAGACACCAGAATTTCCACCGTCCGCAGAGGGGTCGCCGAGATGAGCACACTGCACAAGGTCAAGGCCTACTTCGGCATGGCGCCGTTGGAGGACTACGACGACGAGTACTACGAGGACGATGAGCGCGGCGCCGTACGCGGCTACGCACGTCGGCCTCGTGAGGAACGCTTCGAGGACGAGGCTTACGGCTATGAAGGCCGTGAGTACGACGAGGGCCCGGCCTACCGGGCCGGGGGCTATGCCGGCGGCTTCGCGGACGAGCCGCGGCTGGAGCCCAGGCTGCGCGGTCCCCGTGAGTTCGACCGCGCCGCTCCGCGCCTCGGCGCGTTACGGGGTTCGACCCGCGGTGCGCTCGCGATGGACCCGCGCCGGATGGCTGAACTCTTCGAAGCGGGCAGCCCACTGGCGAAGATCACCACGCTGCGCCCCAAGGATTACAGCGAGGCCCGCACGATCGGTGAACGGTTCCGTGACGGCACCCCGGTCATCATGGACCTGGTCTCGATGGACAATGCCGACGCCAAGCGGCTGGTCGATTTCGCCGCAGGCCTGGCCTTCGCGCTGCGCGGATCGTTCGACAAGGTGGCGACGAAGGTCTTCCTGTTGTCGCCCGCCGATGTCGACGTGAGCGCAGAAGAGCGCAGGCGAATCGCCGAAGCCGGGTTCTACTCCTACCAGTAGTCCTGTTTTCTAGCTCACGCCTACCCGCCCGCCCCCCTCGCGGCCGGGTAGGCTGGCGGCGTCGCAATACCGGCGACCTGTATCGAATGTCACACATCTGCCTGTAGTGAGGTCGGCTCAGTTGTCGCTGTTCTTCCAGATTCTGGGTTTTGCGCTGTTCATCTTCTGGCTGCTGCTCATCGCGAGGGTGGTCGTCGAGTTCATCCGGTCGTTCAGTCGCGACTGGCACCCCAAGGGTGCGACGGTGGTGATCCTGGAACTCATCATGACCGTGACCGATCCGCCCGTGAAGCTGCTGCGGCGGATCATTCCGCAGCTCACGATAGGCGCGGTCCGTTTCGATCTGTCGATCATGGTGCTGCTGCTGGCAGCATTCATCGGTATGCAGCTGGCGTTCGGCGCAGCCGTCTAGAACTCGTTCGCGGGCTCGTCGAGACGGGGCCCAGAGCGTTTGCCCGACAGTGGAAAAGCCGGTAAGAACATTGAAATTCGTTCTTAAAATTTGCCCTCCACTGCAACCGCCGGGTCTGGTGTGACAGGATGGACGCCAGTTGCGTGCAAACAAGGCTTTACACTTTGAGATCGATTGACGGTCCAAGACTCCAAGGGGGCAGACAATGCCGCTCACACCGGCGGACGTGCACAACGTCGCGTTCAGCAAGCCGCCTATCGGCAAGCGCGGTTACAACGAGGATGAGGTCGACGCCTTTCTCGATCTGGTCGAGAATGAGCTGACTCGACTGATCGAGGAGAACGCCGATCTTCGGCAGCGTGTCGCCGAGCTCGACCAGGAGGTCTCCTCCGCACGGTCGAGCGGTGGCGGTGCCAAGTCGGCGCAGTCCATCCCGCTCTACGAGCCTGAGCCCGAGCCGGCTCCCGTGCAGCCGGTCTACGAGGCTCCGCCGGCACCGGCCGCACCTGCGGCGGCGCCGAACGAAGACACCGCGGTCCGCGCGGCCCGGGTCCTCAGCCTGGCCCAGGACACCGCCGACCGGCTCACCGGCACGGCCAAGGCCGAATCGGACAAATTGCTCGCCGACGCCCGCGCCCAGGCCGATGCGATGGTCAGCGATGCCCGCAAGACCGCCGAGACCACCGTGTCCGAGGCGCGTCAGCGTGCGGACGCCATGTTGGCAGACGCGCAGACCCGTTCCGAGACGCAGCTGCGTCAGGCGCAGGAGAAGGCCGACGCACTGCAGGCTGACGCCGAGCGCAAGCATTCGGAGATCATGGGGACGATCAACCAGCAGCGGACCGTGCTGGAAGGTCGGTTGGAGCAACTGCGCACGTTCGAACGTGAATACCGCACGCGCCTCAAGACCTACCTGGAATCCCAGCTCGAAGAGCTCGGTCAGCGCGGCTCGGCCGCCCCGGTCGACTCCAGCGCAAACAATGATGCAAGTGGTTTCGGTCAGTTCAATCGGGGCAACAACTGACGGTCGACGACCGTCTGCAGTAGTGCCGGACCGGAACCGGACCGCGTGTCGGTCCATCAGACCTAGGGTTGAACGATGCTGATCATTGCGCTTGTCCTTGCTGTCATCGGTCTGGCTGCGCTGGTGACCGCAGTGGTCACCAGTAATGAGCTGATTGCCTGGGTGTGCATCGGTGCGAGCGTTATCGGTGTGGTGCTGCTGATTATCGACGCATTGCGGGAACGGTCGCGGAGTGCGGCCGGATCGCAGGCGAACGGTGCAGTCCCGGATTCGGACGAGACCACCGAAGTCGAGGAATCCGAGGCGGTCGACTATCCCGAGGAAGCACCGGCGGTCGACGAGATCGAGCCCTACGACGCCGAGTCCGATGGCGGGTCCCACCCTGAAGAACAGGGCACCGAGGAATCCAGCGCCGTGTCCGACGAAACTTCCGACGAAAAAGCCGACGAGCCGAAGAACTAATCGGTTGTCGGTGTCGCCAGCAGGCGGCGCACCTCGTCGTCACTGACCTGGTGGAAGTCGGCGTACGCCTGACCGACCGCCTCGAAGTCCCGTGGCTTGCGGGTACACACCACCTCATCGGCCTCCCGGGCCAGCTGCACGCACACTGATTCGGGCCCCACCGGCACCGCCACCACCAACCGCGCCGCAGTTCGCACAGCGCGGACCGCCGCGAGCATGCTGGCACCGGTTGCCACTCCGTCGTCGACGAGTATCACCGTTTTGCCGGCAAACTCAGGACCGGGACGCTCGCCGCGATACGCCCGCTCGCGCCGGTTCAATTCCTGGGTCTCGCGTTCGATGGCGGCGTCCACATCGCGCTCGCTGATATCGAGCCTGCGCACCAGGTCTTCATTGATCAGCACACCCCCGCCGGTGGCGAGTGCGCCCATGGCCAATTCCTGCCATTGCGGCACGCCCAGTTTTCGCACCAGAAACACATCCAGCGGGGCGCGCAGGAATGCCGCGACTTCCCATGCGACCGGGACTCCGCCGCGGGCCAGACCCAACACCAGTAACTCCGGTTCATCGCGATGAGACACCAAATCCCCGGCCAGGACCCGGCCCGCCTCACGGCGATCCTGGAAGACGTGTCCGGCTTCTCGCTGGGCCAGACTGCTCCATCTGCTCATTGCTGGCTCCGCGGCAGGCTTGAACACACCTACCGACTGCACCAGCCTACGTCGGCAGCTCGGCGCGAGCCACCCTCGAGACGAACCCGGCGACCAGCGAGCGCACACGCAAGGCCGCATCATCAGCCAGTTCTTTTGTCCGCAAACGTAATTCATCATGGGTTCGGCCGGTTCCGACGACTTCGCCGTCGCGATCGTCGGCCAGCCACGCTTCCAGCAGGTCCGGATCCAGTTCGGGGTGGAACTGCAGGGCCAATGCCCGTCCCAGTACGAACGCCTGCGACGAATTCGCGGTTCTGGCGATCTCTGTGGCGCCCGGCGGCACCGTCCACCGGTCGAAATGCCACTGGAACCACGGGCCGGTGGATACCAGGTCAGGGTCGTCGGTGGCGATGTCGTACCAGCCGATTTCCGGGGTGGCAGACCTGGTGACCGAGCCGCCGAAGGCCTGGGCCAGGAGTTGCCCGCCGAAGCACACCCCGAGCAGTCCCACGCCGGCGTCTGCTGCCGTCCGCATCATGGTCATCTCCGCGCCGACCCAGCTGCTGCGCAACGCGTCGTCGTACACCGGCCAGCGGGCGCCGAGCGGCACGATGACGTCGTAACCCGTGGGGTCCGGGAACTTCACGTCGCCGGCAGGGGTGCTGACGCGATCGGCCGGGACCACCTCGAATGTGTCTATGTCAAAACCACATTCGCTGAATGCCTCGCCCAGCAGTGCTTCGGTCGCCATATGTTCGTTGCGGACGAACAGTACCTTCGATGCCACCTCGGCATTATCTCAGGACGGGCGCATCGCCGTCCAACAACAGCTAGGTTGCGCGGTAGCGGCGTTCGGGCCGGCCGGTGCCGTACTGCAGACGCAACTCGAGCGCACCGGTGCTCAGGAAGTGTTCGAGGTAGCGACGCGCGCTCACCCGTGAAATACCCACCAGTTCAGCGCATTCAGCGGCCGAGACCTCGCCGGTGCGGCGGACGGCGTCCATGACGAGGCTGCCGGTCTCCGGGCCGAGCCCCTTGGGCAGTGCCGTCCTACCCGTTGAGGTGCCGCCGAACAGGGCGTCGATCATCGATTGGTCCGCCCCGCCGTCGGCGGCCAACGCATCGGCCCTGGCGGCGAAGGCCGCCAGTTTCACGCGCAGCTGGTCGAAGTCGAAGGGTTTGATCAGATAGTCGGCGGCGCCGCCGTCCAACGCACCCCGCACGGTGTCGAGTTCGCGGGCCGCGGTGATCATGATGACCCCGACAAGGTAGCCCGCCGCACGCAGTCGCTGCAGCACCTCCAGGCCGGTCATGTCGGGCAGGTAGACGTCGAGCAGTACCAGGTCGGGTTGCAGCTCGAGCGCTGCGGTGAGTGCCTCGGAGCCGTTGTGTGCGACGGCGACCACGCGGAATCCGTCGACCCGGTCGACGAACCGGCGATGGATATCGGCGACCATGAAGTCGTCGTCGACGACGAGTACGTCACGCATGGGCGCCTTGTACCGCCAATGCGGTCGCGGGCAGCCGCACCACGAACCGCGCGCCACCGTCGGACCCGTCGGTCACCTCGACGGAGCCACCGTGCTGCGCGGTGACCAGCCGTACCAGGGCGAGTCCGATGCCGCGTCCGCCTGGCACCTGCGGCTTCGACGTCACTCCGCGGGAGAAGATGGTGTCCCGAAGGTGTCCGGGTACCCCTGGACCCGAGTCCGACACCACAATGAGCAACCCCGACGAATCGTCCACGCGAACACTCACCTGCGCGGGTACGGAGCCGACCGATACGTCGACCGCGTTGTCGATCAGGTTGCCCAGCAACGTGATCGCATCGGTGGCCAGTGCCGGGCGCAGCGCCCCGAGGTGACTGTCGTCGGTCACAGCCAACCGGACACCGCTTTCCGCAGCCAATGAGGTCTTGGCAATCAGCAGAGCCGCGACTGCCGGGTCGGAAATACGTTGTGTGACAGCCTCATTGATTTCCTCGCGGCGGCGGGTCAGAGTTCCGACCAGATCTCGCACCGCGTCGAACTCGCCCAACTGGGCCAGGCCGGAAATCGTGTGCAGCTGGTTGGCGAACTCATGTGTCTGTGCGCGCAAGGTGTCGGTGACGCTGCGGTGCGACGACAATTGGGCCTGTAGCGCCGCGAGTTCGGTGCTGTCGCGCATGGTGGTCACGGTACCGATGCGTTGTCCCTGGCTGGTAGCCGCGCGCCGGTTGAGCGCCAGCACCCGGGTGCCCGTCACGATCACCACGTCGTCCTCGTCGGGGCGGCCCTGCTGGCCGGACAGCAGGAACTCGACGACCGCAGGCTCCAAACCGATCTCGTCGACCCGGCGGCCCACCGCGTCGGCGCTGACGCCGAGCAGGTCGCATGCGCTGTCGTTGAGCACGGTGATGGCACCGTCGGTGCTCACCGCCGCGACACCTTCACGAATGCTGTGCAGCAACGCTTCCCGGTGATCGGCCAGGCTCGCGATCTCGGCGATCTCCAACCCACGGGTGTGCCGGTTGATCCGGCGGGACAGCAGCCAGGACACGAGCAGCCCCAGCGCCGCACCGAGCCCGAGGTAGATCAGCAGTCGTTCGCCCGCGCCGCCGAGCACCTGCCATACCGACGGATACTGCTCGCTGATCGATACGATCGCCAGCACATCGCCGTTGGTCGCCAGTATCGGTACCTGTCCGATGATGCTGTGGACGCCCTCGACGTCGCCGTCGCCGAACCACGCCCGGCCCTCATCTGCCCGGCTGACGCCGAGATCAACCCGTTGACCGACCCGATCGGGGTCCGAGGACGCCCGTACCGTGCCCTCGGGGTCCACGATCTCGGCCAGCCCGGCGCCCGACAGTGCCACCGCGCGGTCCACTTCAGGGGCGAGCACCTTGGCGGCGACCGGGTCGCTGTACCGCTCCCGCACGACCGGCGTCGAGGCCACATTCTCGGCGACCGCGATCATGCGCTGCCCGTGGACGTCGCGGAATTCCCGGGTGGATTGCGCGACGGACACCGCAGCGACCGCGACCAGCACCACCGCCACCACCAGTAACTGGAAAACCAGGAACTGGCCGGCCAGGCTCCGGCTCCGGAGTAGGCGGGAGACCGCGGATGGTGAACTCAATGACCACTACTTCCTTTGCGTACTCATCAGTGACGTGGGTCACTTCGTGGTTCAGTATTGCTGAGCACCACAAATCCGATGGGGGACTGCTGTGACGTTCAGACGATTGTGCGCCGGGGTGATGGCCGTCCTGGTCGCGGCGACGCTGGTGACTGCCTGCGGCGTGACGCGTGACGATGGCGGAACGGGCCTGCACCGGCTGCGCATGATGGTGCCCAACAGCCCCGGCGGTGGCTATGACCTCACTGCGCGCACCGCGGTGAAGATCATGGAGAGCACCGACATCACCGGTCGCGTCGAGGTGTTCAACGTGATCGGCGCCGGCGGCACCGTGGCGATGGCCAGGCTGATGAACGAACGCGGCAACGGCGACCTCATGATGACGATGGGGCTCGGCGTCGTCGGCGCGACCTACACCAACGGGTCGAAGATCAAGGCCTCCGATGCGACGGCACTGGCGAAGTTGATCGAGGACCCGGGTGCGGTCTTCGTGCCTGCCGATTCGCCGTTCAAGACGATCCACGACTTCGTCACCGCATGGAAGGCCGACCCGAGCAAGGTGACGATCGGTGGCGGCTCGTCACCCGGCGGGCCCGACCACCTGTTTCCGATGGAGCTGGCCAAGGCCGTCGGTGTCGATCCCAAGATGGTCAACTTCGTCACCTATGACGGCGGCGGCGATCTGCTGACCGCACTGCTGGGCAAGAAGATCACCGCAGGCACCTCGAGTCCGGGCGAACTCATCGACCAGATCGAGGCCGGCCAACTCCGCGTGCTCGCGGTATCGAGCGACGAACGGGTCGAGGGCGTGGATGCGCCCACCCTGAAGGAATCCGGAATCGACCTGACATTCGCCAACTGGCGCGGAGTCCTTGCGCCACCGGGCATTTCCGATGGCTCGAAGCAGGCGATGGTGAAAGCGCTCGAGGAGTTGCACGACACGCAGCAATGGAAGGAGGCACTGGTGAAAAACGGCTGGACCGACGCGTTCGTCACCGGGCCGGAGTTCGAACAGTTCCTGAAGGACCAGGACAACCGCGTGTCGTCGACACTGACCGAGCTGGGGCTGCTGTGACCACAACCGAAGAGCCGCAAGACGAAGCGCCGGCCAGAACGGTCGACAAGGCCCAGTACATCGTGTGTGCGGTGCTGGTCGCGGTCGGTGCGTTCCTTGTCTACGACGCACTCACGCTCGAAGCCGGTTTCGCGAAAGTGGATCCGGTCGGGCCGAGGTTTTTCCCGATGGCCATCGGCATCATCCTCATCGTGCTGGCCGTCGTTCTGGCGATCGCGATCCCACGCGGGTCGGTCGGGGAAGCCGATGCGGGTGAGGACATCGACCCCAACCTGCCCAGTGACTGGCGCACGGTCGGGATGCTCGTCGGCCTGTTCGTGGCGGTGATCGTGCTCGTCGAACCGCTCGGCTGGGCGATCACCGGTGCGCTGCTGTTCGCGGGCGCGGCAACGATCCTGGGGAACCGGCACTACATCCGCAACATCGTCATCGGCGCGGTGCTGTCGGTGGCCAGCTTCTACGCCTTCTACTCCGGGCTCGGAATTCCGCTGCCCGCAGGCATCTTGGACGGGATTCTGTAAATGGAGAACTTCGACTGGCTCATGCAGGGGTTCGCCGAGGCGGCCACGCCGATGAACCTGCTGTACGCGGTGATCGGGGTGCTGCTGGGGACCGCCGTGGGTGTGCTGCCGGGTATCGGCCCGGCGATGACGGTGGCGTTGCTGCTTCCGATTACCTACAACGTCAGCCCCAGCGCGGCGTTCATCATGTTCGCCGGCATCTTCTACGGGGGTATGTACGGCGGATCGACCACCTCGATCCTGCTCAACACCCCGGGCGAGTCGTCATCGGTCATCACCGCGATCGAGGGCAACAAGATGGCCAAGGCCGGCCGTGCCGCCCAGGCCCTGGCTACCGCGGCGATCGGCTCATTCGTCGCCGGTGCGATCGGCACCGCACTGCTGGCCGCATTCGCGCCGCCCATCTCGCGTTTCGCGGTGACACTGGGCGCCCCGTCGTACCTCGCGATCATGGTGTTCGCGCTCGTCGCGGTCACCGCGGTCCTCGGCGCGTCCAAGCTGCGCGGCGCGATCTCGCTGTTCCTGGGCCTGGCGATCGGCGTGGTCGGTATCGACTTCCTCACCGGTCAGCCTCGTGCGACGTTCGGGCTGCCGCAGCTTTCTGACGGTATCGACATCGTGGTGGTCGCGGTGGCGATCTTCGCGCTCGGCGAGGCCCTGTGGGTGGCCGCGCACCTGCGGCGCCAGCCGACGCAGGTGATTCCGGTGGGCCGGCCGTGGATGGGCCGCTCCGACTGGCGCCGGTCGTGGAAGCCGTGGCTGCGTGGCACCGCCTACGGGTTCCCGTTCGGTGCCCTGCCCGCAGGCGGCGCCGAGCTGCCGACGTTCCTGTCCTACATCACCGAGAAGAAGCTGTCGAAACATCCGGAAGAGTTCGGCAAGGGCGCCATCGAAGGTGTCGCAGGTCCCGAGGCGGCCAACAACGCTTCTGCCGCAGGCACACTCGTGCCGATGTTGTCACTGGGCCTGCCGACCAATGCCACCGCCGCGGTGATGCTGACGGCCTTCGTGTCCTACGGCATCCAGCCCGGCCCCACGCTCTTCGACAAAGAACCGCTGCTGATCTGGACGCTGATCGCCAGCCTGTTCATCGGGAACCTGCTGCTGCTGGTGATCAACCTGCCGTTGGCCCCGCTGTGGGCCAAGCTGCTGCGCACACCCCGGCCGTACCTGTACGCGGGCATCCTGTTCTTCGCCACTCTCGGCGCCTTGGCGGTCAACGTGCAGGCGCTCGATCTGGTGTTGCTCCTCGTGCTGGGCCTGCTCGGATTGTTGATGCGCCGCTTCGGGCTACCGGTGCTGCCACTGATCATCGGGGTGATCCTCGGCCCGCGCATCGAGCGGCAGTTGCGGCAGAGCCTGCAACTCGGCGGCGGTGACTGGAGCAGCCTGTTCACCGAGCCGGTCGCCATCGTCGTGTACATCCTGATGGCGTTGCTGCTGCTGATGCCGTTGGTGCTCAAGCTGATGCACCGCAGCGAGGAGACGCTGCTCATCGTGGAGGATGACACCGACCAGAAAGCGAAGGCAGCGAAATGATCGTCGTCGGCTACACCGCGGACCGGTTCGGTCACGTCGCACTGCAGCAGGCGATCGCCGAGGCGAAGCTGCGTCAGACCGGCCTGCTGGTGATCAACTCCACGAAGGGTGACGCGCTCGCCGATCCGGCGTTCGCCCAGTCCGGCGCGCTGCATGACGTCGAAGATCAGCTGAAGACCTCGGGCGTCGCCTACGAGCTCACCCAACCGGTGGGGGTCGACGCGGTCGAGGAACTGCTCGACGCCATGGACCGCGCCGATGCCGAGCTGCTGGTGATCGGCATCCGGCACCGCAGCCCCGTCGGCAAGCTGCTGCTCGGCAGTGCCTCGCAGCGGCTGCTGCTGGAATGCCCCAAACCGGTACTGGCGGTCAAGCCACCGCTCTGACCAGTCGAAACACTGCTCACGCGCTGACCTGTCCCGCGGTGAGCACCAATTTTCCTGCCGCTAACCTCGCCGGAAACCTTCCGGAACACCGCCCACCGACCATGAGGCCATGGCAGATGGCGGGGTTCCCGGCGCGACCCGCAGCACGCGCACGGCGTGCTCGTACTGCGGGGTGGGTTGCGGCATCGAGGTGAGCACCAGAGTCGACGACGGTCGCACGGTGATCGCCCGGGTCTCCGGAGACAAGCTGCACCCCGCCAACCTCGGGCGGCTGTGCACCAAGGGCGCGATGCATGCCGAGATGATGGCCGCCGACGGCGATCGGCTGAAGTCGGCATTGCTGCGGCCGACCCGTGACGAAGAACTGCTGCCCACACCGGTCGACGACGCTCTCGCCGAGGCGGGTCGGCGGCTGCGTGCCGTCATCGACGAGCACGGCCCGGATTCGGTCGCGCTCTACGTGTCCGGCCAGCTGTCGCTGGAAGCGCAGTACCTGGCCACCAAGCTCGCCAAGGGTTTCCTGCGGACCGTGCACCTCGAGTCGAACTCGCGGCTGTGTATGGCGAGCGCGGGCACCGGGTTCAAGCAGTCACTCGGTGCCGACGGGCCGCCGGGCTCCTACGCCGACTTCGACTGCACCGACCTGTTCTTCGTCATCGGTTCGAACATGGTCGACTGTCACCCGGTGCTGGCGCTGCGGATGGCCGACCGCCTCAAGGCCGGGGCCAAGCTGATCGTCGTCGATCCACGGCGCACCGCGACCGCCGAACAGGCCGACCTGTTCCTGCAGATCAAACCCGGGACCGACCTGGCACTGTTGAACGGCCTGCTGCACCTTCTGGTCGAAAACGGTGACATCGACCGGCAATTCATTGCCGAGCACACCACCGGGTGGGACGTCATGCCGGAATTCCTGGCCGACTACCCGCCCGCCCGGGTCGCCGCGATCACCGGATTGTCCGAGGCGGACATCCACACTGCCGCGGCGATGATCGCCCGGGCGCCGGACTGGATGAGCTGCTGGACCATGGGGCTCAACCAGAGCACCCACGGCACCTGGAACACCAACGCGATCTGCAATCTGCACCTGGCTACCGGCGCGATCTGCCGGCCGGGTAGTTCTCCGATGTCGCTGACGGGGCAGCCCAACGCCATGGGCGGCCGCGAAATGGGGTACATGGGACCGGGATTGCCCGGGCAACGCGCGGTGCTCTCGGCAGCCGACCGTGCCTTCGTCGAAACGCAATGGGGCCTGGAGCCGGGCGCCATCCGCGCCCAGGTGGGCCCCGGCACCGTGGGAATGTTCGAGCAGATGGCCGAGGGTGAGATCAAGGCGTGCTGGATCATCTGCACGAATCCCGTTGCCAGCATGGCGAACCGGAAGACCGTGATCAACGGGCTGGAATCGGCCGAACTCGTCATCGTCCAGGATGCCTACCGGACCACGGCCACCAGTCACTACGCCGACATCGTGTTGCCCGCGGCGTTGTGGGCCGAATCCGACGGTGTCATGGTCAATTCCGAGCGGAACCTGACGCTGCTGTCGGCGTCAGTCCCACCTGCCGGGCAGGCCCGGCCCGACTGGCAGCTCATCTGCGAGGTCGCTGCGCACCTCGGCTTCGCCGAACAGTTCAGCTACGACTCGGCCGAGCAGGTCTTCGATGAGATCCGCCGGTTCGCCAACCCGGCGACGGGCTACGACCTGCGCGGTGCGAGCTATGCGCGGTTGCGTCAGACTCCGTTGCAGTGGCCGTGCCCGCCGGTCGGGGGACCGGGTGGCGCGGCCGACCGGCATCCCATCCGCTACCTCAACGACGGCGTCAGCCAGGATTTGTTCGTCGACGAACAGGGGCATCGACCCCGGCTGGCGTTCCCCACGCCGTCGCGGCGCGCGGTGTTTCTCGCCCGGCCGCATATGGACCCGGCCGAGCTGCCCGACGATGACTACCCGCTGGTGCTAAACACCGGTCGGCTCCAGCACCAGTGGCACACCATGACCAAAACCGGAAAGGTCGACAGGCTCAACAAGCTCAATCCGGCGCCATTCGTCGAGATCCATCCGGTGGATGCACTGGAGTTGGACATCGTCGCGGGCCAGCCCGTCGAGCTGGCCTCGCGACGCGGCCGTGCGGTGCTGCCCGCGGTGATCAGCGACCGGGTCCGGCCCGGCAATTGCTTTGCGCCGTTTCACTGGAACGACGAGCACGGTGAATACCTCACCGTCAACGCGGTGACCAACGATGCCGTGGACCCTGATTCGTTGCAGCCCGAATTCAAGGCGTGCGCGGTGAGCCTGCGCCCGGCGCGCTCGGTCGACGCGGCGGCGTCGGTTCACCCGGTTGCCGCGGCGCTCGGCGTGGACACCACGGCCAGACCCACGCTGTCCGGCGACGAGAAAATGTACCTGGCCGGGTTTTTCACGGGATTACCCGATGCCGGGCCCGGCGTTCCTGTGCTGCCCAGCACGGCTCCGGTCAGTTCGCCGGTGCGGCTGTGGGTGGACGGAATGCTGGCCGGCCGGTACTCGCGCGCGACGGTCCGCGAGCCCTCGACCGGTCCACTGGTGCTGTGGGCGTCGCAGACGGGCACCGCCGAGGAGTTCGCCACGAGCCTGGCGGGGCGCCTTGATGGCGCCAGCCTGGCCGGCATGGACGATGTGACATTGACCGAACTGGCCGCCGCCCGTGACGTGTTGGTGGTGACCAGTACCTTCGGCGATGGCGGTCCACCGGACAACGGTGTCGATTTCTGGAATCGGCTGGATGCCCCGGACGCACCGCAGCTGCACGGAATCCGTTATGCGGTCCTCGGTATCGGGGACCGCGCCTACGACGATTTCTGCGGCCACGCCAAGTCGTTGGACCGCCGGTTCGCCGATCTGGGTGCCACCAAGATGCTGGAACGCACCGAGTGCGAGGCCTACGACGACGAGCCGATGCAGCGCTGGGCCGACGCCGTCACCGAGCTGCTGACCGGCCGGGCGGCCGAGCCCCGCGTGCGGGGTGGCGTGGCACGGGTCGAACCCGACGAGTTCACCAGGGCCAAACCCATTCTGGTGACCCTGAGCCGCAATCAGCTGCTCACCTCGGCGGCATCGACGAAAGAGGTGCGCCAGTTCGGTTTCGACATCTCGGAATACGACGTCAGCTATTCGGCCGGTGACTCACTGGGCGTGTACGCCACCAATGATCCTGCGGTGGTGGAGGCGTGGCTGACCGCGACCGCGTCGAGCGGTGACAGCGTCGTCGAGGTCGACGGGGTGGAACAGTCCCTTCGCGATGCGCTCATCTCGTCCTATGACATCTGCCGGATCACCCCGAACCTGTTGCGGTTCGTCGCCGATTTCTGCGGCGACCGGGCGGCCGCCAAGATGCTGCGCGGATCCGGTGAGCGGCTCGACAACTGGCTGCGCAACCGCAACGGTCTGGACCTGGTGACCCAGTTCGCGGTCCGCGCCGAACCCGAGCAGTGGCAGGAAGTCCTGGTCCGGCTGACACCGCGCAGCTACTCGATCTCCTCCAGCCCGCTGGTGAGCCCGCACGAGGTGCAGCTGACGGCCTCGGTGATCCGGTACCGCGGCGCCGACGGCAGCCCGAGGGCTGGAGTGTGCTCGACGTTTCTGGCCGACCGGGCGGCCGCGGCCCCGGTGTTCCTGCAGCGGTCACCGCATTTCCGTCCGCCCGAGGACGCCGCCACGCCGATGATCATGGTCGGCCCGGGCACCGGGATCGCCCCGTTCCGGGGTTTCCTGCAGGAGCGCCGGGCGCTGGGCCACCGTGGGCGCAACTGGCTGTTCTTCGGCGATCAACACCGCCGCGAGAACTTCTACTACCGCGACGATCTGGAGAACATGGTCGCCGACGGCTTTCTCAACCGGTTGGACCTGGCGTTCTCCCGTGATCAGGCCAAGCGGGTGTACGTGCAACACAAGATGCTCGAGCACGGGGCGCAGGTGTGGCGCTGGCTCGACGCCGGGGCGCATTTCTACGTGTGCGGCGATGCCGGCCGGATGGCCAAGGACGTCGACGCCGCATTGCACACGATCATCCGCAAGCACGGTGGCAGGTCAGAGGAACAGGCCCGCGACTACAAACGTGAACTGGTCGCCGACAAGCGCTACGTGCGCGATGTGTATTGAACTCTTGATGATGCTGGGGTGTCCGAGGGGGGACTTGAACCCCCACGCCCGTTAATAGGGCACTAGCACCTCAAGCTAGCGCGTCTGCCATTCCGCCACTCGGACCTGCCAACCACGCGGGTTGGGCGCCTAAGGTTATCGGATCGGGTGGCCGGTCCCCAAACCGCCCGTCCCGTTGCAGTGGTACGAATGGTGACTGTGACTGTCCCCGTGGCGAGCGCTGATGAAGTAGTCGATCTCGTCAGCGCGCTGATCAGGTTCGACACCTCCAACACCGGTGACCCGGCGACCACCAAGGGGGAGGCAGAATGCGCCCACTGGGTGGCCGGGAAACTCGCCGAGGTGGGCTACGAGACCGAGTATGTCGAGGCCGGTGCGCCGGGCCGCGGCAACGTATTCGCCCGGTTGCCCGGCGCCGACCCGTCCCGCGGGGCGCTGATGATTCACGGCCACCTCGATGTGGTGCCCGCCGAGCCTGCCGACTGGAGCGTGCACCCGTTCTCCGGGGCGGTCAAGGACGGCTACGTCTGGGGCCGTGGTGCGGTCGACATGAAGGACATGGTCGGCATGGCCATCGCGGTAGCCCGGCATTTCAAGCGGGCAGGCATCGTCCCGCCGCGCGAGTTGGTGTTCGCGTTCGTCTCAGATGAGGAACACGGCGGCACCTACGGCGCCGACTGGCTGGTCGACCACCGTCCCGATCTGTTCGATCGCGTCACCGAGGCGATCGGTGAGGTCGGCGGGTTCTCCCTGACGGTGCCGCGCCGAGATGGTGGCGAGCGTCGGCTGTACCTGATCGAAACGGCGGAGAAGGGTCTGTCGTGGATGCGGTTGTCGGCGCGCGGCCGGGCCGGGCACGGCTCGATGGTGCACGACGACAACGCAGTGACCGCGATTGCCGGTGCGGTGGACCGGCTGGGCCGACACCAGTTTCCGCTGGTGCTCAACGACGCGGTGGAACAGTTCCTGGCCGCCGTGTCGGAGGAGACGGGATACTCCTTCGATGTGAACTCCCCGGATCTGGACACAACCATCGAGAAGCTCGGCGGCGTGGCCAAGATCGTTTCGGCGACGCTGCGCGACACGGCGAATCCGACCATGCTCAAAGCCGGGTACAAGGCCAATGTCATTCCGGCGACGGCCGAGGCCATGATCGACTGCCGGGTGCTGCCGGGCCGTAAGGAGGCCTTCGAGCGGGAGATCGACGCGCTCATCGGCCCGGACGTCACCCGCACCTGGGAACGTGATCTGCCGTCCTATGAGACGACCTTCGACGGTGACCTCGTCGACGCGATGAACGCGGCCCTGCTGGCGCTGGATCCCGACGCCCGCACGGTGCCTTACATGCTCTCCGGTGGAACCGACGCGAAATCGTTCCAGCGGTTGGGTATTCGCTGCTTCGGGTTCGCGCCGCTGCGTCTTCCGCCCGAGCTCGATTTCGCGGCACTGTTCCACGGTGTCGACGAACGGGTGCCCGTGGATGCACTGCAGTTCGGCGTGAACGTTCTGGAACACTTTCTCAAGCACTGCTGACCGAACGACGAAAGGGAGCACATGACCACCGCGCCAGATCCATACGAGAACCTGCCCCAGCTGCCCACTTTCACGTTGACCTCGGAATCGGTCACCGACGGGCAGCCGCTGTCAAACGACCAGGTCAGCGGGATCATGGGGGCCGGCGGATCCGACGTGTCACCGCAACTGAGCTGGTCGGGCTTCCCGGCCGAGACCCGCAGTTTCGCGGTCACGGTGTACGACCCGGATGCCCCCACCGCGTCGGGCTTCTGGCACTGGGCGGTTGCCGACCTGCCCGCAACGGTCACCGAGCTGCCCGCCGGAGCCGGTGACGGCAGCGAGTTGCCCGGTGGGGCCGTCACCCTGGCCAATGACGCCGGCCAGAAGCGCTACATCGGAGCCGCGCCGCCTGCCGGCCACGGTCCGCACCGGTACTACATCGCCGTGCACGCGCTCGGCGTGGACAAGCTCGACCTGCCCGACGGCGCGACGCCGGCCTACCTCGGGTTCAACCTGTTCGGCCAGGCCATCGCCCGCGTGGTCATTCACGGCACCTACGAGCAAAAATAGGTTTTTCTGCCGACAAAAACGCCTTTATCTGCGGGACTGGCTTTTTCTGGGAACTGACGTATGGTCTCGAGTGAGTGATTGCCACTTCGAAAGACGAGGAGCGACAATGGCTGACAAACGTAAGAACCTGAAAAAACCGGCTCAGACCATCAAGGAGCGTCGCGCTGAAAAGCGTGACCGCGCAGCCGATGCAGGTGAATTCATCCGCAAACGTAAAAGTCACGCTTGACCGAAATTAATGGCATCTCCAATTGTCGGCGACCCGCCGGAAGAATTTCTTCCGGCGGGTCAGCGCATTGCGGATCCGACCGCCTCGGTCAACGAGGTGAAACCGCCGGCGTGTAGCCGCTGCGCGATGCCGTCGTGAATGTGTCTGGCCCACAAACCGCCGCCGTAGATGAAGCCGGTGTAGCCCTGCAGCAGTGAGGCGCCCGAGACGATCCGGTCCCAGGCGTCATCAGCCGTCTCGATGCCGCCCGCGCTGATCAACACCAACCGGTCACCCACGCGGCCGTACAGCCGGCGCAGCACCTCCGCGGAGCGACGGGCCACCGGACGGCCCGATATCCCACCGGAGCCGAGGTCGGCGATGTCCGGGGTGGCCAGCCCGTCTCGGGACACCGTGGTATTGGTGGCGACGATGCCGGCCAACCCCAATTCGACTGCCAGATCCGCGATTTCGTCGATGTCAGAGTCCGACAGGTCGGGGGCGATCTTCACCAGCACCGGTGCGGAGGTCTGGGCCTTGACCGCGGCCAGGATCGGCCGCAGCGACGCCACCGCCTGTAGGTCCCGTAGCCCGGGAGTGTTGGGTGAGCTCACGTTGACGACCATGAACGAGGCCGACCCGCCCAGCAGCCGCGCGCTCTCGGCGTAGTCCTGCACCGCGTCCTCGGGCGGGGTCACCTTTGTCTTGCCGATGTTCACCCCGATCGGCACCTCTGGGGTGTGGGCGGCCAGCCGCCCGGCCAGTGCGCCCGCGCCGTCGTTGTTGAAGCCCATCCGGTTGAGCAGCGCGTGGTCCTCGGGCAGCCGGAACAGCCGCGGCCGGGGGTTGCCCGGTTGCGGCTGCGCGGTGACGGTGCCGACCTCGGCGTAGCCGAACCCCAGCGCACCCCAGGTGGTCAGGCCACGGCCGTTCTTGTCGAAGCCGGCGGCAAGCCCCATCGGGCCGGGAAATCGCACCCCGAACACGGTGCTGGCCAGGATCGGATCGCGGGGCGCCAAGCGCCGGGTCAGCATGCGGCGCAGCGGGGCGGGGCCGGTCGCGAGACGCAGCAGGGCGAACACCCATACGTGGATCCGCTCGGCGGGCGCCAGGAACAGCGCGCGCCGCAGCGCGGCGTACATCACAGCGCGGGCTGGTCGGGTGTGCCGGGCATGGTGGCGGCGGACTTCCTACGGCGTAGCAGCACGCGTCGGCTCCCGTCTGTATAGGCCCGCACCCTGGTCAGTTCCCAGCCGCGGTACTCCGCTTCGATCGACAGCCGGATGGAGGCGCTGATCCTGGTCACATCGGGTGGTAGCCGCAGCGGCACCCAGTCGTACTCCTCGGAGAGATCCTCGGCCACCACCTTGTCCCAACCTGCGGGGAGCCTGCCCCGCTGGATGGCGGTCATGGCTTGGCCGCATTCGGGATCACCTGTACGCCCGCTCCCGAGCCGGACACCACGTACAGGGTGCCGGATTGATCGTCGAAGGCCAGGGAGTCGGGTTGCTGCACGGTTCGATAACGCACCTTTTCGATGGGTATGCCGGTAGCAAGATCGTAGCCAATCACGGTGTTGGTGGCCGTTTGTGACACCCAGGCCAGGTTCGAGGAGCCGGCCAGCCCGTACGGAGCGGCCCGCACCGGGTAGCGCTGTCGCAGGATGAGCGGGTCGGTGCCGTACACCAGCAGTTCGTCACCGCGGGTGTCGGCCACCAGTACCCGACCGGCCGGATCGGTGGCCATCGTGGTGGCCCCTTCGCCTGCCCGCAGCGCGTGTTCGGCCTTGGTGCCGGTGGGGTCCACCGTCGTCACCGAGGTCTGGCCGCGGTCGAGAACCACGGCGGTATCGCCCTGGGTGACAAGCGCGTCCACCCTGGCGAAGATCTTGAGCCGGGCGCCGACGGTGTTCTCGGAGTTCAACGTGTAGACCGCCCCGTCGGCGCTGCCGAGCACCAGGTTGCCGTCGGCGCGCCGGGCGATCGCGGTGAAGTCGACATCTTCGCTGCCCTCGATGCCGACATCGGTCACCGACGCGTCCTTGATGTTCACCCGGAAGTAGCCACCGCGGGTGGCCAGCAGCAGCCGCCCGCTCGGGTCGCCTGCCAATGCGCTCGCCGCGGCGGGCAGCAGCACGGTGCGCGCCGGTTCGCTGCCCGCCAGCAAGGTCAGTGTCGATTGTCCGGCGGGCCCGGGTGCGAGCACGGCCAGCGTGCCCGTTGCTGGATCGAACAATGCGGACTGGGCGTCGCCGCCGACCGGGCGGACCTGGCCGTCGGGATCCCCGGTGACCGGCGGTGACACCGCGGCCTCCGCGGGCACGATGGTGGGCGGCGGCGTGTCGGCGGGATTGTCCGAACAGCCTGCCGTGAGCAGCAGTGCCAGTGCAGCCACGCCGGCGAGGATCGGCTGACCTGCGGGTATAAGGCGCAATGGATGGCTCTCGCTCGGAATGGATGGTGGTCGAGTCAGTCTAGGCAAGCCGCAGGCGGGCATTTGGCTGCGTCTGCCCGCGTGGTTGCATAAGCAAGAGTATGGTGCCAATCATGACCCTCGCCGCAGACCGGGAAATCGACGGCCGAGAGTTTGCTATCGAGGATATTTCCACGGGCGTTCACGCCAGTGGGTTCGGCCAGGTCGGTGATGGACGCACGTTCTCCTTCTATATCGAGCGTCAGCAGTTGGTGATCGAGGTGTACCGGCCCCGCCTGTCGGGCCCGGTGCCGGCCGAAGAGGACGTGGTCGCCCTCGCTGCCCGCAAACTCACCGATATCGACCTCACCGATGAACGCAGCCTGTCGGCCACCGTGCGTGATGCGGTTGCCGACGCGCAGCCGGTACCGCGCCCCGCTCGCTGAGCTTCACCCCCACGGTACGGTCGTCGTCGTGACTGACGTGCCGGCGGCCATGTCGTGGCTGCAAGTGATCGTGCTCTCGATTGTGCAGGGACTCACCGAGTTTCTGCCGGTCTCCTCGTCGGGTCATCTCGCCATCACCTCGCGCGTGTTCTTCGACGACGACGCGGGCGCATCGTTCACCGCGGTCACGCAGCTGGGTACCGAACTGGCCGTGTTGGTCTATTTCGCCCGCGACATCGGCCGGATCGTCAAGGCGTGGTTCGCGGGCCTGTTCGACGCCGCCCGCCGCAACGTCGACTACCGCCTCGGCTGGTACGTGATCATCGGAAGCATCCCGATCGGGTTGTTCGGATTGTTGTTCAAGGACGAGATCCGTACCGGCGCACGCAATTTGTGGCTTGTCGCCTCGGCACTCATCGTGTTCTCGGTGGTGATCGCGGCGGCGGAGTACTTCGGCAGGCAGGTCAGGCACGTCGAGAAGCTGACCTGGCGCGACAGCATCATCGTCGGCCTGGCCCAGTGCCTGGCCCTGGTGCCGGGCGTGTCGCGGTCCGGCGCGACGATCAGCGCAGGCCTGTTCCTCGGATTGGACCGCGAACTCGCGGCCCGGTTCGGGTTCCTGCTCGCCATTCCCGCGGTGTTCGCGTCAGGGCTGTTCTCCCTGCCTGACGCCTTCCATCCGGTCGGGGAGGGGATGAGTGCCAGCGGACCGCAGTTGTTGGTGGCGACGTTGATCGCGTTCGCGGTGGGGCTGGCCGCGGTGGCCTGGTTCCTGCGTTTCCTGGTGTCGCACGGCATGTACTGGTTCGTCGGCTACCGGGTGCTGCTCGGCGTGGTCATACTCGCGCTGTTGGGCACCGGGGTGGTGGCGGCGCAGTGACCGTCATCCTGCTGCGGCACGGCCGCTCGACCTCGAACACCGCGCACACACTGGCCGGTCGCTCGGTCGGCGTCGATCTGGACGAGCGCGGCGCCGAACAGGCTGCGACCGTGGTGGCCCGCATCGGCGAATTACCGGTGCGGGCGATCGTGCGGTCCCCGCTGCTGAGATGCGAGCGCACCGTGGCGCCGTTGGCCGGCGCGCTCAACCTGGAGCCGATCGTCGACGAGCGGCTCACCGAGGTCGACTACGGCGCCTGGACGGGCCGCAAGATCGCCGATCTGATGAAAGAACCTCTGTGGTCGGTGGTGCAGCAGCAGCCGAGTGCGGCGGTGTTCCCCGACGGCGAGGGTCTGGCCCAGGTGCAGGCGCGCGCGGTCGCCGCGGTCCGCGGACACGACCGGGCCCTGGCCGAGCAGCATGGAACCGATGTGCTCTGGGTGGCCTGTACGCACGGCGACGTCATCAAGGCGGTGCTGGCCGACGCGCTCGGGGTGCACCTGGACGGCTTTCAGCGCATCACCGCCGACCCGGCCTCGATGAGTGTGATCCGCTACACCGATGTGCGGCCATTTGTCGTGCATACCAACCACACCGGTGGACAGCTCAGCGCTGGACTCGCCGCAAAACCGACACAGGATGCGGTCGTCGGCGGGTCCACCGACTGACCGCCACGCTCCGTACCGGTATTTTGGAAGGTGCCATGGCCCGCGCAATTCACGTCTTCCGCATGCCCGACCGCTTTGTGGCCGGCACTGTCGGTCAGCCCGGTAACCGGACGTTCTACCTGCAGGCCGTCCACGACACCCGGGTGATCTCGGTGATGCTGGAGAAGCAGCAGGTCGCCGTGCTCGCCGAGCGCATCGACGCGTTGCTGGCCGAGGTCAACCGCCGGTTCGGCACGCCGATCCCGCCGGAGACCGGGGACGTGGGGGATCTGCGACCCCTGGTCACCCCGGTCGACGCCGAGTTCCGGGTGGGGACCATGGGGCTGGGCTGGGATTCGGAAGCGCAGACGATCGTGGTGGAACTGCTCGCGGTATCCGACGGCGAGTTCGACGCCTCGGTGGTGCTCGATGACGCCGAGGAGGGCCCCGACGCCGTACGGGTGTTCTTGACCCCCGAGTCGGCCAGGGAGTTCGCGGCGCGGTCCAACCGGGTCATCTCGGCCGGCCGGCCGCCGTGCCCGCTGTGCGAGGAGCCGCTCGACGCGGACGGACACATCTGTGTGCGCACCAACGGCTACCGGCGCGGTGAGCTGGCCGGACCCGGTGATGACGTCGAGGGCTGACGGCGAGCCCGACGACGGCGAGACCTTGGCCGGCGGCGAGCTGACGGTGATCGGCCGGATCCGTTCGGCCAGCAATGCCACCTTCCTGTGCGAAGCGCACCTGGGCGCGCGCACGGTGCACTGCGTGTACAAACCGGTGGCGGGCGAGGCCCCGCTGTGGGACTTCCCGGACGGCACCCTGGCGGGCCGCGAGCGTGGCGCCTATCTGGTATCGGTGGCACTCGGATGGAATGTCGTGCCACACACCATTATTCGGGACGGCCCGGCTGGGCAGGGCATGCTTCAGCTGTGGGTCGATCAGCCGGGGGACCAGGTCGGTGACGAGCCGGAAGGAGGCCCCGATCTGGTGGATCTGCTTCCGCCTGGCCGAATCCCGCCCGGCTTCCTGCCGATCCTGCAGGCCTACGACTACGCAGGCGACGAGGTGACGCTGGTGCACGCCGACGACGTCCGGTTGTTCCGGATGGCGGTGTTCGACGTGCTCATCAACAACGCCGACCGCAAGGGCGGACACATCCTGGCCGGCACCGACGGCCAGGTGTACGGCGTCGACCACGGGGTCAGCCTGCACGTCGAGGACAAGCTGCGCACGGTGCTGTGGGGTTGGGCAGGCAAACCCATCGACGATGACACGCTGGCCGCGGTCGCGGCGCTGCGGGAGGGGCTGCGCGCAGACCTCCGCGAGCAACTGTCCGAGCACATCACCGGACGTGAGATCAACGCACTGAGGTCCAGAGCGGTTGCTCTGTTGGACCGTCCGGTGATGCCGACCCCGGACCGGCACCGGCCCATTCCCTGGCCCGCGTTCTAGGCCCCGATCAGGCGCCAATTCGCGGCGCCACCGATACTGGCTCAATGCACTCGACCGATGCCGACCTGGCCGCCGAAGTGGCCAAGGAGGCCGGCGAACTGCTGATGGGCATTCGGGAGGAGATCGGTTTCTACGATCCGTACTACCTCGGAGACGAAGGGGACCGGCGCGCCAACGCGCTGATCCTGGCCCGGTTGGCGCAGGCCCGGCCGACCGATTCGGTGCTCAGCGAGGAAGCCACTGATGACTTGTCCAGGGTCGACGCCGACCGTGTGTGGATCGTCGACCCCGTGGACGGCACCAGGGAATTCTCCATGCCGCGGCGCGAGGACTGGGCGGTGCACATCGCACTGTGGCAGCGCACGCGGGCCGGCGGCCCCGGCCTGACCGACGCTGTCGTGGCCCTGCCTGCGCGCGGTGAGGTGTACCGCAGCGACACCGTCGTCCCGCCACCACCACGCGGCGGCGGGCCGATCCTGATCACCGCGAGCTCAAGTCGGCCACCGGCGGTGCTGTGGCGGATCCGCGAGCACCTCGATTTCCAGATGGTGCGGATCGGCTCAGCGGGGGCCAAGGCGATGGCGGTGGTACGTGGCGATGTCGACGCGTACATCCATGCCGGTGGGCAGTGGGAGTGGGATTCGGCGGCGCCGGCGGGTGTGGTGTGGGCCGCGGGTCTGCACGCTTCCCGGTTGGACGGCTCGGAACTGGTGTACAACCGCGCCGACCCGTACCTGCCCGACTTCGTGATGTGTCGTCAGGAGCTCGCTCCGCTGCTGCTCGACGCGATCGGAGCGGCGTGATGGCCGTCCGGGAATGGATCGGCGACCGCCGTTGTCTGTCTTCGATGAACTGTGCGCGGCGATCTACCGGTGGGAGGCTGTCCTGAGCGAGCACCTTAGAGTCGAGGCCATGCAATCGTGGTCTGTGCCGGAGGTCCCGGTGTTGGGCGGGCAAGGTCCGCAGTTGCGGCTCTACGACAGCGCCGACCGGCAGGTCCGGCCGGTGACGCCGGGTCAGCGGGCGACGATGTACGTGTGCGGGATCACCCCGTACGACGCCACGCACCTGGGCCACGCTGCGACGTACCTGACATTCGACCTGGTGCACCGACTGTGGCTGGATGCCGGGCACACCGTGCATTACGTGCAGAACATCACCGACGTCGACGATCCGCTGTTCGAGCGGGCCGCGCGCGACGGCATCGGCTGGCGTGAGCTCGGAGACCGCGAGACACAGTTGTTCCGTGAGGACATGGCCGCATTACGGGTGCTGCCGCCGCACGACTACGTGGCCGCCACCGACGCCATCGCCGAGGTCATCGAATTGGTCGAGAAGCTACTGGCTTCCGGCGCCGCGTATGTCGTCGACGACCCCACGTACCCCGATGTGTACTACCGGGCCGACGCCACCACCCAGTTCGGCTACGAGTCCGGTTACGACCGCGAGACCATGTTGCGGTTCTTCGCCGAACGGGGCGGCGACCCCGAGCGTGGCGGCAAGGCCGACAAACTCGATGCGTTGTTGTGGCTTTCGGAGCGCCCCGGTGAACCGAGCTGGCCGTCGCCCTTCGGTCCCGGCAGGCCGGGCTGGCACGTGGAGTGTTCGGCGATCGCGCTCAGCCGCATCGGCACCGGTCTCGACATCCAGGGCGGCGGCAGTGATCTGATCTTCCCTCACCACGAGTTCTCGGCCGCGCACGCCGAATCGGTCACGGCGCAAAGACGTTTCGCCCGCCACTACGTGCACGCCGGGATGATCGGCTGGGACGGGCACAAGATGAGCAAGAGCCGTGGAAACCTGGTGCTGGTGTCGCAGTTGCGCGCCGATGGGGTGGACCCGTCGGCGGTGCGGCTTGGTCTGTTCGCGGGCCATTACCGCGCCGACCGGTCCTGGAGCCCGCAGGTTCTCGACGAGGCCAACGCTCGGCTCGCCCAGTGGCGACGCGCGGTGCGACTGCCCGCCGCCCCGGATGCGACCGACGTGGTGGCGCGGGTGCGCCAGTATCTGGCCGACGATCTTGACACTCCCAGAGCCCTTGCCGCACTTGATGGTTGGTGCACCGACGCATTGACCTTCGGCGGCCACGACACCGAGGCCGGCCGGACGGTGGCGACCGCGGTCGACGCGCTGCTGGGTGTAGACCTGTAACACCCGTCGGCGTACGTTGACCGTCATGAGCTCAATGAACGGCAAGGTCGTCCTCATCACCGGCGGCGCCCGCGGGGTCGGTGAAGAGGTGGCCCGGCGCTTGCGGCGCAAGGGCGCCAAACTGGTGCTCACCGACGTCGACGTGGAACCGCTGGCCGCGCTGGCAGCCGAACTCGGCGGCGACGAGCACGTGCTGACCGCGGTCGCCGATGTCAGGGATCTGCCCGCCATGCAACGGGCGGTGGATGCGGCCGTGGGGCGCTTCGGGGGCATCGACGTCGTGATGGCGAACGCCGGTATCGCCAGTTTCGGATCGGTGCTGCAGGTGGACCCGGAGGCGTTCAAAAGGGTCATCGACATCAATGTGGTCGGCGTGTTCAACACGGTCCGCGCCGCACTGCCGTCGGTCATCGAGCGGCGTGGGTATGTACTCGTGGTGTCCTCGTTGGCGGCGTTCACCTCCGCACCCGGCCTGGCCGCCTACCACGCCTCGAAGGCCGGCGCCGAGTACTTCGCCAACACGCTGCGCCTCGAAGTCGCCCACCGCGGTGTCGACGTGGGTTCGGCGCACATGAGTTGGATCGACACCCCGTTGGTGCAGGACGCCAAATCGGATCTCGGGACGTTCCGGGAGATGCTCAGGCGGATGCCGGGGCCGCTCAAGCAGACCACCACAGTCGCCAAATGTGGGGAAGCCTTTGTCAAGGGCATCGAGGGCCGCAAGAGCCGCATCTACTGCCCGGAATGGGTCGGGCTGTTCCGCTGGATCCGGCCGGTTGTCGCCACGCCACTCGGTGAGCGCGACATCCGCAGGTTCACCCCCGAGCTGCTGCCCGAACTCGACGCCGAGGTCGCTGCGCTGGGCCGGTCGACCAGCGCCCGCACCGAGGCCCTGGAGAAGTAGCCCGCTCAGCGGGCTGTATCCGAATGGCCGCTCAGCGGCCTCTGCGGCGCAGGTAGCGTTCGAACTCGGCCGCCAGCGCGTCGCCGTCGATCTTGCCCAGCACCTCGTGCATGTCCACCTCGGCGTCACCGCGTTCTTCGAGCGAGGTGACGTACTCGGCGATCTCCTCGTCCTCGGCGGTCATCTCGGTGACCGCTTCCTCCCACTCCTCGGCGGCGGCGGGCAGGTCGGCCAACGGCACCTCGACGTCGAGCACATCCTCGACCCGGCGCAGCAGGGCGACGGTCGCTTTCGGATTGGGTGGTTGTGACACGTAGTGGGGGACCGCCGCCCAGAACGTCACCGCAGGGATGCCGGCCTGCACGCAGGCGTCCTGGAACACCCCGGCGATTCCGGTGGGGCCCTCGTAGCGGGTCTCCTCCAGACCGAAGAGCTTCGCCGAATCCGACGAGTACGCCGCGCCGGACACCGGGACCGGACGGGTGTGCGGGGTGTCGGCCAGCAGGGCGCCGAGGATGACCACGGTCTGCACGTTGAGCTTGTCGGCGATGGCCAGCAACTCGGCGCAGAAGGTCCGCCATCGCATGTTGGGTTCCACGCCGTGCATCAACACCACATCACGGGTGCTGCCGGGTGGTCTGCAGTGCGATATCCGCATCGAAGGCCACACCAACTCGCGGGTCACGCCGTCGACCTGGCGGATCACCGGCCGGTTCACCTGATAGTCGTAGTACGACTCGTCATCGATCTGGACGATCGGTTCGGCCTCCCAGATCGAATCCAGGTGATCCAGCGCGTCGCTGGCCGCGTCGCCGGCATCGTTCCAGCCCTCGAAGGCCGCCACCACGATGGCGTCCTGCAGTTCGGGCAGTTCGAGAGACCGACCAGCGTTCGGATATGACGGCGTCACACTGCCAGCGTAAGCCCTGCGTGACGCTGTCTGTGCTTGTGCGCAGCGCCGTTTGCGGAGCTTGGTCGAAGAACAGGTTGCATAGACGGACTACCCTGTCGATGTGACTGCTGTTGACGATTCCACCCGGGTGCTGGTGGGCGCTGGAGCCGTGGGCACCCAGCTGCACCATCGCAACCATTTCGAGGCGGCCGCCGACGCGGTCGAGGCGAAATGCGTTCGCCTGCAATCCAGCTAGCTGTGGTGATCGCAGAGACGAGTTGGGCGTCCAGACCTCGACGGAGTGACGACGTAGACTTTTCTGGTCGAGAGGCGTTGCAACGGGTCCGGGCTCTGCCGGTATCCGCCACGCTCGGCAGAGATAAGGACGCCTTCCGCTATGGAAGGAGCGCACATGAATGCGTCTGAGTCGAATATCTCTGAGTCGAACACCTTCGCGCCGAACATCCGCCCCGACTGCACCGACGAACTCACCGCAGCTCTGCGCCGCCGGATCGTGGTGATCGACGGCGCGATGGGCACCGCGATCCAGCGGGACCGCCCGGACGAGGCCGGCTACCGAGGCGACCGGTTCACGGAGTGGCCCACCGCGCTTCAGGGCAACAATGATCTGCTCAACCTGACGCAGCCGCAGATCATCGAGGGGATCCACCGCGAGTACCTCGAGGCGGGCGCCGACATCCTGGAGACCAACACGTTCAACGCGAACGCGATCTCCCTCTCCGATTACGACATGTCGGATCTGGCTTACGAGCTGAACTACGCAGGCGCCGCCCTGGCGCGCGCGGCCTGCGACGAGTTCAGCACCCCGTCCAAGCCCCGCTACGTCGCGGGCGCGATCGGGCCGACAACGCGCACCGCGTCGATCTCGCCGGACGTCAACGATCCGGGGGCCCGCAACATCTCCTACGACCAGTTGGTTGCCGCCTACCTCGAGGCCGCCAACGGTCTGGTCGACGGCGGCGCCGACCTCCTCCTCATCGAGACGATCTTCGATTCGCTGAACGCCAAGGCCGCGGTGTTCGCCGTCGAGACGCTGTTCGAGGACCGGGGGCGCCGCTGGCCGTTGATCATCTCGGGCACCATCACCGACGCGTCCGGGCGGACGTTGTCCGGTCAGGTCACCGAGGCGTTCTGGAACGCGATCAGGCACGCCAAGCCGATCGCGGTGGGCCTCAACTGTGCCCTGGGCGCCCCGGAGATGAGGCCCTACATCGCCGAAATGGCGAGGATCGCGGACACCTTCATCTCCTGCTACCCGAACGCGGGCCTGCCCAACGCCTTCGGCGAGTACGACGAGGACCCGGAGCATCAGGCCGGCTACATCGCCGAGTTCGCCGAGGCCGGCCTGGTCAACCTGGTCGGTGGGTGCTGCGGAACCGCGCCCGAGCACATCACCGAGATCGCCAAGGTGGTCGACGGCACGCCGCCGCGCGAGCTCCCGGAGATCCCGGTGGCCACCCGGCTCTCGGGCCTGGAGCCGCTCAACATCACCGACGACTCCCTGTTCGTGAACATCGGTGAGCGCACCAACATCACCGGCTCCGCCCGGTTCCGCAACCTGATCAAGGCCGAGGACTACGACACCGCGCTGTCGGTGGCCTTGCAGCAGGTCGAGGTCGGTGCGCAGGTCATCGACATCAACATGGACGAGGGCATGATCGACGGCGTCGCCGCGATGGACCGGTTCACCAAGCTGGTCGCCTCCGAGCCGGACATCAGCCGCGTCCCGGTGATGATCGACTCCTCCAAGTGGGAGGTCATCGAGGCGGGCCTGAAGAACGTGCAGGGCAAGCCGATCGTGAACTCGATCTCCATGAAGGAGGGCGAGGAGAAGTTCATCCGCGAGGCCCGGCTGTGCCGCAAGTACGGTGCCGCCGTCGTCGTGATGGCCTTTGACGAGCAGGGGCAGGCGGACAACCTGGAGCGCCGCAAGGCGATCTGCGGGCGCGCCTACCGGATCCTGACCGAAGAGGTCGGCTTCCCGGCCGAGGACATCATCTTCGATCCGAACTGCTTCGCGCTGGCCACCGGCATCGAGGAGCACGCGACGTACGGGATCGACTTCATCGAGGCCTGCGCCTGGATCAAGGAGAACCTGCCCGGGGTGCACATCTCCGGCGGCATCTCGAACGTGTCGTTCTCGTTCCGCGGCAACAACCCCGTCCGCGAGGCCATCCACGCGGTGTTCCTGTTCCACGCCATCAAGGCCGGGCTGGACATGGGCATCGTCAACGCGGGTGCGCTGGTGCCGTACGACTCGATCGACCCCGAGCTGCGGGACCGGATCGAGGACGTCGTGCTCAACAGGCGTGAGGACGCGGCCGAGAGGCTGCTGGAGATCGCGGAGCGGTTCAACAAGTCGGAGAAGGCCGACGACCCGACTGCAGCGGAGTGGCGCAGCCTGCCGGTTCGCGAGCGGATCACCCACGCCCTGGTGAAGGGCATCGATGCGAACGTCGATGACGACACCGAGGAGTTGCGGGCCGAGATCGAGGCAGCGGGCGGTCGCCCGATCGAGGTGATCGAGGGCCCGCTGATGGACGGCATGAACGTCGTCGGTGACCTGTTCGGCGCGGGCAAGATGTTCCTGCCCCAGGTGGTGAAGTCGGCGCGGGTGATGAAGAAGGCCGTCGCGTACCTGCTGCCGTACATCGAGGCCGAGAAGGAGGAGCTGGGTACTACCGCCGATAAGGATACGAACGGCACGATCGTGATGGCGACCGTCAAGGGCGACGTCCACGACATCGGTAAGAACATCGTCGGGGTCGTCCTGCAGTGCAACAACTACGAAGTGATCGACCTCGGTGTGATGGTGCCCGCCCAGAAGATCCTGGACGCGGCGAAGGAGCACGACGCCGACATCATCGGGCTATCCGGCCTGATCACCCCGTCGCTGGACGAGATGGTCAACTTCGCCGTCGAGATGGAGCGTCAGGGGCTGGAGATCCCGCTGTTGATCGGTGGCGCGACCACCTCGCGTGCGCACACGGCCGTGAAGGTGGCGCCCCGTCGTAGCGGTCCGGTGGTCTGGGTCAAGGACGCGTCCCGCTCCGTGCCGGTCGCCGCGGCGCTGCTCGACGACAAGCAGCGGCCGGCGCTGCTGGAGGCCACCGCGAAGGATTACGCGTCGCTGCGGGAACGGCATGCGCAGAAGAACGAGCGGCCGATGCTGACGCTGGAGAAGGCGCGGGCCAACCGGACGCCGATCGAGTGGGACGGCTACACGCCGCCGGTGCCCGCCCAGGGTCTCGGAGTGCGCGAGTTTCTGGAATACGACCTCGCCGAGTTGCGCGAGTACATCGACTGGCAGCCGTTCTTCAACGCCTGGGAGATGAAGGGCCGCTTCCCCGACATCCTCAACAACCCGGTCTCGGGTGAGACGGCCCGCAAGCTGTACGACGACGCCCAGGAGATGCTCGACACCCTGATCAAGGAGAAGTGGCTGACGGCCAACGGGGTGATCGGGTTCTTCCCGGCCAACGCGGTCGGCGACGACTTCGAGGTGTACACCGATGAGTCCCGTACCGAGGTGCTGACCACGTTGCACAATCTGCGCCAGCAGGGAGAGCACCGGGCCGGCATCCCGAACCGGAGTCTCGGTGACTACATCGCGCCCAAGGAAACCGGGGTGCCCGACTTCATCGGCGCTTTCGCCGTCACCGCGGGGCTCGGCAGCCAGGACAGGATCGTCGAATTCAAGGCCGCCAACGACGATTACAGCGCGATCCTGCTGGAGTCGCTCGCCGACCGGCTGGCAGAGGCGTTCGCCGAACGGCTGCACCAACGGGTTCGCAAGGAGTTCTGGGGATTCCAACCTGATGAGCAGCTGGACAACGAGGCGCTCATCGGTGAGAAGTACGTGGGAATCCGCCCCGCCCCCGGCTATCCGGCGTGCCCGGAGCACACCGAGAAGGCGACCCTGTGGGAGTTGATGGACGTGAGCGCGCGGACCGGCATCGAGCTGACCGAGTCGATGGCGATGTGGCCCGGTGCAGCCGTCAGCGGCTGGTACTTCTCGCACCCGCAGTCCCAGTACTTCGTGGTCGGACGGATCGCCCAGGACCAGGTCGCCGACTACGCGAAGCGCAAGGGCTGGACCCTGGCCGAAGCCGAGCGCTGGCTCTCCTCCAACCTCGCCTACAACCCGGAAGACTGAGTATGCGCGCGGTGCTTTGGGACATGGACGGCACCCTTGTGGACTCCGAAAAGCTTTGGGACATCGCGATGCACGCGTTGTATGCGCGCATGGGGGCGGTGCTCACACCCGAGGTGCGTGAGTCGACGGTGGGCGGCTCGTCCGAGAGTGTGATGCGCATCGTGTACGACGACATCGGTCTCGACCCCGATCCGGTCGCGATGGCCGAATCCTCGGACTGGTTGCACGATTACACGGGCGAGCTGTTCGAGCAGGGTCTGTCCTGGCGACCCGGCGCACAGGAGATGCTCGAAGCGTTGACCGCCGCGGCAATCCCCATGGCGTTGGTGACCAACACCCGCCGCGGGCTCACCGAGCGGGCAATGAAAACCATTGGGCAGGGGTATTTTACGGTCAGCGTGTGTGGCGACGAGGTCGAGAATGCCAAGCCCGCGCCGGATCCGTACCTGCGCGCCGCCGAGATGCTCGGCGTGCCCGCCGCGGATTGTCTTGCGGTTGAGGATTCGGTGACCGGTACCGTCGCGGCCGAAAGCGCCGGCTGTCCGGTGCTGGTGGTGCCCAATGATGTGGAGGTGCCGGTCGGCCCGCGTCGCAGGCACGTGACCTCGCTGGAGTCCCTCGATGTGGCAGGCCTGCGCGCGGTGTATCACGACCTGAATTCGCAAGTCGGAGAACGCACCGCCTAAACGCGCCGTGTGATTGAATGTGATCCTGATCACGCAGGGGTGCGGAAGGGTGTCACATGACTCACGGACCGGTCGGTGATTCCACCTCCGACGTGGACTACGAGGAATCCGAGCACAGCGGCAAGGTGGTCCGGATCGCGTCGGTGGCTGCCCTCGGCGGCCTCCTGTTCGGCTATGACAGCGCGGTGATCAACGGCGCGGTCGCCGCGCTGCAGGACGAATTCGGCATCGACAACATCACGCTCGGTTTCGCGGTGGCCTCGGCCCTGCTGGGCGCGGCCGTGGGGGCGTTGACCGCAGGCCGGTTGGCTGACCGGATCGGCAGGCGCTCGGTGATGAAACTCGCCGCGCTGCTGTTCTTGATCAGCGCGATCGGTACCGCCGTTGCCACGCATATCTGGCTGGTGGTGGCGTTCCGCGTCATCGGTGGTCTCGGCGTCGGGGTGGCATCGGTCATCGCGCCGACCTACATTGCCGAAACCGCACCGCCACGTATCCGCGGCAGGCTGGGCTCACTGCAGCAGCTGGCGATCGTGACCGGAATCTTCCTGTCGTTGTCGATCGATTACCTGCTCGCTCATCTGGCCGGTGGTTCGCGCGAAGAACTTTGGCTGGGGATGGCGGCCTGGCGCTGGATGTTCCTCGTCATGGCCGTACCTGCCGTGGTGTACGGAGCGTTGGCCTACACCATTCCGGAATCGCCCCGATATCTCGTTGCGCAATTCCGGATTCCGGAGGCCCGCAGGGTGCTAAACATGCTTCTCGGTGAGAAGAATCTGGAAATCACCATTCGCCGCATCGAAGACTCGCTGAAGTCCGAGAAACCGCCGTCCTGGCAGGACCTGCTCCGGCCGCTGGTATCCGGGGCCTCCACCGGCGGGCTGAAGGTGTGGATCCGGCGCTATGTGTGGTGGCTGCTCCTGGTTTTCATCGTGCTCGCCGTGCTCTCGTTCTCGGTCGGATTATGGCCGTTGGCAGTGATCTTCGTCGCGCTCGGCATCGGGGTCGCCGTCGTCAGCGGGTTGTACGGCATCGTCTGGGTAGGTCTGGGGCTGTCGATCTTTCAGCAGTTCGTCGGCATCAACGTGATCTTCTACTACTCCAATGTGCTGTGGGAGGCCGTGGGATTCGACGAGAGTCAGGCCTTCACCATCACGGTGATCACCTCGGTGACCAACATCGTCACGACCCTGATCGCGATCGCGCTGATCGACAAGATCGGGCGCAAGCCCCTGCTGCTGATCGGATCGTCGGGCATGGCGATCACGCTGGGCACCATGGCGGTCATCTTCGGCACCGCCACCCAGGTCGACGGCCAGCCTCAGCTGAGCGGCGCCGCGGGCACGATCGCGCTGATCGCTGCGAACCTGTTCGTGGTCGCGTTCGGGATGTCGTGGGGCCCGGTGGTGTGGGTGCTGCTGGGGGAGATGTTCCCCAACCGGATACGGGCGGCCGCGCTCGGCCTGGCGGCCGCGGGCCAGTGGGTGGCGAACTGGCTGATCACCGTCTCCTTCCCGGAGCTGCGCAACATGTTGGGCGTGGCGTACGGCTTCTATGCGCTCTGCGCGGTGCTGTCGCTGATCTTCGTCTGGAAATGGGTTGCCGAAACCAAGGGCAAGCACCTGGAGGACATGCACGCCGAGGCGTTGCAACGTTAGGTGTCAGGCGCTGTCCTGCGGCAGTGGCGGCGGGACATAGTCGTCGGTGTACGGGGTGCACCCGACGGTGCGGGCAATCTCTATTGCCGGCTCGACCAGCTTCTCCGGGTTGATGCCGTGATGGACCAGGTGAACCTCACACCCTCCGGCGACCACCCAGACACTCGACAGGTCCGGCTGCACCAGTGCGAACTCATCCTCGCGATCACGACGCAGCTCGTAGGCGTCCCGGTCGGCGGCGTACCGCAGCAGGTCCACTTCCTTGGCGACGTCCTCGACGTGGTGGATCGCGATCGAGAGCGTCGGTGTCGCCGTCACACTCACACCCCAGGTGGCCGACAGACACACGTACGGCGGGATCGGATTCGCCGCCCGGTTGTTCTGGATCAGACCGCCGAACGGCACGTGGTTTCCCAGGATCGTACGTATCGCGCGGACCCGCGCGGCATAGGTCGGCAACGGAGGGCCCGTCGTTGGGCCGAGTGGATCGCTCACCCTTCTATTGCACCCCACATTGCTACCGCTGTCGCGCATGAAACAATTCATGCCTGTGAAGACCTTCGACGCCCTGTTCGCCGAACTCAGCGACAAAGCGCGAACCCGTCCCGCCGGCAGCGGCACGGTCGCGGCGCTGGACGCTGGTGTGCACGGGCTCGGCAAAAAGATCCTGGAGGAAGCCGGCGAGGTGTGGCTGGCGGCCGAGCATGAGAGCGACGAGGCCCTGGCCGAGGAGGTCAGCCAGTTGCTCTACTGGACGCAGGTGCTGATGATCTCCCGTGGCCTGACCCTCGACGACGTCTACCGGAAGCTGTGAGTGACATGTTGCGGGTTGCCGTACCCAACAAGGGGGCACTCAGTGAATCGGCCGCCGAGATTCTGTCCGAGGCCGGCTACCGGCGACGTCGGGATGCCAAGGACCTGACCGTCGTCGATCCGAACAACAATGTCGAGTTCTTCTTTCTGCGGCCCAAGGACATTGCGATCTACGTCGGCTCCGGCGAACTCGATCTCGGTATCACCGGGCGTGACCTGGCTGCGGATTCGAATGCGCCGGTGCGCGAGCGGCTTGCGCTGGGATTCGGCGGGTCGACCTTCCGCTATGCGGCGCCCATGGGGCAGGATTGGACCACGCAGGATCTGTCCGGAAAGCGGATCGCGACATCGTTTCCGAATCTGGTACGCAAAGACCTGGCCGCCCGGGGGATCGAGGCCACCGTTATCCGACTCGACGGTGCGGTGGAGATATCGATTCAGCTCGGGGTGGCCGATGTCATCGCCGATGTCGTCGGATCCGGCCGCACCTTGGGCCTGCACAACCTCGCGGCGTTCGGTGAGGTCCTGTGTGATTCGGAAGCCGTCCTGATCGAACGTGACAGGGGCGGTGACGACGGCGCCGACGAGAACGCCTCGGCGCGCGATCAGCTCACCGCGCGCGTGCAGGGTGTGGTGTTCGGCCAGCAGTATCTGATGCTGGATTATGACTGCCCGCGTGAAGTTTTGGACCGTGCCACCGAGGCGACTCCAGGTCTGGAATCACCGACGATCGCGCCACTGGCCGATCCGAAGTGGGTTGCCGTCCGTGCGCTGGTGCCGCGGCGGGACGTCAACGCGATCATGGATGAGATTTCCGCGATCGGCGCCAAGGCGATTCTCGCCTCCGACATCAGGTTCTGCCGCTTCTGATTACACCGGTGCGCGAGCGCCGTGCGTGCTAGCGTCCGGATGACGTCGGACAGTCGGAGGCTCCATGACGCATTTTCTGGTACTGCTGTTGGCTCTGGGAATCGGCGTAGTGGCAGGATTGCGTGCCTTCTCCGCGCCCGCCGCAGTCGCCTGGGCGGCGGCGCTCAGCTGGATCAACCTCGACGGCACGTGGGTCCAGTGGCTGGCCCACCCGATCACCGTCACAGTGCTGACGATTCTCGCTGTCGTCGAGCTCATTACCGATCAACTGCCCAGCACACCGAGCCGCACCACCGCGATGCAGTTCGGCGCCCGGCTCGTCACCGGAGCGTTCGCCGGTGCGGTGATCGGCACCGCGTGGGGGTACACGTTCGGCGCGCTCGGTGCCGCACTCGTCGGCGCGGTACTGGGCACGCTCGGTGGCTACGAGGCGCGTAAGCGTCTGGTCGCGGCCAACGGCGGCCACGACCTGCCCATCGCCCTGGTCGAGGATGCCATCGCGGTCTTGGGCGGATTCGCGGTCGCGGCGTTGACCGCTATCGTTTAACCATGACGCCGCCCCAGCGATTCGACGCCATCATCGTCGGGGCCGGTCAGGCCGGGCCCCCGCTGGCTGCGCGGCTCACCGCAGCGGGGCAGACGGTCGCGGTGATCGAACGCAAACTAGTCGGTGGCACCTGCGTGAACACCGGCTGCATCCCGACCAAGACTTTGGTGGCCAGTGCGCACGCAGCGCATCTGGCGCGCCGAGGAGCTGAGTACGGCGTCGGTACAGGCGAAGTCACCGTGGACATGGCCAACGTCAAGGCCCGCAAGGACCGGATCATGCTGGACGACCGGCAGGGCCTGGAATCCTGGCTCGAGGGCATGGACGGGGCCACGTTGATCCGGGGGCACGCCCGCTTCGTCGATCCGCACACCGTGGACGTCGACGGAGCGCTGCTGTGCGCGGACCGGATCTTCCTGAACGTCGGCGGCCGGGCGGTGGCTCCCGATCTTCCGGGCCTTGACGGCATCGATTATCTGACCAATGTAGGCATCCTGGAACTCGATTCGGTGCCCGAGCATCTCGTCATCGTCGGTGGCAGTTACATCGCCCTGGAATTCGCCCAGATGTACCGGCGGTTCGGCGCGCACGTCACCGTGATCGAGAAGGGTCCGCGGCTCACCGCGCGCGAGGACGAAGACGTCTCGGCCGCCATCAAGGACATTCTGGAAGCCGAGGGCATCACTGTGGTGCTGGATGCGACCGGAATCCGGTTCGCCAAGCGGGACAATGGATTCGAAGTGGTTCCGCACGACGGTGCCGAGCCCATCGCGGGGAGCCACCTGTTGCTGGCCGTCGGGCGGGTTCCCAACACCGACGATCTCGGCTTGGAGAATGCCGGTGTGCTTACCGACGGTCGCGGCTACATCGTCGTCGACGACGAGTTGCGCACCAACGTCGGGCACATCTGGGCGATGGGGGACTGCAACGGCAAGGGGGCCTTCACCCACACCTCCTACAACGACTTCGAAATCGTGGCCGCCAACCTGCTCGACGACGACCCGCGGCGGGTTAGCGACCGCGTTACCACCTACGCGCTCTACATCGACCCACCGCTGGGGCGAGCCGGAATGACTATCGACCAGGTACGGGCGTCCGGCCGAAACGCGTTGGTAGGCAAGAGACCGATGACCCGTGTCGGGCGTGCTGTGGAGAAGGGCGAGACGCAGGGCTTCATGAAGGTCGTGGTCGACGCCGAGACCGAGGAGATCCTGGGCGCCGCCATCCTCGGTGTCGGCGGGGATGAGGTGGTGCACGCCATCCTCGACATCATGACCGCGAAGAAGCCCTACACCGCGATATCGCGCACCATGCACATCCACCCGACGGTCAGCGAGTTGGTGCCGACGATGCTGCAGGACCTGAAGCCGCTGGACTGACGCTGCGGCCGATCTTGAGTTGCCGTGTGACCAGTGCGATGCGTTGTCCGAGATGGCGACATGTTGCGACGTCGGAGGGGTGTACCTGATCAGAATCGGCGTCCATGTCGTGGCAGAACTGGCTGGCAGAGCGGGCTGATGGTCGATTATGGGTCAACGTGGTTGCATCGTGGGATTACCTGAGCGCACAGATCGCGCCGAAACGATTGGAAATCAATTTGAAGTGGTATGGCCCAGAAGAATTAGACCGTTTATCGTGGGCGGTCGGCTTCGGGAGTTTCGAAAGAGTGGTTGAGCAGGGGATTTCGGCGGCTAAGACGATCGACGACTATTATGCATTTTTCAATAAGTGTTACATTGCAGAAACCGGCGAATGGCGCCAAGATCAAGAATTTTTCACGCCCTTCAACTCCGTATCGCCAGCAGAAGCGCTATTCAGCTGGACTGAAGCTTCAAAGAAGGCGCTCCTCCAAAGACGGATTCTAATCCGAGCTGTCGAGGAGACAGACATACGGACCTTCGAAATCCAGGTCGATCTCGATGAACAGCATTGCGAATGTGAGCTTGACCTGTCCATGCCTAACGATGGGGAAACTGTCTTGCCGGGCGGATTTGCGCCTCTGGGAATCCGGAAAATTCCCAAAGGGCCGATTTCGCGTTCATAGCCGATGCGCCCGAGTTGCGTGGGCTGTCGGTCGAGACTGTTTCCTCATAGGGTTCTCGGTTCGCGGCGACCGAGGGCGGACGGCTTGCATCGGAGGCTACGGTTAGAATTTATATCGGCACATCCTTCTCGTAGGCTCGGTTTGATTCAACGCTGTGTGGCGGCCACAATATGACACCTGTTTTTGGCACGTATGACACGAAGCTGGGATGTCATCGGGTTTCTTGCCGTGCTTGTTCTCAAATGATAGGACCGATAGACCCAGGTTCGGAGGAGGCTCTGACTAGTCAGTTTGGGCAGTGTCGGTGAAATGATGGCTTGCGGTGACGGTCAGCAGCGTTCTTTGTCCTGCGATCCATGCGAGTGGTGGGCTGTGAAGCCGCGAGCCACCCGCCCTGGAGGCCTGTAGGTCAAAGGGCGTTTCGGGATCCAGGCAGCCCTTGATGACCGAGTTGAAGCCGGTGTAGTTCGGCGTAGAGGCCGTTGCGTGTGAGTAGGTCGTGGTGGCTGCCGTTTTCGACGACGACGCCGTCGTCGATGACTAAGATTCGGTCGGCCTGGCGGAGTGTGCTGAGTTGGTGGGCGATGGTGATTACTGTGCGGCCTTCAACTAGTCGGTTGAGGGATTGTGCGACGATGGATTCGGTGTGGGCGTCGAGCGCGGCGGTGGGTTCGTCGAGGATGAGGATCGGGTTGTTGCGGATCAGGGCGCGCGCGATCCCGATGCATTGACGTTGTCCCCCTGACAGAGTGGTTCCTCGGTCTCCCACGACGCTGTCGTAGCCGTTGGGTAGCTTTTGGATGAATTCGTCGGCGTTGGCGAGCTTGGCGGCTCGCACGATGTCGGCGTTGGTCGCGTCGGGGCGGCCGAGGGTGATGTTTGATGCGATGGTCGCGTGGAGGAGCACGGTGTCTTGCAGGACGAAGCCGATTTGGCTGCGCAGTCCGTGCAGCGTGTACTCACAGATGTTGACCCCGTCGATGGCAATGTGGCCTCCGTCGGGGTCGCGAAATCGCGGGATGAGGCTGGCTACGGTGGTTTTGCCGCTGCCGGTGGGGCCGACGATGCCAACCATCTCGCCCGGTCGGATGTTGAAGGTGATGTCGCGCAGGATCGGCATGCCGGGTTGGTAGGAGAATGACACTTTGTGGAAGGTGATCTCGCCGCGAAACGGTGGGGGTTCCTTGGGGACTGGCCGTTCTGGGATCACTTTGTCGGCGTCGCAGACTGCTGTCACTCGGTGGAAGCTGACGGTTACGGTGGCGATGGTGGTCGTCATCTGGGCGAGGTTGCGGACTGGCTGGAAGAACCGGGTCAGGTAGGCGAGAAAGATTGACAGTGAACCGATTGTCATCGCACCTGAGAGGACGAGCAGGGTTCCGCGCCACAGAACAGTTCCTGTGCACACAGCGATGAGGAAGGTGATGACGGGTGGTTGCAGTGCGGACATGCGGCGTCCGTGCAACCACGCGGTCGCGGTCGCAGCGGTGACCGTCTGAACCTGCTGTTCTTGACGGTGTTCGCCTTCGAACGCCTTGATCATTTCGATCGACTGTAGGCCTTCCTGCATGGTGGCCATCAGGTCTGATTGCCGGCGGCGGACGTCATGGACGAGGGCCCTGGCTTCTTTGTCGACACGTAGCGCGAACAGTGCCAGCAATGAGGTTGCGGTGAGCGCGATAAGCGCGAAATCCCAACGCAGAAAGAACATCACGGCGAGCATTCCGATCAAGGACAGTGCATCGGTGGCGATGGTCGTCGTTGAGGTTGATGCGAAGTTTTGTATGGTCTGAACGTCGCCGGTCAAGGTGTTGAGGATGGCCCCGGCACGGTTGGTGTCGTAGTAGGCCAGGGAGAGCTCTTGCAGATGGTGGTAGAGCCGGGTGCGCAGGCTGTTGCCGATCGCTTGGCCGACCCGTTCGGCGCGTGTGTTTGCGCAGTACATGGCCACTGCTGCAACGGCCGCGAGGGCGATGCAGGAAGCGCCGATGACTGCGGTCATCTGCGTTCGTCCGTTGACGCCGAGTAGTACGAGTGTGTGCGAGATCCACGGGGGGATTGGGTCATTCCCCACGATGTTGTCGAGTACGACCATCAGCGGCCATGGTGCGGCCAGTCCCATCCCGATCTGCACGGCGATCGCGGTTACCGCTGTGGTGATCGTGCGGTGGTGGGGGTTGAGCAGTTCGACCAGGAGTGGCGGAAGGCGCGGTTTACGGAATGCCATGAAGCCCAGGATGTTGGCCGGGCCGGACAGTGGGTGCTGCGGGTGCGTGTATGTGTGGGGTGAACAGGTTGCCTCCGGTGGGGTTGACGTCTTTGACGGTGGGCGCCGGGGGTGGTCCGGGCACTGGGGGTGGCGGGCTGGGTGGTGTGGTGGTCGACGTCGGTGTGGGTGTTGAGGTGGGCGGTGGTATCGGGTTGTTGGCGTTGCTGCAGGCGGCGGTCAGGGCGATGAGCGCGGCACTTGCGACTACGGCAAGTGTGTGTCGATTGGTGCGGTGGCGGTGCATGATCGAACTCCTGTCTGCGCCGCGCGTTTGGCTGCTAGTGCTAGTGCTAGTGCTTGTGGTTGCGGTGCACGCCTGGGGGTTCGGTCGGAGCTGCTGGTGCGATGACTTGCGGGGTGAACAGGTTTCCGCCGGTGGGGTCGATGCTTTTCTCGGTCGGGGAGGTGGGTGGTGCTGTGGTGGTCGGCGGCGGCGGCGGTGTCGTAGTGGTGGTGGGCGTTGGTGGTGTGGTGGTGGGTTGCGGTTGTTGGCCGCTGCTTTGGCATCCGGCGGCGAAGATGGCGGCGATGGTCAGGGTCGCGGCGAAGGTTGTGATGCGACGTGTGGTGCGGTCGGGCATGACCACTCCTCGGATCGTGGGCCGGCCCTGTCAGTGGGCTGCGGTCAAGGTGTTCTCGGTGGGGGCGTGAATTTTTGTGGTGTCGCGGTGGGCTTCCAGTAGCCGTAGCCAGACTTCGCTGATTGTGGGGAAGCACGGTACGGCGTGCCATAGCCGGTTGATGGGTACTTGCGCAGCGACGGCGATGGTAGCCGAGTGGAGAAGTTCGGCGACTCCGGGTCCGACGAGGGTGACTCCGAGTAGGTGGTCGTGGTCGAGGTCGACGATCATTCGGGCGTGTCCGGTGTAGCCGTCGGCGTAAAAGTTTGCGCCGGGGACGGTTTGGCCCATGTCGACGTCGACGATGTTGATGCGGTGGCCTTGGTGCTGGGCTTGTTGGGCGGTCAGTCCGACGGATCCGGCCTCGGGGTCGGTGAAGAAGACCTGGGGCACCGCGTGGGTGTCTGCGGTGGCGACATGGGCGCTCCATGGTGCGGTGTCGAGCGGTTGTCCGTGGGCGCGGGCGGTGATGGCGTTGGCGGTCATGCGTGCTTGGTACTTGCCTTGGTGGGTGAGCAGGGCACGGTGGTTTGCATCACCCATGGCGTAGAGCCAGGTGTCGTCGACGCCGCGCACGAGGCAGGTGTCGTCGACGTCGAGCCAGGCGCCGGGTGTGAGGCCGAGGGTGTCCAGGCCGATGTCGGCGGTGTTGGGTGTGCGTCCGATCGCGAACAGGATCTCGTCGGCTTCGAGTTTCTCGCCGTTGTCGAGTTCGATGGTGACTGGTCCGGTGCCGCCGGGGCGGTGCAGTTCGGTCACCGATACGCCGGTGCGCACTTCGACGCCGGCCTCGGTCAGTCCGCGGCTGACGTGCTCGCCGACGAACGGTTCCATGCGGGGCAGCAGGGCAGGGGTGCGGGCGAGCAGCGTCACTTGAGCGCCGAGGCCCTGCCATGCGGTGGCCATCTCCACGCCGACTCCGCCGGCGCCGACCACGACGAGTCGTGGGGGTACGGCGCTGTGGTCGGTGGCCTTGCGGTTGGTCCAGGGCTTCGCCTCGGCCGCTCCGGGGATGTCGGGCACTGTGGCTGTGCTGCCGGTGCAGATGGCGACCGCGTGGCGGGCGGTGAGCATGACGAGGGTGTCGTCGGTGGTGGTGACCGCGACGCGGCGGGGGCCGTCGAGGCGGGCGTGACCGCGGTACAGATCGGCGCCGAGTTCGTCGATGAACGCGGCTTGGCTGCTGTCGTCCCAGTTGGTGACGTAGCGGTCGCGCCGGCCGAACACCCCGGCTGCGGCGATGGGACCGCCGAGGGCTTCGCGGGCGCCGTCGATGTGGTTGACGTCGGAGATGGCGAGCACCGGGCGCAGCAATGATTTGCTCGGGATGCAGCCCCAATACGAGCATTCCCCGCCGACGAGTTCACGTTCGATGACGGCGACGGTGAGGTCTGCGGCGCGGCAGCGGGCGGCGACGTTCTGGCCGACCGGGCCGGCGCCGAGCACGATGACGTCATAGGTGTGGCTCATTGTCGTTGTTCCCTTCGTGTTTAGCGGTCAGGTTGACCGTTACGGGGCGATGGCAACCGCGCCGCCGGTGGCGTGCAGTACTGCTCCGTTGATGTAGCTGGCGGCTGGTGAGGCCAGGAATGCCACGGCCGCGGCAATCTCCTCGGCGTCTGCGGCTCGGCCCAGGGCGGTGGTTTCGGCGAGGGCATCGACGAGGCCGGGCATCGTTCCTGTCCCAGGGGTGACAGTCGGCCCGGCGGCAACTGCGTTGACTCGGACCCCCGATGGGCCGAACTCATCGGCCCACACCTTGGTGAGCAGCTCGAGTCCGGCCTTGGTGGCTCCGTACACCCCGGCGGTGCGGGCGGGGGTGGAGGCGGCGACGGTACTGAGGTTGACCACCGCACCGCAGCCGCGTGCGGCCATGTCCGGTACGAGCTGCTGGACGAGGATGTAGGGGGCTCGCAGGTTGATGTCGACGTGGTGATCGAAGAACACGTCGTCGGTGGCCGCGGTGGCGGCGAACCCGTACACGCCGGCGTTGTTGATGAGGATGTCGATGGGGCCAGCTTGTTGAGCAAGTCGACGGACGTCATCGGGCTGGGTCAGACCGGCAGCGATGAATCGTGCTGCTGCGCCCAGTGATTCGATATCGCGAATCACTTTGGCACCGCGATCGGTGTTGCGACCGTGAACAACGATATCGGCGCCCAGGACGGCCAACTGTCGTGCGACAGCTCGACCGATTCCCGAGGTGGATCCTGTGACGAGTGCGGTACACCCGGTCAACGTTGTTGCCATTGAATTCTGTTCCGATCGTTGGTAAGCCGCTGTGCGTCAGGGAGAAAACGTGCCCTGGCCGTGCCAGCAGCGGATAGCGGCCGCTTCGGCGACTGTGTGTTCAGGGACGCGGTCTGATCTCTCGGCGGTGTCGCAGCATCAGTGACACCGATGCTGTCAGTATGCATGCGGGACAGAGCCGCGGTGTGTGGAAGTTCTTATGGGTGCCATCAATGGATTGAATCGACGGGGCGGCCGCTGAGGGTAACTGTTGTGTGCCACGGGAACTGGGAACCTGTGAGAAGGTATCGGCGGGTTCGTGAGCCGGGGCCGAGTACAGCTTGAGTAAAGGCCTTGTGCGGCAGGCGGCCGACGGGTCACGTCGGGCCGCGTGCCGCACAAGGTTGGTTGTCAGTTGTGGAATATCAAGGCGTTCGTCGCGCCGCCGAAGGGGAGTTGGAGTTGGCCGGCGTGGCGCGCGGTGGCGCCGGGGGTGGCGACGATCTGTGCGTTGCCGGGATTCTGCTGCACGACGATCTCTGCAGCGGCAAGGGGTGCGAAGCCGATCGCTGTCGCGGTGAGGGCACCGGCAAGGGCGAGATATCGAAGTTTCATTGCCTTGTCCTATCTTTCGGGGTTGTTGCACGGCCGACGGTCGGCGGTGCGCTGGGGTGGGAACTTGGCGGGGCCGGGGTAGTCGGCCCCGCCGTGTCCCGGTGGCTGACCAAGGTGTTCAGTCTCGGTGTCGAGGCTGATGGTGACCGACGTGAGCGGGGAAGACGTCGGCCGGTCTTGGTCTGCAGCTGAAATGCTGCCTAGCCACGACGTTGTTGGCTGGCGCGTAGGGCGTCAGACAGTGTCCAGAACGACAGGCCCAGCAGCGGAATGTCTTTGAGCAGGAACTCGGCGGTCAGGGAGATGGCGGGGAAGCCTCCGCCGGCGGGTTCGCTGACCCCGGGGGTGCTGAACAGGAAGCTGACGGTGAAGACGAACAGCACGATGGCCATGAGGCTGCCGAGGATGGACAGTCGCGGTGCGATCGGTTTGATGGCCAGCAGCACCGCCGCGGTCACTTCGAACACCCCGAGTAGTGCGGAGAATGTGTACACCGGCAGGAAGTTGTACAGCCACCCCATGAAAGGGCTGTTGGCCACCAGCGGCTGGATCTGGTGGGCTTCGAAGTCTGCGAACTTCAAGGCTCCGATCCATCCGATGACGATGACCAGGCCGTAGCGGCCCAGGATCGCCCCGATCTTGTCTGATGCCGACAGTGGCAGTGCGCGTTCGATGACTTTGGAGGCGGACATTGTCATGGTGTGTCCTAACAGGAGTTGGTGCGCTGACGAGCTTTCAACGCCATGCTAATGGATATTAGAACAGTAACCATTAGTAAAATAGTCCGCAAGGAGGCCGTCATGTTGTCACCGTTTTGCAACCTGATGGGCTGCCCAACCCAGAAGGCGGGGTGAACTGTCGACTGCGGGACAAAGGGTGGATCTGCTGCCGTTCCGCGGTGATCGGCGCGGACGCCGGTCGGACGTTCGACCCTGGGAAAGACTGTGCAGCGCTGCGGTGCGCGTACGCCCCGGGCCGCACGCCGCACCATGGGCGACGGGGATGCCAGCGTCCACTGGTGCAACCTGCTAATGGCGTGTACGGGGTGTAACCATTAGTATCGATGTATGGGTGACACGCTACGAGTCGATGAGGCGAAGGTCTCATGACAGTGGCCGCGCCGGCGCCGCGCTTGGACGAACCCGCCCCGCTCGCACTCGCCAACACACTTTGGATCGATCGGCACGGTGTGCACGATGCGCTTGCCGATAAGGATTATGTCCAGGCATGGATACGCGCGGTCGGTAAGCGGCTGGATGTACGTCCCGCGCCAGGTTCGACCGGCGGGTTGCGTCCCGAGGCGGTCGGACGTCTGATCGAGGTCCGTGATGCGTTCCGGCGTCTGGCCGCAGAGGCCACCGGGGACAGTCGGGATTTGGTGGCGTCTCCGGTGCCCGACGTGGCCAACGCGGTGTCGCTGATCAATGCGGCTTCGGCGGCCGAAACCGTATGGCCTGAACTGCGGTTTCAACGTCGCCGGGGGCTCGCCCGGCAGGACGCCTGGTCGGGGGACGCGTTCGCCGAGGCGGTGATCACCATGATCGCCAGGCAAGCCATCGAACTGGCCACCAGTCCTCGCTGGGAGATGCTGCGCGCTTGCGAGGCGCCCGCATGTGCCCACTTCTTCATCAAAGAGCACCGCCGCGAATGGTGTTCGGCGCTGTGCGGCAACCGTGCCCGCGTCGCGCGCCACACCCAGCGACAGCACAACCGCTGACAGCGAATTACCGCCGTCACCGCTGCGCGCCATCGGCAGGTTGGGCCGCGCCCACCGCATCCACTTTCGGGTGCGACAACCCGCGCGCAACAGTGCGATTGCAGTGTGCCGCTGACTGATAGGAGACCAGTGGGAACGGCGCACTGGATGAGTCGTATGAGGTGATATCACGGCGTGCCGACCGGTTCGACGCCGCGAACATACGGCCGGCTTCTGCCATTCGACGATCAATTGCCGCCAGCTGAAATTATCGCCCGCACAGTGTGGTTCCAGCTGACAGACCGGCGCAAACAGTTTCACCACTGGCCGGAGCATCCCACCAAAGTGCACCCAAGGAAGTGATTCTCATGAAGAAATTCGGAGCAGCCACCATGATTGCCAGTGGCGTCGTCGGCGCGGTGGTGGGGCTGGCCGCTCCCGCTGCGGCCGCTACTTCCGACCAAACCCCCGCGAGTGTCTCGTCGGTCACCATTGCCGCCGACCACCACCGCAACTGGATCTGGATCTTCCCGATCCAACCGCGCGTGCACGTCCCCCACGTCAGCACCGAAGTCCACCAGAGTCGCTGAGCAGACCCACCGATCACACACGAGGGGCCCCGATATCGGGGCCCCTCCTGTGGTGCGCAGGAAGATCAAGACACCGCACCGCCGCCGACCCCGATGGTTCGGCGTGCAGATGCTCCTACAACTCGATGATCGCGAATCTGGCTACTCTGCGGCCAGGATCCTCACAACCCGCCGGTAGATGCGCCAACTGCTGCTCTCATCTCGTACGAAGATGTCATGCACCAGGGTGTGGGCCACCGGTACGCCGGACCGCTGCGGGCCCAGTTCGAGCACTTGAAGCAATGTCTCCACCTCGGCGATGTCAGCCGACACCAGCCGAAATGATGTCTCGACGGGAAAATGCCTACGCTGCACGCCGTCGGGTCCGCGGCCATCGACGACCTCCGCCAGTGTGGCGCCGCGAAAAGTCTTCCCGCCGGCAATCAGCAGTCCGTCTGGCGTGAAAAGCTTCAACGCCTGGGCGGCCTGGCCGCTGTCGACGAGGCGAAAGAATCGGGTGACCACGTCCAGACACGCCGCGCGTGCCTGAGCGACCGCGAGGTGGGGTTCGCTGCCGACGATCGAAAGTGCTCGTGAAGAGGTCACCGTGGGTGACCTACCGGTGCGTCGTTGTCGGTCCGAACTTCTGCGCAATGCCAGCCGAGCGCATTCGGCACCGCAGCAGGCCGCAGCGCGTACTCCGGCGCCGCACTGATTGCCGCGATGCGGCCGGCGGTGTCGGCCCGGACAAGTCGGCGAGCATTCACGAATGGCTGATACCGTCGGTTGTCCCACCACGCTAGGCGCGCCGGGTCCACTCTGAAATCCATGACGTTCTTTGACCTTTCAGTTGTGCTGTGCACAGCGAGGGTGCGTCCTGCCGGGGTGCGCAACCCGCGGTGGTGGCGCATGAGTAGGGGATAGGCGAGTGCGGGCGCCGCGGGCCCCATCCCCCGTTGCGGCACGGTGCGCCATCGCGCAGGCGCGGTGTCGACGTGGAGGTCATAGTCGACACCGCGCTGTCCCGCGGGAAAAGACGATGCGTGGTTGCAGGTTTGGGCATCGTCGACCTGGGGCCGTCGGCGTGACGCGCCGAGTGCACTACGGCCGTGTGCGCAAGCGCGTACGCATCGTGGGCCAGACGCCGTTGAGATGACGGGCCGGCGGGGTGGATGCTCAGATGCTTCGAGCGGTCATTCCAGGATCGGCGCGGATAAGCCCCGCCAGGCGTGCAGTCGGCGGTCGTTGACGCCTGACTCGTCGTCTTGGGCGAGTTGAACCGAGAAAGGAGTTGTTGCGGGGCCCTCATCGACAGGTGCGGCCGGGCTGGTGGGAACGCGGTTGGCGGCCTCCAGGATCAATTCGGTGAGCAACAACGGCATCGACAGCTGGGGGAGGTGGCCCGAGGGTAGGTGGCGACGGTGGGTTGCGCGGCGGGCGAAATAGTTTTGGCCGTGAGGGATGGCCCGGTCACGCTCGGTGACGATGTATGTCGACGGCACCGTGTGCCAGGCCGCGGCGGTAAGTCCTTGACTGGTCGCCTTCAAGGTGAACGGTTTGAGGCGGGCGATCGCCTGCTCGGCCAACTCGTGTGCGACATCGTGAAAGAACAGTTTGAGGGGGTCTTTGGCGGTGACAGTCTCATCGTCGATGATCCACCAGTTCGGCGCGGCACCGACGACGCCGAGGATGGATTCGCCGACATCGAGTTGGAATGCGCACACATAGACCAGGTGAGCCACGTTGGGTATTCCGGCGGCGGCTTGGCTGACGACCGCGCCGCCATAGGAGTGTCCGACGACGACCACAGGTCCGTCGATCTGCTGAAGTTTGGCGCGCAGGTGCGCGGCGTCGTCGAAAAGATCGAATCGAGGTTTGGCGCGGTACGCGACGCTCGGCAGGTCAACGGTGCGAACCTCCCACCCGCTGGCGATGAGTTGTATCCGGACTGCGTCCCAACACCAGGAGCCAAACCACGATCCGTGGACAAGCATCACTGTCGGCTTCGAAGGGTTCTCAGTTGGCAATTCGCTCACAGACCGGGTCCTCTCGTGTTCAACTCCGGTCGATGCTAACGGCGAACAATCCGCCCGAGTTATTGAAAGATCCAATCCCGGCCATAACTTCTGAACGCGTAAAGCACTGCACGGCAACGCAGTACGCGCACCGGTATTCGCATGCGCTCGGGGGCTCTGGGGTTGTCAGGTGTTACGCTCTCGACGGTCTAGCACGAGCGGGGCATCGCGTGTCGAGTGGCGGTTAGCCGGCTCTTCCGCGCATGGTGTGGGCGAGTTCGGCCCGCGACCGTATGCGCAGCTTCGCGAAGATGTTGCGGACATGGGTTTTGACGGTGTGCGGTGACAGGTGCAGTGTGTCGGCAACACTTCGACTTGTGGCTCCGTCTTGGGTGATGAGGTGTGCGACTTTGATTTCGGTGTCGGTCAGACTGTCCCAGCCGGTGCGTGGGTGCCGGCGGACCGGTAGCCGCCGCGTGACGCCCAGCCCGCGCAGTTCGCGGCCGACCAGGCGTGCGTCGGCGACGGCGCCGCGCTCGGCGAGGGTGTCAAACGCAGTTTTGAGTGCCTCGACGGCTTCGGGCGTGCGGCCAACATGTTTGAGCTCACGGGCGGCGTCCTGCGCCGCGCACGCGTACAGCAGGGGCCGGCCGTGAGCGTTGATCTGCTCGCCGGCCGCCAGGACGGTATCCGGGTCGCGGTCCAAGATCGCCTGCGCGTACTGGCACACCGCGGCGACCAGCGGCAGCCGGGGTTGCTCGCGGCCGAGCGTGTCCAGGGCAGTGAGCACGCGCGCACGCAGCCCGGCATCACCGGCCGCCGAGGCCACGCGCGCCGACAGAATCAAATGATCGTGGAAGTAGGAGAGGACCGGTGCCGTCAGCAGCGGAATGTCACCGGCGAGCCACCGCATCGCGTCATGAAGGTCACCGCGGTTCCACGCGGCGAGCGCCAAGATGGCCGCGGCATCGCGTCGCGTGGCCGGAGAACTGCTCTCGGTCGCCGCCCGGGCGCGAATCAGTGCTTCCTGCAGAAGTTTCTGATCACCGACACGCCCTGCGATGTCGGCGACGATGACCGTGCGGGCGATTGCGAGCACTGTCGTTGCCGGTCGGTCCGGGGGCGGCGCCATGTCGATGGCTGTTCGTGCCTGGGTGATTTCTCCGGCGGCCATGCGGGAAAGCGCGGCTTGGGTGGTGGCGATCTGCAGCAGCATGTCATTGCGCTCTTCGGCGAGGCTTTGTATCGCGAAGTCGGTGACGGCAAGGGACTCTTGGCTACGCCCGGCGAACGCCAGCAGGTTGGCAACGTGGTAGGCGGCGATGTCGTCTGCGGGAGTGCCCTCGGCGCGGCGTGTGATCTGCTGGAGCTGCTCCATTCGGTGTATCGCGGCACCGGGATAGCCGGCGGCGCATTCGAGCACCGAGCGAGTGGTTTCGCACAAGATGGTGCTTTCGGGGTCATCGACGGCCATCGCCGCGGTCGTGGCCTCCTCCAGTGCGCTGGTGTCCTGCGGGTCTTGTCCGTGGATGGCCTCGTTATAGGCGAGCCAGGACAGGTTGCGGGCCTTCATCACCTCGCTGATGTCGGTGAGCGCGAGCACGCGACGGTTGTCGTTGATTCGTTGCTGGGTCGTATCTCGGGTGATCGCCACCAGCCGAAGACGAATCGCTGCCTCCTCGTCGGCGGGAAGCGCGGCTGAGAGCGTGTACGCCGCGAGCGTGCGGGCTTGGTCATAGCGTGCCGCGCGGTTGAGCAGCACCACCGTTTCGGCGACCAGCGTTCCACGCTCAGGGTCGTGGGAGCCGAGAAGGTCCAGAATCTGCATGCTCAGATCGGCCGCGGTGCTGGGGTCGGCATCGGCCACAGCGCTCACCGCCTGGCGCAGGGCAGCGACGGCGGTACGGTCGCCGACTTCTGCGCTTCGCGCCAATTGTGTCGCCACCTCCTGCGGAGCGGCTCCCGCGTCGAGCATCGCGGTGACCGCTTGGCGCTCCATGGCTCGGCGCAACGATTGCGGCATGGACTGCCGCGTGGCCTCGCGAAGCAGGTGATGCCGAAATCGCAGTCGGTCCTCATCCTCAACCAGCAGGTCAGAACGCACGGCCTGGTCGATTGCGGATGCCAGGGCCGTTGGCGGGCGACCGATTACCGCGGCCAGCGTCGTTGCCGAGAATCTATCCGGCAGAACCGACGCGATCCGAATGACCTCGCTCGCGGCGTCAGAGAGCTCGTCGAGGCGTTGCTGCATACCGATGGTGAGCCGCCGCGGCAGGGCATCGCCTGTGACGGTGACTTGGCCGGCCGACCGTTTCAATCGACGCTCGTCGTGCAGGCCGCGCAACAGCTCCATCAACAAAAACGGGTTGCCATGGGTCTTCGCGGCAAGATCGAGAAGCGCCGGCGCGGCACGTGCCTGTATCGCGTCTTCGGTGATGTCGGCGATCGCGCCCGCAGTGACCGCATCCAACCGCACAACGACCGCGCCGTCGCGCTCAAACGCTGCGAGCGTCTCACCGACAGCCCTGCCGCCCACACCGGTGCGTGCGCTGATGACCCACAGCACCCGTGACCTGATCCGTGCAGTCATCGTTCGAAGCGCCAACAATGTGGCGTTGTCGGCCCAGTGAACGTCTTCCAGGAGAATCACCAGCGGTTGGTCCTTCGACGCCGCCTCGATCGCCGCGTGCAGTTCGTGCAGCACCCAGTATCGGACATCGGTCGAAGTTCCCAGGCTGCGAAGGGATTCCGCATCGACGATCGGCGGGCGTGCTTGCACTGTCGCCATCATCAGGGCAAAGAATGGCACTGTGCGCTGATACTCGAAGGCCTGACCGAGAAGGGTGCGAACCCCGGCTGTGCGGGCGAGAGCGCCGATTTCTTCGAGCAGGCGGCTCTTGCCGATACCTGGGGGCCCTTCAATCACCACCACACCGCCATGCCCGCGGTCGAGGCCGTCGACGAGCGGACTGACAAGCGCGATTTCGGCAGCCCTGCCCCGCAGACCTGGGGGCTGCAAAGGCCCGCCTTGACCATGAAACCGGCTGTCAGAAGGTTTCACAGCCAGAGTCTACGCCGCCCGCGGGAAGGGACTGCTGCGAGAACTTACACGCAATCAGAGATCGTGCAACACACATCATCTTTGCGCGCGGTGCACTGCGAGGGTACGGCGCCTCAGCATACCGACGGCCCGACGTGATCGGCCACGAGGCTTCGACATACCACCGCCGCGGGCTCGAAAATCCCTCGATGGGCGATGGTGCGGCGGGCTTGTGGGGTGTGAACGTAGAGACAGTGCAATGGCGGCCGGGAGCTCGGTGAGCGTCGCGGGCCAAAGAGTGCGTGAGGCTGTGAAGGAGACTGCGATGACCACCGCTGACCAAGTGAAATGGCAAGGGGCCAGACACAGCTTTTTCTTCACCCCGATCAAGCTCGAAGTGTTCCTCGTCGTTGCTGAAGAAGGCGGGTTCTCAGCCGCAGCACGCCGGCTGTGCATGAGTCAGCCCGCCCTGTCTCAGACGATCATCTCCCTCGAACGCCGGCTCGGTTTGAAGCTGTTCACCCGCAGCACAACCGGTGTCACATGCACTGAGGCGGGCCGGGCGCTGGTCGACGAGGCGCGGGCCATTCTGGGGAGCTATGGTCGCCTGCTACCGGCGATGGCTCGGTTCCGCGGAGAGCAGGAGGGCGTCATCGGTCTCGGCGTGCCGTACGAACTCGCCGCCGAAGTGTTGCGCGGGCTTGCCGCCTTCACTGCGGATTATCCGGAGATCGCGCTGCGGCCTCGCCACCTGCCCATGGCCGAGCAGCTCACCGCTCTCCGGAACGGAGGGCTTCAGGCGAGCTTGATGGTTCAACGGCCATCGGGCAACGATCTGGAAAGCATGCTGGTGGCACGCGAAGAGCTCGGTGTGCTCGTCTCCGACACGGTCGCAGCGCGATTCACCCAAGGCAACGGCGTATCGCTGGGTGCCCTGTCCGGGCTGAATTGGGTGACGTTCCCTCGTACCGACAGCCCTGCATGGTTCGACGAATTGGCCGCGATCCTGCGCACGCACGGGGTCGATGTGTCCTCGGCCGACCGCGTTCAAAGTCCGGTTCCATCAGAGATTTTCAGCGCACTGAGCTTCGGCAACGCCTTCGCGCTCACACCGCGGCAGTCGTCGAATCACGCGGTCGATTCCCTGGTGTGGAGACCTCTCGTTGGCCGCCCGATCGTTCGCCACACGTGGGCGGTGTGGCCGGCGAACTCGCGGCGTCGTGACCTCGCACGACTCATCGCGACTTTTGATGAGCCTGCCGACGCCGACAACACGATCGGCATCCCGATCACGATCGCATGCTCAGGCTGAACCAAGCGACGATTGACACCACAGCACCGGGGACCGCGGCGGACGCCTCCCTCAAGCGGTCACTAGGCCGCAGCAGGAGCGCGCCTGGCGGCTTCGCCTGAGGGGCACAGACCGGGCCGCGACCATCAATCACGGCATTGCCTGTGCGCAGCGCCCACCTTAGATGTTGGCCGACGGCCCCGTGTGACCAGCGGGCCTGCACGCGGCGAGACCGACCGGGTTGCGAGATCGGTGCGCAAGCGGGCGGCGCCGGACCAATCCGACACCGAACTGCGATGGCGGGACCATATCGCCCCGATGCCAACACTGGATGCCGAGTGTCCACCTGGGGGTCGAGTTCACCGCCGTGTCCTCTCAGGTCGCCCGGGGAGTCGATGCGGTTGTGTCGCTGAGGCTGTAGGGACTCCACGGCAAACGGCGTGCCGGTCATTCCGACGCCGAGGGGTGACGAGATGCCTCGAAGGCGGCGATGAGCTGTCCGATGTCGCGCCTGCGGGTTTGACCATGCCAGATCACCCATGTCCGGCGCACCACCGGGTTGCCTAGCAACGGAGAAAACACCACCGACTGGGGGATCCAGGCAGCAAGGTGGGCCGGAGCGAGCGCGAACGCCCGATTGGCAGCCACGGCAGCGAACTTGATAGCGGCAATGAGCTCGAGTTCGTCGTGCGCCGGCAGTCCAATGTCGATGCCGTGGCTGCGAAGTGTGGCTGTGAGTTCGTCAAACCATGCGGGACTGTCACTACGGGGGAACGCCACCCATTTCAAACCGCGAAGATGCTCCAAGCGCACCCCGTCGGGGCCTGCGCGCTCCGCGGCGATATCGGCAGCCAAAAGGGCGCCGAGATTGTCTTTAGCGACCAGAACGGCGTCGACATCCGCCCGCTTGGGCAGTTCTCGCACGAGGCCCACGTCCAACCGTCCGTCTCGCAGCGCTTCGATCTGCGCGGCGGATGACAGCCGTCGTGGAACAAGTTGTGTCTCGGGATGATTTACCGAGAAGGCAGTCAGGCTCGCGGTCAGAAACTCGAAATTGATCTCCCGCGGAACGCCGATGCGAATGACGCCGGCGGAGCTGGTGCTGAACTCTGACAAGGCCCGCACCGCCTGGTCGCGCCGCGCCAGAATCACGCGTGCTTCCTGAGCCAATAACAGTCCTGCCTCGGTCGGCTGAACCCCCGATGTGCTACGCACGAAAAGCTGAACCCCGAGTTCGCGTTCGAGAGCGGTCACGGTTTGGGACAACGCCGGCTGGCTGACATGGAGTCGCCGGGCAGCCGCCGAGATCCCGCCTTCTTCCACCACGGTCACCAAGGCGGCCAGGTCCCGGAGCTCCATGCCTTTACAACCACCCGAGATGTCGGTCAGAACGGATATAAGAAGAACCGATCGAACCCATTGCCGTCTTGCATAACTGCGGCCAAGCGAGTCGTCCGTTCCTACTACGTGTCAACGGATCTGCATGCAGCGAGACGCCTCGGTGAGCACCGGCCAATGTGCGCGATTGTCCCGTGAACGCCCCGGCCGCGCCGGCGCGGGCCTCTGACAGCAAGCGGCAGATGTGGCTGACCGTCACCGCAAACAACGCCAGCTTTGGCGGGTTGTTCATCAGCCGACCCGGCTGATGCGTGAGCGTGAACATGACCAGAGCGCAGCATGATTCGTAACACATCGGCCTCCGCACGTTCGGACCTGGACTGGGTGGACCGAGCGTCGTGCCATGGAATTCACGGGTGTGCAACGTCCCTCGTGGTTAGTTCTGAGGTATGTGGGGGAGAAAACTGAACACTGAGAAGTAGGCCTGTGCAGCTAGGGGGTTGGCACACAGGCCCACCTCTCAGGCGCTGCCACGTTCTACTGAGAAATGGCAGTGCGGACCGACTTTCGCTGTCAACACGCTCGGTCGGTCGATGCAGACACTAACCGCGCGCACCGGCTTTGTCGATTCCAAATTTGTCCTGACTTGACCCCAAGTCAGGTCTCTGTATGGTGTATATCGAACGGGCGCAAGGCTTCACAGGATATGTCAAGGAGCGATGGTGTAACAGCAACACGAGCATCACCTGCTGCCGCAGTGGAGAAAGTCACCGCAGGTCAGCATCGGTACGAAATGCCACATCGCACAATGACATAAGACTCACGATCCTTGGATCAGCTGTCGAAATCAGCGCCCAGGCGCCGTCCGGGTCGTGCGGCCATCGGCGGAAACAACGACAGCCAATCGATCCTCGAATAGCGGTCATATCCGACTGGTATAGCCGAAGGACGTGCGAGCCCTGTGTTCAATGCCGCAGCGTTGCGGCGGAGCCGCCCAGCTCGATGCACTGCACGCACGAGATGGATGGCGGCGTGTCGGTCACTGATGTTCTGCCTCGGAAATGGGGCAGGACGGACGCTTCTCCGTCCTGGTCAGGCTTAAACCCCTATAGGCGCTGCTTACCTCAGCCATTGACGACTGCGAGTTTGGTCGTCGCTTTCGGTCTGACAGGGCCACCCTTCTAGCCTTCAGCTGCTGGACGCCGGGCCATCCGCGGCTTGACGACCGGCCCCTCGCCGCGACATGCCGTAGTGCCGGAGATAGCACTACGAAGCTGGACCCAGTTATAGCGGTGCTGGGCACAATTTCTTGGCGGGCAATCAATGCACGCCCCTGACACAAGTAGGAATCTATGAGAACTTTCAGTCGGGTCGTGGCCTCGTTTCTGGCCGCATGTGCATCACTGTTCGTGGGGGGCGGTGCGGCGCACGCCGGCCTGGACAACGAGATGAGTCAGCCGGACCACCAGGGACGAATGTTGACGATTCAGCAGTGGAACACCCTGCTCCAAGACGTCCCCGCACTCGATCGCAACAGACTGACCCGGGAATGGTTTCACTCCGGCAAAGCCACCTACACGGTGGACGGCAAAGGAGCGGAAAGCTTCGCGGGCAAGCTGGAATTGGGCTACCAAGTCGGCTTTCCCTGGACACTGAGTGTGGGCATCAACTTCACCTACAGCACACCGAACATCCTGCTCGACGATGCAGATGTCAGCCCGGTCAGCGACGGTTTCAATCCGTTCGGCTCGGTGATCTCGACGAACCTCATCCCTCAGTCCTCGGTCAACGTCGATCTGGGCAACGGTCCACAGGTCGAGGAGGTGGCGACGTTCTCCGTCGACGTGTCAGGAGCCAAGGGCAGCGTTGTCGTGTCTAACGCTCACGGCACCGTCACCGGGATAGCCGGCGGCTTGCTACTCCGGCCCTACGCCCGATTGATCTCCAACGATGGCGACAGCGTCACCACCTATGGCGAGCCGCGCAATATGGGCTAACACACCTCGACCCTGCCCGGCCAACGACGTCCCGCCACGAGGCGGCGCCGGGGGACGGTGCACCGGCCACTGGGCCGACTTGCATACGGCACGGCGCCAACGAATCCCGCGTTCACAGGGCAGATGCGCCAGCGAGCACTTGAGTCACGCGTGCACTCGGGAACGCGTCGCCCCCAGAGAACGCCCAAGACGGGGGTATCCCGCCCTAGCCCGACCTCCACATCGACACCGCCCTTGTCATCTGATAAGAGTGCTCAATTGATGATGACAAGGTTCCTGTGGCCATGAGGCCTCGAAAGCAAGTGTCGTTGCCTCGCGGTGGGCGTCGCGCCGCGATCGTGGCAGTCGCCGCAGATCTCTTCGCCGCCAAGCCCTACGACGAGATTTTCATCAGCGACATCGCCGAGGCGGCAGGGGTCGCACACGGCCTCCTGTTCTACCACTTCAAGGACAAGCGAGGCCTGTACCTGGAGGTCCTCAAGCAGGTGCTCAGCGAAGCCGTCGCGTTACATGAGGCCAGACCCGACGAGACCACCAAAGCGCAGCGACTCAAGGGTGCGATCCACCGACAGATCGAGTACCGCCGAGACCACGCGCAGACATCACTGGTGCTGATGCGCCCTGCAGGCGCCGACCCCGACATCGACGCAATCTTCGAACAGGCACGCCGTAGCGGGGCCGAGTTTCTGCTCCAACTGCTCGACATCGGCAGCAACGAGGTCGATCCAACAGTGCGCGCCACCATCCGCGGATGCATGGGACTCACCGACGAGATGGTCATCGATTGGCTCAACCACGGCTGCGATCTCCCGATCGAGCAGCTCGTCGACCTCAGCTACACCACGACCATCGCGGTGCTGTCAAGCATCGCTGCTGACTATCCGACCGTGCGCAGCGGCGTGCGCAAGCTACGCACCGGCCGGAGATAGCGTCTCGTACCCCGACTTTGCCGGGGGCGCGTACAAGCACTATGCCGCGACACCCGATCGCGCGACATCGAGAGCAGCCGCCCACCAATGCAATTCATCGATCATCGAGTCCAGCCCGGGATTCAGCGATGCGAATAACTCGGGAGTGTAGGCGTCGGCCTTCATCGCCGGCACCATCACGTCAGGCAAAATGTGCACGGCCGGGCGGATCGGTGCCATGCCGAGTTCGATCGATACGGTCCGCAACTGCTCGATCGCCCGCGCTCCGCCCACGTTGCCCCATCCCACGAACGCCACGGGTTTACGATCCCACTCAACATAGAAGTGGTCGAGCGCGTTCTTGAACACGCCGGTGTACCCGTGGTTGTACTCGGCCGTGAGGACCACGAAGCCGTCGGCGGCGTCGATTCGTCGACCGAGCTCAGCGATCGCCTCGTTCGGGTACTGGCGCGAGGTGTAGATGGGGGCGGGGGCATCGAAGCTGGGCAAATCGTGGTAGCGCATGTCGATTTCGTCCACCTCCACCCCTTCACGGCGCAATCGGTCCGTCACCCAAGCAGCCGGACGATCAGCGAAGCGCTCGGTGCGGGTGCTGGTGAGGACGACGTCGATACGGGTCATGGCACACTCCTAAGTGGGGAAGTATCCCCATTTATGGGGACGTAAGATTAAACGGGGATTGTTCCCCGGATATTCCGGATCGCGGGGAAGGAACAGACATTGGTGCGTACCGATGCGCAGCGGAACCGCTCAGCGGTGTTGGCGGCAGCGGCCTCGGTGTTCGCTGAGCACGGACTCGAGGTGTCGCTCAACGAGATTGCACGCCGAGCCGGGGTGGGCAACGCAACCTTGTACCGCCATTTCGCCACCCGCGAAGCGCTCGTCGCCGAAGTGTTTGCCGACCAGCTGGAGCAATACCTGGACAGCGCTGAGCGAGCAGCCGCCGCCGAGGACCCGCTGGCCGGGTTCTGCGATTGCATCGCCACTACATGCGAACTGCAGAGCTCCAACCGTGCGCTCGCCGACCTGCTGGTTTCGCTTCAGCCCGTGTCGCCTCGCGTCGATGCGATGCGGGACCGCCACTACGAAGCGATCAGCGCCGTGATCGAGCGCGCAGTGGCCGCTGGGGTCGTGCGAGCGGATCTTCGCCCCGCTGACGTCGCCGTGTTGTTGATGGCCAACGCCGGTGTGGTTCGGCGGACGGTCGACGACGCACCGGGCGCGAGTGCCCGGTTGATCGCCGTGTGGCTAGCTGGCGCCACGAGGCCGGACGCACGAGTGGGTCCACCAGCCCCCAGTGAGCAAGAGGTTGCACAAGCGCTGCTGCGACAATGACGCAGCCGCCTTTACTTGTAAATGAGATTGAGCGGGCAATGGTCATCGCACAGCCGCGAACCGCATCTGCTCGACTGCATTACGGGACGAACTGGGCGCCGCCCCAGCTCTTCATCTCGGTAGCTGAGTTGAAAGTCTCTGCTCAAGCAGACGTATATGGGGTGATCACGACGTCCACACCGATACGGTTCGCGCGTGGTGTGCCGGCCGCGCGCGGACTGCAGATTCAGCCCCCAACCGCGCCTCGGCGATGGCCAGCCCCAGCAGCCATCACCGCGCTCAACTCGACGACAACGTTTTCCCACCCGAGCAGAGAGGCCGCGCAGATCTCCGCAGAACTGCGGCAACCCCGCGACGGACGCAATTGTCGACCGAAGCGCTGGTAGTAGCCGGCCACCGTCAGCACCCGCCGGGGGTGAGCCGCGTGAGCCGTCGGCAGAGTTTCGATATGACACGAGATTGGGATTGAACTTGTATGACACGTGCTGGGATTTTGCGGAGAAGCGCAGGTCAGGGAACGACGATATGACATCGAAACTGGGAACCTACAGCGGTTTCATCCACAGGCGGTGGTTGAGCTGGGTTTTTGGTTGATGCCCGGGGCGCGGTGGGCGGTAGTGTCGAACGCATGTTCGATGATTCGTTGGCCGAGATTGCCGACCTGGAGGCGTTGGATGACGCGACGCTGGTCGATACGGTCCGCGGCTGGGCCCGCGCGGAAGCCGCCGCCGGGGCCCGCAAACTGGCGGTGATGGCCGAGTTGTTCCTGCGCCGCACCGACACCCCCACCGCCGTAGACCGGGAATTGTGGTGGGTCGATCCGTGCGGTGCGGTCTGTGCCGAACTGGGCGCGGCCCAGGGCATCAGTCAGTGGGCCGCCCTGGCCCAGACCCGCACCGCGGTCGCACTGCGTGACCGGCTCCCCAACGTCGCGGCGTTGCTGGCCGACGGACTCATCGATACCGCCCTGGCCGGGGCCATCGTGTGGCGCACCCTGCTGATCCAGGACCCCGAACCGATGGCCCGGGTCGATACCGACCTGGCCGCCCGGATCAGCGGGTGGGGCGCCCGCTCGGCAACCAAGATCATCCGCGACATCGATGCCCTGGTACTCGCCCACGATCCCGGGGCGCTACGCAAAAGCGCCGCAGCCGCCCGCAGCCGGTTTCTCGATATCGGAGGCCTCGGTGATGAACCCGGCACCATGGGCCTCTCAGGTCGGCTCTCCGCCCATGACGGGCTGCGCGTGGATGCCCGGCTGGCCGAGATGGCCGACTCGGTGTGCCCACACGATGCCCGCAGCCGCGATGAACGTCGTATCGATGCGATGGCCGCCCGGGTCCTCGGTGATCAGTGGGGCTGCCGGTGCGGGCGTGCCGACTGCCCGGCCACCCCCGCG